>NZ_MBLO01000010.1 GCF_001854805.1 Pseudofrankia coriaricola
CTAGGAGACCGCTGAATAACGTCGGCGCGCCTCCCCGGCGCTGATCATGATGTTTGGGATCATTGGTTGGTGTTGGGGAGGAGCCGGTCGGACCGGGAGTTGCTGGACGCCGATGCGCTGGTCGGGCATCTGGTGGTGGCGGGCAGTATGTACCGGCTGCTGGCGGAGCACCGTCGGGTGATGTTCGACGAGGGTCTGTTCGTGGATCTGTTCCCGTCGGTGACGGGCCGGCCGTCGGTGCCGGGTGAGGTGGCCGCGTCGGTGCTGGTGTTGCAGAGCCTGCACGCGTTCTCCGATCGGGAGGCGATGGAGGCGCTGCGGTGTGACCTGCGGTGGAAGGTCGCCTGCGGGCTGCCGTTGGATCATGAGGGCTATCACCCGACGGTGTTGACGTACTGGCGGGGGCGGCTGGCGCGGTCGGATCGGCCGAACCGGATCTTCGAGGCGGTGCGGGGCATCGTCGCCGAGACCGGGGTGCTGGCGGGGAAGACCCGCCGGGCGGTGGACTCGATGGTGTTGGATGACGCGGTCGCGACCCAGGACACGGTCACCCAGCTGGTCGGGGCGATCCGCCGGGCCGTCCGGCAGGTCCCCGGTGCCGGCGAGGTCGTCGCCGAGCGGTGCACGGCGCATGACTACGCGCAGGCGGGCAAGCCGCGGATCGACTGGGAGGACCCGGCGGCCCGCGATGGCCTGGTCTCGGCGCTGGTCAGCGACGCGCGCGCCGTGCTGGCCGCGTTCGCCGAGGCGCGGGACCTCGACGAGACGGCCACCGGGGCGTTGGGCCTGCTCGCGCTGGTCGCCGGGCAGGACGTCGAGCCGGCCGAGGGCTCCGACGGGACCGACGGGCGGTGGCGGATCGCGCGGAAGGTCGCCCCGGACCGGGTGATCTCCACCGTCGACCCGCAGGCGCGGCACGTCCACAAGACCGTCAGCCACCGCCAGGACGGCTACAAGGGCCACGTCGTCGTCGAGCCGGACACCGGCCTGTTCACCGACGGGAAGCTCACGAAGGCAACCGGCGAGGACAACCAGGAAGCCGCCGTCGCCGTCGGCCTGCTCGCCGACGAACCGGCCACCGACCTGGAGATCCTCGGCGACTCGGCCTACGGAACCGGACAGGCCCGGGCCGACCTGGCCCAGGCCGGGCACACCCTGGTCAGCAGGCCGGTCGGGCTGCGCCCCGCGGTGGAAGGCGGGTTCACCCTCGACGACTTCACCGTCGACGAGCAGACCGGCACGGTCACCTGCCCGAACGGGCTGACCAGGAAGATCAGCCCGAAACGCCACGTCACGTTCGGCGCGGGCTGTCGCGGCTGCCCGCTACGCGCCCGCTGCACCACCAACAGGACCGGACGCGCCCTCGAACTGCACCCCCACCACACCGTCCTGCGCGCCGCCCGCGAGCAGTGGGCCACCGACCAGCCCCTGCGCGAGACCTACCGGCAGCACCGGCCCATGGTCGAACGCTCGATCGCCTGGTTCATCGGCCACGGCCGCCACCGCCGGCTGCGCTACCGCGGCCAGGCCGCGGGCGACCAGTGGCTCCACCTACGCATGGCAACCGTCAACCTCACCCGGCTACTCACACTCGGCCTCACGCGTACCCCGACCGGCACCTGGGCCCTCACCCCGGCGGGCTGACCCCCGGAAACCACAGCGGAAGCCCTCGACACAGCCCCGCACCACCCCGGGCACGCCCAGCGCCGCCCACCCACGCCCTCGAACGCCAGAAACCACACCCAGCCGGGCGCCCGGCCGACACACCCAGCCGAGCGTCAACCCCAAAACCGGCGTTGTTCAGCGGCCTCCTAGAAGTGGACCGCCACCGGCGCGGGCTCGTCCTCGGCGCCTTCCTGGATCTGCTGCATGTAGAAGGTCAGGAACAGGAAGACGCCGAAGATGCCGATCGAGATCAGCCCGCCGGCCAGGAAGGAGCCATCTCGTGAGCGGTCGAGCACGACCCGCAGCGGCTGCAGCGGCTGCGCGGACCGGCGCTGGATGAGCACGAACGCGACGAGCAGCGCGAGCCCGCCGAACAGCAGCCCGAGCGTCACTCCGTCCGACCAGCTGCGTCGCTCGGCCTCGGAGAACCCGTAGACGATCGCGACCAGGCCGCCGAGCAGCAGGCCGATCGCGCCGCCACTCGCCCGGAAACCCTGGCCTACGACCAGCGGAAACGCAACGGCAACACCCCCGGGCTAACGTCCCAGCCGTGGTCGCCATGACGTGGAAAACGCCCGTGTATGGCGAGTGGCGGGACCGGGGCGAGTTCACCTGACACCGGGAACGACCCTGGCCAGCGGGGCCGCGATCCGGCCCTCCTCACCTCGGAGCCCGAACACCATGAGCCTCGACCTGACCGAGTTCGCCCGTGCCTGCGCGGTGTCGCCCACACGGACCGCCGACCCCGCGCACGCCCGCGACCTCCTCGACCGCGACGGCGCCGCCATCCTCACCGACCTCGGAACCGACCGCGAGACCGCCGCGGGCCTCGCGGCGGCCGTCCTCGGCGACCGGTTCGTCGCCGCCGGCATCCCGATCGAGGTGACCGACGCGGGCGGCAAGGACCCACGCCGGCACGCGGACCTCGCACGCCGGATGCTTCCCCTGCATACAGACGGCTTCGCCTACGGCGCCCACGCGCCAGATGTCTTCTTCCTGCTGTGCGCGACACCCAGCGACGGCGACGGCCTGTCCTTCCTGGTCGACCAGGAAGCGCTGCTCACCCAGCTCGAGCGCAGCCCGCGGGGCGCCGAACTCGCGACGTTCGCTCGCACCCACGTGGTCGACCAGAGCGAGCCGGGCGGCCACCCGACGCTCGGACCGCTGGCGCTGCCACTCCCGTCGGGCCGCCGCGCCGTCCGCCGGTCGATCGACGTCCGGCCGGCGGACGACGACCCGGACCCCGCCTACACCTCCCGGATGCTCACGCTCTGGGGCGGGCTACTCGACGCCATCGGCGGCCTCGCGCCCCGCTTCGCCGTCGGCGCCGGCGAAGCGCTCGCCATCGACAACACCCGGATCGCCCACGGACGGGACGCCTACACGACCCCGGACCGCCTCCTCTGGCGCGCCTGGGCCTGGACCGACCAGGCCGGCGGCGTCCCCGAGGGCGAGCTGTGGAGCGACACCCGCATGGTCCTCATCGCCGCCTGAGGGGCACGCGACCGCAGGCTTCACCGCGAAGGTGCTCCTTGGCACGGGATCGATCAGGCCCTCGACAAGCCCAATCCTCCCCACTCAGGAGCACTTTCCTGTTTGCGGCAACCCAACAAACGATCATCCCGGTGAAAGCCGGAGGCCAGCCAACTCGCACCCGCGAGGGCATCTCACCCGAGCCTCACAGGGAGGGGTCCGTCGTGGTGTGCACCGGTTCGCCCACCACTAACGCAAGGTAACCACGGAAATGTGCACAGAGCCGAAGGTGCGGCAAAGGTACTGCCGACGAGCCAAGGCACCCAGCTCCTGGGGAGGCGTCGTCCCGCGCTGCGCACAACGCGTCCCTATTGCGATACGTAGCGTGGAGGTGCCACGTCCACCCGGTTGCGTCCGCCGCCTTTGGCCTGGTACAGCACTGTGTCGGCGAGCCCGACCAGCGACGCCAGGTCGTCTGCGGGGGTCGGGGCGACCACAGCGACGCCGATGCTCACGGTGACGATCTGCTCGGCGGCCAACGGGTTTGGTTCGGCCAGATCCGCGACGGCGGAGCGGAGCCGGTCGGCGATACGGGCGGCGGTGTCGACGTCGGTGCTGGGCATCACGATGGCAAATTCCTCGCCACCGTAGCGGGCGGCCAGGTCGGTATCGCGGGTGTTCGCCGCCAGGCACGCGGCGACCTGTCGCAGACAGCGGTCGCCGGCGACGTATCCGAAGTGGTCGTTGTAAAGCTTGAAATGGTCAATGTCGGCCATGGCCAGCGCGAGGGTCGCCCCCTGGTGCCCCGTCCGGTGCCATTCGGCGTCGAGGACCTCGTCGAGGCGGCGCCGGTTGGCCAGGCCGGTCAGCGGGTCGGTGATGGAAAGCTGTTCCAACCGCTGGTTGGCGGCGGCGAGCTGCTCGGTGCGCTCGGCGACCTTGCGTTCCAGCGACGCGTAGACCAGCGCGTTGTCGAGCGAGACCGCCAGCTGTCCGGCGATGAGCATGATTCCTTCGAGACGTGCGGTGGTGAACGCGCCGCGGATCATCCGATTCTCCAGCAGCAGCATCGCCCGCAGCCCGCCCCGGATCATGATGGGTATCGCCAGCAGTGCGCAGCGGTCCAGGACAAGGAAGTAGGGGTCGCGGGCGAACCGGTCGTCGCGGCTGGCGTCGGCGACGACAAGGGGTTCGCCGGTGCGCTCGCAGTAAAGGACGGCCGAGGGTGGTAGCAGGCGCCGCCGGCCGGCCTCGTCGAGCGAGACAGAGCCACCTCCCTCGCCGGTGAACACCTGCCAGCCGTTCTCCCGCTGGTCACGCAGCAGCAGGTGGATGCCGGTGGCGCCAGTCATCGCCGACAGGACCCCCACGACCCTCGCCTGCAGGCCATCGATGTCGGTCTCGGAGCTCAGCGCCTGGGAGGCCGCGACGATACCGAGCAGGTCAAGGGTGCCGGTCGTGACAGCGAGGCGGCGGGCCGCGGGCTGCGTCGGTGGTTGGACGGCTGACTCCGGCCCGTCCGGCCCGGCCCGTAGCGTCGGATGGGCCCAGTCGAGCTGGCTGACCTTCGCGGTCGCACCCCAGTCCAGATACGTGCGGCGGGCTTCGGCAAGCAGCGAATAGCCGGCCCGCTCAAGGCCGTGGGCCAGGTAGAACCGGGCGGATCGTTCCAGGATCAGGGCCCGGTGCCACGGGCGCGCCCGCGCGTCGGCCTCGCGCTGCGCCACGTCGAACGCGTACGCCGCCTCAGGTAGATTGCCCGCGGCCCAGGCTCGCTCCGCGTCAAGCAGGCGCACCAGGTGCAGGAGGTTGACCGGCGCGTCAGCCGCGCGCTCCGCCAGCCACGCGACCGACCCGTCCATCTCGGCCAACAGGGCGCCGCGCTGGCCCGCTTTCGTCTCGCGGGCCTGTCCCGCCAATGCCAGTGCCCGCAGCAGGCGTGCCAGCGCCATCGCATACTCCGTCTGGATGGAGGGCAGTAACGGCATCACGGCCGCCGTGTGCGCGGCCAGCTCAGCCGGATGATCGAGAATCGCCGCGGCGAGTGCCTTGGCGATGTGCAGATGAGCGGCGGCGTCGACCGGGGCGGCGGCCAGCGTGCTCAGCTGGGCCGCCTCGTCGGCCGCCGATGCGAGGCCCCCCGCTCGGAGCGCCGTCGCGAGTTGCCGGTACGTCTGGAATATCTCCTCGACCTGCCTGCTACCAGTGTGTCTGGCGAATGCCAGCGCTTCGTCGACCTCAGCGACAAAGGCATCGAGCGACGGTGCGCATTCCAATAGACCGGATACCAGTGCGTAGTGGGTCCAGCAGGCGTTCTGTAGATCGCCGCTCTGGATCAGACCTTCCAACGTACGACGTGCCGTGGATAGGTTTTCCTCGAGGGGGTTGAACCAGCGGCCTATGCTGACGACATATACGAATTGTGCCTGCCACATATCGCGTTCATCGCCGCGTGCCTGACAGACCGCGAGAATCCGGCGTATCACGCGGTGTGCGGTGCGAAAGTCGTCCCTGCGGGCCATGAACGCACAGGCGCCAACGCTGGCCGGGCCGACAAGGACGTGATCCGGGTCGGATCGCGCCCAGATCCCCAACGCTGTCCCAGCCAGCCAGGCCATCATCTCCTGGTCGCAAAGGAATGCGGCGGGCACAAGCCGATGGACCAGCGCCATGGCGCCGAACCGCAGATCGTCAGCGATTCTCGGCCGGCGCAGATCGTCAGCTTCGCTGGTCTGATCAAGCCACCGGTATATCGCGTCCATTCCGCGGTCGATCTCCGCACCGAGGTGTTCCCGGACCGGGGCGGCGAGACCGAGGTGCCGCAACTGGTCGAGGCCGAGCCGCACGGCCTCGCTGGGGCGGCCCTGATTGGTGAGGCTGCTGACCTGCACCACGGTGGCGGCCGTGCGCCCAGCCGGATCTGTACACAGCCGGCCGATGGCCTGATACTCCTCATCGGTCTCCCGCAGCCGGCCGAGGCTGTACAGGGCGGCGTGCCGGTCGATGTGGACCGCGATCAACTGGTCAGTGTCGGTCGGGTCGATGAGCGTCAATGCCGCGGCCAGAAACCGCTCGGCCATCGCGTGGTTGATCAGCACTCTCGCCTCGTCGGCGGCCTGCCGGAACAGCCTGACCACCAGCCGCCGCTCGTCGTCGGTGCGCACGGCGTCGGTCACGTGCAGGTACTGCCCGGCCGCGACCGCGAAGGCCTCGGGCCGCTCGGCGAGGCGCCGAGCCAGGCGCAACCGCATGGCGCGCCGCGCCCGCGGCGCTATATCGCCCAGGATGGACTCCTGCGTCCGGTCGTGGTGAAACCGCACACCGGGCCGACCCTCGGTCTCCAGCACCAGCAGGCCGGCAGCGAACGCGGGAGCGAGCCTTCGCTCGACCTCGCCCGCCGCGAGCCCGGCCGCCGCCGCCAGAAGGTCCAGCTCGACATCGCCGGCCAGGCACGCCAGCACCGCCAGTAGCTCCCTGGTAGCCGGCGGCAGCGCCGCCGCCCGGGTCGCCAGCAGCCCACTCACGTCCACATGCGCCAGCCCGCGACGCAGGGCCCGCGGATCCCACCGCCAATCGTCCTCACCGCGGACCAGGACCCCGTCGTGACGCAACGAGCTCAGCAGCTCCAGAGTGTCGTACGGATTGCCTCCGGTGGCCGGCGCGATCAACCCCGCCAACCCGGCCGCGGCCTCAGGGGCGAGGCGCAGCAGGTCGCCCACCATCGCCGCCTGACCTTCGGGCGTCAGGTTGTTCACCCGCAACAGGCGAGGACCGGCCAGCTCGCGACGCCAGCGAGCGAGCATCGGCGCCAGCGGATGGGCGGCGTCCACGTCGCCCTCACGGTAGGCACCGACCAGCAGCAACCCCTCCACCTGCTCCTCACTGCAGAAGATGAGATCGAAGAAGCCGAGCGGGGCCCGCCCCGCCCACTGCAGATCGTCGACGAAGAGCACGACCGGCCGCTTCCTGGAAGCGGCCGCACGCAGCGTCTCGACCCCCACATGCTCCGCCCGCGCCAGCGCGGTCATTGGATCCCCTGGCTCTGGAGGAACGTTCAGCAGCGCCGCCATCTCCGGCACGGCGGCGGCGGCCAGTCCCGCGTTGGGTCCCAACGCCCGCAGCAGCCGGTCGCGCACCTCGGCCAGCTCGTCCTCCGGCTCGGCCAGCAACAGCCGCCCCAGCGCCCGGAACGCCTGCCGGACCCCGTCGTACTCCGGGTCCTGGCGATACTGGTCGAACTTGCCCGCCACGAACCAGCCGTCGCACCCGGCCACGATCGGCCGCAACTCATTGACCAGGGACGTTTTGCCCACCCCTGGCCCGCCGCTGACGAGCAGCCCGCGGCAACCGCCCGCCATCGCCTCGGTGAAGACCGCACCCAGCTCGCCGATCTCCTCGTCCCGCCCGGCCAGCCGGGACGGCGTCAGCGGGCGCAGCGGAAAATCATGCTCCCCGGGACGCACCAGCGTGCCGCCCCGGCGCAGCACGGCAAGATCGCGCACCAGCCCGTCGGCACTCTGGTAACGATCATCCGGCTCCTTCTCCAGCAGATGCATGATGATCGCCGACAGGCCGGCCGGTACCGACGGGTTCACCGCAGACGGCGGCGCGGGCACCCGCGCAAGATGACCATGAACGACCCGCAGCGGATCCCCCGTACCGAACGGCGGCGCACCAGTGGCCAGCTCATACAAGGTCGCGCCGACCGCGTACAGATCGGCCCGCGCATCGACCGGGCGACCGGTCCTGCCCGTCTGCTCCGGCGCCAGGTACGGCACCGTCCCGACAATCTCCCTGTGATGCAGGAACCCCGGCTGGACCACCGCGAAGGTCGTCGCCACCGCGAAGTCGATCAGACACAGCACGCCACGATTCCCGCTCACCACAATGTTCGCCGGGTTGATATCCCGATGCACCACACCCCGGCGATGAATCCCCGCCACCGCGCGCGCGAGCAGCTCTGCCAGTTCGACCAACTCGCCCGAATCCAGCGGAGCCCTCCGCTCTGACAGAGCCATACCGCCGACGTCGGCCAGCAGGATCGCCCCAGGGCACTGCGGTGTTCCGACCGCCAGCTGCACGATTCCCTCGACCCCGGACAGCCGCTCGAGAATCTCCACCTCATGACGCAGCCGCGCCTGCCCGCCAGGCCCCAGCGCTTCCTTCCGGATCAGACTCCCATCCGAGAAAATCAGCCGAGTTACCCGAGTTTGCGCCGACTCACAGAGCAGCTCCGTCCGCATCGCCGCCACCGGCGGATCACGGCCAGGTGTCACATTCTGGAACTCCATCCACTTCCCCCACGCGAAGCCACGCGCAGATCACTCTTCCTCTCTGCCCCCATCGCGGTGGCAACAACCGACCGCCGGGCCCAGCTCACCGCCACGCCTGTCCAGGCTGCCCGGTTTGGGAGATGCGCTTGTCCGTTGGATGCCCGACGGGTCGTCAACGGCGGTTGGCATGGCGGTTCGCTCCCCAGAAAGTCGGTTCAGGCCCGGCGCCACCGTCGAAACCCGGTCCAGAGGACCGGGCAACACCGTCTCGCCCGACGACGACACTCCGCCGGATGGCGGGTCGGCTCGTCGGGCACGCACGGACGCGTCGCGCCGGCGCGGGCTGCCCGGTCAGCCTGTCCAGAAGCGGAGGGCATCTCTGCGGTTCGATCGCCCAGGTGACGCGTGATCTGCGTCCTATGTGGCCATGACTCGCCATGACGTCTCGAGACCGTCTCGGGACTTCCGGACGGGAGGCCCCGCGACGGGCCGACGTCTATGATCAGTGCGTGACGGAGCAGGCGACGCGGGCGGTGGCCGCCAAACGGCCGCTGCGGCGCGACGCCGAGCGCAACCGGCGACGGATCCTCGAGGGCGCGGCCGCGGCGTTCGCCGAGCAGGGCCTCGACGTCACCACCGACGAGATCGCCCGGCGCGCCGGCGTCGGTATCGGCACGTTCTACCGCCGGTTCCCGACCAAGGAACTGCTCATCGATGCCCTGTTCGAGGACCGGATCGGCAAGCTGGCCGAGCTCGCCGAGGAGTGCCTACGCGCCGAGGACCCCTGGCTGGGCCTGGTCGCCTTCCTCGACCAGGCGACCGCGCGCCAGGTGGCCGACCGGGGGTTGAAGGAGCTGGTCTTCAGCACCGCGCACGGGCGGGCCCGCATCGCGGCCGACCGCGACCGCATCGGCCCGCTGTTCATGGCGCTGGTGGAACGGGCGCAGGACGCCGGCGCGCTGCGCCCCGACGTCGCCGGCACCGACGTCGCCCTGATCCAGCTCATGCTGACCGCCGTCGCCGACTTCACCCGCGACGTCGCGCCCGAGTCGTGGCGCCGTTTCCTCGCCCTCGTGGTCGACGGCCTGCGCACCGACCGCGCCGCGCCGAGCCCGCTGCCACAGCCCGCGCTCGCCCCGGGCCAGATCACCCAGGTCATGGCCTGCGACCGCCCGCACGGCCGCTGACCCCTCGGACCGCTCACGGCCAGCCCGCCATCCACCCGGCGCCGCTTGCCACCCGGTACCGCCTTGCCACCCGGTACCGCCTTGCCACCCGGTACCGCCTTGCGGCCTGGTGCCGCCCCGCGGGCAGGGGCGGCGCCTTCCGGGCGGGAGCGGCGCGTCCTGCGGCCAGGATCTGGCCGCTATTGGGGGCATCCTGGTGGGCATGGCGAGCGAGCTGCCCGACGAGGTCCTCGGCGACGCCTTCGACGAGGCCGAGGCCGAAGCCGCGACGAGAGCCCGCGGCGGGAGCAACAGTGAGCGGGCCTCTCCGAGCGCGCGGATGCTGCGGCTGCTCTCGCTGCTGCAGACTCACCGGTACTGGGCGGGGATGGAGCTGGCCGACCGGCTCGGGGTGAGCGCCCGGACGCTGCGCCGCGACGTCGACCGGCTGCGGGAGCTGGGCTACCCCGTGCTCGCCAGCCGGGGCGTCGCCGGAGGCTACCAGCTGAGGGCCGGCGCCGCGGTGCCGCCGCTGCTGCTCGACGACGACGAGGCGGTCGCGATCGTCGTCGGGCTGCGGGCCGCCGTCGCCGGGCCGGTCGCGGGGATCGAGGAGCCGGCCGTGCGGGCGCTGGCCAAGGTCGCGCAGGTGATCCCGCGCCGGCTGCGGCACCGGGCCGACGCGCTCGGCGCGTACACCGTGCCGGTGCCGGTCGGCGGGCCGCCCGTCGACGCCGGGATGCTGACCGCCATCGCGCTGGCGGCGCGGGCGGAGGAGCGGCTGCGCTTCGGCTACACCGACCACGAGGGCGCCGCGACCCACCGCCACGTCGAGCCGCACCGGCTGGTCTCGCTTTCCGGGCGCTGGTACCTCGTCGGCTTCGACGTCGACCGGTCCGACTGGCGGACGTTCCGGCTCGACCGGATCGCCCAGCCGCTGACCACCGGCGCCCGGTTCCGCCCGCGCCCGCTGCCCGGCGGCGACGCCGGCGCGTTCGTCCGCGCCGCGGTCCGCTCGGTCCCGGCGCGCCAGCAGGCCGACGTGCTGGTCTGGGCGCCCGCGGGCGAGGTGGCCCAGGTGGTCGGTCGCTGGGCCACCGTCGAGCCCTGGGACCCCGCGGAGCGGGGGGAGGCCGCGAGGCGGGCAGGCACCTCCGGGCGGGACGGCGCCGAGCGGGACGACCCCTCCGAGCAAGGGAGCGGCGGAGAGGACGCCGGCGAGCAGCGGGGTGACGCGGGCCCATGCCGGCTGCGGATGAGCGCCGACGACCCCGCCTGGGCGATGTTGCTGCTCGCCCGAGTCGGCGCGCCGTTCGAGGTGCTCGGCCCGCCGGAGCTCGCCGAGCGCGTCCGCGCCGTCGGCCGCCTCTTCACCTCCGCGCCGCCGCCGCGTTGACCGGCGCGAGGACCTGGGCGGACGGGAACCGTCGGGGCTCGGCGGGCGGGACCGTGGCGAGCGGCGGGCGGGCTGGACCGGCCTCGGGATGGTCCGCGGGATAGCCTGCCCTACGGGAGATTCGCGACGCGGGTCGCGGCGGGATGAGACGGCGCCGCGCCCTCGGGTAGGAGTGTGCGTGGTGGGCCTGCCGGACGTGGCGCCGCCAGGCCCGGACGATCCGGACCTGGTCGGGCCGTACCGGGTGCTCGGCGTGCTCGGCAAGGGCGGCATGGGCACGGTCTACCTCGCTCGTCGTGCCGGCCGCGCCGAACCGGGCGCGAGCGGCACGGCCCACACCCACAGCCGGGGCGGCGGCGCCGGCTGGGACGCCGCGCCACTGGTCGCCGTGAAGGTCATCGACGAGGACCTGGCGCGGGTGCCGGCGTTCCGGGAACGGTTCCGGCGAGAGGCGCACGCCGCGCGCAAGGTCGCCCGGTTCTGCACCGCCGAGGTGCTCGACGTCGACGTCTCGGGCCCGCGGCCCTACCTGGTGACGGAATTCATCGACGGCCCGACGCTCGCCACCGCGGTGACCGGGTGGGGGCCGCTGCCGCCGGCGGAGCTGGAGCGGTTCGCCGTCGCGGTCGCCTCCGCGCTGACGGCGATCCACGCCGCCGGTGTCATCCACCGCGACCTCAAGCCCGGCAACATCATGCTCTCCTCGTCCGGGGCACGGGTCATCGACTTCGGGGTCTGCCGCCCCCTGACGGACGCCACCGCCATCACCGTCGGCAAGCTGGGCACGCCGGTGTTCATGTCGCCCGAGCAGGCCCTCGACCAGCCGTCCACCACCGCCACAGACGTGCACGCCTGGGGCGGCAACGTCGTCTACGCCGCCTCCGGCCGCCTCCCGTTCGGGGAGCCGGGCATCACCGAGCTGCTGCGCCGGGTCGTGTGCGAGGCGCCCGACCTGGCTGGCCTGCCCCCCGCGTTGCGCCAGGTCGTCGCCCGCGCGATGGCGAAGAACCCGGCCGACCGCCCCACCGCCCGCGAGCTCCTCCTCTGGCTGACCGACGCCACCGCGCCCGACCCGACCGGCGAGGCCACGCTGCGCCTGCCCGCCGGCTCCGCGCTCCTCCCGCTTCCCCCGACGCCCTTCCCGACACCGACACCGACAGTGCCACCGGCACCGGCACCGGCACCGGCCAACAGGTACCCGGCGCCGCCCAACGGCTACCCGCCGCCGCCCGGCCCGCCGGCTCGCGTGCCGCGCACGCCCCCACCGCCCGAGCCTGGCGCTCGGCCCTGGACCCGGCTGCTGCGCGGCCTGTGGCCGCCCAGGGCCTGAGCCTGTCTCCGCCGGGCCGGCCCCGCCGGCACCACCACCGGTGCCGGCGGCCCACCGCGACGGGCGCACTTCTGTCAGAATGACTACTCACCCACCGGTGCCGACGAAACGGGATATAAGGTCCGCGGAGAAGATCTCCAAAGGCCTGTCGGGGAAAACGGACACGGCCAGTCGTTCGGGCCGGAGGATGCGGTGGCCGTGGTGCCGGGGGTGGCGCCGCTCGACGAGACCGACCCGGCCACGGTAGGGCCCTACCGGCTGCTGGGGCGGCTCGGTGACGGTGGCATGGGCAGCGTCTATCTCGCCCGCCGCCGGGGTTCCACCGGGCCTGGGCCCGGCGGCGGCACCAGACCCGGCCCTGAGGGGCCGCAGGTCGCGCTGAAGGTGATCCGGCCCGACCTGGCCCGGATCCCGCAGTTCCGGGAACGGTTCCTGCGGGAGGCGCAGGCCGCGCGCAAAGTCGCCCAGTTCTGCACCGCAGAGGTCCTCGACGTGAGCACCGAGGGCTCACGCCCCTACCTGGTCACCGAGTACATCGACGGGCCCACGTTGGGCGAGGCGGTCCGTGAGCGCGGCCCCATGCCGGCCACGGCGCTCGAGCGGCTCGCCGTCGCGGTCGCCTCCGCGCTGACGGCGATCCACGCCGCCGGTGTCGTCCACCGCGACCTCAAACCCGGCAACATCCTGCTCTCGTCGTCGGGTGCCCGGGTCATCGACTTCGGGATCGCCCGCGCGCTCGACGCCACCACCATGCTGACCCACGGCAGCATCGGCACCCCCGGCTTCATGGCCCCCGAACAGGCGCTCGGCCGGCCCGTGACCGCCGCCGCCGACATCTACGCCTGGGGCGCGGTCATCCTCTTCGCCGCCACCGGACGGCCTCCCTTCGGCGAGGGCCCGACCCCGGCCGTGCTGCACCGCGTCGTCACGGAGACCCCCAACTTCGCCAGCATCGCCGGCGCCCTGCGGTCCACCGTCGCCCGCGCGATGGCGAAAAGCCCCGCCGAACGCCCCACCGCCGATGAGCTGCTCCTGCTCCTGCACCGCGTCCACACGGCCCCCAGAACCGCGCGCGGCGCGCCTCCCCCGCCCGGGTCCGACGATGCCACCGACGTGGTCAGCATGGTCACCACCCCGCTCCCACCGATCCGGCGCGGACCGGCCGCCGCCGGCCGGGTAGCGCCGCCCGCCTCCGGTACCGCCGCGGCCGGCTGGTCGCCGCGGCCGCCGGCCGCGGCAGGCGCGCCGGGCAGCGCGCGGCGGCGGGCTTCGCGCCGCCGGCTGGTTGTCGCCATCGCCGCGGCCGTCCTGATCGGCGCCGCCGTACCCGCGATCATCCTCGCGACCGCCGACCGGAACGACGCCGCGGACGCCGCGACGGCGTCGACCTCCGCGCCGGTCAGCCCCTCGACCCCGACGTCGCCGCCCCGCGTCACCACGGCCGAGACCCTGGCCCGTGTCCCACCCAGCCCCTTCGGCGAGCCGCTCACCGGCAGGGCGTTCACCATGGCGTTCTCCCCTGACGGCCGCACCCTCGCGACCATCGGCAACGGCGCCGTCAGCCTCTGGGACGTCAACCAGCCCGACGCCCCGGCGCTCCTCGGCAAGCCGTTCGGCATCCACGAGTCCTGGGCGGTGCCCTACTTCCTGGACGGCCACACACTGGCCACCGCCGGCCAGAGTGTCCGTTTCTGGGACGTCACCGACCCCACGAGCCCCACGGCAGTCGGCAAACCGCTACCCTCCGAGAACGGCTCCACCGCGGTCACCGCCGACGGCCACACCCTCGCCGTCAGCAACGAGGACGGCGCCGTCCAGCTCTGGGATGTCACCTCCCCCGCCAACCCCGAAGCGGTGGGCAAGCCGATCGGCCGCGCGGAAGGGATCGTCGCCCTGGCCTTCTCCGCGGACGGCCACCGCCTCGCCGTGGGCGCCGGCGACGGCACGATCCGCCTCTGGGACATCACCGACTCTTCGAGCGCCGCCCCCGTCGGTGGGGCCTTCGACTCCGGCGGTGCCTGGCTGGTGGCGTTCTCCCCCGATGGCGGGACGCTGGCGGCCGTTGGCGCCGCCATTCGTTTCTGGGACCTCACCGACCCGACTGGTCCCACGCCCCTGGGCCAGCCGATCTTCGATGTCCCGAGCAACGGGGGATTCGACATCGTGTTCTCCCCCGACGGCAGCACGCTGGTCAGCGCCGACGGCGCCGACGGCGGTGTCCATTTCTGGGATGTGACCGACCCCTCCAAAGCCGCGGCGCTCGGCTGGCCGCTGACCGGAGGTGCCACCGGCAGCGCCGGCGTGGCGTTCTCCCCCGACGGCCACGTCCTCGCCGCCCTCGTCACAGCCGGCGACAGCAGCGCTGTCCGCCTCTGGAACCTGCACTGAGTCACGGGCCGAGGTCTGGCTCGTCGGCGCTGGTCCTCGACGCCGCGGCCGGCGCGGCGATCACCGTCTTCCTCGCCGCCCACACCCCGCCACCGTTCGCCATCGCCCGCGGCGCGCTCGACGCCGAGGGCGACGAGGGAGGAGACGCGGGCGAAGGCCGCCGGGGAGCGGCCGGGTGACGCGCACCCAGGTCGGCATCGTCGGCGCCGGGCCGGCCGGGCTGCTGCTCTCGCACCTGCTGCACCTGCGCGGCATCGAGTCGGTGGTGCTGGAGTCCCGGCCCCGCGGCCACGTCGAGCACCGCCAGCGGGCGGGCATGCTCGAGCAGGGCACCGTCGACGTGCTGCGGGCCGCCGGCGTCGGTGACCGGATGGACCGGGTGGGCCTGGTTCACCACGGCATCGAGCTGCGCTTCGCCGGGGAGCGCCACCGGATCGACTTCCCGTCGCTCGCGGGCGGCCGCGCCGTCATGATCTACGCCCAGACCGAGATCGTGAAGGACCTGGTCGCCCGCCGGCTCGCCGACGCCGGCCAGGTCCTCTTCGAGGCCGAGGCGCTTGTGCTCGACGGCCTCACCACGGGCACGCCGACGATCCGGTACCGACACGAGGGCCGCGAGCACACGCTGGCCTGTGACGTCATCGCCGCCTGCGACGGCTTCCACGGCCTGGGCCGGGCGACGCTCGAAGCCCTGCCCGAGGCCGGGACGCACCGGTTCGAGCGGGAGTACCCGTTCGCCTGGCTCGGCATCCTCGCCGACGTCGCCCCCAGCTGCGACGAGCTGATCTACGCCCGGCACGAGCGCGGCTTCGCGCTGCACAGCATGCGCTCGGCCACCGTCAGCCGCCTCTACCTGCAGGTCCCGCCGGACGCTGGCCTCGCCGACTGGCCGGACGACAGGATCTGGGACGAGCTGGCGGCCCGCTTCGAGGACGGCGGCGGCTGGGAGCTCACCCACGGCCCGGTGACAGAGAAGGGCATCACGCCGATGCGTAGCTTCGTCGCCGCCCCGATGCGCCACGGCCGGCTCTTCCTCGCCGGCGACGCCGCGCACATCGTCCCGCCCACCGGCGCGAAGGGGCTGAACCTGGCCGTCGCCGACGTCACGCTGCTCGCCTCCGCGCTCGCCCGCTGGCTACGCGACGGCGACGAGACCGGCATCGACGGCTACTCGGACACGGCGCTGCGGCGGGTATGGCGCGCCGAGCACTTCTCCCATCTGATGACGACGATGCTGCACGTCGACCCGGCGGCCGACCCGTTCGACCATCAACTCGCCCTGTCCCAGCTGCGCTACATCGTCAGCTCCGCCGCCGCGGCTGCGACCGTCGCGGAGAACTACGTCGGGCTCAGCGTCGTCTGAGCCCGACCAAGCCTGTCCTGACCGGGTCCCGCCTGACCGGTCCGGGTGCGCCTTCCACAGCCGCGGCATGAAGTCGTGACCGG
The DNA here is from genome assembly GCF_001854805.1 of Pseudofrankia coriaricola. GTDB lineage: Bacteria > Actinomycetota > Actinomycetes > Frankiales > Frankiaceae > Pseudofrankia. The sequence goes on from NZ_MBLO01000010.1 coordinate 16,138, forward strand.
GGCTGGCGAGGGGGTTCCGCGGTCCTTCAGACGACAGCGCTCCCCACCGGCGGCCGAGCGTGCCTCGGGCCCACTCGCGTGGACGCGAGCGGGCCGGAGGGGTGCGGGCCGGAGGGGTGGGTCAGCCCGATGTCGCCGTGTCGGCGCCGGCGTGGGCGTCGAGATGGCCGGAGGCGATCAGGGCGATCAGGAGCACGCCGAGGGCGATGCGGTAGACGACGAACGGGGCGAAGCTCTTCGTCGAGATGTAACGCAGGAACCAGGCG
>NZ_MBLO01000011.1 GCF_001854805.1 Pseudofrankia coriaricola
GCGCCGCGTACCAGTCGGCGGCGCCGAGGACGAGGCCGAGCACGATGAGCGTCGTCGCGATCAGCCGCAGGTCCCGGAAGGGGCCTTCGATCGAGTCCTTCAGCGTCACGCCGAGGACGGAGATCGGGATCGACCCGATGATGATCAGCCAACCCATCCGGGTTTCCTGGGTGCCGCGGTACTTCGGGTTCCTCAGGGACCGCGCCCAGCTGGAGACGATCTTCGCGATGTCCTTGCGGAAGTAGAGCAGGACCGCGGTCTCGGTGCCGATCTGGCTCACGGCCGTGAACGCCGCGCCCGGGTCCGGCCAGCCCACCAGCGCCGGCAGGATGCGCAGGTGCGCGCTGGACGAGACGGGCAGGAACTCGGTGAGCCCCTGGACCACGCCGAGGACGCCACCCTGGAACCAGTTCACGCGGCCGCCACGCGGGAGTGGCGCGCCGCGCCCGGCCGGCCGGCCTCGCGGGCGGGCGGGGTGGGGCCGTCGCCGAGGATGCCGACATGGACGGCGTCTGTGGCAAGGGCGCCGCGGCCCTCGGGCAGGCCGCCCGGAGGAGTTCCGTACCTGGTCACGACGCCTCACAGTAGCCGACGTCACCGACCGGCCGGCAGCCAGCCCACGCCCGCCCACGGCGGGCACCCCGGCCGGTCCGCTATGCCGGAGATGGGTCTACTTCCGGACCTGTTGCTCTGGCAGAGCTAGTCTGAGCCTCGACAAATCACCCAGGTGCGCCCGTCCGCGCGCGCCGTCGAGGTCGCCCCCGGAGGGGCCGGCCGCCCCGGCATCGCGCCTGGCGGCGCTGGCGGCTACCGTCGGAACCGGGCCTTCGGGCGCGGTACCGGGCCTCGCCGCCGCCGACGGGCAGTGACGGCTGGTGTCGGGTGCCTCATCGGAGGGACCTATGACTCTCGGTACGTTCAGGAAACTTGGACTGAACGGCGAGGAAACTCCGGTAGAACAGGCTTCGTGATGTGCGGACTCCTCAAGGAACCCCTCCGGGGCGAGCGGTCCACCTTCCCGCCCGTCGCCACCCCCAGCCGTCCCACCCTCCCACGCCCGCACCTCGTCCCGGCCCCGACGCCACCGCCCGCAGGCCCGGCTCCCACGCGGCCGACAGCGAACCGGCGCGGCCACACGCGGCGCCGTCTGTCCCGCTGGCGCCACTCGTCCGGGTCCCCGCGCCCCGTAGCCCCGAGCCGGCCCGACCACGGGCGGCCGACATGACCGCCTCGACCGCGCGCGGGGCCACGTCGAACGGTCGGTACCGGGTCGCCCGCGAGACCGTCCTGTCGGTCACGGCGGCCCGGGACGGACGCACCGAGGAACTCGCCGGCGAGGTCGTCGAGGCCGCGCGGCAGCTGTGGCGGGTCGTCGGCGCCGAGAAGCCGACCGCGGCCCCGGCGGTGTTCGAGAAGCTGCGGCCGCGCCACATCCAGCTGCTGCGCCTGCTCGCCAGCCAGCCGGGCATGTCGGTGCGGCAGGCCGCCGAGGCGCTGTCGATGCGCCCGCACAACCTGAGCACCCTGATCACGGACCTGGTCGGCGCCGGCCTGGTGGAGCGGCGCGGGGACCCGCACGACCGCCGCGTCGCCCGCCTCTATCTGTCCGAGACGGCCCGCGCCGAGGTCGAGGGCGTCGAGCGCGACCTGCACACCGCCGTCGTCGAGGTGCTCGCGCGCCTCACCGACGTCGACCAGGGCCGCATCCGCGCCGCCCTCCCGGCGCTCGCGCGCCTCGTGACCAGCCTCGAAAACCCGGCGCCACTCACAGGCGCCCGCTGACCCCTGCCCATAGCGAGGGGCAGCCGGACACAACCGGGCCCGGCGTGCACCCGCACTCCCGTCCATCGAGCCTCCTCGGAAAACCCCTTGAGGTCACGCCGGCTCCAAGGCATCCTTGTTCCAGGCGCTCGAACGGAGCACCAGAGCACCAGACAGCGCGACACTCAACAACACCGCGGCGAGCGACGAGCAGAGGAGGCCTGCGGCATGCGACCGACATCCACGTCCCAGCTCTCCCAGGCCGATATTCTCCGAGGTCATCGCTCATATGTGGCCACGCCCATGTGGCGCGGCGGCGAAAGCCCGGGGCGGACGTCCTGACCTGACAGGTCACTGGACTCCGACCGCCCCGGGCAGCCGCCCGCGAGGCGGTCTTCTCTTTTCCAGCCAGACAGCCATTCTTGGCCATTCCCTAGGGATGTAGCTCAAAGGTAGAGCGGCGGTCTCCAAAACCGTTCGTTGGGGGTTCGAGTCCCTCCGTCCCTGCTCGCGCGCCCTTTTCGGGAAGCGCTCGCACGATTGAAAACTCCACAGCGGACACGACATGCCAGGACGCCATCCCTGGCACACCGGTGGCCCGAGGCGCCTCGCCTCGGGCCACCGGAACGGGACGTGGGGTAGAGGTTGCCCACCTGATTTGGGATCAGGCCCACGTCGGTTCGAATCCGGCCGTCCCGACGACGCCGTCACGCCCGAGGCTGCTATCGCGGTTATCCGGGCGCCCGGCGACACACCCCTCTAGCTCAGAGGAGAGAGCGCCCGGTCGCGACCCGGGAGGCCACAGGTTCGACTCCTGTGAGGGGTACCAGCGGGGCCACCTGCCCCGTGGCACGCGGTCGTAGCTCAGTGGCAGAGCAAGTGCCTTCCAAGTCGACCTCCCAGATCGCTTACCTCCCCGATCACGACCTCCCAGATCGGCTTCGCCGATCCGGCAGGGACCCCGTCCGCCGATCGAGCAGGGACCCTGTCGCCGATCCGGCAGGAACCCCGAGACCGGAGTTCGATTCTCCGTGACCGCTCGAGGGGCAGGGCCTGGTAACAGGACCGGCTCCCCTGATTTGTCGGGGACCCAGGGCAATCGGCCGGTCAGGGCCGGAGGCCGATATCCGGGACCCCCACAGTGCCTCCGTAGCTCAGCTGGCAGAGCGGCCGCCTCGTAAGCGGCAGGTCGGCGGTTCGAATCCGCCCGGCGGCTCCCGGCCCGGACGAGACGCAAAAGTACTCTTTTTCGCGTCTCCCACGGACCTCGCGGTGGCATGGCGCGCCCTTGTGGCACAGCGGTAGTGCGTCCCCCTGGTACGGGGAAGGCCGGCGGTTCGAATCCGCCCTTGGGCTCGGTTTTTCGTGTGGGCGTGGTGCAGTTGGCAGCACATCACCTTGCCATGGTGAAGGTCGCCGGTTCGAACCCGGCCGTCCACTCCAGGGGTCTGTAGCTGAGAGGGATCAGCGCCCGCCTGAAGAGCGGGAGAGGAAGGCTCGATACCTTCCGGGCCCACGCGGTACACACGATGAGGTGTCGGCCAATGGCAGGCCGCCGGGCTCTGGACCCGGAAATATAGGTTCGAGTCCTCTCACCTCAGCCTTTTCACATCCGCTCCGCACGGTCGTCTAGCTCATCAGGTCAGAGCATCCGCCTGATACGCGGAAGGCGCGAGGTTCAAGTCCTCGGGCGACCACTGGAACTACTTTCCGACGCGTCGCGGCCCGCGGCGCCCCTGCATCCGCTCGCTACCGGCAGGCAGGGTTAAGGGCTAGGTACCAGCCCACGGGCCACCATGCCGCTCCAGCCCAGCGGGCAGAAGCACCGCGCCGCGATCGCGGCCATCGGCCGGACGAGACGCGACAATGTCCTTTCTTCGCGCCTCCGGAGGCCTCGATGCGAAAGGGCAGGTTCGACTCGTCCGAGCGGCACCATGCTCCGTTGGAGTAAGAAGGTCAACTCGCCGGACTCTCAATCCGGAGACTGCGGGTTCAAGTCCCGCACGGAGCACTGGGCCGCGCCCGCGGCCCTTCTGGAAGATGAAGTCACCGTTGGGGTGGCCACCGTCCCGAAAACGGATGGGCGGCGCAAGCCGTTGGGGTTCGAGTCCTCCGTCTTCCGCGCTACCCGGCCGGGTAGCCCGCCTGATGGCGGCCACGGACCGGGCACGCGGCATCAAGAAAGGCTGTGCCGCCCGTGTAGCTCAGTCGGCAGAGCGGCCGCCTCTTAAGCGGCATGGCGGAGGTTCGAGGCCTTCCACGGGCACGGCGGGGTAGAGGAGTTCGGCCGTCCTCACGGGGCTCATAATCCCGGAATCGTGGGTTCGAATCCCACCCCCGCTACCAGTGGCATGCGGTTCAGTCGGCGGCACATCTCCCCGCTGAGAGGAGGTCCGATCAAAGGAGGCACGACGGTGTTCGTCCGTCGCGTCTCCGGAGGCCGTCCGACGGCACTCGGGGCTCCCGCCACGCCAACTGTTCGGATATCAAGGGGTCTTAGCTCATTAGGCAGAGCGTCTCCTTCGCACGGAGAAGGTGCGGGGTTCGAATCCCCGAGGCTCCACTCGGCGCATGGTGACCGATGCCGAAGCGGTCGAGGCACCAGGTTGTGATCCTGGCCACGAGAGGGTTCGAGTCCCTCCGGTCACACCATTTCTCGGGGCTGTAGCTCAGCGGGAGAGCGGCGGTCTGGCAGACCGTAGGTCGGGAGTTCGAGTCTCCCCAGTTCCACGGTTCCACGATGCTGGTGTCGCCTAGCGGCCAGGGCACCTCCTTGTCAGGGAGGACATCGGGGGTTCGAGTCCCCTCACCAGCGCGACGCCCGGGTAGCTCAGCAGGGAGAGCGGCTGCCTTACAAGCAGAAGGTCGGGGGTTCGAACCCCTCCCTGGGCACGCGCGCCGGCCAGGACGGCCAGGCGCGACCGACCGCGCATAGTTCAAAGGAGAGAACGCAGCCCTCCGACGGCTGAGGTTGTAGGTTCGATTCCTACTGCGCGGACTGCACGGACGACAACCGGGGCATTCCCCCGGTGGCCACGCGGGACGCAGATGTCTCTGTGGCATCTCGCTGGCGCTGGGCACTGGTGAGCCCAACGGCCTGTAAAGCCGCCGCTTCGGCTGTGGGAGTTCAAATCTCTCCGCCAGCACCGAACACTCGGACACATACCGCCGCCGTCACCACCATCGGCGGCGCGCGCCGGATCCATGCCCACGTAGCCCAACTGGAAGAGGCGTCCGGTTCAGAGCCGGAATGTTGGGGGTTCGATTCCCTCCGTGGGTACCAGTCACCGAACAATGGAGGGTTGCCCGAGTCCGGTAAGGGACGCGCCCGCTAAGCGCAGGTCGGGTTCTGCCCGCGGAGGTTCGAATCCTCCACCCTCCGCCGCATCCGTCCCCTGGCTCGACGGAACCGACGACGCCGCCGACGCTCCGGCGCTCCGGCGCTCGCGGTTTCCATCGTCACCCGACGCCGTCACCTGACGCGCCGGACCGCCGGCCTCGTGTCCGCTGTGGATGGTGCGTGTCACCAGGCCGTTGCCTTCGAGCTCTCGGAGCCGGTCGGTGAGCGTTTTCGGGCGGCGGCTGGTCCGGTCTCCGGTCGCCGATGCCGGGCTGGTCGCGGTACGAACGGACCCGGCCTTGACGGACAACGGAGACCCCGGAGCCGTGCCCGCCGGTGTCCGCCTGGACGGCACGCTTGGCCCGATCGCGCCCAAACGCCGGATCGGTCGGCTCGGCTCCGGTCTCGGTCCTCCCCCGTCACGACGTGTCGCGGGGTCCTCGCATGGTGCGCGCGAGGACCCCGCGATCGTTCTCTCAGCTGCCCAGATCTCTCAGCCGCCCAGCTGCGGGTCACTCACCGATGGCTTGCCGTCCTCGAGGTGCCCGGCGAAGCCGCGCACCCAGGTCGTGCCGGGCGCGGACACCGTGATGTCGTACCAGCCACCGGTGCCCTTGGTGTCGACGGTGACGTTCTTCGAGCCGGCGCCGCGCGCGGCGTGGCTGTCGTACGCGTTGCGCACGTCGACGGTGACACCCTTCGGCACGTCGACTCCCTCCGTGGGTACCAGCAGCCGCAGACGATGTCCAGGTCACCTCGTTACGGGGAGGAGACAAGCCGAACGCGCAATGGGTTAAAGCCGAAGAGTTCCGTCAGCAACGTCTCCGTGTCTGGGTTCGCGCTGCGAAGCCGGGCTATGACAAGGGAATCGGCCAGCTCCTCCAGGGCGGCATCGATGACGTCGAGGTCTGCGCGATCCAACGTGGGGACTTTGCGGGCCAGCCGTCGCAGTTCGGCATCGACGACGCTACGGCTGCGATATTGCACTCGGTCGACGAGACCCGACGAGGGCTCCTCGGACCGGAGAGCAACGACCTGCGGGTCAGTGGGCATGGCTCGCGTCTTCGAAGGGTGTGCTGACGCCGTCGTAGACGAGCCGCAGCATCATGCCCTGGTTCGCATGGGGCAGGTTGTGGCAGTGGTTCATCCAGATCCCGGGGTTGGTGGCCTGGAACGCCACCTCCCAGACCTCACCCGGCCTGACGTCAAAGGTGTCCGCCCACACCGGGCTGCCGGAGGAGGGGGTCCCGTCCCTGGAGAGGATCAGCACGGTGTGGCCGTGCAGGTGCCAGGGGTGAGTCTCGAGGCTCCGGTTGACCACGGTGAACCGGACGAGGTCTCCCTCGCGGACGAGCTGGTCGGGGATCGACGGATGTCCGCGGCCGTTGACGGTGTGGGCATAGGTCGGGTGGCCGTCGATCATGGCCACACCTCGGTCCAGGACGATCGTGAAGTGCCGGTCGGCTTTGTCGGCGTCGAACGGCACGGCCGCGGGGGCGCCGTAGTGCAGCAGGTCGAGCTCCGGCCAGCCGGAGGTGTCCGGCACGGCGGGGTCGTCCCCTGCGTGGTCAGCCGGGCGCAGCAGTACGCCGACGTCGTGGTCGTGGTCGAGTACGAGCGCCACCGGTGTGTCCGGCATGTCGAAGACCACGTCGTACCGTCCGCCCGCGGGTAGGCGTAGCCCGACCTCACGCACCTCGTCTGGTTGATTGAGATCGCGGCCGTCGGCGGCCGCCACCCGAAACGTTGTGCCGGCCAGCGCGAACCAGTGGGGATCCGAGTCGGTGTTGATCAGTCGCAGCCGCACTGGCGCACCGGGGCGGGCCGTGTGGTCGGTGCGCCTGTCCTGGTCCCCGATCACCACGGTGTCGTCGAAGGTGTGCACGGGCAGGGTCAGGTCCAGCTCCCGTTCCTCCCCCTGCCGTCCCTCTCGCGGTCTCACGACGAGGGACCCGTACAGCCCCTTGCGCACGCTGGGGTGCGATGCCTGGTGTGTGTGGTACCAGTAGGTCCCCACCTGGTCGGCACGGAACCGGTAGATGAAGTCGTCGCCCGGTGTCACCGCGTGCTGTGTGGCGCCCGGCGCGCCGTCCTCACCACATGGCACGTCGTAGCCGTGCCAATGCAGGGTGACGCCGTCCTCGATGTCGGTGTTGCGAAGCGTTACCTCGATCAGGTCACCTTCTGTCGCGGTGATTGCCGGACCGGGCACCTGGCCGCTGTAGGTCCACGCGTCGATGTCGCGTCCAGACGCGAGGCCTACCGTGGCGGTCTTGGCGGTGAGTGTGTGTCGCCGTCTGGTGCCGCCCGGGGCCGGTACGTCGGGGCCTCGCAGGTCCGCCACCGAGACCGTTGCCCGGGACCCGGAGGCACGTCCCGGCCCACCTCCGGTGACCGCGGCCTCGGGAGCCCTGAACAGCAGGCCGACACCGGCCGTCCCTGCTCCTACCACGGCCACTCCACTGGCCACGCCAATGAACCCACGGCGGGAGAGTCCCGAGCGACGTCGCGCTGCCGGTGCTCGCGTGCTGTCCGAGGAATCGGCATCGGTGCGCTCCACGGCCGGTGTCGCGACCACTTGCGCGGTCAGTAGAGCGCCGGCGCAGACGGGCGAGACGGCGATCAGCGCGGCGCTCCAGGTCAGGGGGTATCCGGCGAGGAAGGTCACCACCAGGCCGGCCAGCGCGGCGTATCCGACGGTGAGCAGCGAGACAAGGCTGCTTGCCGGCAGGCCCTCGCCCGGCGTCCGTCTCGCCGCGAGCAACCGGGGCCCGGCGATGAGCACGGCGGCCAGTCCCGCGGCTCCGAGCATGGGAAGCCCCAGCAGTACCTTCTCCTGCACGAACCACCAGCCCCGACCGGACAGCGTCGCCACGGTGGCCAGTCGGGCAAGCGTCGCCAGGACAGCCCCGATGAGGAGGCCGAACGCGAGCCGATAGCGCCTAAGCGCCACCGTGACACCGGTCCCGAACCAAGTGGTGACACCCAGCAGTGCTACGACATGGTCCAGAAGGATCCACTGGACCGTGGTCATGACGCTGTGCGAGTCGAGCCTGCCGCTGGCCCGGCAGCCGGAGCGTCGTCGCCCGCACCGGCCCGGGTGGTGGGCGCCGCGGGCGTCGACAGCCCTCGCGCCTGCCGGAGGATGGTGCCGACCACGGCGATGATGACCAGCCCGTTGACCGCGTGCAGGCCGAACACGAGCTGACCAGCGGCCGTGGTGTCTCCCGTGTCCCCGAACGCCTTGGCGATGGCCGCGATCACGGGCTGCAAGATCCCAAGTCCCGCGACCAGACCGGACAGGCCGATGAGCCGGCCGGGTATCCGGACCAGCGCGGCGAACACCGTCAACACCGCGGCGAAGAGAACGATCCCGTACCCCAGGGCACGGTGGGGTTGGAATGACTCATCGTTGGGTGCGGTGTCGAACGCGCCGCTGGCGGCCAGGAAGAACTGCGCTACGACGGCGAGCAGCAACAACGCCGCCAGTCCGGCGAAAACTTTACGCATGGGAGAGCCCCTTCAGGTTGGTACGCATCCGGCCTCGGCAACGAGACGGTGGTGGCGAAGTCGCCGCCGAACGCCGACCAGAGCCCGATGGCGATGCCGAGGGCCAGCACCCAGGCGAGTAGCACGAAGCCCCGTCGGCGAAATGCGACGCTCGCCAGCCTGCACAGTGGTCCGGCCGTGACGCGGAACGCGTGACGCGGCGATCGTTGAGCGACGACACGTCGATCGTGGATGCCTCCGTCGGTGGTTGCACGGAAGCGATCGTCGCACCGACGATGTTGGGGAGTCCTCCGTCAACGGATGGCGACGTCTACGCGCTCCGACGTAGATATCTCGCCCTGACCGCGCTCCTCGTCGTAGATGCCCGCGGGTCTGACGGGGAGTCGCGTCCGTCGTCGCCTGGGTATCTATGATTGCGATATGCATGACCGCGCCGTGTCGTTCCGTCTGCCCGCGCTGGCACAGGACCTGATCCTCGCGCTCTTCATCACTGTGATGCAGGTCCAGGGAACCCTCCGCCGGGTAGCGACGGAACCTGAATCGGTGCTGCGCCCACTTACCGACCTCGGACACCTGGGTTATGTTCTGTTGATCGTCAGCGGCACCGTCGTGGCCGTGCGCCGCCGCTGGCCGGTAGCGGTGTTCGTCACGGTCGCGCTCGCCAGCCTGGCGTACTACACCCTCGACTTTCCCGACGGTCCGGGTTGGATCGGGCTCTTCGTCGCCATCTACACGCTCACCGCCCTCGGCGACGGGCGCCGGTCTCTGTTGACGGCCAGCGTGGGGATCACGGCGTTGGCCGCCTGTTGGCTGATTGCCGCAGCCGATATCGAACCTCGTGCCGCGATGGGATGGGTGTTCTTCAGGATCGGGGCGAGCATTATGAGCGCTGCCCTGGGCGAGTCGGTCCGATCCCGACGGGTCATCGCGGCCGAAGCATTGGAGCGAGCTGAATTGGCCGAACGGACCCGGGAGGAAGAAGCGCGTGCCCGAGTCGACGCCGAGAGACTCCGGATCGCCCGAGAAGTCCACGACACCGTCGCTCACGCCATCGCAATCATCAACGTCCAGGCCGGTGTCACCGCGCACGTGCTCGACAAGCGGCCGGAACGGGCACGCGAGACGCTGGAAGCCATCGAGCAGACGAGCTCCCGGGCGTTGTGGGAGATGCGGGCCATCCTCGGGGTGCTGCGGGATTCCAACGAGGGACGGGCGCCGCACCCCGGTCTCGGGCAGATCGACGAACTCACCGCGAAGGCGCGCGATGCCGGACTCGATATCAGCCTCGAGGCGACGTCGCCACCGTCGCCACCGTCGAGCGCGGTGAGCGGCGCCGCCTACCGCATCCTGCAGGAGTCGATCACCAACGTGATCCGCCACGTCGGCCCGACCCGGGTGACGGTGGCGCTGGACTACGGGATCGATACCTTGGAGGTCCGCGTGACCAATGGGGCTGGTCGTCACGATGCAGCTGACGGCCGCATAGGCCTGCACGCGGGCCTGCACGCGACAACCGCGGCCAGCAACGGCACCGCCAACCCGGCCGAGCCCGGCCGCGGCATCCTCGGAATGCGCGAACGCTGTCAGCTCCTCGGCGGCGACCTGGCCGCCGCGGCCCTGCCTGACGGCGGATTCGAGGTCAAGGCACGGCTGCCCCTAGCACCTACTGGAACGGCGCATCTATGAGCACAGCAAACGCGTCACCCGGCAGTGCTCCGATCAAGGTGCTGCTCGCCGATGATGAGTGGCTGGTGCGCTCCGGGTTCAAGGTTCTGCTCGACGTCGAGGACGATATCGAGGTGGTGGGAGAGGCCACCACCGGGGCCGAAGCCGTGGAACGGGCCCGTGCCACACGACCGGACGTCGTACTCATGGACATCCGGATGCCCAAGGTGGACGGGATCCAGGCCACCAGCCAGATCGCCCGGACCGTCGGGCTGCAGCGGGTCCGCGTGCTGATCCTGACCACCTACGAAACCGATGAGTACGTCTTCGAGGCACTACAAGCCGGCGCGTCCGGCTTCCTGCTCAAGGACGCCGGGCCGGCCGAGCTCCTGCATGCCATCCGTGTCGTCGCCGCTGGAGAGGCGTTGCTGGCGCCGCGGATCACCCGCCGCCTCATTGCCCAGTTCACCGTGGCACGGACCGCCTACAAGGCCAGCGAGGACCGACTGGCGGTGCTGACGCCACGTGAGCGTGAAGTACTGGCTCTGGTGGGTCAGGGCCTGAACAACGACGAGATCGGTACCGTGCTCTTCCTCAGCCCTGCCACCGCCCGCACCCACGTCAGTCACGCGATGGGAAAGCTGGGCGCCCGCGACCGTGCGCAACTGGTTGTCATCGCCTACCAGACGGGATTGGTGAGCCCCCAGCAACACGGTTAGCAGCGCGTGGGTGATCCTCGCGGGACTCCGTCCTGCCGCTCCGGCCGTTCATGCCTCCGTGGGAAACCGTCCAGGCTTGCGCGCATCTCGGTGAGCGCCGGTCGGGTTCGGCTGCGGGCCTCCCCCGTCGCGACGTCGCGGGGTCCTCGCGTGGTGCGCGCGAGGACCCCGCGACGTCGCGTCAGCCGCCCAGCTGCGGGTCGCTCACCGACGGCTTGCCGTCCTCGAGGTGCCCGGCGAAGACACGCACCCACGGCGTGCCGGGAACGGACACGGTGATGTCATACCAGCCACCGCTGCCCCTGGTGTCGATCGTGACCTTCTTCGAGCCGGTTCCGTGCGTGCCCTGCTTGTCGTACGCACTGCGCACGTCGACGGTGACGCCCTTCGGCGCGTCGATCGACACCTGCAGGGAAGACGACTTGCCCGAGCGGCGCACCGAGACGGAGGCCTTGTCCGCGCCGGCCTTGCCGGCGTAACGCCGGAAGAAGCCGTTGGGGCCGTGGACGTGGATGTCGTAGTTCCCGCTGACCAGCCACTTCGCCGTGAGCTTGTCGCCCGCGCCGACGGTGTAGCTGTACGGCGCCCCGGCGGGGGCGAGCAGGCGGGCCTGGAAGTGGGCGCCGAGCGCGCCGTCGTTGTCGAACTCGACGGCGATCGTGGCGGCGCCCGCCTTCGACGTCTCCTCGGCGGAGAGTTCGTACGGCGTCGGCCGGGCCGGCCGCTGGCCGCGCTCCTGCCGCGGCATCGCGCCGGTCGCCGGCACGGCCGGGTAGTAGGTGGGGTGCCGGTCGTGGTCACGCGGGGCCCACGAGCTGGTGTCGGGGAGCTTCGGCGGGTTCGCCTTCTCCTTCGAGAAGTCGAAGGCCGAGGTGAGGTCGCCGCAGATCGCGCGGCGCCACGGCGTGATGTTTGGCTCCTTGACGCCGAACCGCCGCTCCATGAGCCGGATGATCGACGTGTGGTCGAATGTCTCCGAGGCCACCCAGCCGCCGGTGCTCCAGGGTGAGACGGCGTACATCGGGACCCGTGGCCCGAGGCCGAAGTGGCCGTTGCCGAGCGGGCCGCGGTAGACCTCGTTCGTCGTCGGCACGGTGCTCGCGCCCGGGATCAGCTCGCTGTTCACGTGCGGCGGGACGAGGTGGTCGAAGAAGCCGTCGTTCTCGTCGTACGTGATGAGCAGGATCGTCTTGCTCCACACGTCGGGGTTGCTGGTGAGCGCGTCGAGGACCTTGGCGATGTACCAGGCGCCGTAGTTGGACGGCCAGTTCGAGTGCTCGCTGAAGGCCTCGGGCGCGGTGACATAGCTGATGCTGGGGAGCCGGTTGGCCTTGACGTCGGCGCGCAGCAACTCGAAGTAGTCCTGGCCCGCCGAGGCCTTGGTGCCGCGGCGCGCCTTCTCGTAGAGCGGGCTGCCGGGCTGTGCGTTGCGGTAGGTGTTGAAGTAGAGCAGCGAGGTGTCGCCGTAGTTGCCGATGTAGGGGTCGCTGGTCCAGCCCCAGGAACCCGCGGCGTCGAGGCCGGTCCCCTCGTCCTGGTAGACCTTCCAGCTGACGTGGGCGGCCTCGAGGCGCTCCGGGTAGGTCTTCCAGTCGTAGCCGAGCTCGTCGTTGTAGAGGACCGGGCCGCCGCCCTTGCCATCGTTGCCGGTCCAGCCGGTCCACATGTAGTAGCGGTTCGGGTCGGTGTTGCCGACGAACGAGCAGTAGTAGGCGTCGCAGACGGTGAAGGCGTCCGCGAGCGCGTAGTGGAAGGCCGCGTCCTGGCGCTGCAGGTAGGCCATGGTGGCCGTGCCCTTGGCGGGCACCCACTGGTCGTACACGCCGTTGTTGAGCGCCTGGTGACCGTCACTCCAGGCGTGCGGGAGACCGGTGAGGAAGGCCGCGCCGAGGTCGGCGGCGTCCGGATGGAACGGGAGCAGCTCGCCCGTGCCGCCCGGCTGGTTCCAGACCGGCTTGCCGCTCGGGAGGACCGCGGGGTGCGGCTCGCCGAAGCCGCGGACGCCGCGCAGCGCGCCGAAGTAGTGATCGAAGGACCGGTTCTCCTGCATCAGGACGACGATGTGCTCGACGTCCTTGATGGTTCCGGTCCGGCGGTTCGCGGGGATCGCGGCGGCGCGCGCGATGCTCTGGTCGAGCGTGACCAGAGCGGCCGCTCCGCCGGCCAGGCTCAGGAACCTGCGGCGATCGATGTCGACCACGGATGCTCCTTGTCGAGGTTTGGGGGCCCCAGACTGGCGCGCCCCCCTCCACAACCGGCATCCGAGAGATGACGAACAAACGAAGAGCTGAGGTGCATCCGCCGTGGACCGGGGTGCGCTGACAGCCCCGGTCCGCGCTGGTCCTGGCACCAACGACCAGGTGTCCGCCTGGTCAGGCGGGCGGATTGTCGGCGATATGGTTGGCGGCGACGTAGCCGAAGGTCATCGCCGGGCCGATCGTCGCCCCCGAGCCGGTGTAGCTGTGGCCCATCACGGCGGCGCTGGAGTTGCCCGCGGCATAGAGGCCCGGTATGACCGACCCGTTCGTCCGGAGCACCCGGGCCGACGCGTCGGTCACCATGCCGCCCTTGGTGCCGAGGTCACCTGGCACGATCTTGAATGCGTAGAACGGCGGCAGCCACAGCGCGGCCAGGCAGGAGTTCGGGACCACGCCGGGATCGGTGTAGTAGTGATCGTAGGCGCTGTTGCCGCGGCCGAAGTCGGTGTCCCGTCCCCGCAGCGCGAAGCCGTTGAACCGGCTGACCGTGCTCGCCAGCGCGGAACCAGGGACGCCGATCTTGGCGGCGAGGCCCTGGATCGTCGAGGCCTTGAACACCGCACCGCTGTTGTACCAGGAGTCCGGGAACGGCAGCAGCGGCGCCACGTCTCTGAACAGGTAGCGGTTCCGGTAGTTCTGGTCGACGATCATCCAGGCCGGGATACACGGCGAGGCCGCGTTGCGTTCGTACATCACGTGGACGACGTCGCCGTACGGCGCCGCCTCGTTGACGAACCGCTGCCCGGCCTGGTTGACGATGATCGAACCTGGCAGCGTCCGCTCGGCCAGGCAGAAGTAGGCCTGGTCGGGCAGGGGGATCGCCGGCCCCCACCAGGAGTCGTCCATCAGCGCCAGCGCGGCGCCGATCTCCTCCCCTGCCTCGATGCCGTCACCGGTGTTCTCCCGGGCGCCGACCGTCCAGCTCGTGCCGATCGGCTGCGCCTGGAACTCGCCGCGCATGCTGGCGTTGTGCTCGAAGCCGCCGGCCGCGACGACCACGCCACGGTGGGCACGGATCGTGGTGTTGGTCCCGCTCAGCGTGGCGACCGCACCGACCACCCGCCCGCCTTCCACGGCCAGGTCCACGAGCGGGGTGTTCAGCAGCACCGGGACGTTCGCCGCCGCCAGACCCGCCCGCAGCCCGCCGGCCAGCGCCTGGCCCATGGTGAGCGGCACCTGGCCGGCCAGTAACGCGGCGACTCCCCTGGCGGCGGCCTCGGCCGCGACCGCGGCTCCACGCGCGTTCACGGCCGCGATGTTGAGCCACTTGTAGTCGGCACTGTAGATCACCAGGCCGGCCGGCACCGGAATGTACGACGGATTGAGCCGGGCGAGCTCCGCGCCCAGCACCTTGCCGTCGAACATGGCCGGTTCAAGGGACCGGCCGTTCGGCATCCCGCCGGACAGCTCCGGATAGTAGTCGGAATACCCTTCCATCCAGCGGAAACGCAGCGGGCTGTTGTTGAGGACGAACGAGATCATCGCCGGGCCGTTACCGAGGAAGGCGCTCTGCCGGGCGGCGGGTACGTCGCCGCCGACCACCGCCGCCAGATAGGCCGCCGCCTTCGCCGGAGTGTCGGGCACCCCGGCCGCCAGAATCACCTGGTTGTTCGGGATCCAGATCCCGGCGCCCGACCGGGCCGCCGAACCACCGAAGGTCGGCGCCTTCTCGATGACGACAGTACTGAGGCCGCGCTTCGCGGCCCGCAGCGCCGCCGTCATCCCGGCGGCGCCGCAGCCGACGACCACGACGTCGTACTCGGTGGCGGCGAACGCGGGAGTCGCGAGGCCACTGAACAGGCCGGTGCTTAGCAGGCCGCCGGCCAGGGCCGCGCCGCGCAGCGCCGTGCGGCGGCTGAGGCCGGCGTGCTGGGCGGGGCGGCGAGCGTTCTGGGGCGACGGTAAGTCGGGATCCGAAACGGCGTCCATCGACAGGTCCCTTCGGCGTCGGCGAAGTCTGCGCCGGTACCTGGTGTGGGCACGGCTTCGCGCGGGTGAGCAAGCAGAAATGACAGCTGCGCACAGGACGTGGGGAGCGAGCGGAACCGCCATGCGGAGAGTGGAAGGACCCTGACTTCCGATCGCGGAAACCAAGCATGCGCTTGCTTGTTTACGTTGTCAACGCCGGATAGCGTTCGAAGTGTCGCTCACCGCGATCGCCGTTTCCCCACCGACAGGACCACCCCGATGACCAGCTCGGCGCCCGTCGACCGACATCGGGGCAGGCGGTGCCGACGCGCTGTCGGCGCGGGCGACGGCGGGCGACGGGCCACCGCGAGGACCGGTGGTCGGCCGAGACCCGTCGAACTGCGCCATCGTGGCGACGTCACCGCAGGTCAGGACCCGCCACCGAGCGAAAAACCTGACGATGCATCAGATTGGCGCTAGATTCGCCGCCTAACCGGATATTCGGTCCACCGCCGATGCTCGGAGGCGACATGTCAGAACTCCGCCGCTCGACCGGCCGAACCCAGCCCGCGGGCTGGGCTGGACGGCTGTTACGCCCGTCCACGACCAGATCCGAGCCGTCCTTACGGCCCACGCCACGGGCACGCCGCCTGGCGGCGGTCTCGCTGGCGACCGCGGCCACGCTGCTCGTCGCCGTCGGCTGCTCGCGCGACACCGCGGGCGATGACTTGGCCCCGGCGTCGTCCGCCTCACCCGCGAGCACCGCGGCGGCGATCGCGCCGTCGAAGAAGTTCACGCTCCCGGCACCGGTGAAGCTGGTCGCGCTGATCGGCGACAAGACGAACTCCAAGGACCCGAACGCGATCAACGACTTCAACGACGGCGCCCGGCTGGCCGTCGAGGACATCAACGCGGTTGGCGGGATCGGCGGGCACCCGGTCGAGTTCGCCGCGGTCGACACCTCCCCCACCGGGCAGGACGTCGACAACTCGTTCAACCTGGCGCTGGAGCAGAAGCCGACCGCGCTGCTCGGCCCGGTGTCGTCGACGACGGCGCTGGCGTTGCTCGCCCGGATCAACCAGGCTGGCGTCCCGATCCTGCAGAACTCCACCGACGGGCGCCTGGCCACCGACGGGCCGAGCGGCAGCCCGTGGATGTTCGGCACCCGGCCCCGCAACGACACCTCCGCCCAGCGGGCCACCGAGTTCGCGACCTCGGTGCTGGGCGCGAAGAAGCTCGGCCTGCTGCGGGTCGACACCGCGTTCGGCCAGCAGGGCGAGACCGGGGTGAAGGCGGGCCTCGCCGGCACCCCGCTGGTGTCGGACAAGAGCTTCGCCTACAACGCCACCGACCTCACCGGCGAGGTGTCCTCGATGGCGCAGGCCGGTGCGCAGGCCGTCATCGACTGGGGCACACCGAACACGCTGGCGCTGACCGTGAAGACGTTCGCCCAGCAGGGCCTGCGCGACGTCCCGCACATCGGTCCTGGCAGCGTCGGCTTCTCGTCGTTCGCGACGGGTGTGGGCGACCCGGCGCTGCTGGACAACGTCTACGGCGCCGTCGACTGCAATCCGCAGGACGACCCGAGCCGGCCGCAGGTGGGCGCCTGGTTCGACCGTTTCAAGGCGAAGTACGGCTACACGCCGTCGTACGGGTCCGCCGAGCTCTACGATTCGGTGCTCATCCTGCGCGAGGTGATCGAGAAGGCCGGCTCCGCCGACCCGGCGGCGATCCGTGACGGCCTGAAGTCGCTGTCCGGCTTCGCCGGCATCTGTAGCGCGAGCTACGCCAACAAGGACGGCTTCCTGATCAGCCAGGTCGTGATGGGCCGTTACCAGAACGGCGTCTTCAAGACCCAGAAGGTCTACGCGGACTGATCCGGCGCCCGCGGGCACGGGCGGGCACTGCCCTGTTTGTGTCCTCGCCAGCCGGCGGCGCGCCCGGCCCGCCAGCGGGGCGACGCCGCCGGCCGGCGCCCCACCCCCGACCAGGCGCGATCGCGGCCGGCCGGCCATCGGCGGGTAGTGAGCCGCCCCGGGGCGAACGTGACCGAAGCAGGACGAGGCGGAGAAGAACGCCGAGGGAGAAAGGGAGAGGCGGCGACGGTGAGCGGGTTCGTCACGGCTGTCGCGAGTGCGCTGACGCAGGGGTCCGTCATCGCGCTGATCGCGCTCGGCTTCCTGTTGATCTACCGGGCAACCGGGGTCGTCAACTTCGCCCAGGGTGACCTGGTCACCCTGGGCGCCTACATCTCCTACTGGGCGTACCACGACCTGGAGCTGACGCTGCTGTCCAGTTGGCTGATCGCCGTCGTGGCCATGTTCGTGATCGGCATCGTCCTGGAACGGTTCGCCTACGCGCCGATCCGGCACCGCTCGGAGCACACGGTGGTCATCGCGACCCTCGGCGCCGCGCTGGTCATCCGCGCGACGATCGCGATCTGGCAGGACACCAGTCCCAAGTTCGCCCCAGACCCGTTCCACGGCGACGTCTGGCAGCTCGCCGGTGCCCGCGTCCCGTACCAGAACCTGCTGGTCATCGCGACGACGGTCGTGGTCGTCACGGCGATCCTGCTGCTCGTCGGCCACACGCCGTTCGGCCGTTCGGTGCGGGCGCTGGCCGCCGACCGGGCGGCGGCCTCGCTCGTCGGCGTGCGGGTCACGCGCACCTCGATGCTCGCCTTCGGCCTGTCGGCCGCGCTCGCGGGCCTTGCCGGGGTGCTCGTCGCCCCGACGCAGGCGCTGACCGTCGATCTCGGCTTCGGCCCGATGCTGTTCGCGTTCGCCGCGGCCGTGCTCGTCGGGCTCGGCCGGATCGGGGCGGTGCTGCTCGGCGCGGTCGCGATCGGGTTCGCCCAGTACGTCGTCGGCCGTTACGTCGCCCCCGACTACCGGGAGGCCTACCCCTTCGTCCTGATGCTCGCGGTGCTGGCGATCCGGCCTCGCGGCCTGTTCGGAGAGCAGGTGGGCCGCCGTGTCTGAGCCGACCACCGCGTCCGCGGCCGCGAGCCCGGCCACCGCCGCCGTATCCGGGGCCGCCGCCCCGGACGCCGCCACCACGGCCGAGGCCGCCGCGTCCGGGGGTGCCGCGTCCGGGGGTGCCGGCTTCACCGGGGTCGCCGGTACCACGGCCGAGGCCATCGCCTCTGGGGGTGCCGGCTCCGCCGGGGCCGGCGGCGGGCTGCCGGTGCCGTACCGACAGCACCAGCTGGCCATCGTCGCCGCGGTCATCGCCGCGACCACCCTCGCCGGGGCGCTGACCCGTGGGCAGTACGGCTACGGCCTGCTCGGCGCCTGGTGCGTGCTGGCCGTCTCGACGCTCGGCTTCTACCTGGTCTTCGGCCTGTCCGGCCAGTTCGCGTTCTCGCAGGCCGCGTTCATGGCGATCGGCGGGTACACGTCGGTGGCCGTGGCGATCCACGCCGGGTTCCTCGCGGGCCTCGGCGCCGCCGTCGTCGTGTCCGCTCTGGTCGCCGCCGCGCTGGCGCTGCTGATCAGCCGCACGGAGAAGTTCGCCTACGCGATCGCGACGCTCGCCATCGGCTACCTGGTCACCGTCGTCTTCCGTCAGTGGTCGGCGGTCGGCGGCCAGGGCGGTGAGCGGCTCAACATCGCCCGGCCGAAGGTCTTCGGCCACACGTTCGCGACCGACGGGCAGCTCCTGCCGCTGCTGGTCGCGGCGCTCGCGATCGCGCTCGTCATCGTCGCGCTGGTGGAACGCTCGCCGCTGCGGCGCGAGGCGATCGCGGTACGGGACAACCCGGTCGTCGCGACGATGTCCGGGGTGTCGGTCGCGCGGCGACGGGTGCTGCTGTTCACCGCCGGCTCCGCGTTCGCCGGAGCGGCCGGCGCGCTGCTCGCGCACCGGTCGGCGGCGATCTTCCCGGAGACGTTCTCGCTGCAGCTGGCGATCAACCTCTTCCTGGCGCTGCTGTTCGGCGGGATGGGGTCGATGTGGGGGCCGCTGGTCGGTGCCCTGTTCGTCGTCCAGGTCCCGGAGCGGCTCCGCTTCGTCGGCCGTTACCAGGACCTCGTCTACGGCGCGCTGCTCGTCGTCATCATCATCGCCGTGCCCGACGGTCTCATCGGGGTGGCCGGCCGGCTCACCGAGGCGGCGCGCGCCCATGCCCGCCGCCGCGGCCGCGGCGGCGCCACGACCCGCGCTCTCGACGTGGCGACGGGCGGCCCGGCGGACCCGCCAGACCCGGCGGACTCGATGGACCCGGCGGACTCGGTGGGCCCGGCGGACTCGGTGGGCCCGGCGGACTCGGTGGGCCCGGTGGGCCCGGCGGGCCCGGCGAACTCGACGGACCCAGCCGACCCGGCGGACCTGACGGGACCTGCCCAGCCGTCCGGGCCGCCACCGGTCCCGGCTCCCACCGCCGCCGCCCGGGATCAGGCACCGGTCGCGGCCGCGCTGGCGGCCCGGGACGTCGATGTCCGGTTCGGCGGGGTGCGGGCCGTCGCCGGGGCCGGGCTCGAGGTGCGGCCGGGGGAGATCGTCGGGCTCGTCGGGCCGAACGGCTCCGGCAAGTCGACCCTGCTCAACGCCCTGACCGGGCTCGTCCCGGCGGCCGGCGGACTGTCGGTCGGCGGCGAGCCGGTCGCCTGGCGAAGCCCGGACCGGGTCCGCGCGGCCGGGGTCGGGCGCACCTTCCAGACCCCGCAGGTCGTCGACGGCCTGACCTGCGTGGAGAACGTTATGCTCGCGGTCGCGGACCGGCGCCTGTGCGGCCTCGGGAGCGCGCTCACCCGCCGCCTCGCGATGCTGCGGGCCGAGCGGGCCCGCGCCGGACAGGCCAGGGCGGCCCTGGCCCGGGTGGGCCTCGCGGCACTCGCGGACACGCCGGCCGACCAGCTCGCCTACGGCTGGCGACGGCGACTGGAGCTCGCCCGGGTGCTCGTGGCCGAGCCCCGGGTGGTGCTGCTGGACGAGCCGGCCGCCGGGCTGAACGAGGCGGAGACGGCGTGGCTGGCCGGCCTGCTGCGGGAGCTGCGCGCCGCCGGGGTCGCGCTGGTCGTCGTCGAGCACAAGCTCGCCCTGCTCGGCGAGGTCTGCGACCGCCTCGTCGTCCTGCGGCTCGGCGAGGTCGTCGCCGACGGCGACCCCGCCACCGTCTGGGCGGACGACCGGGTCGTCGAGGCATATCTCGGCCGCGCGGCGCCCGTCCGGCGGGCCGGCCCGGCCACACCGGGAACAGGGAGCGCCCATGCTGCGAGTTGAGGGGCTCACCGTCCACCACGGCCCGGTCGCCGCCGTCGTCGGCCTTGATCTCGAGGTCCGTCCCGGTGAGGCCGTGGCACTGCTGGGCGCGAACGGCGCCGGCAAGACCTCGACGCTGGCCGCGATCTCCCGGCTGGTGGCGGCGACCAGCGGGACGGTCCGCCTCGACGGCCGGCCGCTCGGCCGCCGCGGCGCCGACCAGGTCGCCCGCCTCGGCCTGCTGCACGTCCCCGAGGGGCGGCGGGTGTTCTCGACGCTGACCGTGCACGAGAACCTGCTGGTCGCGGGCAGCGCCAGGGGCCGCCGCGGCGGCGGGCGGCGGGCCGGGCGGGCGCTGCTCGACGAGGTCTACGACCTGTTCCCGATGCTCGCCGCGCTGCGCGACCGGCCCGGCTGGGCGCTGTCCGGCGGCGAGGCGCAGATGGTCGCGATCGGCCGGGCGCTGATGGGCATGCCCCGGGTGCTGCTGCTCGACGAGCCGTCGCTGGGCCTGGCCCCCACGGTCGTCGACGCGGTCTACGCGGCGCTCGCCCGGATCCGGGAGCGCGTGCCGCTGCTGCTCGTCGAGCAGGACTCCGCCCGGGCCTTCGAGCTGTGCGACCGGGCCTACGTCCTGCGTTCCGGCCGGCTCGCGCTCGCCGGCACCGCCGCCGGCCTGCGCGGCACCCCCAAGCTCGTCGCCGCCTACCTCACCTGAGCGAACCCACCGGGCCGACGCCTCAGGCCCCTCCTTTCCGCTTTGTGCATACCCAGTCCGCGATCAGTACGGCTTCCCGGTCGCCAGGCGCCCGAAGATCGCTGACTGGGTATGCGGATCGGACCTCCGCTCCGACCGGCGAGGACCTGCCGGGCCTGCCGGGCCTGCCGGGTTCCGTCCTCAGGAGCGGACGAGTCCCTCCTGCCTGCTGGCCGCGTCCCGGGTGGCCGGGATGACCGGTCCCGGCAGCTTCCTCTGCAACTGCTCGACCATCCCCAGGACGCGGGTGAGACGCAGCGAGGAGATCCGCCACTGACCGTCATCGCACTTCCGGTACTCCTCGTGGTAGTGCCCGTAGCCGTCCAGCTCGAGATCCCCCTCCGGGCTGACGAACTTCACGTAGTCGTACATCGCCCAGATCCCGCGGGCCTTGCCGGGACCTACGACCTCGATCTCCGGCATATGGCCGTGGTGAACAGTGACCGCGGCCCCGATCGCCCGGCGGATGAAGGCGATGAATTCGTCGCGGCTGTTGAACTCCTCCTCGGGGACGTCGCCGAGCCATCCACAGAAGTCATCGGTGAAGACGTCGGCCCACTCGTCCCATTTCTTCTCGTCCGCGAGTCTCAGGTAACGGGCCTTGAGCTGCTTGATCTGCTCGATCTCGCCGAGTGTATGGATGTCCATGGTTTCTCCCGCTGTAATCGGTAACGATTGATGGTCGGGACCATACGGCACGGCCTCGTCGACGGTCGGCTCGCCCGGGGCACGGGCCGGCACGGCGGTCGCGCGGGTCGACTGTGAACAGTCATACAGCCGGGCCGCATTTGCCACGGCTGCCCGCCCTGGCCGGCTGTGATCAGGTACCGGCCGCAAAGACCCTCGCCGGCCCGCTCGTCGGGGTGGCCGGCGCCGAGCGCGCCAGGGCGACCGGTCGAAGCGACTACCGGAAGAGGTCCCGATCTCCGTCAGGCGACCGGAACCACGGCGTGACGACCGGTAGTGAGAACGGGACACCGTTACCCGACGGCGTCCCGCGCTCTTATCGCGAACCGATCTCGCTGGAGCTGCTCGGCAGCCACGGTAGCCGTTGCCGTAGGCGCTCGCCAGACCGGCCGGTGCATTGCTCGAAGAAGCGTGTCGTTCGGTCGCCGGTGGCTGTCGGGCAGGTATACAGAGGCGTTCGGCCGCACGCGGGCAGCCCCATATCAGGCGGCATCCCGTCGGCGGGCGCCGAATTCCTGCCCGCCAAGTCACCCATCATCCGACCACGGCCGCGGGCATCGGCACGGACACGGGCACGGTGTCACACACTGGCCGGAGACCACAAACATGCGCTATTCCGCTCCTATGGTGCGGCAGACGTCGCGACAGAGACCGGTCGGAATCCGAAACCGTGGCAGGAACGAGCGGGGCGTCGCCTCTGCTGAGCGCGTTCGACTGATCCCGCTATAGAGTCGTCGGGGTGCGAGTATTGGTAACCGGAGCCACGGGCAAGGTCGGCGGCGCCGTGGCAAGGGCCGCGTTGGCGGCCGGTCACGAGGTGCGCGCGCTCGTCCGGGATGTCGCCCGGGCCAGCACGGCGTTTCCTCCCGGGATCGAGCTGGTTTCCGGGGACGTCCTGGACCCGCCCGCGCTGGCGGAGGCCTGCGCCGACCGCGAGCTCGTGTACAACGCCATGGGCGTGCCCGAACAGTGGCTGGCGGATCCCGCGCTGTTCGACCGGGTCAACGTCCAGGGATCGGCGAACCTCGCCCAGGCGGCCGCCGCGGCCAAGGTGGCCCGCATGGTGCACACCAGCACGATCAACGTGTTCGACGCGCCGCGGGATGGCCTCTTCGACGAGACGAACCTCGCGGTCAAGGACAAGGGAACGCCCTATCAGTGTTCGAAGCAGCGGGCCGAAAAGGCGGTGCTCGCGGCATCCGGCCACATGGAGGTCGTCTTCGCCAATTCTGCGACGGTCTACGGGCTGGGCCCGACCGGGTACGCCTCCTTGGAGACCCAGATGTTCCGCCCGGTACTCCGCGGGCTGCTCCCCGCCGTCCCCCCTGGTGGGTTCGGAGTGGTGTTCACCGAAGGACTGGCGCAAGGGCACCTTCTTGCCGCCGAAAACGGACGGCCCGGTGAACGGTATATCTTCTGCGATGAGCACGCGACCGTCGCGCGCCTCACGCGGACCGTGGTCGAGGTCGCCGGCCGGGGCCGAGCACCGGTCGCCACCATCCCCGCACCGGTCATGACGGTGATGGCCGCGGCGGGTGAGGCTGTCGCCAGGATCACCCGCAGGCCGCCGCCGATCGCCCACTGCCAGCTCCAGTACCTGCTGTGGAACGCCACGCCCGACTCGTCCAAGGCGCAGAAGGAGCTCGGCTGGCTTCCCACCCCGCTGGCGGAGGGCATTCGCCGGACCATCGTCGAGACCGGCCTCTGAGTTCACCACCGCGGAGGCACCCCCCGCTCCCGCGCTCCCCCGTTCCCGCATTTCTCGAGGTCGCCTTGCTCAGGTGTGGGTCAGCTCGTCCGTTTCAGGACGCGGCATCACCAAATCCACCGGGCCGCCAGCGGGAACTCGCGCCGACGGCAGCACCTGCCTGTCCCGCCCGTATCGCGCATGCATTCCGGAATACGACCCGGGTCGGCCGTGATAAAGCACGGTCGACACAACGGCGGCAAGATATTCACAAGCTCCGCGGATCGCCCGTCGAACGGATTTTCCCACCGTTCCTCCAGACCAGCCTGAAGCACGAGCGGACATCTTCTTCCGGCAGGTTATCCGCCTTCCGCCATGACCACCACCTCAGGCCCACGGAATCGTCCAGCCCTGGTCCGCCGAACAAGGTGCAGGGAACGGCGGCCACGCCGCTTCTCCGGCGACTGGTATCAGCCGGTATCAGGGGAAGACCGCGAAGAAACGCCAGTCGAGGACGTCGCGGGCGGGGGCACCCGGGGTGTCGGCGTCGGCACGGACGAGGCATCGCAGCCGGGCCAGCCCGCCGCCGGCCGCGAGCGGGGTGACGGCCTCGACGGTGACCTCGCCGCGCAGCGTGTCGCCCTCGTGGACCGGCCCGGTGTGGTCGCAGCCCTCCCAGCCGGCGACTGTGACCAGGGACGGCAGGGCACGGGTCACCTGGGCGAACGCGATGCCGATGGTGTGGCCGCCGTAGACGAGGCGGCGACCGCCGGCGGCGGCGCTGTCGTGGTGCACCTGGGCGACGTTGAGGGTGAGCCGGGCCAGCTCCGGGGCGCTGGAGACGACGTCGCCGCCGCCGATGCGCCAGCCCTGCCCGACGGCGAGGTCCGCGAACCGCGGGCCGGCGACCTGCCCGGCGAAGGGCCCGAGGTCCCAGCCGTTGACGACCGCGGCGAGCTCGGCCGAGGTCGGCTGGGCACCGACGGTGTCGGTATCGTCGCAATGGCCGGTGACCCGGTCCGGGTCGCGCAGCGGCAGCATCGCGCAGCGCCAGAAGTCGAGCACGCCGCGGCCGTGCTGGTCGACGGTCGTGATCCGCAGGACCGCGAGACCCGTCGGACGACGGCCGGGACGCGACTTGTTCTGCCGCAGCGCCACGACCTCGGTGGCGGTGCGCAGGGTGTCGCCGATCCGGGGCGTGCGCCGGAACACCAGCCCCCGGTAGAACAGGTTGGCCTTGACGTGGTGGGTGACCACCGTGGACTGGCCGATGGCGACATCCCAGACGACGTTCGGCGGGACGAGCGGCGGCACGGCCGCGGCGGTGCCGGTGACGTCCGCGCACAGCGCCGCGTCCAGCGCGAGCGCGAGCCGGCCGCCGACGATCGCCCGGTGCGCGTCGGCCAGCCCGCTGGTCAGCGTCACCCCCGGCGCCGAGCGGAACACCTGACCGACCGTCAGCTCGTCGAAGTACGGCCCCTCGGCGACCAGGGTGCCCAGAGCCGCCCCGGTCGTCATCGGCCCTCCCCGCCGGTCGTCGCCGCGTCCGCGCTCGCCGTGCTGACGCCCGCGGCGTCCGCACCCGCGCCCGCCGCGCCGGCCTTGGGGGCGCGCGCCGCCTGGCCGCCAGCGCGGCCAGCGCCGCTCTCGCGGCCCTTCCCGTTCCCGCCGCCCGCGCCGTCGGTGGCGGCGATGACGCCCTTCTGGACGAGCCCACCGATCTCGGCGTCGTTCATCCCGAGTACCTCGGCGAGCACGGCGGCGGTGTCCTCACCGAGCCGGGGAGCCTCGCCGGGGGCGCCGTAGGCGCCGTCCCAGCGCATCGGCGAGCGCGCGGTGATCGCCGGCAGGCCCTGCGACGGCACCTCGCGCCGCGGTGCGTCGTCCGCCGGCACCAGCACGTGGGCGAGCACCGGGTGCACCCCGCGGGCGTGCGCGGCGACGACCTCGGTCATCCCCCGGTAACGGCCCCACAGGACCCGGGCCGCGTCGAGCTCGTCGGCGACCTGCTTGGAGTCCCGGGCCGCGAACCAGGGCCGCAGCACGGCGGCGATCGTCTCGCGCAGCCGGTAACGCTCGTCCTCCAGCGTGAGATCAGCGTCCAGGGCCGTCTCCAGCGCGGCGAAGACCGCGCCGGTGCCGGTGACGGAGCACAGCGCCGCCCACTGCCCCTCGGTCAGCGCCACGACCATGACCCGCTGGCCGTCGCGGCAGGCGAAGTCGACGCCGAAGCTGCCGTAGACGTGGTTACCGTGCCGCGGCCGCTCGTGACCGCTGGCGGCGGCCTCCGACAGCCAGCCCATGTTGGCCACGCCGGCGAGCGCGACGTCCGAGAGGGCCAGCTCGATGTACGCGCCCTCGCCGGTGCGTGACCGGGCGTGCAGCGCCGCGAGCACACCGGTCGACACGGACAGGCCGGTGACGAGGTCCCAGGCGGGCAGCACGTGGTTGACCGGCGCGCCGCCCTCCTCGGTGCCGGTGATGCCGGGCAGGCCGACCTCGGCGTTGACGGTGTAGTCGACGGCCGGCTTGCCGTCCGGGTAGCCCTGGACGCGCAGGTGGATCAGGTCCGGCCGGCGGGCGGTGAGGAGGTCGCTCGCCATCCAGCGGCGGCCGACGACATTGTCGATGAGGATGCCGCGGTCCGGCCCCGGCGCGGTGATCAGCGCGGTAACGATCTCGCGCCCCTCGGCGGAGCGCATGTCCAGCGCAACGGAGCGCTTGCCCTTGTTCAACGAGTGCCAGTAGTAGCTCTCCCCCGTCGGCGCCACCGGCCAGCGCCGGTAGTCGCTGCCGCCGCCGACAGGGTCGATGCGGACCACGTCGGCGCCGAGCTGGGCGAGCGTCATCCCGCCGGTCGGCCCGGCGACGAAGCTCGCGCACTCGACGATGTGCAGCCCCTCCAGTGGGCGCGCGCCCGCCGCCGCGATCATGCGGCCCGCCCGGGGGCGGCGGCCGCGCCGGGAGTCACGGCGATGACAGCGACAGCGACAGCCGAGGCGGCCGCCGAAGCGCCGGCTCCGGCGGCGGCTGGCGCGACAGTCGCGACGGCGGCTGCTGACGGGTGGTCAGGTCTTACGACGGTGGGCACGTCGGGCTCCTCAGCTCACGGAGGCGCCGCCCACGGCTGGCGGTGACGACACCGCAGGTGGAACGGCAGGCGGGACGAATCGTATGGCGGGTTTCGAGGCACCCGCGCGGGGTTCCTGCCGGATCGGCGAAGCCGATCCGGCAGGTCCGGGGTGCCAGGCGCCCGTCCGAGGTGGTTTCCGGCCGATGCACAGGACGGGGCCGTCCTGGCCCGGGCCGCCTTGGTGGCTGCGTTGAGTTGATGCGGCGCCGATGCGCCGTCATGACACCGGGGCCACGCCCGCCGTCGGGCGCCTGGCCCGCGTGGAAGGCCCGTATCGGCCACGACAGGCCGCTGTCTTCAGTACCTATTCGACCTCCGGTACCTACTCGACCCGGTGGTGAGGAGGCCCGGCCGGCCGGTCAGGAACGGTAATCCTGTGCCCGCCGACCACCCGTGGGTGACCGGCCGAGCGCGGGCTGACTGCCGACGGGCATGTCGATCGCCCCGGCGTCGGGTGCGACAAGAGGACGGTTCATCCTGAGACGCGTGGATGATGACATTCGCGAACTCATCAAGGCCCCGCCGGCCTATTTGTTCGGATGGCCCGTCCCCCTGATCGACGAGATCGGCGGCCTGTCACGCGCTGCTTACGACGGCCGGATCGACCTCGACGAGTGGCGCCGGCGCGACCGGGACCTGCGCGCCTCGATGCCGCCACTCGCGAGCCCGGGCATGGTCAGCGCGATGCACCGGCGGGTCACGGAGGCCTGGCGGGAGGCACGGCGCGGCTCGTCGGACACCGCCGACGCCGAGGCGCTGCTGACGATGATGGGCCGGCTGCGCTATCTGACCGAGCCGGCCCCGACCGACGCGGAGCTGTTCCACGAGCTCGCCGGCATCACCCGCCAACTGCGCGAGTACAGCCAGCACGACAACCTCAACCGCTCGCTCGGCCGGCGCGCCGAGCTGATCCGCGGCTGGCTCGCCACCTCGCCCGAGTACGACCTGGCGAGCGGACTGGAGTGGTCGGTCGTCGGGCGCTACCGCTGGGTGAGCACCTCACTCGGCGCGGTCCCGACCTATGTCGACGAGGCCCGCAGGCTCGCGCTGACCGACGCCGGGAACGCGGAGAAGGCCGCGGTGAGCGCCGGCATCCGCGGCCACCACGAGCTGCCGCCCGAGATCGCGGCGGCCGAGATCCGCCAGGCGATGCTGTACTCGTCGTTCGCCGTCCTCCTGGAGGAGGCCTGGCGGCGCGAGGGCTACGAGGAGCTCGGCGACGGCCTCGCGGCGCTGTGGAACCGGCCGGCCACCCGGCGGCTGCTGATGACGGTCACCGCCGACGGCTGGCCCCGGCGGCTCGCCGCCTACGACCCCGGCCTGCCCACCATCGCCACCGGCCCGACCGGCCGCACCCTCCGCGCGGCGTCATCCACCCCCATCTTCCACGCCACGGAGACCGACCTCTCCGCATCCCCCCTGGACTAGCTTCTCGGGCGTCCGTCACGTGACCGGCCTAGGCGGGCTGCCCGGCGCCGCCCCAGCCGTGTTGCTCGCACAGGGTGCGCCGCTCGGAGAGGCCCTGCGCGGTGCTGATGTCGCTGGTCATGGCGAGCCAGGCGCTGCGGAAGTCCAGCGGCATCGACCGCTTGGCCTCGACGCCCGCGATGTACACCGCGTACGCGAGGTCGATGTCGCCGACCTGCTTGCCGCCGTCATTGAGCTCGCGGGCGTAGTCGAGCCAGAAGCAGGCGCCCTGGGCGTAGGCGTCGAGGGTCCTGTCGAGCGGCGCGTTGCCGTCGGTGGCCAGCTCGGCGGTGTGGTTGGGGCAGTAGTTCGGCACCGCCGCCTTGGCGAGGATCGCCGCGTCCCCGACGGTCAGCCTGTCATCGGAGACCTGCGCCGACGTGGTCGCCGCCCCGCGCAGTGTCATCCCGGCGTCGAGCAGCGTGCAGGTCCAGGTCGCCTGGTCGATCTTCCACTGCTCCTCGGCGTCCAGGTCGGGCAGCGTCCGGGCGAGCTGGGCCAGGTATGCCTTGTCACCGGGCGGCAACGAGGCGCTCGCCGTCGGCTGGGGGGCCGCCGTGCCCGCCGAGGGAGGCGGCGTCGACGCCGGGCTCGCGGTCATCTGTGGTGGGATGTCGTCCTTCAGGCTCGGCGAGCAGCCGGCGACCGCCAGCGCCAGCATGCCGACGAGCACCCCGGTGGCGGTCCGCGCCGCCAGCCCCAACGGCCGCATCGCCGTCCTTCCTGCAGCGCTCCGAAACCCGGGCGGCCGCGGTAGGAGAAGAACGCAGCGCGGGCGCCAGGCCGGGGAACGAATCGGGCATTAGACGCCACCATCATGGACCTATCAGGCGGCGCCCGCTGATCGGTGTCGGCTGAAGGACGCCGCCGATGATGATCATGACCATCGACGCGGGGCGTCAACGGCGTGGACAACGCCGCGGGAACTGCTCGGCCATGCCGGCGGACGCCCAGCGGTCGTCACGTCCCGGCCACCAGTCACACCGATCAGCCCTACCGCCCGCCGCCCGCCACCGGCCAGCCGCCGCGCGGCTCGCGGCTCGCGGCCTCCTCCGCTCGGTCATGGTCGACTCGTCTGCGTCGTCACCCTGAGTGAGGATGCCGAGGTGGACAGACGTAACGGATCATCGCCCCGCCGGCCCCGACGCGGGCCGGCGACCCGTGCGACGACCGCCGCCGCGGGCGTCGCCAGCTGCGTGCTCGCGGCCGCGCTGGTGTCCGGATGTGGTGACGGCCAGCCTGGCGCCTCCGCCCAGACCTTCATGACGGGCGGCCCGGGCACACCGACGACCATGTTCCCCGCCGAGACCGGGACGGCCTCCCCCGGCGGCACCGGCACGCCCACCGGCACTGCTTCACCCACCGGCACCGCTTCACCCTCCGGCACGGCGAGCCCCTCCGGCACGGCGAGCCCTGGTGCCGGCGCGCTGACCGCCTCGAACGCGCCGTTCACCCTGCCTACCGCGGTCACCGAAGCCAGCGCCGTCTCGGACAACGGCAAGGTGCTGGTGATGGGCGGCAAGGACACCAATGGCAAGGCCGCCAACCAGGTGACCGCCATCGACCCGGACGCGGGCACGGCGACCTCCGCCGGCACGCTGTCCAAGCCGGTGACGAACGCCAGCGCCGCGGTCGTGAACGGAACACCTACCGTCTTCGGCGGCAACACCAGCGGTTCGGGGGCTGGCGGCGTCACCGACGTCGTCCAGACGTTCTCGAACGGCACCAGCCAGGAGGTCGGCAAGCTGCCCGCGCCGCGGGAGAACCACGGCGCCGCCACGGCGAACGGCAAGACCTACCTGGTCGGCGGCGACGACGGCAGCAAGATCCAGAGCGGCATCCTGGCTACCAGCGACGGCAAGACGTTCCAGAACGTCGGCAAGCTGGAGACCCCGGTGCGCAACGCGGCCGTCGCGACCATCGGCTCCGGTTCCGACCAGAAGGTCACCGTCTTCGGCGGCGAGTCCGACAACGGCGCGACGGACGCGATCCAGCAGTTCGACCCGTCGACCGGCAAGACCTCGACCGTCGGCAAGCTGCCCCAGGACCTTAAGGGCGCCTCGGCCTTCACCGTCAACGGCACCACCTACCTGGCGGGCGGCCAGGCGGGCGGCCAGGCGTCTCCGAAGATCTACAAGTTTGACCCGAGCGACAACTCGGTCACCGACGCCGGCGACCTGCCGGACGGCGTCCAGAACGCGGCGGCCGCGGCCACCGGCGACAAGGCCTACCTCGCCGGTGGCGAGGTCAAGGGCAAGGTCTCCAACGCGGTCACCCAGCTCATGCCGAAGTGACCCGGCCGCGCCGGCCGCCCGGCCGGCGCGGCTCCTCCCCGGCCGGCGCCCACCGGCCCACGCCCCCTCCCGTGTCGGGGAGGGGGCCCACTCGCGAGCCGACCGTCACGCTGTAACGCCGCGGCGTCGTAGCGTATACATCTGATCAACACACAGAAAGCGACGAAGCCACAGTTCTCCATCCAAACTGCTACCGCATGCTTCACCACAGGAGCATGAGGTAGCGGTGGTGACGCTGGCCGATTCACCTCGCGCGCAAGGACTGTCAAAAAAGTGGCAGTTGGTGCCATCTGCCATTTCCTGTCATACGATCTCCTCAGACAAGGTGGCGGCCGTCCAGCGGCGAGCCACCCTCCTGGGGGAGGACGCATGGCGACGGGCACCTCGAAGGGCACCGCGGCGCGTCGCCTGCTGGCCGGCCTGACCGCCCCGGCCGCGGGAACCCCGGTGATCCGCCCGGTCGGGCGGCAGACCGCGGCGTCACCCGCCGAGCGGGGGCAGCCCGCGGGCGGCGCGGTATCTACCGGCGAACCCGGGGACCTGGACGAAGGGGTCCCGGCCGGGCTGCGGGAGCGCAAGAAGCTGCGCACCCGCCGCACGATCGTCGACACCGCGCACGCGCTGTTCGCCCAGTACGGCTACGACGCGACCACGATCGAGGCGATCGCGGTCAGCGCCGAGGTCTCGGTGCGCACCTTCTTCCGGTACTTCGCCACCAAGGAGGAGGTCGCACTCGCCCCGCTCGACGAGGTCGGCGAGCTGGCGCTCGCGGCGCTCGCGCGCCGCCCGGCCCACGAGCCGCCGCTCGCGGCGCTGCGCTCAGCCTCGCTGGACGCCTGGGCCACGATGGCGCCGCACCCGGCGGCGTTCCGCGGCTACGTCGAGCACCTGCTCATCGCCGACGCCGCGCCCGCGGTGAGCGCCGCGATGCTGCAGCGGATGATGCGCCTCGGCGACCGGCTCGCCGCGGCGATCGCCCCCCGTTTCCCACCGCAGACCGGCCGCGTGCCGGGCCGTGGCATCGACCTGCGCCCCCAGCTGACCGCCGCGGCGTTCCTGGCCGCCGTGCAGGTCGGTGTGCGCGGCTGGTTCACCCGCGGCGGCCACGATCTCGACGAAATGCTCGCGATGGTCGAGTACTGCATCGACCAGCTCGTCCCTGCTGACTCCACTCATCCCACGTCCGAACGGCCGGAGCCGGTACGGCCCGCCCCGGCCGGCGCGGCCTGTGGCCCGACCTCGGTGCCTACGGCCGCCCAGCCCACCGGCCCACCGGCCGGCCTGGGCGTCGGTGGCCCGGCCGGCGGCAACCCCGCCGAAGGCTAGGCCGGCCGGGCCGCCGCGTCCGTCACCATCGCCCTGCCCCGCCCTCCTGGGGCCTCACAGCATGCCCGACCGCCCCGCTCGGCGGTCGAGTAGCGGCCAGCGCGGCCGAACCCCGCCCGCTGCCGTCCCTTATATCCCGTTATGTCACGTAGTCGCCAGTCGCCTTGGCCATGCCGCGTCTGCGCGGAGAAAGGGCATTCTCGTGACCACCACTAACGAGACGACGCTCGCCGCTGGGTCGCCGACCACCGCGTTCGCCCCCGCGCCGCGCGGCGCGGCGGACGACGACCTCGCCGCCGGCCTGACCGCCGGCGGCGTCTCGGCGGCCACCGCAACCGTCTCGGCCACCACCAGCGCCATCTCGGCCACCACCACGGCCGTACCCCGGGCTCGGACCGCGCCCGCCCGCCTCCGCCCGCCCGCCGGCACCCCGGCGAGCGCCGCGCCCACCACGGCCGCGCCCACCCTCGCGGCCGTCCCGGCCCCCGCCGCGACGGCGTCCCGGGCCGCGCCCGTGGCTCGGCCCGCCGCGTCCGCCCTGGTCGTGCCCACCGTCGCCCCGGCCGGCGCCGAGATCCACGGCGACGTGCTCGACGACATGCTGGACCGCGCCGTGACGCAGCTGCGCTCGTTGCAGGACGACGCCGGCTGGTGGAAGGGCGACCTGGAGAGCAACACCTCGATCGACGCCGAGGACCTGATGCTGCGCAAGTGGCTCGGCCTCTGGAACCAGGAGCAAGCCGAGCTCACCGCCAGGTTCATCCGGTCGCGGCAGAACGCCGACGGCTCCTGGCCCATCTACCACGCCGGGCCGGGCGACCTCGCGCCGACGGTGGAGTCCTACGTCGCGCTGCGCCTCGTCGGCGACAGCCCGGACGCGCCGCACATGCGCGCCGCCGCCGCGTGGACGCGCGCCCACGGCGGCGTGCCGGCGGCCCGGATCTTCACCCGCATCTGGCTGGCGCTGTTCGGCTGGTGGCGCTGGGAGGACCTGCCGGTACTACCGCCGGAACTGATGCTCCTACCGGCGAAGGTGCCGCTGTCGATCTACAAGTTCGCCTCGTGGGGCCGGCAGACGATCGTCGCGATCACCGTGCTCATGGCCCGCCGGCCGACGGGGACCCCGCCGTTCCCGATCGACGAGCTCTTCCCGGCTCCGGCCCCGTCCACGAAGTCCCGTCGGCGTGGCCGCGCCGCGGGTGCCTGGGTGGACACGACCATCGACGGCCTTTTCCACGTCGGCGACGGTGACGTGGACGGCAACGGCTCCCTGGCGGCGCACCCACCGGCGGGCGGCGCACCCGCGGCCCGCCTCGCCACCCCGGCGGCGCCGGTCGACGCGCCGAAGCGCCGAAGCGGCCGGGACGCCGCACCGGAGCCGCCGGACGTGGCCGGCCGGGCCAAGGACGGCGGCGGGCCCGGCGTTCCGCTGCCCGGCGGCCTCTTGCGCAGGACCGGCACCCGCGCCGCCCGCGGGCTCAAGTCCGCCGCGCTCGAGCACCTCCCGTGGGACTGGATGTTCCACCGGGTCGACCGGGCGCTGCACATCTACCACCGGCACCCGGTCCGGCCGCTGCGCGCACTCGCCCTCGGCATCGCCGAGCGGTGGATCGTCGTACGTCAGGAGGCCGACGGCTGCTTCGGCGGGATCCAGCCGCCGACCGCCTACTCGATCATCGCGCTGCGTGTGCTCGGCTACCCGATGGACCATCCGGTCATCACCGCGGCGCTGCGCTCCCTCGACCTGTACAGCGTCACCCGCCCGGACGGCTCGCGGATGCAGGAGTCCTGCCAGTCGCCGGTCTGGGACACCTGCCTGGCGACGATCGCTCTGGCGGACGCCGGCCTCGCCACGAACGACCCGGCGCTGGTCCGCGCCGCCGACTGGCTGGTCGGCCAGGAGGTGACCGCCCGGCGCGGCGACTGGTCGGTTCCCATCCCCGACGTGCCGGTCGGCGGCTGGGCCTTCGAGTTCGAGAACGACACCTATCCGGACGTCGACGACTCCGCCGAGGTGATGCTGGCGCTGATGCGAGTCGCCCATCCCCGGCCGGAGAAGGTCATGGCCGCGACCTACCGGGGCCTGCAGTGGGTGTTCGGCATGCAGTGCGCCGACGGCGGCTGGGGCGCGTTCGACGTCGACAACGCCGGCCACCTCGTCTACAAGATCCCGTTCGCGGACTTCGGCATGCTCACCGACCCGCCGTCGGCGGACGTGACCGCCCACGTCGTCGAGCTGCTCGGCGAGCTGGGCCTGGGCGACGACCCCCGCACGAAGCGCGGGGTCGAGTGGCTGCTGCACTCCCAGGAGGTCGACGGCTCCTGGTACGGCCGCTGGGGCGTCAACCACATCTACGGCACCGGCGGCGTCGTCCCGGCCCTGCGCGCCGCGGGCCTGCCCGCCTCCCACCCGGCGATCCAGCGCGCCGCCGACTGGCTGGTCTCCCGCCAGAACCCCGACGGTGGCTGGGGCGAGGACTGCTACTCCTACAACGACATGTCGACGGCCGGCATGGGCGTCTCCACGGCGTCGCAGACGGCGTGGGCGCTGCTCGCCCTGATCGCCGCCGGCCGGGTCGGAGACGGGGCCAAGGGCGAGGCCGCCGCCCGCGGCGTCGCGTGGCTCGCCGCCACCCAGACCGACGAGGGCAGCTGGGACGAGGACTACTACACCGGCACCGGCTTCGCCGGCTACTTCTACATCAACTACAACCTGTACCGGCTGGTCTGGCCGGTCATGGCCCTCGGCCGCTACCGCCGGGCGCTCGCGGGCGACGCCCACTGAGCCCTGGTCGCCTGGGTCTGGTTCGTGGGCCCGCCGGCCTTGCCGGCGGGCCCACGTCCGTTCTGAGGGTCGACGGCTCCGCGCGGTGCTCGCGCGCCACACCCCACGGCTCACCCGGCTGACCGGTGCCCGGGGCGGCGCTAGCCGACGGGGGTCTGGGTGCCGAGGACGGCGAGGAGGGCGAGGCGGTCGGCGTCCCCGGAGCCGCGCTCCGCCGTGTAGATCATGATCCGCAGGTCGGCGCCGGCGACGGTGAGGATGTCGCAGTCCAGCGTGAGCGCGCCGGCGCGCGGATGGTCGATCGTCTTGCGGGCCGACTCGTGGTGGCCCACGGCGCCCGAGTCCCACAGCTGGGCGAACCGGGGGCTGTCCGCCCGCAGGTCCGCGACCAGCCGCCGCAGCCGCTGGTCGGCCGGGTAGCGGGCCGCCGCGGCCCGCAGGTCGGCCACGATCGCCCGCTGGAAGGCGTCCAGCGCCTCTGGCGTGTGCCGTACGGGCGCGCCCAGGCCGTGGAAGTGGCGCCACACGGCGTTGCGCTCGTTGCCACGCCACCCCGACGGGTCACCGATCAGAGCCGTGTAGGGCTGGTTGGCGACCAGCAACGTCCACGACGCGTCGTAGACCGCGACCGGCGTCCCGGCCAGCCGGTCCAGCAGCCGGTGGACGCCGGGGGTGAGGTGGACCGGCACCGTCTCCGGGCCGGGCGGCGCGAGGCCCGCGAGCCGGAACAGGTGCGCACGTTCGGCACCCGCGAGGCGCAGCGCCCTGGCGAGGGACTCGACAACCTGCGCCGACGGGTTGGACGCCCGGCCCTGCTCCAGGCGGGTCACGTAGTCGACGGAGATCCCGGCCAGCAGGGCGAGCTCCTCGCGGCGCAGCCCGGGCGCGCGCCGGGGGCCACCCGCCGGCAGCCCGGCCGTGTCGGGCGGGACGCGGTCACGCCAGCGGCGCACCGCCCGCCCGAACTCCGCCGTCGCCATGTCCCCAGTGTGCGCGGGTCCGCCCCGCGGCAACCTGGTACCGGTGTTCCCAGGAAGACGGGACGCCTGGCAGGGTTCGCAGACCGGACGCAGCCTGGACGCATGACAACGACACTGGTCACGGGAGCGAACAAGGGCCTCGGCTTCGAGGCCGCCCGCCGGCTGATCGCCGCCGGCCACATCGTCTACCTCGGTTCCAGGGACGCCGAGCGCGGCAGGCGGGCCGCGGACGAGCTGGGGGCGCTGCTGCTGCCGCTCGACGTCACCGATGACGCGTCGGTCGCCGCCGCCGCGAAGACCGTCGAGGAGGGCGGCGGGCTGGACGTCCTGGTCAACAACGCCGGCATCGAGGCCCGCGGCGCCGGCAACACCGTGCCCCCGCCCGCGGAGCTGACCGCCGACGCGATGCGGCACCTGTTCGAGACGAACGTCTTCGGCGTCGTCCGCGTCACCCATGCGTTCCTGCCGCTGCTGCGCCGCTCGGCCGCGCCGGTCATCGTCAACGTCAGCAGCGGCCTCGGCTCACTCGCCCAGGCCAGCGACCGCGGCGTGCCCGCCTACCACTACCCGGGCGTCGAGTACCCGGCGTCGAAGGCCGCGCTCAACATGGTCACCGTCCAGTACGCGAAGGCGTTCCCCGCCATCCGGGTCAACGCGGCCGACCCGGGCTTCACGAACACCGACCTCAACGGCCGCACGGGTACTCAGACCGTCGAGGAGGGTGCCGAGATCATCGTCCGCCTGGCCCAGCTCGGCCCCGACGGCCCCACCGGCGGCTACTTCTCCGCCGCCGGCCCGGTCCCCTGGTAGCACGGGGTCCCGGCGGCGGGCACCGCCAACCGGAGGCACACCAGGGCGTTCCCGTGGACGCTTTCCCGTGGATCCTTTTCGCGCGGCTCCTGGCGGTCAGACGACATGGTCGGGGGCGGGGGTGGCGGCCATCAGGTCGCCGAGGCGGCGGGACTGCTCGCCGGCGCCACCGAGGGTGAACTCGAGCTGCTTGGCGTGCAGGAAGTAGCGGTGGACGAAGTACTCCTCGGCGATGCCCATGCCGCCGTGCACGTGGACGACGGCGCTCGCGACCCGGTGGCCGCCGTCGGCCGCCCAGAACTTCGCGGTGGCGACCGCCGCCGAGGCGTCCCACCCCTCGGCGAGCTGCCAGGCGGCCTGCCACATCGTCAGGCGGATCGCCTCGACGTCGATGTAGCAGTCCGCGAGCCGGTGCCCGACCGCCTGGAACGAGCCGATCGGGCGGCCGAACTGGTGGCGGTTGCTCGTGTATTCGGCGGCCGCGCGCATCGCGCGCTCGGTGACGCCGAGCTGCAGCGCGCACAGGCCGAGCGTCGCCCGGTCGCGCAGCGCCACCGCCGCGGCGTTGCCCTCGGGCGCCGCCAGGCCGCCGAGGAGCGCGTCGTCGCCGACCACGACGCCGTCCAGCCGTAGCAGGCCGGCGATCTCGCGGGCCGTGGTGAGCTGCGGCTCGACGGTGGCCCCGGCGGCGGCCGGGTCGACGAGGAACAGGCCGACGCCCGTCTCGGTGCGCGCCGGGACGAGGACCGCGTCCGCGACCGTCGCGAACGGCACGGCCGTCTTGATCCCGTCCAGCCGCCAACCGCCGCCGGGGCCGACGCCGCCGTCCGGGCCTGGGCCGGCGCCAGCCAGTCTGGTCGCGATCGTGGCCGGAGCGGCGGCGTCCGCGCCCCGCGGCTCGGCGAGCGCGACCGTGAGGATCTTCTCGCCGGCGACGAGGCCGGGCAGCCAGTCACGCCGCTGGGCCTCGGTGCCGTAGGCGGCGACCGCGCCGGCGGCGACTGTCGCCGAGGCCCACAGCGGCACCGGTGCGAGCACCCGCCCGGCCTCCTCCAGCACCAGGCACTCCTCGAGGACCCCGTAGCCCAGGCCGCCGTACTCGGCCGGCACGCCGACGCCGAGCAGGTTCGCCTTCGCGAGCTCCGCCCACAGCTCGCGGTCGAACCGCGGCTCGCCGGTGCCGGCGAGGACGCCCGCCTCCAGCGTGGTCAGGCGATCGGGGGTGACCCGTTCCGTGAGGATCTGCCTGGCCAGCGCGGCCAGGTCGCGCTGTTCCTCGGTCTGGGCGAAGTCCATGCCGTGGCTCCTCGCGAGAAGGCTTGGTCGTCAGCGGGCCACCCGCCGAGGACCCGGTGGTCCACGGACGGGCGAGTAACCAATAACGAGAACTTGTTCTAGTACCGCGCTAGCATCGGGTCAACCGCGACCTGATGACCCATCAGGTCTCGTCGGGTACGCCGGGCTCACGGGATACGCCGTGACGGCCGGCCGCGACAGGAGAGCGCCGATGCGAGTCGCCTACACCGCGGCGCAGGAGGACCTGCGCCGCGAGCTGCGCGAGTACTTCGCCGCCATGGTCACGCCCGAGCTCGGCGCCGAGCTCGCCGGCGGCGAGTCGACCCTGAAAGGCAAGGACGGCGCCTACTGCCGGGCCATCCGCCAGATGGGCAAGGACGGCTGGCTCGGCATCGGCTGGCCGACCCAGTACGGCGGCCAGAACCGGTCGATGCTGGAACAGCTGATCTTCGGCGACGAGGCGACGCTGGCCGGGGTGCCGATCCCGCTGCTGACGCTGAACAGCGTCGGCCCGGCGATCATGGAGTACGGCACCCAGGAGCAGAAGGACTTCTTCCTGCCGAGAATCCTCGCCGGCGAGCTGCACTTCTCGATCGGCTACTCGGAGCCGGGCGCCGGCACCGACCTCGCGAGCCTTCTCACCCGCGCCGAGCGCGACGGCGACGGCTGGGTGATCAACGGCCAGAAGATGTGGACGTCCGTCATCCAGGTCGCCGACTACGTGTGGCTCGCCGCCCGCACCGACCCCGACCTGCCGCGCCACCGCGGCCTGTCGGTGTTCTGCGTGCCCACCGACGCCCCCGGGTTCTCGTGGACGCCGGTGCCCACCATCTCCGGCGGCATCACCAGCCAGACCTTCTACACCGACGTCCACGTGCCGGCCGAGGCTCTGGTCGGCGAGGTGAACGGCGGCTGGAAGCTGATCACCGGCCAGCTCAACCACGAACGGGTCGCGCTGTGCTCGGCCGCCGGCATCCAGCAGCTGCTGCTGTGGACGCGGCGGTGGGGCGAGGCGACCGAGGCCCCGGAGGGCGGCCGGGTCATCGACCGCCCGCTGGTCCGGCGCAACCTCGGCACGGTCCACGCCAAGGTCGAGTTCCTCAAACTGATCAACTGGAAGATCGCCTGGGGCGTCGACCACGGCGCCCAGCTCGGGCCGGCCCAGGCCAGCGCGACGAAGATCTTCGGCACCGAGTTCGCCGTCGAGGCATACCGCCTGCTGATGGAATGCCTCGAGGACGAGGCGGTCCTCATGTCGGGCTCGCCGGGCGCGGTGCTCGCCGGCCGGCTCGAGCGCGCTTACCGACAGATCCTCATGCTCACCTTCGGCGGCGGCACCAACGAGATCCAGCGCGACATGATCGCGATGCTGGGCCTCGGCATGCCGCGCCCGCCGCGGTGAGGCCGTCTCCGCCGGCGGCACCCCCGACGTCGATCACTTTTGGTAGCGGTGTCGACACGGCTGAACGGGCGTCTGAGGCCCCGTTCAGGGATGCCCGGGGTGCCGGGAAGGGAGCATCACCCCAGCTCAGGGGTGCCACCCGCCCGCCGCGCCCACCCCAGCGCCGAACCGTGTCAGATCAGCCCGTCTATAGACAGGCCCATCCAACACACATCGCTGACCCCGTTTCGAACCGTGTCGGATCAGCCTGCCTATAGGCAGGGCCATCCGACACGGTTCGCGCGTCCGAGGAGAGTCCGCGTGACCGAGTCCGAGCCGCACGCGCTCGTCACCCGCGACGGCCATGTCCTGGTCGTCACGATGAACCGCCCGCACGCCCGCAACGCGATCACCCCCGAGATGATCGGCATCCTCGAGAAGGCCTGGGACGAGGTCAACGCGGACCCGGAGATCCGGGTCGCCGTGCTCACCGGCGCCGGCGGCGCGTTCAGCTCCGGAGCCGACCTCAAGCAGATGTCCGCTCGCCCGCCCGGCGAGGCGTTCCGCGGTGACGGGGACGGCACCCGCCTCACGATGGACCTGTCCGTCATGAAATGGATCATGAAGCGGTTCGTCCTCACCAAGCCGCTCATCGCGGCCGTCGAGGGGCCGGCGATCGCCGGCGGCACCGAGATCCTGCAGGCGACCGACATCCGGGTCGCGGGCGAGTCGGCGAGGTTCGGCGTCTCGGAGGTCCGCTGGGGCCTGTTCCCGCTGGGCGGGTCCGCGGTCCGGCTGCGCCGCCAGGTCCCCTACGCGGTGGCCGCGGACCTGCTGCTCACCGGCCGGCACCTCGGGGCGGCCGAGGCCAAGGAGATCGGCCTGGTCAACCACGTCGTCCCGGACGGGACGGCCCTGGAGCGGGCCATGGAGATCGCGCGCGCGATCGCCGCGAACGGGCCGGTGGCCGTGCAGGCCGTGCTGCGCGTACTGCGGGAGACCGAGTCGCTGCCCGAGGACGAGGCGTTCCGCGTCGAGTCCGAGCTCGGCATGCGGGTGTACCTCAGCGACGACGCGAAGATCGGCCCACGCGCGTTCGCCGCGAAACAGACCCCCCGGTTCAGCGGCCGCTGAGCCCCCGGCGGGCCTGTGACCTCTCGTAACGGCGCATCAGCGCTGTGCCCGGGGTCCCTGCCGGATCGGCGAAGCCGATCTGGGAGGTCTGCCAGCCACCTCGCCGGCCCGGACCCGGCCGGCCGCAGTCGCCCAGTGGGAGACGTCATGGAGTTCAACCTCGCCGACCTGTTCGAGCACGCCGTCGACCGCTACCCCAACCGGGAGGCCGTCATCGCCGGCCCCGCCCGGCGGACCTACACCCAGCTGGAGGAACGCGCCAACCGCATGGCGCATCACTTATCCGGCGCCGGGGTGGGACCCGGCGACCACGTCGCGATCTACGCCTACAACGTGATCGAGTGGGTCGAGACGATGCTCGCGGCCTACAAGATCCGCGCGGTGTGTGTGAACGTCAACTTCCGGTATGTAGCCGAGGAGCTGGCCTACCTGCTCGGCAACGCCGCGCCGGTCGCGCTCGTCTTCCAGCGGCAGTTCGCCGACCGGGTGGCCGAGGTGGCGCCGAAGATCGCGAGCCTGCGCCACCTCGTCGTGATCGAGGACGGCACGATCCCCGGTGCCGGCACCGGCACCGGCGAGAACGGCGCCGACGCGCTGGGCGCCACGCCCTATGAGGAGGCACTGGCGGCGTCCCGGCCGGACCGGGACTTCGAGACGCGCTCCGGCGACGACCGGTACCTGCTCTACACCGGCGGCACCACCGGCATGCCGAAGGGCGTGCTGTGGCGGCAGGAGGACGTCATCTTCGCCCTCGGCGGCGGCATCGACCTGATGACGGGCGAACGGGCCGGCCGGCCGGAGGATCTCACTGAGAAGGGCGCGGCCGGCGTCACCACCGCGCTGCCGATCGCGCCGCTGATGCACGGCGCCACCCAGTGGTGCCTGCTGACCAACCTGAGCAAGGGCCAGCGCACCGTCCTCGTCGACACGTTCGAGCCTGACGAGGTCTGGCGGCTGGTCGAGGCCGAGCGGGTCAACCTGGTCATGATCACCGGCGACGCGATGGCGCGCCCGCTGCTCGACACCCTCGACGCGTTGGAGGGCGCGGGCAGCCGCCCGGAGCTGTCGTCGCTGTACGCGCTCTCGTCGAGCGCCGCACTGTTCTCCCCCGTCCTCA
The DNA here is from genome assembly GCF_001854805.1 of Pseudofrankia coriaricola. Lineage (GTDB taxonomy): Bacteria > Actinomycetota > Actinomycetes > Frankiales > Frankiaceae > Pseudofrankia. The sequence continues at coordinate 41,218 of NZ_MBLO01000011.1, forward strand.
AGGAGTCGTTCATGCAGCGCCTGGGCGTCGTCGTCACGGACGGCGTCGGCGCGTCGGAAGCCGGTTCGCACGGCGTCGGCATCGCGGACAAGAGCCGGGTCCGCGGTGACGCCGGCGTGCGCATCCGGCCGATCGACGACGCGCTCGTCGTCGACGACGACCTCACCCCGCTCGGGGTCGGCGAGGTCGGCCGGCTCGCCCGCAGGGGCAACATCCCGATCGGCTACCTCGGTGACCCGGCCAAGACCGCCCAGGTGTTCCGTACCGGCCCGGACGGCCTGCGCTACTCCGTCCCCGGCGACTTCGCCCGGCTGGAGGAGGACGGCACGATCACCCTGCTCGGCCGCGGCTCGGCCACCATCAACTCGGGCGGCGAGAAGATCTTCCCCGAGGAGGTCGAGGGCGTGCTGAAGACCCATCCGGGCGTCTACGACGTCCTCGTCGTCGGCGTGCCTCACAAACGCTGGGGCGAGACCGTCGCCGCCGTCGTCGCGCCCCGGCCCGACGCCAAGCCCACCCTCGCCGACCTGCAGCGACACTGCCGTTCCCACCTCGCCGGCTACAAGGTGCCCCGGGTGCTGACCCTCGTCCAGACCGTCGTGCGCACCCCCAGCGGCAAGGCCGACCTCGCCTGGGCCCGGCGGGTCGCCGCCAGGGCCGCCGAGGACACAGCCAGCGCCCAGGGCACCGAGAATGCCGAGAACTGACGGCGTGGCGGGGATCCGGTACCAGCGGAGGCCCGTGTGACCGTGCCGCCGGCCACGCCCGTCCTGGTCGGCGCCGCGGCGGCGGCCCGGCTGCCGGACGCGGTCGAGCTGATGGCCGCCGCCACCGAGGCGGCCGCCGCGGACGCCGGGGCACCGGGCCTGCTCGCCGCCGTCGACCGCGTGTACGTCGCGCGCGGCACCTGGGACTGCCCCGACCCGGGCCGCCAGGTCGCCGACCGGTTCGGCGCCCGCGAGGCCCGCACGGTCGTCGCCGAGCTGGGCATCCTGCAGCAGAGCCTCATCACCCGCGCGTGCCTCGACGTCACCGCCGGCCGGGCAGGCGTCGTACTCGTCCTCGGCGCCGAGGCGGCCCACCGGGGGCGAGTCCGCCTCACCCCCGGCCGTCCCACCTCCCGCGCCCACGCCGCTTCGGGTCGCGCGGGCGGCGAAGCCGGACCACCAGGACGGGCCACAGTGACGCGCGGTCCGGGCGAGGCGGGCGGGGCGGAAGGCGACGCGGGGGCGGGCGGGCGGCCCGGGAGCGGTCCGGACGAGATCATCGCCCCTGACGCGGACATTCTGGCGCCGCTGGAGATCCGCCGCGGGCTGCACCTGCCAGTGCGGCAGTACGCGGTCCTCGAGTCGGCGCTGCGGGCGGCGAGCGGGCTCGGCCTTGCCGCGCATGCCGCCGAGGTCGCGGCGCTGTGGGCCGGGTTCTCCCGGGTGGCGGCCGGAAACGAGGACGCCTGGGCACGGGACCCGGTCACCCCGGCCGGCCTGGCGCCGTCGGAGCGCAACCCGATGATGGCCTGGCCGTACACGCGGTCGCACTGTTCCCGGGCCGGCGTGGACCAGGGGGCGGCGCTGCTGATCTGTTCCGCGGCCGCCGCTCGGCGCTTCGGCGTGCCGCCGGACCGGTGGGTCTTCCCGGTGACCGCCGCCGAGTCCAACGTCATGACGCCGCTGGCCGCCCGCCCCGACCTCGCCCGCTCGCCCGGTTTCCGTGCCGTGGGCGAACGCCTGGCCGCCGTCGCCGGCGTCGCCCCGGCCGACGCCGACTACCTGGACCTCTACAGCTGCTTCCCGGCGGCGGTCCGCGTCCAGGTCCGGGAGCTGGGCCTGACCGGACGCTCCGACCTGACCGTCACGGGCGGCATGACGTTCGCGGGTGGCCCGCTGAACAACTACGTCCTCCAGTCGACGGCGGCCATGGCGCGGGTGCTGCGCGCCGCCGAGCCGGGCGCCCACGGGCTCGTCACGTGCGTCTCCGGGATGGTCACCAAGCAGGCCGGCCTGCTGTGGAGCGCCAGCCCGCCGTCGACGGGTTTCCGCGCCGAGGACGTCTCGGTCGACGTCCGCGCCGCCGAGACGACGCTCCCCCTCGTCGACGAGCCGCCGGATGGCACCGGCGCCGGCGTGGTCGCCGGGTTCACCGTCGCCTGCGAGCAGGGCGCCCCGGTTCAGGCCCTCGCCGTCGTGACCCTCGGCGGCGCCACTCCAGCCCGCGCCGAGGGGGACGGAGCAGGAGGCGACGGAGATGAGGGTGGCACCGGAGGTGACGGCGCTGGCCACGGTCACGCCATCCGCACGGTCGCGGCCAGTGCCGACTCCGACGTCATCGCCGCGATGACCCGTGAGGAATGGGTCGGGCGCCCCGTCACCGTCCGCGCCGGCACCCTGCTGCCCTGACGCGCCCCGCCGGCCCGACAGCCGGTGCCGTCCGTCGTGGGGCCCCGCCGGCCCGTCCGGTCGGTGGACCGATGACACTGGCCACCGTGACGTCAGGCGAAAATCCCGTGATCAGTACCGCTACGGTGGCGGCGGTGGAGGCCGAGGTGGCACGGGCGCACCGCAAGCACGGGGAGCGGTCGATCCTGAACCCGGCGATGCCGGACGCGGTGCGGCTGCCCGTGCTGGTCGAGGAGGTCGGCGAGGTCGCCCGGGCCATGCTGGAGGGCGCCGACCCCCGCCACCTGCGCGACGAGCTGATCCAGGTCGCCGCCGTCGCCCTCACCTGGGTGGAGGCGCTACGCGACCGCACGGATCAGGCGCCTTTGTTCGACCCCGGTCAGGCAGTCACGGAGTCTGACGCGGTCGGGTGACTCGCGCCCGGTCTCACCCGGGAAAGCTCACCCAGGAGGGCCAGTCCGACCAGGATCATTGATCACCGGGCTGGCTGACAGCAAGATCACCGGGATGGGCTGGTTTCCGGTCCGCCTCAGATCCGAGGGTCGCCGAGGTCGCGGTGGCCGCCGCGCTCCCCCTCCGTACCTTGCCCCTACCCGACGTCGGTCGTGGGCGGGGCGTTGAGGTAGGTGATGACGGCGCGGACGCGGCGGTTCTCGTCGGCGGCGGGCAGCAGGCCCAGCCGGGTGAAGATGCTCGCGACGTGCGTCTCGACGGTGCGCAGGCTGACGACGAGCCGGGCCGCGATCGCGGTGTTGGACAGTCCCTGCGCCATCAGGCTGAGGACCTCGCGCTCGCGGTCGCTGAGGGTGGCGACGGTGCCGACCGGCGACCGGCGCTGGACGAGGGCGCGGATCACGACCGGGTCGACGACCGACCCGCCCGCCGCGACCCGGCGGACCGCGGCGAGGAAGTCGTCGATCTCGATCACGCGGTCCTTGAGCAGATAGCCGAGCCCGCCCGCGCCGTCGCTGAAAAGGTCGAGCGCGCCACCGACCTGCACGTGCTGGCTCAGCAGCAGGACCGCCGTCCCGGGATGCGTGGCCCGGATCGCGCGGGCCGCGCGCAGCCCCTCGTCGGTGAACGTCGGCGGCATGCGGATGTCGACGATGGCCAGGTCGGGCGCCTCACGGGCGACGTGGTCAAGCAGGCTGTCTGGGTCACCGACGACTCCGGTGACGGTGATCTGGTCGTCGGCAAGGATGCGCAGCACGCCCTCGCGCAGCAGCACCGCGTCGTCCGCGACCACCACCCGCGGGCCCCGATCGCCGCCGAGGTCGCCACCGTCGTCCGCTATCCGCATGGCAGCTCCGCCCGTAGCTCCGTCGGTCCACCAAGCGGGCTGGCAACGACGAGCTGGCCGCCGCAGGCCTCGACCCGGTCCGCGAGTCCACGCAGCCCGCTGCCAGCGGCGGGGCCTGCGCCCGCGCCGGCAGCGGGGTGCGCCGCGACGGGGGCGCTCGCGCTGGCGGCGAGCGCTCCGGGGGCATCCGAAGCGATCACGGCGCCGCCCGGGCCGCCGTCGACGACGGTGACGGTCAACGACGACTCCCGGCAGGAGGCGCTGACGGTCACCCAGGCGCCGGCGGCGTGCTTGGCGGCGTTGGCGAGGCCTTCCGCGACGACGAACCAGCCCGTCGCCTCGGTCGACGGGCCGTGCCGGTGCGCGGGCAGGTCGAGCAGCCGGACGTCCGCGGGCGCGCGGTCGACGAGCTCGCGCAGCGCCGGGCCGAGGCCTTCGGAGGCCAGCGCCGCCGGCAGCAGCCCCGCAGCCAGCGTTCGCAGGTCGTCGACGGCGGCGCGCAGTTCGTCGACGGCCAGGTCGAGCAGCGGGAGGGTCGCCGGGTCGAGCGCGCCGCCGAGGCGGCGCTGCTCGGAACGCAGCCGCAACGCCAGTGCGACAAGGCGCTGCTGGGCGCCGTCATGCAGGTTGCGCTCGATCCTGCGGCGCTCGGCGTCGGCCGCCGCCACGATCCGGCCTCGGGACGCCTCGACGGCGGCCAGCTGAACCCGCAGCTCGGCCTGCAGGCGGGCGTACTCGAGCGGCATCGCCGCCGCCGCGAGCACCGCGTCGAGCAGGTCCCACTCATGCGGCGGCAGCGGCCGGTGCACCAGCACTCCAAGCTCGCCGCCACCGCCACCGCCGCTATCGGTGTCGTCGGCGGCCCGGCCCGAGCCGTCCCCGCCAACACCGATCCGGCTGCCAAGCCGCCGGACCGCCCGGATGCCGCTGCGTGCGCCGCCCGTCGCCACCTCATCCGGTCCGGCCGTGGAAGTGGGGCCAGCCGCGTCGATGGGCAGGGCGGCGGGCGCGCCGGCCGCGTCGACCAGGCGGCCGTCGGCAAGCGTGAACAGCAGGGCCAGCTCGGGGTCGCGCAGCGCCGCGGCGAGCACGCCGCGCAGTTCGCCGGGCGCGGCGGGCGCCGTCCCCAGCCGGTCGGCGTAGGCGCGGACCCGGGCGACCGCGTCGAACCGGCGCCGGTCGAACCAGCGGTCGATCGTCGCCTGGACGGTACGCCGGGCCGGGCTGACCAACGCGGCGGCGGCAAGGGTGGCGCCGACGATCGCGACGCTGCGCCCGTGCGCGAGGCCGGCCGTCAGCATGCCGAAGCCGGCGGCGCATCCCGCGTAGGTGGCGGCGGCGAGCACGGTCAACGTGCCGTAGACCAGGGTGCGGTTGATCAGTCGGTCGATGCTCCACAGCTGGTAGCGCTCGATCGCGAGGAGCATCGCGGCGACGACGGCCAGCGTGCCGGCCAGGTTGAGGCCGACGCGGGGGGTGACGAGATCGCCGGCCAGGTTCAGGACGACACCGGCGACGCCGCCGAACAGCTGCCACTTCACCTGCTGACGCGTGACCGGTTCGGCGTGGCGCAGCCGGCTGACGAGGCTTGCGAGCCCCGCCGCGAGCCCGGCCAGTGCGGCGACGATCACCACGCCGAGGGCGCCCACCACGATGGCCGGCAGCACGCCGGGCGGGGTCGGGGCGTCCGGCAGCGTCCGCGGCCCGCGGAACGGCCAGCTCAGCACCGCGACGACGACGACCGCCGCGCCTCCGACGGCGGCCGTCAGCTGCGCGGCACGCCATCTCCGGCCAGGCGGGGGGCGGCCGTCCGGGAACCACAGCAAGATCAGTGGTGCGAGCACGGGTGCCGGCAGCCGGGACCAGAGGGTCAGCCAGGAGGCGACCGGGCCGCCTGTTCCCGTTCCAGGGCCGGTCACGTAGACGTGGTCGGCCCACACGATGGCCGCGACGAAGACCGCCCTGGAGACCCCGGCCACCGCGAAGATCCAGGCCAGGCGGTTGCCGGGTTCCCGGTACAGGATGGCGGTGCCCAGCAGCGGCAGCATCACCGCCAGCACCACCGAGAACCCCGGATCGCCGCTGACGAACCGCCCCCAGGTCAGGCCGTCGCGCACCGCGACGACGAGCGCCACCGCCGTCACGCCGACGGACCCCGCCGCCAGCAGCCACGACACCCAGGTCCGCCACGACCAGCCGGGGACCAAGGACGAGCCTCTTCGCGACGACGAGCCGAGGGCGGCGGACGAGCCGAGGGCCGAAGGCGAGCCGACGCGCGATGACGAGCCGGCCAGCACGGTCGAGCCGAGGCCCGGAGGCGAGCCGGCCGGCGACGACGAACCGGGGCCCGACGAGGAGCCGGTTCCCCCAAGCGAGTCGAGGCGCGACGACGAGTCCGCCCGCCGCGACCTTGACGGCCACGACCAGGCCGTCGGCCCCGCGCGGCCGGGGGTTACGGGGCCACCGGCGCCGAGCGGGGCGACGGCGGCGCGCGCCGATGCCCGCTCCGGCACCTGGTCATGGGCACGCCTGGGCGACGGGCCTTCCTCGGTCACCTGCCCATGGTCACCCACGGGGTCGCGGCTTCGCCTCCGTGGCAGCACGGAGCGGGCAGTCCCGCGCGGCCACGGGCGCCGACGACCCGGGTGGCGACGGACAGTTCACGGCGACAACAACCCGGTCCCACCGGGACCCGACGGCCGCTTCCGGGCGTCGCCGTCGGTCCTCTCGTCACAGGAGGTTTCCATGACCGCCATCCTTCCGCTGCTCGGCGGCCTGCTGCTCGGTCGGTTCGCCGCCATCCGCGTCGCGGTCGGCATCCAGATCGCGCTGTACGCCGTGGCCGCCGCGTCCCTCATACTGACCGCGCCGGACCACGGCGGCAGCTACACCGATGGTGTCCTGCTCAGCCTGGTGCTCGCGCCCCTGTCCGCGCTGACCTTCTTCCTCGGTCGGCTCTGGCGCAAGCGCGCCCAGCGCACCCAGAACGCCTAGCGCTGGGCACGCTGCGATGAGGCGCCGGCGCGCGACGTTGATCGGGGCCTTCGACCGCCGGCCTCGGGCCCGAGGTCGACACCAACCCCGCAGCGTCGACGAACAGTCCTGGCCTGGCCCGCCACCGCCCGACGTGCCAGGCCAGGGCTGGCGCCCGCCGCCGGCGGATGAGAAACCGGCGTCCGCGATCCGTCGGCTGCCACCTCGGCGCGGTCCATGGGCCGGGCCGTACCGTCGGACGGGTGGACGCGACGACTTCCCGCCCCGATGCGGATCAGATCTCGGCGACGGCCGGCGCCGGCAGTGGCGGTGGGGCCGTCGGCGCGATCGTCGTGCCGGCTCGGTTCAACGGGCCGCCCGGGAGCGCGAACGGCGGATGGATCTCCGGAACCCTCGCCGGGTACCTCGACGATGCGGGCACGGACACCGCACCCGGCCGGGTGGCAGAGGCGGTGCTGCGTGCGCCGACCCCGCTGGAGGTGCCGCTGGCGGTCGAACCGGCGGACGACGGTGGGGTGCGTCTTGTCCGGGGCGGGACGGTCCTCGTCGAGGCGCACGCGGCGGAGTCCACCGATCTCGGCGACTCGCCGCCGTTTATCGAGCTCGACGAGGCCGAGCGCGCCGCGGCCGCCCTTTTCGCGACGTCGACGCATCCCTTCCCGGGATGCTTCGGCTGCGGGACGGGACGGCCTGTCGGCGACGGCCTGCGGATCCTCCCCGGCCAGGTCGCCGGCGGGCCGCCCGGCCTCGTCGCCACGGCCTGGACCGTCGACCACTCCCTCGCCGAGGCGGACGGAACGGTCGGCCGGCACCTGCTCTGGTCGGCGCTGGACTGCCCGTCGTTCTGGGCGCACCAGGCGACGATGCCCACCGACGGCCTGGCCGCCCTGCTGGCCCGGCAGGCCGTCTCCGCCACCGGCACGGTCACGCCCGGCGAGACCTACGTCGTCGTCGCCCGCGCCGACGCCGCCGACGGCCGCAAACTGCGCGCCTCCTCCGCCCTGTACACCGCCGACGGCCGCCTGCTTGCCTCCTCGACCTCCCTGTGGATCCGCATCCAGTCCGTTCCCCGGCCGTGAACCGGCGCGGCCGAGGCTGGGCATCCAGGTGGGCGGTGCGCCGCGGGTGGGGTCAGTCGACTGCCGGTCGGGCCATGTCCTGGTAGATGTCGGGGATGCCGTCGTGGTCGCGGTCGGCCGTTTCGGCTTCCTCAAGCCGGCGGAAGACACGATTGCGCAGACCTAGCGCCACAGCGGCCAGCAGGGCGGCGAGCAGCGAACTGGCCAGGACCGCGATCTTGACGTGGTCGTCGCGCGCGCTGCCGACGCCGAAGGCGAGCTCGCCGACAAGCAGGGAGACGGTGAATCCGATACCGGCCAGGACCGCCAGCCCGAGGACGTCGACCCAGGCCAGCCCGTCGCCGAGGGTGGCACGGGTGAAGCGGGCTACCAGCCAGGTGGCGGCCATGATCCCCAGCGGCTTGCCGACGACGAGACCGACCACGACACCGAGGGCGGCGCGGTCGGTCAGGGCGTCGGTCAGTCCACTCAGGCCGCCGAGGGTGACGCCGGCGGAGAGGAACGCGAAGACCGGCACCGCCACCCCCGCCGACAGGGGCCGCCAGCGGTGCTCGAAATGCTCGGCCAGCCCCGGTCCCGCGTCCGGCCCGCCGGTACGGGTGCTGCGCCGCACCGGCACCGCGAATCCCAGGAGCACGCCCGCGACGGTGGCGTGCACGCCGGAGGCGTGGACCAGCGCCCAGGTGGCGGCGGCCAGGGGCAGCAGGAGCCACCACGAGCGCACCCGGCGCTGCACCAGCAGGGTGAACACCGCCAGCGGCACCAGCGCGCCCAGCAGCGGGAGGACCAAGAGGTGGCGGGTGTAGACGACAGCGATGATGACGATGGCGAGCAGGTCGTCAACCACGGCGAGCGTGAGCAGGAAGGTCCGTAGCGCGGACGGCAGGTGCCGGCCGATGACTGCCAGCACCGCCAGCGCGAAGGCGATGTCCGTGGCCGTCGGGATCGCCCAGCCGCGTCCGGCGTCACCACCGAGGTTGACCAGCGTGTACAGGACAGCCGGGACGACGACGCCGCCGACGGCCGCGAGGACGGGGACCACGGCCCGCCGCGGGTCGCGGAGGTCTCCGGCGATGAACTCGCGTTTGAGCTCCAGCCCGGCGACGAAGAAGAAGATCGCCAGCAGGCCGTCGGCGGCCCACTGGGCCAGGGTCAGGTTCAGGTGCGCCCAGGAGGGGCCGAGCTGGTAGGACAGCATCGACCGGTAGGAGTGCGACCACGGCGAGTTCGCCCATACGAGAGCCAGTACCGTGGCGGCGAGCAGCAGGCCGCCGCCGATGGTCTCCCTGCGCAGGATCGCGGCGATCCGGCGGGTCTCCGGCCACGACCTGCGGTCGAACAGGCCGAACCGGCGAGGCGGGGTCTGGCTCACGGCGGTGCTCCTAGCCAAGGGGTCGAGTCAGACGCTGCCGACCAGACTTCCCGGCACACCAGACCCACCGTAGCCGGGCCAACGAGCGCGGAGCCCGTCGAGCGGCCGGCGGTGCCCGGATCAGGCTGGCGACCCCCGGGGAAATGTGCCTATGATCTTGGCCATGAACGCCTTGCGCCGGATGCTGTTCGGCGCGGGTCAGCTACCCGCGGATCTGCGCGCCACGCTGGAAGCAGAAGGCCTTGTCCTCCTGGAGGAGGGTCTCACCGGCTCGATCACCTACCGCAACTATCGGGCGCCCGGTCAGCGTTCCAGCTGGCGCAAGGAGGCGGTCTCCGGCGCGATCGCGGTGAGCGCCGGGCGCCTCGTGGTCTGGGCCGGGCGCGGCAAGCACATCGACGTGCCGCTCGCCAGCCCCTTCCTGACCGCGATCGACATCGGCGTCGAGCCCCCGGACCGGGTGCGATTCGCCTACGACGCCGGGAAGTTCAACCCCACCAGGTCTGGCACCGTGGAGGTACGCCTGCGGACCCCGCGGGCCACCCACGTGGCCGAGCTGCTCACACCCCCAGGCTGAACCGGCCGAGCTCACGGACAGCCCGCGGGCGAGCCGTCCGGGCGGACGCGTGGATGTACGCGCCCACCCGGCGGCAGCGGTGGACCCGGCCGAGGAGGACCCGGCGCTGGTTGGTCGCCGGTTTTCAGTCGAGGACGGCGACGACCGTGCCGGCGCCGACCGTTCGGCCGCCCTCGCGGATCGCGAAGCCGAGCCCGTTCTCCAGCGGTACCGGCTTGCCGAGCCGCACCGTCATCTCGGCGGTGTCTCCTGGCAGCGCGACGCCGACCTCACCCAGGTCGACCTCGCCGACCACGTCCGTGGTCCGCAGGTAGAACTGCGGGCGGTAGCCGGACGCGATGCCGGTGCGCCGGCCACCGGCGCCCGGCGCGAGCAGGTGGACCCGGGCGGCGAACCGCTGGTGCACCGTCACGCTCCCCGGCGCCGCGAGGACGTTGCCCCGTCGCAGCTGCGTACGGTGCACGCCGCGCAGCAGCAGCGCGACGTTGTCACCGGCGAGGGCGGACTCCATCGGCTTGCCGAACGTCTCCAGCCCGGTGACCACCGTCGCCAGCCGCGTGCCGAGGCCGCACACGTCAGCCCGGTCGCCCACGCGGACGGCGCCACGCTCGATCGCCCCGGTCACCACCGTTCCACGACCGGTGATGGTCAGGACGTTCTCCACCGGAAGCAGGAACGGCGCCGTGGTGTAACGGTCAGGAACCGGGACGTACTTGTCGACGGCGTCCAGCAGTGCCTGGATCGAGGCCGTCCACGCCGGGTCGCCCGCCAGGGCGCGCAGCCCGGAGACGCGGACCACCGGCACCTCGTCGCCCGGGTAGCCGTGCCCCGCCAGCAACTCGCGGATTTCCAGCTCCACCAGGTCCGTGATCTCCGGGTCCGCGGCATCCGCCTTGTTCAGCGCGACCACGACGTGCCGGACCCCGACTTGCCGGGCCAGCAGCACGTGCTCGGCCGTCTGCGGCATCACGCCGTCCTGGGCCGACACCACCAGGATCGCGCCGTCGAGCTGAGCCGCACCCGTGATCATGTTCTTCACGTAGTCGGCGTGGCCCGGCATGTCCACGTGGGCGTAGTGCCGACTGGCGGTCTCGTACTCGACGTGCGCGATGTTGATGGTGATGCCGCGGGCGATCTCCTCGGGGGCGCGGTCGATCCGGTCGAACGGGACGAACGAGCCGGAGCCGGTGTCGGCGAGAACCTTGGTGATCGCGGCGGTCAGCGTCGTCTTCCCGTGGTCGACGTGACCCATCGTGCCGATGTTGAGATGCGGTTTGGTGCGGACGTAGGCCTGCTTGGCCATTGTTCTTCCTCGGTGCTCGAAGCCGCGAGCCCCTGGGCCTACCGACCCTTCCCTGCGGGGCTCCGGACGATCCGGGAAGAGTCAGCGTCGCGCGCCGCCGGGCAGCGCGTCGGCGGCCAGCGCCGAGAAGGGCAGCACGACAGCACCCGCGACCAGGGCGGGCGACGAGGCGTCGTGCCGGAACATGGCTCTCATGGTGGCCGGCCGAGGAAGGGCTGGCGAATGCTTTTCCGCGCCGCACCGCACCGCACCGTCCGCCGCCGCGCCGTTCCCGGACGGGCGCTTCACCGGCGCGGTAAGACGGACCACGGGCCCGACGACGGTTGACCAGGCGACCAACCAGTACCCCGTCACCTTGCCTTCGGCGACCACCGACACCACAGAGCCGGGTCAGGAGGCTGGCGCCAGCGCCGAGCCAGCCGGCAGTCGTCAGCGGTGGTCGCCCGGATCGCGCCGTCACTAGTGATCAGAACCGGCCTGGGCTGGCCACACGGGGCGACGAAAATCGCTGGTGGCCGGCTGGGCGGAACCAGTGGGTGATCTGGTGGAGTTGTGGGAGCCAGAGCGAGGAAACGAAATTACTCAAGTCCAGGCCAGCAGATCTGCGTGACGTCGGTCACGTGTGCGACCCGCCTGAACTGCCTGTCTCTCTCGGTCAACGGCGGCCGGCGACCCTCCTGATGGGGTTGCCGGCCGCCGTAGGCTGTCTCGGGGCCGAGGGGCCTTGGCCCTTCTCATGCCTCGGGCTGAGCGGGGCTCCTCCGGCGGGCAGGCAAGCTCTGCTTTGCGCCAGGGTTCTCGGCCGGGCAAGACCCGTCGGCGCCACTTTCACCGGTCGTGACGGATGTGGGTCTTGCGCGGTCGGGGTTCCTGGGGCAACCCTCCGGGTGCCTGCTCGCCGGAGGAGACACTCGGACTCCCGCCGTCCCTCCCCTCCTTTGGTGACTGGTCGGGGGCACGGGGGCAGCGCCCCCGCTTCCACATGGGAACTGCTCGCGCCCCGCGTGGGCCTCGTCCAGCGGATGCCGCGACGACATGATCGAAATTGCGCGGCCAACGCCGACACGGCTCGGGGTCATCAAAATGGTTTGGCTCCAGCAGGCGAGGGGGCCAACAATGGCCGGGTGACCAGGAGTGTCGCGGTTCGACCTGCGACAGCGGCAGACGTTGTCGCGCTCGGTAGGTTGAACGCCGTCGTACAAGAACTACATGCCCGCACTCATCCAACCGAATTTTGTGCGCCTGACGCTACCGCCGCCGCCTCGTTCTTCCGCGAGAAGTTGGACCAGCCGAACGTGTTGGTGCTGCTCGCCGAAGAAGGCGGCCGGACGGTTGGCTATCTTTACGCCGAAGAACAACATCGAGAAGCGAACCTCTTCAGACCGCGATCGAGCGTCCTGGAGATCCACCAAATCTGCACACGTTCCGACAGGCGTAGAGGGGGCGTCGGCCGCGCTCTAATGACCGCCGCCGAGCAGCATGCGGTCAGCTGGGGGCTGGACGGTTTACGCCTAAGTACCGGGAGCTTCAACACGGACGCGCAACAATTCTTCGCCAGCCTTGGGTATGTACCGTACAGCATACGGCTCATGCGGCGTCTCTGAACTCTCGCTCATCCGGGGCTTGGATGAGCGTCGTGGACGGGGAGACTCTGGGATTCGGGTACTGCGCGACAAGGCGCCAGGCCGACGGCGGTGGGTTGCGACGCGCCGCCGCTCCGCCACGTGCGGGCGGGGTGGCGGCCCGACGCGCCCGGGGTGCCGAGCGAAGCGAGGCGGGGCCCCGGGGCGTGGCGGGGCTGACGGGACCCGCCCGCGCGTGGCGTGTGCGGCGCTGCGCGGCGCGCGCCCCGAAGGGACGCCTTGAAACCGTGTAGAAATTCTGCGCCAGCGATCTTCGCTCAGATCTTCGCCCAGATTCGCCCGCGCTGCCAGGAGGAACGGCCACGCGGAGATCGACACTGACGACCTCCGCGTCCCCTGACGGCTCGGGAGTGCCGTCGCAGACCGACGCGCCTACCCGGCCGACACGGCGCCCCAAGACCGACGTCGAAGGGCAACCGCTCCGGCGGGAGGACGGGCCCTGGGATTAGGAGGAGCCGGCGCGACGTCTACGGACGTCTGTGGACGTCCATGCAGTTTGGCCTGCCAGCGCGCCGAGTCCACAGACGTCCACGGCCGTCCAGGGGCGTCCCCCGGCTCGGATACACGGTTGGGTGCAGTGCCCCGGCTGTACCCGGCTGCTTCGGCTCGGCGTTCGTCCGGTCGCGGCGGCCAGCGCCTTGGCACCGCAACCTTATGTTCCGTAGTCCTCGGAACCCCGTCCGGGCTATCGACAAGGGTTTACTGGCGGACCGGGGTACCCGACATTTATGCGTCTTCGGTGCGACGATCCCCCGAATTGCAGTCGAGCGCTGGGAGCTGCGAGCTTGCTCGAACAGCACATTCGAGTGCAGCAGAAGTGATCGAGTCACTACGGCTACCCGACAGCCAAGAAACGGCGTAGATCTACGGCACGAATCGGAACAAAAAGTACAACTTACGCTAAATCGGCAAATCAATCTTGTAGAATTTTGCAATGGTGGTAGACGCCCCGTACGGATCGCGGGACTATCAGCGGTAGTCCGGCGCAATCGGAGGCTTCTGTGGGCTGCCTGCTTGATCGACTTCCTTTCGACTACTCTTATCCAGAGGCTCGCGAGCTCCGGGACCTACTAGCGGGTCTTTATTATAGAGACTCAGACGTATTTGCACTGACAGACGCTATTGGGTTACCTCGCCGCTCAGTGCATTTTGGTCAAAATTCGGACGAAACATGGCATCAGCTTCTCATTGATACGAGATCTCGCGGTACGCTGGAAATGCTGATGGGCCTTGTGTTGCAGGATGAGAAAGTCGTCTCGCACCACGCGAGGATCGAAGAACTACTCCGCGATAGCCCTGTGACATCGGTGCCAGAGACAATCGATGCGCCCATCGAGGATACCGATGTCATATCTCCCGATGTCCTAGAACTCGTTGAGAGGCAAACGGGCGACCGCTCGACGCTAATAGATATTTCGCTTCTCCGGGGCGCGTTGCGTGTATCGCCGGCCGTTGTGCGCTTGGTCGTTCACTTTGGCCGCGTTCCTTACACCGCGACTGGTGTCTGCATCTCACGTAACACTATTTTGACAAACCATCACGTTATCTACGACTGGGATAACGGAGAACGGCGCTTGACGTCAGGAGTTGCTTGGTTGGGCTATGAGACATCTTCGGGAGGTCTTGTTCGGGATCCGATAAAACTGAATTTGACCCCCGAGAGTGCGATCGGTGACAGGGCGCTTGACTGGTGTGTCATAAGCACTCACGCGCCGATTCCTGAGACGTTCGGTTACCTTCGGCTGCCCACAGATTCGGAACTTGAGGTCGGAGATGCGGTATCAATTATTCAGCATCCAAATGGTCGGCCAAAACAGATCTCCCTGCAGCACAATGCAGTCGTATCAATTGCGGGTAGCACGGTCAGCTATTTTACAGATACTGAGGAAGGTTCTTCTGGCAGCCCGGTCTTCGACGAGCAGTGGCGGGTTGTGGCACTCCACAAAGGGTCCGGTAATGAGCGGATTGGAAGTGCAAGAAAGATTGTAAATCGTGGCACACTGATAGGTGCAGTCATCCGTGGGCTGGGGAATGCCCAAGTCCCGTTTGAGACGATGCGATGAACTCCAGAAATCGGATCCTAGATGAACCTCGCCTAACGTTCGACGATGAGCGAGTCCGGATTCTAGAGGATCTGCTGGGGCAGGCATACCAAACTAGTGGTGCAGTCCGACGACTGGCAGAGGAGGTGTCTGGTTTCCCAACAGAGAAAGTTGTCTGGGATGCGGCTGCACAGAATTTGTGGCGTGATGTTCTGCGGAACGCCGCCGCAGCCGGAGTACTGCGATCTTTGGTAGGGCGCGTTGTGGACGACGCACAGGTAGCTGGATTTCGCCAAAAAATCATCGACATTGTATCGAGGTTGGACCAGACCATCAGCGATAGTCGTGATCAAGAAAAAGCGGGCACGGTCGCAGGCAAAGCGAACGAATCGCAACTAGGCGAGGTAATTCAATTTCGCCCACGCCGCGAGGGCGTGCGTTCGCCCGGCCAGAACCCTCCGGACCTCTGGCACAACTTTTTTGATGTATTGCTCGGTACCTCTTTCGACAGCCGAGATCCCGCCACCTTCGCCGCTGACACCATGGCTCTTAGAATGATGCTCTTGGGTGCTCACCCACGTGCCCCAGTGCAGCCTGACAGAATTGCGGAGATTGTCGACGAGCTTCGTCGATGCCTACAGAATGCCGTTACCGCTGGCACTAGTGCCTCGGAGCTAGCCCGCTGCGCCGACTCCTGTGAACAATTTCGTGGCTGGCTAGTCGGAATTACTAATCAGCGTAGATCGATAACCTGACTAGATGGCCGCGGCAGCTCGATGGTCGGAGCGCGACCCGTCCGGAGACGCCGCGCTGGAGATCCTTGGGGAATTTGAAACAGTATCGCGCAGGGTCGTACTTCTCTCACACAAAGAGATCGGCGGACTCGAGTCTAAGCTCGACGAACTAATTTCTATTTTGAAAGAAATAGAAGGCGACATGCAAGATGTTGCCGTCAGGAATGCGCTGCGGAAGATGAGAAGAGAGTTTATTGGTGCCGCTGGCGCTTTGTTTGAATTTCAGCTCGGCATTGGTAAGAGTGGGACGCCGAATCAGCGTGCCCAGGCCGCTAAACAGCGGAAGGGATTGTGGATTGACTATCAGAAAGCCTTAGAGGAACTCAATGAATATCTTGAGCGGGTTACAAGGTAACTGCACTCGTCAGCCACCTGCCATATTTCCCCGCCTCTGCAGCATCATTCCCTGGTGAAATGGGCTCGAACCACGACCGGGGGATTATGAGATTGCTAGATACTCCGCTGTATTCGTCCACCGACGTCCGCCGGTCCTGGTCCTGAGCCGTCTGGATTCCACGGACGTCCGTGGTCGTCCGCTGCTGTCGGCCGGCTTGGCTGCCAACCTGGCTGCCACGGACCGGCAACCTGACCTCGGCACCGCGCGGGCCGAGCGTCGAACGCTGACCCTTACACACGCGACCGCCGAGTGCGATCTTCGTTGGTAGGCCGACCCGTACTGCAGGCGCGTCAACGCCGAGGAACGAAGCGGCGCGACAGCATCTAGGCAGTCGACCTCCCGATCACAAGATCGGCCCGCGTCGTCCACAGACGTCCACAGACGTCCACAAGCGTCCATAGGTCCTGCTCACGGCTCCGCCCGCGTCCATCATCGTCCGCTGATGTCGGCCAGTGTCCGCGGGCTTGGCTGTACGGATGGCTCTACTGCCACGGCCGAGGGCCACGGAGAGTCGATGCAGACCACTAAGTGTCCTCCAAGGAACATGTATGGTCGGACTGTCGTCCTAATCGGGGCTATCGCGACAAATTTTTTAAAGTGGGTGTTGTGGCAGAACTAGAGCTAGTTTCAGGCGGGCTTCCGCGCTTCGTTCGCGACTATCTTTATGTCGATGTTTCGCGCACTCGTTCTCTGCTCGCTCAGATCGACGAGGGCGTAATCGAAAAAAGAACGACCGAGACCACCGAAGGACAAAGACGCGAGGGTCGGGCGGGTGTTACACGCGCTAACTACCTTGGGAAGAACTCGGAATCTGTGGTGCGCGAGGAGTACGAGCGAGCGTTCCATGATTCGCTATTCGGTCACTTCGAGGAGTTGGCCGAGTCCTGTGGACTTCTCGTCGATATCTCCGAGCAGATGCAGTCAGAGGATGCGGCGTCGGTTAGTGGCGAAATTCCAGCCGGGACGCTCGTGCGCATAACAGGTCCAACCTGCCTGTTCGACTCGGGTTACCTTCGGTCCAGCTTCAAAAATATCATAAATGTCGCCCGAGGTCTAAGTTCACTCGGTGGTGGCGACGCTCCCGTGGTCCGGACCGGGCAGAATAAGGGCCAGCGTCCGAGGCAGAACGGACTAGGTCGCGCACGTGGCGGTATTGAGCCAGACGAGCGAGACGCAATGGTTTCCAAGATGCTTGACGGCATGGAGCCATCAAGCATTGGCTCTCTCGCGGAAGTAGTTGAGGGCCTGTTCCCGGACGGCATCTGGGCAATTCAACGCCTCGGTCCCGATCGCGATGTGCTGATCTCCGCACGCTGCTCGGCGACGTCGGAGTATCTAGAGAAGGACCGCAATGCGCTCTTCTCGCGCTACGGAGTCGGCTACTCACAGTGGACAATGGTTGGGCTAGTCGGAAGCCGCGACTCATTGGTACCCGAGACTGATCTGACGATAACCGATACCAACGGTGTTCTCGACCGCGCCAAGATAGTTGATGTTATCCTTGGATTGATGGCACTAATCGGAGCGACTGGATTCGCCGAAGCTCCTCAGGGTAACAATTTTGCTGTCACGCCACTCGGCATTTATAGAATTGTGACGCCTTGGGCGCCGAGTGCTGCCAGGAAGCCATCTTAAGCGCTAAATCGCGATCAACCGGCTGTGAAATCGAGCAGCACGGACCGCCATCGGAAATCTCTGCGAAATATTCGTCGGGTGGCGACGTCGTGTGAATACTGACGATCAGGGCGAAGCAGCAAATGGCGAGAGGGACCGAACTCTAACCCCTGTCTTGCAAAGTCGGTCCGGGTCGTCCAGGGGCGTCGGTGGTCGTCTGCGGCTTCTGCTTGGGTTCTAAATCGATTCCACTGGCGTCCACCGTCGTCCATGTCAGTCCGCCAGCTGGGCTACACGGTTGGTTACAGGGGCGTCGCGCAACCAAGGCGGAATGACGCAGAGTACGTGACCTCAGTGACCAGGAAATTGTGAATCTTCGGTGCGTCGTCTGCCGACATCCACAGACGTCCGCCGCCGCTGGTTGCGAACACGGCTTCGTATACCCGCCGGGATCCCGGCAGTGCAAGATCCGCCAGCGCTACTTGATCTTTCAATCGCTCGTGCGGATCTTGCACGATCGGGGTCCGGGTGGTAACCCTACGGCGCCGTTCTTACGAGCCCGCAATTGGTGGATATTGTGGAAATTGGACCGCATGCCGAGCCTTTTATAAACGTCGGCGGGCTCGCGTTCGGAGATTCGTATCGCCAAATCCTCAAAATATACGAAAGTATTTGTCCTGCAACGTACTCTCTCGTTCTCGATATACGGTTTAAGAACAGCCCACGTCTGCGTTACGCCCGTGCCGTAGGAGCCAATCACGAGATCCCCATCGATGATCTTGTGTGCGACCAGTTTCCCCAGATCATCATAGAATATGCCAACAAGCTGAATATACTGGACAATGTCAGGCGGCAGCGCCAATATTCCGCTAGCCGGATCATGCTCCAGGCTGAGCCTCCCGTAAATGTAGAGGCGTGCTTCGGTAAACTCGGGTTGGCGGGTCTCCCGGAATGCTTCGACGATGATCGGTATTATGTTGGCGCCGTGAGAAAATCGAGATTGCTGCCTGGCGGTCAAAACTGACGCCAGGAGCGCCGCCAATGAAATGACGACGGCGGCGAAATTTAAAAGAGCACTCACTTGGCGACATCCAGCTCATGGGTGACGATAGGTCCGAAGGAAGTAGAGCACTCGGAAGCTACCAAGACGTGGGGGGTGATCTTACCGTCACCTTCGACCTTCTGAATCGCCACTGATGGTTACCCCCAATTTGATAGCAAGACGCGATCAACCTACCTGGAGGTTGTCGTGCGTTGGATGCGCCGGCCTCCTGCGACGCGCCGGCGAGCACGGCGCCCCAGGGCCGCGCGCAGCCGTCGCGCGACGCGGCGGAGGTCCCTTGACCCCAGATCTGGCAATCCGGGCAGTCAACGAACGGGCAAGTTCGACGGATGATCTTCTTCTCGCTAACCCCGCGTGGATCGTCGGCGGTGGCGATCTGTGCTGTGTGTCTGTGCTGGTCAGGTGGTGCGTGGGGAGGGTAGTGCGTTGCGGGAGACGGTGACGATTTCGCCGAGGTCGCGGATGGCGGGTAGGTCGGGCCAGCGTGCGTGCATCTCGCGCCACATCTGGCCTGCGTTCTGGATGACGGTGCGGCTGGGTCGGCCGTCGAGGACGGTGAGTGCGCGGGTGGCGGCGTCGGCGGCCTGTTCGGGCTCGGGGTTGGTTCGGCGTAGGTAGGCGCGGCAGAGGGTGTTGTAGCTGCCGCCGATCTGGACGTAGTGGCCGGGTCCGGCGGCGATCTCGGCGTCGAGGCCTGTGCGGGCGTGTTGTTCTGCGGTGTGGCCGTCGCCGAGGTGGCCGAGGGTTCCGGCGAGGAAGCCCTGTACGAAGGCTGGGCCGCCGGGGTTGGGTCCGGGCATGATGCCGCCGTGCCAGACGTGTTCCTGCATGTCGGCCAGGGCGGTGCGCGCGTCGTCGGGCCGTCCGGCCAGGGCTATGGCGCGGGCTTCGCAGCCGGCGAGGATCGGCCGGGTGAACGGGTGGGCGTCGGGTCGGGCGGCTGCGGCGATGTCAGCGGCCTGGGCGTACGCGCCGGTGAAGTAGGCGACTGAGGAGCGCATGGCGGCAACCGACCCGGCCAGCAGGGTGACGTCTGACCGGGTGGAGGTGTGCGTAGGTAGCAGGTCGCGCGCTTCGTCGGCGTGCTGGGTCGCGACGTGAAAGAACGACCGGGCCGAGCGGTCATCGGCCAGATCGAACGCGAGGGTGCCCAGATAGAACGCGAAGTTCCCGGCGAGGAGGGTCATCCGCCCGCGTACGCGGGGTGAGACCCGGCCGTCGAGGACGTCTTCGATGGTCTGCCACCTGGTTCCGACCGTCGCGGCAAGGGTGGCATGGGGTGTGTTGCGGTAGGTGTCCGCGACATGGTGGAGATCGGCTTCGTACTGGTCCAGGGTGAGCGGGTCGGGATCCGCACGTGCGATGCGATGCGAGAGTTCGGCTGCTGCGGGTCCCAGGGCCAGTAGGCGTAGGGCGTCTCGTCGGTCCGTCGGGCTCGCCTCCTCGACCTGGGTGGCGTGTCCATCGTCACGCGGTATCCAGGCGGGCACCATCCTGCGCTGGAGGGTGAAAGCCGCGTCACGCCCGGACGGCCGGTCGGAGGGCGAGAGCAAGACGTCGCTGTCGATGCCGAACATGGCTTCCAGGACGCGCCGGGCGACCGGATAGGGCCTGGCGACGGTGCCAGCAAGCCAGCGTTTCGCCTGACGGTCGGTAACGCCATACGTGTCGGCGCCGATGGCGGCGGCCGTGTCGGCGTAGTGGCGACAGAAATCCTCGACGGTCCAACGTCGCTGGACCAGCAGGTGCGCGAGGAGAGTGCGGGGTCGGGGCTGTGGGGGCATGACGTCCTTGGGTGTCCGGCGGCCTGTGCCGATCGTGGCCCGCCCACAGCGTGGTGTCACGACCTGGTAGCTGCGACCGCCTGGATGTCCCGGAGAAGTCCCTGAAAAGTCCCTATCCCGGTCCGGTGAGGGGCGCTGGCGATATCCCGATCATCGCCGCTTTCCGGAATCGACTCGTGACCGATCGTCGCGGTGATGGCGTCGATGCTCTGGGGGTGCCGGCAAGGCTCCGGCACGTTTGAAGTTTGACCGGCCTGTCGGGGATTGTCCGTTTGTGGTCTGGCTGGCTTGTCATGGGAAGCCGTGGAGGTCGAG
>NZ_MBLO01000012.1 GCF_001854805.1 Pseudofrankia coriaricola
CCGTATCCACTCCGAACGCCAGCACCGCTGGGGCCACACCAGAAACGCCGCCTGATCAACAAGAACCGACCCGCATTCGCGGACAACGCACTAGCACCGTCGCCGCACGCCATCGTGCTGGCGGGGTGAGCCGGCCCCACGGGACTGATCGCCGACCTGTCCGACGCCGGTCCCTGACGTGGCACCCGATGCAGATGGTCGTCCAGTGCACGCGAATTCAGCCCGGAGACCCACGGGGACCAGAACGAAGCCCGGGAACTAGCTCGTAGGGCCAGATGCGGTGAGCGCCGACGGAGCGATCCGGCGGGGGTTAGTCCGCCAGCCAGGTCAGTCTGAGTCCTTCTCTGCCGCCGATGGTCTCCAGGCGGCGGGTGAGTGCCATCTTGATCTGTTCGAGGCTCTCTGTGTCCGCGGCGTCGGCTGACAGGACGAGGGCGTTGTCGGTGGCCTCGAGCCGGCAGGTTCCGCGGTCGAACTCGAGCAGGCCGATGTTTCCGGTCTGGGTCACGGTCTGGATCCGCGGCATGTCATGGCCGCTGTGGCGTGCCTGGTGGCGGTTGTGGATCGCGTCGAGGTGGCCGCATAGCTGGGTGAGGTAACGGGGCGCCCGGTCCGTGGCGATGCGCGCGTCGGCGGTGGGCATGTCAGGCGACGTCGCGTCGGGAGGTCGCCGCCGTGGCGGCAGCGAGCGTCACGACGGTGTAGGCCGCCAGGAGTGCGGCGGCCAGGCCGGGGGTGTGCAGTGCGCCGTCGCGGTTCGCGCCGGCCAGCGCCTGGGCGAGCGCGCCGGGAACGAACCGGTGCACCTTCGGGAGGTCCATCAGCAGGTTCTCCACGAACAGCAGCCAGGCGAACAGCGTGACGAGGGACGGTACCTGTGCGCGCAGGACCGTGCCGATGGCCAGGCCCACGACGGCGAGGAGTCCGCCGCCGAGCGCGCCGCCCGCGAGGAGCTGCGCGTAGTCGCTGGCCGTCAGTCGGATGGTCAACCCGCGCAGGTCCAGGGCCACCCAGCCGACACCCGCGACGGTGCCGGTCGCGACCAGCCCGACGAGCACCCCGGCGGCGAACACCGACAGCGCCTTCGCCCTGATCACGGTCCCTCGGCGCGGGGTCGCCAGGAACGTAGGACGGATAGTACCGCTGCGGATCTCGGCCGTGATCGACAATGCGCCGAGCAGGGCGGCGAACAGCGCGCCAAGATTGATGGCGACGTCGATGAAGATGCCACGCTGGTCGGGTCTCGTGGCTAGTCGGCTCGTCGAGAGACCGACGGCATGCAGCGTGACGGCGAGCGCGGCCAGCCCGACGAGGGCGACGAGAACGACCGCCAGCGTCGGTGTCGTGGTGAGCTTGGTGAGTTCGGAGCGTAGCTGCCGTCTCATGCCGTCGCCGCCGTGGTGAGCGCGAGGTAGGTGTTCTCCAGGGAGCCGTCCTGGGCGAAGTCGCCGATCGGCTGGTCGGTGACCAGGCGGCCGCGGTTGATGATAAGGACGCGGTCGACGGTCTGGGTGACCTCAGCCAGGACGTGGCTGGAGACGAGCACGGTCCCTCCCTCGTCGGCATAGGTGCGTAGGAAGGCGCGCAGCCAGTGCACACCGGCTGGGTCGAGCCCGTTGATGGGCTCGTCGAGGACGAGGAGCCGCGGGTCGCCGAGCAGGGCGGCGGCGAGCCCGAGTCGCTGGCGCATCCCGAGCGAATAGGTCCGCACCGGCCGTCTGCCCATCCCGGTCAGTTCGACGGTCTCCAGCGCCTCGTCGACCCGGACGGGGTCGATGCCCGCGGCGAGGGCCAGCACCCGCAGGTGGTCGCGGCCGGACCGGGCCGGGTGGAAGTCGCCGGACTCGAGGACCGCCCCGACGGTGCCGGCGGGATCGGCGAGCTCGGCGAAGGGCAGGCCGAGGACGTGGGCGGTGCCGCCGGACGGCGACGCGAGTCCGAGCAGGATCCGCAGGGTGGTCGACTTGCCGGCGCCGTTGGGCCCGAGGAACCCGGTGATCTGGCCACGGTCGAGGGTGAACGTCAGGTCGTCGACGACGGCCTGGCCGCCATAGCGCTTGGTAAGCCCTTCGACGGCAACGACAGGTGGCGTGTCGCTCATGGGCGCCGCCGCCGGACGACAAGAAACACCGCGAGCGCGACCACGACGACGATGCCGAGGACCGCGACATGGAGAACGGGGCGGTCCGCGAACCCGGAGGCTGTCGCGGATGCCGTCGAAGCCGAAGTCATCACCCGCCGAACGCTAGGTTCGCGGGCAGCTTCGGGAAACGCCCTGACGGCTGATCTCGGGGGTCCTCGGCGCGTCGACCGGCATCCCCCCGCGGGGGGATTCGGGAACGGCCTGGGCGAACTACGCTCGCGACGTGGCGACCGAGGCCGGTGTGTGGCACTTCTTCACCTCCTCCCCGGCCGCCGCGTCGGCCCGGCCGAGTCGTCCCCGCATCGAGGACGCGGTGATCGCCGGAGTGACGTTGGGCGGCTGGTTCGTCTTCCTCTCCCGCGGCGATCGTCTCGAGGCCGCCGACCTGAGCCTGTTGGCCGCCTCGACGCTTCCTTTGGCCGGGTGGCGGATCTCACCGCGCGGGGTGTTCGCCGCCAGTACGGTCGCGGCGATGGGACTGGCCGCGCGCGGCCTGGGGCTGTGGCCGCCGCTCGGACCCGCCGTCGCGCTCTACCTCCTGACGGCCGGCAGGGACGCGGCCTCGCCGTGGTCGCGGCGCGACGCGTGCACCGTCCTGGGGCTGCTGGCCGGCTACCTCGCACTCCTGGTCGTCAGCGCCGGGTGGGTGCCGACGAACCTGGGCCACACCGTGTTCGGCTGCGCGGCGGCGTGGTTCGCCGGCGAGCGCAGCCGCCTGCGCCGCCAGCAGATCGCCGACCTGCACGAACGCGCGCACCGCTCGGCCGAGTCGGCGGCGACGGACCTGCGGCTTGCCGTCGCCGAGGAACGGGCCCGGATCGCGCGCGACCTGCACGACTCGGCGGGGCATGCCCTGAACGTGATCACGGTGCGCGCCGGGGCCGCGCGGCTACGGGGCGACCCACGCCGCGCGCTGGCCGCGCTGGCGGACATCGAGACCGTCGCGCGCGAGACGGTCGCCGACATCGACCAGATCGTCGGCTCGTTGCGCGCCGTCGAGGTGCCCCCCGCGACCGTGGAGGCGCCGGTCGGCCTGGCTTCGGCGGACACGCTCGTCGCGCGGCATCGGGCGGCCGGCCTGCGGGTGACCATGTCTCGAGAAGGCAACCCGGGCTCCCTGGGCAGGGCGTCCGACCAAGCGGCCTACCGTGTCCTGCAGGAGGCGCTGACCAACGCCGCGCGGCACGGCGCCGGGTCCGCGGCCGTCATGATCTCGACTGACTCGGATGGCTGCGCGTTGACCGTGACCAACCCCGCGAGCGAAAGCGCCGACGTCACCGCCGGCGGCCACGGCATCGTCGGCATGCGCGAGCGCGCGAGCCTGCTCGGCGGCACGCTGACCGCCGGGCTCAGGGGCGGCGAGTTCCGGGTCGTGCTGCGGTTGCCGCGATCCGGGCGAGCGCCGTGACCAGGATCGTCATCGCGGACGACGACCATCTGATGCGGGCGGGGCTCGTCGAGCTGGTCACCGCCGACCCGTCGATCGAGGTCGTGGGCGAGGCGGCGACCGGCCGGGAGGCCGTGTCGCTGACGCGACGGCGGCGGCCGGATGTCGTGCTCATGGACGTCCGGATGCCCGACCTGGACGGCATAGCGGCGACCCGCGAGCTGGCCAGCTCCGTGCCCGATACCCGGGTCCTGATCCTCACCACGTTCGAGCAGGACGACTACGTGTTCGGGGCGCTGCGGGCCGGCGCCTCGGGCTTCCTGCTGAAGCGGACCCGCCCCGAGGAGCTCATCGCCGCCGTGCACACCGTCGCCGCCGGCGACGCGCTGCTGTCCCCGTCGGTGACCCGCCGAGTCATCGACCGCCTGGCCCGCCAGCCCGTGCCGGAGCTGACCGGGGCGCGGGCGCTGGCGGACCTCACCCCGCGCGAACGGGAGGTCCTCGAGCTGATGGCGCGGGGCCTGTCCAACCGCGAGATCGCGCGCCGGCTGGTGGTCGAGGAGTCCACCGTCCGCACCCACGCCAAGCGGGTCCTGGCGAAGCTCGGCCTACGTGACCGGATCCAGGCAGTGATCTTCGCCTACGAAACCGGGATCAACCAGCCGGGCAGGAAATGACCCGCCCAACACCACCAACACTTCCCGCACCATCGTCCGCGACGTCTCGACTGGGCCAAGGTGGCCGGGATTTCTGACCATCACCGGGCATTCGGTGATCTCATCACCGGCGACGGCCGCAAGCGGCGGCCCCGTG
The DNA here is from genome assembly GCF_001854805.1 of Pseudofrankia coriaricola. Classification (GTDB taxonomy): domain Bacteria; phylum Actinomycetota; class Actinomycetes; order Frankiales; family Frankiaceae; genus Pseudofrankia. The sequence goes on from NZ_MBLO01000012.1 coordinate 4,344, forward strand.
GTTGGCGGCGCCTGACCGCCGCGGCGCCTCGACAGGCGCTTCCTCGCGGAACGCTGTGCTTCACGCATCTACGAGGCGCGACGCGTCCGTGCGCGCTGCGCCCCTCGACAGTGAGCTGTCCGACGCCTGGCTGGTGAAGGAACGCAGGCGCAGACTGTTGCCGACGACGAAGACGCTGGAGAACGCCATCGCCGCGCCCGCGAGCATCGGGTTGAGCAGGCCCAGGGCGGCGAGCGGGATCGCCACCGTGTTGTAGGCGAAGGCCCAGAACAGGTTGGTCCTGATCGTGCCAAGGGTCCGGCGGGAGAGCCGGATGGCGTCCGCCGCGCTGCGCAGGTCGCCGCGTACCAAGGTGATGTCGGCGGCCTCGATCGCGACGTCGGTGCCGGTCCCCATCGCCAGGCCAAGGTCGGCCTGGGCCAGGGCAGCGGCGTCGTTGACGCCGTCGCCGATCATCGCGACGACCTTTCCCTCGGACTGCAGCCGCCTGACCACGTCGGCCTTGTCAGCGGGCAGGACCTCGGCGATGACCTGGTCGATGCCGACCTCGGCGGCGATCTGGTCGGCCACAGTCCGGTTGTCGCCGGTGAGCAGCACCGGCACCAGCCCGAGCGCCGTGAGCTGGGCGATCGCCTCGCGGCTGGTCGGTTTGACCTGGTCGGCCACGACCAGCAGGCCGCGGGCCTGGCCGTCCCAGCCGACCGCGACGACGGTCCTACCAGTCTGCTCGAAGCGGGCCTTGTGCTGGATCAGTTCGGTGGTGAGGTGTTGCGACCAGTCGGCCAGCAGCGCCTGGCGTCCGACGACGACGGCGTGGCCCTCGACGATGCCCTGGACACCCTTGCCCTCGACGGCCGCGAAGTCCTCCGGAGTCGGCAGGGCGCCAACCTCCTGCGTGGCGGCCTTCGCGATCGCCTGAGCGATGGGGTGCTCGGAGGCGTCTTCCAGCGCACCTGCCAGGCGTAGCACATCGGTTCGGTCCACACCGCCAGCGGTGACGACCTCGACGAGCGCCATCTTTCCGGTGGTCACGGTGCCGGTCTTGTCGAGGACGACGGTGTCGACCTTGCGGGTGGACTCCAGCACCTCGGGTCCCTTGATCAGGATCCCCAGCTGGGCTCCTCGGCCGGTACCGACGAGCAGCGCGGTCGGGGTGGCCAGGCCCAGGGCGCACGGGCAGGCGATGATCAGTACCGCCACCGAGGCGGTGAACGCGGCGGCCGCCGGGAACCCCGCACCCATCCAGACCCCGAGGACCGCCACGGCGACCGCGATCACGACCGGCACGAAGACACCGGCTACCTTGTCGGCCAGCCGCTGGACCTCGGCCTTGCCGGTCTGGGCGTCCTCGACCAGCCTGGCCATCTGGGCCAGCTGGGTGTCGGCGCCAACCCGGGTCGCACGGACCACAAGCCGTCCGCCGGCGTTCATGGTGGCGCCCGTGACGGTGTCGCCCTCGCCGACCTCTATGGGCACGGACTCGCCGGTGAGCATCGACTGGTCGACCGCCGAGCTTCCCAGGACGACGACCCCGTCGGTGGCGATCTTCTCGCCGGGACGGACGACGAACTCGTCGTCCACGGCCAGGTCCTCGACCGGGATCCTGGTCTCGACACCGTCACGCAGGACCGCCACGTCCTTGGCGCCCAGTTCGAGCAGGGCGCGCAGGGCGGCACCGGCCTGGCGCTTGGACCGCTTCTCGAAGTAGCGGCCGGCGAGCACGAACATCGTCACCCCGGCGGCGACCTCGAGGTAGATGTTGGCCGCGCCGTCGGTCGGAGTGACGGCGAACTCGAAGCCGTGTTTCATCCCAGGCGTACCCGCGGTGCCCCAGAACAGGGCGTACAGCGACCACGCGAACGCCGAGAGGGTGCCGATCGAGACAAGGGTGTCCATGGTGGCCGCGCCGTGGCGCAGGTTGGTCCAGGCCCCCCGGTGGAACGGCCAGGCCGCCCAGAGAATCACTGGCCACGCCAGCGCGAGGGCGGCCCACTGCCAGAAGGTGAACTGCAGCACGGGCACCATGGCAAGCACGATGACCGGGACCGCCAATACCACGGCCCCCACCAACCGGTTCCGTAGCGCGATCAGCTCGTGGTCAGGCTGCTCCCGCGCCGCATCGGCCGAGGTGTCGGCGGCCTTCTTCGGGGTGGGCAGCGTCGCGGTGTAACCGGTCTTCTCGACTTCGGCGATCAGGAGCCGCGGGTCATAGCCCGCGGGCACGGTGGCCTTGGCCTTCTCGGTGGCGAAGTTCACCGACGCCTCGACGCCGTCGAGCTTGTTGAGCTTCTTCTCGATCCGCATCGCGCACGAGGCGCAGGTCATTCCGCCGATCTCGAGCTCGACGCTCGTCGCGGGCGGTACCTCGTAAGCCGGGGAGGTGGCCATAGCGGTTCCTTTCTCCGTTCCGCGCCCGCCGGATCAGGCGCCGGGGTGGGCACTGGTCCCGGCGTCGCCCGCGGCGTCGGGAGCGGCGTCGACGACGAAGGTGGCGGTGTGGACCTGCCCGTCGACCTGGAAGTCGAGGTAGAGCAGGTAGCGGCCCGCGGTGGGCACGTCGGCCATGAAGCCGATCTTCGGACCTGACAGGTCGCCCTCGGCCGGTTCCTCGCCCTCGGGGTGGACGTGCAGGTAGGCCAAGTCCCCTGCGCGCAGCGCGACCAGGTGGCCAAAGGCGCCGAGATAGGGCTGCAGGGTGGTGACCGGCTTGCCGTCGTGGGTGATCTCGACGGTCAGGCCGGACATCGTGCCGGCGTGCAGGTCGCCATGCAGGGCCACCGTGAACCCGTCGACCTGCGCGGTGGTCGAGGTGTGGGTGGCCGGAGCCGGGACGAAGTCCCCAGCGACGCCGATTGTGCGGGTGAGGGTCACATCAGGGGCCCCGGACGCGTCCCGGCCGGCGGGCACGAAGTCCGCGAACACCCGGTAGGTGCCGGCAGCGGTCCATGTCCACGGGATCGACCAGGTCCCGTCGGAGCCCAGTGCCGGGTGGACGTGACGGAACTGGGTGCCGTCCGATCGCACCACGATGAAGTGGAGATCCCTGTCGTGCGACGGCGTGTACGCCGTCAGCGGGTCGCCGTCGCCGTCGCGCACCTGGAACGACAGGACACCGGCCTTCCCGACCACGTCGGGCGCGGCCACGTCGCCGAGCAGGTATCCGTCCTGCTCGAGCGAGAGCCCGCGGACTGACCCGGTCCCGGCCGAGGCCTGCGTCGTCGAGGTGTGGTCCATCGAGTTCTCCTGCGCCGTCTTCGTCCACGAGGCGACCGTCGAGTCAGGGATAACGGCCGAACCGGCGACGAAGGCGCCGCCGAACAGGACCGCCAGACCGGCGGCGTAGACGCCGAGCCGGGTCGGGACGTTCATCAGACCCGGACCGCCTCGTAACCGGCCTCGCCCACCGCGGCCAGCACCCGCGCGTCGTCCACCGGCTCGGTCACGGTCACGACAAGGCGGCCGGTCTGCGCGCTTACCTGGATGTCGTCAACACCGGTGATCTTGCCGACCTCGTCTCGAACCGCGGCCTCGCAGTGCCCGCAGCTCATGCCCGTCACCTGGTACTCACTCGTGGTCATCGCGCCCGCTCCCTCCCGAGTCAGATACCCCATCCGGGTATCTCCAGGTCATGTTTATACCCCCTAGGGGTACCCGTCAATGCGGGTTGGAGCGAGCGGGGAGACAGGCAGGCGACAGCCCCAGCGGTCGCGCGGGGATTCCGGAGCCCGGAGGCCTGACGGTCGGGGCGGCAACGCGCAGACGCGGCGAACACCGTCGATCCCCTGGGGGATGGACGGGATGCATACGGGAGGCGAGTCCACCATGCCCATGACTACCGGGATGCCGATGAGCGGCGGCATGAACATGAGTGGCATGCCGATGGCGACCACGACGCCGACGGCGAGTGGCCCATCGATGGACGGGATGATGAGCGCCCAGGACATGGCGAAGTTGGCCGCCGCGTCCGGGCGGGACTTCGACCGGATGTTCCTGACGATGATGACTGCCCACCACAACGGTGCGGTGGCGATGGCGACCACTGAGGAGCGCGACGGCCGGTACGGCCCCGCCAGGCAGCTCGCCACCAGCATCAGGACCAGCCAGACCGCCGAAATCACGGAGATGAACGGACTGCTGGCGAAGATCTGAGCTGTAGGCCGTCTGGCTTGCCTGGTGACTTGGCCGGCAACGCCGAGCGCGTCTGAGCTACTACCCGTAGCCGGCGGTGGGCGGTCCCCTGGGACCGCCCACTGAGCCTTTCCCCGGGATCCGTGCAAAGCGGATGCCGGCCAGGCGGGCGTGTGGCCCCCGGCTCGCGCTGTCATATCGGGATGTCGAGGAGCTACCGGCCGGGTTCGGGCCGTGCCGGGTGGGAATGGGCAGCGATCCGCTCACGGCGGTCCGGTCATCGGCCCTTCCGGGGGGACGACCCGCGGCGCAGGACGGGCCACGTCGCCCACGCGACGGCCGTGGTCAGCAGCAGGAGCGCGGCGAGGTCGAGCGCCCAGGTGCCGGCGTCGGCCGTCCACAGCGGATCAAGCTCGGGGTCGGTCGGCGTCTGGTGGTAGCCGGTGGTCGCCGCGACCATCGCGAACCCCCACCGGGCCGGCATGAGGTATGCGAGCTGTTCCAGTGGTGGGCGACCGTCCAGTGGGATGAGCAGCCCGCACAGCAGGAACTGCAGCAGCAGGACGACCACGAGAATGGGCATGCCGCGGTCGGCGTTCGCGATCAGAGCAGAGACCAGCAGTCCCTGGGCCATCGCGGCCAGCGCGACCGCGATCATGGCGACGGCGACCTCAGTCAGCCCGCTGCCCAGCACGAGCGGCGTGTCCGGGGCGGGTTGGCCGTACAGTCCGGCGACGGCAAGGATCACGGCCTGCGCACTGGTGATCGCGCCCAGTACGGCGAGTTTCGACCAGAGGTAGGCGCCGCGCGAGAGCCCGATCGCCTGCTCCCGGCGGAAGATGGAGCGTTCCTTGACCAGTTCGCGGAACGCTCCGGCGAACCCCGTGAACGCACATCCGAGGACGAGCACGAGCATGAGCGGCGCGATGTCGCTGTCGCTGTCGCGATCGGCCTGCGTGCCCATCCACGAAAGCCCGTGCTTGCCCGGCAGCAGTTGCGCGAAAAGGCTCAGTACCAGCGGCAGCGCCAGCAGGAACAGCGTGTAGGCCCGATCGGCCGCGATCACCGCGAGGTAGCGGCGGGCAAGCACGGCGAACTGGCGCAGCGCCGGTTGCTGTCGCGGCGGCGCGTCCGGCGCCGCCCGCGGCGCGGGCGTGGCGGGCTGCGCGACGCCGTTCGGCATCCCGTACTTCGCGAACTGCGGCGAGGCCCGGAACCGGGCCGTCCAGTCGACGTCCCTGGAGCGGTCGAGCAGCAGGAACATGTCCGCGAAGTCACGCTGGCCGAAGTAGGCGAGCGCCTCGCCTGGCGGGCCGAAGTAGGCGAGCCGGCCGCCCGACGCGAGCACGAGCAGCCGGTCGCAGAGATCGAGCTGCGCGGGAGAGTGCGTGACGACGACTACTGTTCGGCCGTCGTCGGCCAGCTTGCGCAGAGTCTGCATCACCGACTTGTCCATGCCCGGGTCCAGCCCGGACGTCGGCTCGTCGAGGAAGAGCAGGGACGGGCGGGTGAGCAGTTCCAGCGCGACGCTCGTGCGCTTGCGCTGCCCGCCGGAGAGAGTGGTGATCCGCTGACCGGCCTGGTCGGCCAGTCCCAGCTCGCCGATCACCTCCTCGACTCGCGCGTTGCGCTCGGCCGCCGGAGTGTCGGCGGGGAACCGCAGCGCGGCCGCGTACCGCAGGGCCCGGCGGACTGTCAGCTGCGGGTGCAGGATGTCGTCCTGGGGGACGAGCCCGATGCGCTGGCGCAGCTCGTCATAGGACGCGTAGAGGTCGCGGCCGGCGTAGCGGACCTCGCCGGAGTCCGCCGGACGCTGCCCGGTCAGCGCGCCGAGCAGTGTGGACTTCCCGGCACCGCTCGGCCCGACGACGGCCAGCAGGCTGCGCTGCGGCAGCGCGAACCCGACCCCGTCGAGCAGCCGCCGTCCGGAGCGGGTGACGACCAGGTCGTCGGCCTCGAACGAGATGTCGCCCGAGTCGGTGTACTCGACGAGGGTGCCGCCCTGCAGGTGCAGCAGGGCGTGCCCGATGCCGACGATGTCCCCGGCCCCGATCGTCGCCTGGTCGACCCGGTGGCCGTTGACGAACGTCCCGTTCCAGCCGCCGAGGTCGACGATCCGCCAGTCGGGCCCGACCCGGCGCAGCTCCGCGTGCCGGCGCGAGACGAGCGGGTCGGCGAGCACCACGTCGCACTCGGGCGCGCGGCCGATGACGACCGACGCCGCCCCGACCGGATGCAGCGCTGTGGCCTTGCGCTCCCACCATGTCCCACTCGAGACCGGCCTGGCAGGTCCGGCGCCCGGTACCTGGACCGTGGGCGGCAGCGTGGCCGGTGCCGGCTGGGTCATCTGGTAACGCCTGGTGGCGAGGAGGGGCGCGGGCGCGGTCGGCGGATCGGGCTGCGCCGGCGGGTTGGGCTGTGGCGGCGGAGAGCCCGCCCCCTTCCACCAACCAGGTCCAGGCGCGGCTGACGATGACGCCCGTGCCTGGGGCGGCGGTGAAGGTGACGGAGACGACGATGGAGCCGGCGGTGGCGGCGGAGACGGAGATGGCGGTGCCGGCGGCGGTGGTGATGCGGGCGGGGTGGCGGGTGCGGGCGCGGGAGCGGTCGGTGGATCGGGCTGCGTCGGCGGGTCGGGTCGCGGCGGCGGAGAGCTCGCCCCCTTCCACCAGCCAGGTCCAGGCCCGACCGGCGTCGGCGTCGGTGAGGGAGATGCCGGCGGCGGTGACGGTGGCGCGGGCGGGGTGGCGGGTGCGGGCGCGGGTGCGGGCGCGGTTGGCGGATCGGGCTGCGTCGGCGGGTCGGGTCGCGGCGGCGGAGAGCTCGCCCCCTTCCACCAGCCAGGTCCAGGCGCGGCCGGCGGCGGCGCCGGCGCCGGCGGCGGCGGCGGCGATGGTGATGGTGATGACGCGGGCGGAGCGGCGGATGCGGGCTTCGCCGCGGGGGCGCCGTTCGCCCGCGTCCACCATTTGCCACCCGCGGGCGGGGCGGCGGGAGGCGGGACCGGCGTCGCCGGGGTGGGCGGCGTGAGGGTCGCGAGGGCCTCGCGGGCCGCCTCCGCGAACGCGGACGCCGACGGATGCCGGTCGCTCGGAGCCTTCGCCAGACCCCGCACGATGACGTCGTCGAACACCGTCGGTGCCCCGGGCCGCGCGGCCGACAGGACGGGTGGCGGGTCCTGTATGTGCGCCATGATGACCGCGAGCCGTTCGGCGGTGACGAACGGCCTGCGCCCGGACAGGCACTCGAAGAGCAGGCAGGCCAGCGAGTAGACGTCCGCCCGCTGGTCGACCCGCCCGGACTGGAAACGCTCGGGCGCCATGTACTCCACCGAGCCGACCGCCACTCCGGTCGTGGTGATCCCGGTACCGTCGACCGAGCGGGCGATCCCGAAGTCCACGAGGTAGACGAAGTCGGTCGGACGGCCGCGGCCCGCGCACAGCACGTTGGACGGTTTGACGTCACGGTGCACCAGCCCGTCGGCGTGCGCGGCGTCCAGCGCGGAGGCGACCTGCCCGACGACGTCGACGGCCGTCCACGGGTCGAGCGGGCCGTCGCGCAGGACCGTGCCCAGGTGGGCGCCCTCCACCAGGCGCATGTCGATGAAGAGCTGGCCGTCGATCTCGCCGTGACGGTGGATCGGGATCACGTGCGGTTCCCGCAGCTGCGCCACGATCTCGGACTCCCGGCGGAACCGCTCGGCGAACTGCGGGTCCCCGGCCAGGCCCGGGAGCAGGACCTTGAGCGCGACCATCCGCTGCTGCCCGGTGTCGTAGGCGCGGTAGACCTCGCCCATCCCACCGCGGCCCAGCAGCGCCTCGATGCGGTACGGGCCGAACATCCGCTGTGTCATCGCGCCTTCCCCGGTGGTTGTCGCCGCCATCTCCGGATCATGAGGACGAGCACGATCAGCGCCAGCACGAGGGCGAGAAGCACGGCGATGACGGAGCCGTCGGCGGAGGGCAGGCCGGCGAGGCCGACGAGTACGCCCCTGATCAGGGCGGCACCGACGATCCAGACCAGCAACGCCGCGACCGTGGCGGACAGGGTTCGGCCCACAGTGCGCGCCAGCCGCCTGCCGCCGCCTGCCCGCGCCGGGGCCCGCGCCGGGGCCCGCGCCGGTCCGGGCTGCGTCGGGACCGGCCGCGGCCCGGACTGCTGCCACCACCCGGACTGCCCCGTCGGCTGGGGATCGGGCTGGGGACGGGGCCATGGCGGTGTGGAAGCGGTCGGCGTGCCGGCCGGCGAGGGGGCGGTGGTGGGCTCGGGAGCGATCGGCGCGCCGACCGTCGGGCGCGCGGCGGTGCGCGTCCACCAGGGAACGGGCCCCGTGATCAGCCCTTCCAGGTCGCCGGTGGCCGTCCAGCTCGGCGCGCAGCAGGCCCGCAGCCGGGCCGCGAGCTGATCGATCTGTGGGTCGCGCAACCGCTCGACCCACGACCACGCCTCGGTCCGATGCGGCGGCAGGTAGTCCTTGTGACCGAAGAGCAGGTTCTCGCCGTCGTTGAGCTGCTCCCACTGCCCCGGCTCGTGGGCGAGCGCCAGCAGCGAGAGGTAGATGACGAGCCCGGGGAAGGTGTCCATCCACGGGCCCCAGGGCCGGTTCTCGGGCTGGTAGTTGCGGTGCCCGCCCTCCGTCGGCGGCGGGAAGCCGGTGAACGGGACGATCCACGAGCTGTCGAAGTCGACCAGGCGCATACGGCCGGTCGCGTCGACGAGGACGTTGCCGTGCTGCAGGTCGCCGTGCGCGAATCGGGCGGCCTGCATCCGGCGCAGCAGGTCGCGCCACGAGTCGGCGAGCGTGCCCAGCGCCACGCGGTCGCCGGTCTCGACGAGATCCTCGACGTGCCGGTCGAGTGGGTGCCCCTCCACCCATTCCATCTGAACCATCGGCCAGCGCCGCCCGTTGACCAGGATCGCGTCGTCCACCCACCGACAGCTGGCGACGTCGTCGGTGAGGCCGCGTTCACTGAACCAGGTGTTAAGCGCGGTGTAGCGCTGCTGCGTGGAGGCGTCCTCGCGGGTGAAGAACCGCAGCGCCTGGGCGGTACCGCCGACCGTTGCCCTGAACACGACCGCGGTGCTGCCCGACGCCGGGACGGGGATGCCCATCATCGGGTGCACGTCGAAGCGGGCCTCGGTCAGCTCTGGCCGGTCGAACACGAGGTCGGGCCGCTGCACGGCCTTGATGTAGTCCTCGGCGGAAGGATGGCCGGTCACAAGGACACCACCAGGGCGCCGGGCTCGGCCGTGACGAGGCGGACACGCAGCAGCGTGACGTCGTCGTTGTGCATCCGCCCGGCCGCGCGCTGGTCGGCGACGATCGCCGCGAACGCCGCGTCGTGGTCCAGGCCGGCGAGTGCCGCCCACAGCGACGCCTCGTCGCGCGCGGCCTCCAGCAGCAGCCAGTGGGCCAGCGCGTCGGTGGCGATGAAGAGCACGTCGCCCGCGCGGACCTCGCCGCTGGCCAGCTCCAGACCGCGCAGCATCGGGCCGAGCGCCGCCGGGCGGGTGCCGATCCCGTCGGGCGACAGGCCGAAGCCGTCCACGCCGATCGGCGGAAAGTGCAGGAGCAGCCGGCCGGCCCGGACGTGGAACAGCACGGTGTCGCCGAGTGCGGCGGCCTCCCAGCGGGCATGGGGACCGTCGAGGCCGGTGAGGCGGCACCCCAGGAACGTCGCGAACGACCCCTCGGCATGGAACTTGTGCTCCTCGATGACCGTCGCGAACCGTGCGGGTGCCTCGGCGGCCCACAGCCGCTGGACCTGTTCGAACCAGGTGCGCAGCCCGGTCGGAGTGAGGTCGGGCCCGGTGTCGGCGACGAACGAGCCGGCGAGGTGCTCCACCCAGCGGATCGCGTCGTAGGCCTCGGTGGCGCCGTCCACGACCACGTACCGGGGCGCGACGCCGGCGGCCGGGTCGCCGTCGTGGTAGGCGGCGGCGTCCTCCCATTCCGTTGCCACGCTGCCCAGCTTCTCCAGCCAGAAACAGACGGAGCGGGCGAGAATCATCAGCGGTGTCCTCACCGGTCCCGGACGTCGGCTACCCGCGTGCCGATCTCCAGGAACCACATGAGCGTCGCCAGGCCGGCGTTGAACACGAACCCGCGACCGCCGTCGGCGATCTCCATCCGTGCGCCGCGCGCGTTCGCGATCATCGATGCCGGCAGCGCGCTGGAGATCGCGAACAGCTCCGGGCCTGGTTCGGGCAGCCCGGCGGCGGTGGCCGGGAACAGCACCTCGGGCGCGACTGTCGGCGACAGGAAGATGTTGAACAGCAGCGCCTGGCCGTCGCGGGTCTCGATCGAGGTCAGCCGGGCGGCCCACTCGGAGAGGTCCGCGCCGTCATAGGGGCTGTCGGTGACCATCCCGTCGGTGATGTTGATGACGATCGGCGGGAACGAGTCGGGGTGGCTCGCCGCCCACCCGAACACGTGCTCGCCCGCCGTCGCGATGGCCTGGCACATCGGGGTGCGGTAGCCGAACACCGGCTCGACCCAGACCGGGAGCCGGGAGCCGGCGACGGCGTCGACCGACGGGTCGGTCTCGACCCGCAGCGGGCTGTCGAACACCTGCGGGATCGGCACGATCGGCTGCCCGCCCAGCGCCGGCTCGACGCCTTCGCCGCCCGCCACCGGGCAGGCGCCATAGCCGAACACCCCGACGTCGAAATAGTGCCGGGCCTGGCCGCCGACCTCTTTCGCCGACTTCACGCACAGATCAAGCAGGATCTTGTTCACGGCCCGGGTCGCACCCTCAGCGAGGGTGCCCCCGCTGGACTGCCACGGCTGCTTCATCGAGTCAGACCGGTCCAGCAGGAACACGATGCAGCCGGGGTTGGTACGGGAGAAGGTCCGCTCGTACATGCGTCCATCCGTCCTGGTCAGCGCAGTCCTGGGTTCAGGTGGCATGCCGTCGGCGACTCGCGACGACGGTGACCGGCCAGGCGGTGCCGGGCCGCCAGGTCCACTCGTGGCCGTCGACGCGGCAGCGGAACGCGTAGCCAGTATCGAGGTGCCGGACGTCGATGCGGAACGCACCGCAGCGCGGACACTGCACGACGCGGGCGGAGTCGCGCAGCGCCGCGAGATCGCGGGGAGCCGGGCGGACCGGTTCGGTCGGGCGGGCGTCCGCGGCGGGCGCCGGGGACGCCCTGTTCCACCACTGGCCCGCCTGCGGGGTGCCGCCCGCCGCCCGCCCGACCGGTAGCACGAGCTGCGCGCTTTCCAGCCCGGCGCCGTCGGAGGCCGGCCCGGACCATCGGCTGTCCGGTCCCGGCGGCCGTTCACGGGCCGGTCCCGGCGGCCGCCCGCCGGCCGGCTCCGGTGGTCGCCCGCCGGCCGGCTCCGGCGGCCCTTCGCGGACGGGTAGCGGCCGCGCCAGCAGAGCCGCGACCAGCCAACCCACGGCGACGGCCACGAGGATCACGGCGATCGTCTTCCCGGGCGGCCGATCCTGGAACAGCAGGGCCCAGCCGAGCAGGGCCGCGGCCAGCGCCGTGACCGCGAGCAGCAGGTTTGGAACCCGACCCGCTCTCCCCGTCGCCGTGCGCTCCTCGGCTCTCGCTGTCACGATGCCTCCACACGGAACAGCACATCGGCGGCCGGATTAGTGACCGCCTGGCATTGCTGACCGTCCTTTTCCGCGTCGGCCTTCGAATCGACGAACTGCCAACCGGTCGGCAGGTCCAGACAGACCTCGGCGTTCAGCGGCAGCTCGGAAGGCGTGAACCGCCCGGTCTCGTCGAGAACCCCGCTCTTCGGCGTGCCCTCGGCATAACGGATGGTGACCTTGCCCCCGCTCGGGACCTGGTCGCCGCCGCCCGTCCTCTGCGCGATCACCTGAACCCGCTCGACATCCAGCTCGGTCGCCTTGTCGGCGGACAACGACTCCCGCCCGCACGCCGACGGCGGCTTCGACCCGGCCAGGCGCACCGGGCCGGCCGCCGAGACCACGCACACCTCGTGGTCGCCGGGAGCGACGTCCGCGGACCACGTGCCCTTCGCGTCGGTCGAGCCCGCGGCCAGCACCGTCGCACCGTCGCGGACCTGGACGGTCAGGCCGGTCAGGAGCCGGGCATCCGCCGCCGACACGGTGACAGTGACCTTCACCGCCGGGCCGGGATCCGACTCCCGCGGCGCCACGACAAGGCTCGATAGCGCGACGGCACCGAACGCGATCGCCGCCGCGTACCCGGGTGCCAGCACCGGGTGCCGCCACAGCGGCCTACGGCGCTCTGTCAGACGCATGTGAACGCGGCGCCGACACTCGCCGAGCCGGCGCACCCGCACGCGAGCACGCTCAGTACAGCCTTCATGGGAAGGAGTCTCGGGCCCGTCGGGGCGGGACACATCAGTGCCAACACCGGCTTGCGGGACGGGTTTTCCCAGTGCTGGCACCGAGGTTTGGGCCGAACGCCGGTGCTAGCGTCCGGAAGATGGACCGGGTGGCGGTCGGCCGCGTCTTCATCGTCGATGACAGCGCACCGTTCCGTGCTGTCGCCCGCGAGCTCCTGGAAGGCGGCGGCTACCAGGTGGTCGGCGACGCCGCTACCGGGGCCGGGGCACTGGCCGCCGTGCCCGCGGCCGGCCCCGACATTGTTCTGCTCGACATCGCGCTGCCCGACATGGACGGGTTCAGCGTCTGCCGGGCGCTACGCCGCTCGGCCCCCGCCGTCACGGTCGTGTTCTGCTCGGTCCGCGACGCCGAGCACTACGGTGACGCGATCGAGCAGTCGTCCGCCGCGGGGTTCCTCCCCAAGTCGGCGCTGTCGGCGGCCGCGCTGGCGCTGATCATGGCACGGCGCGCCGAGCGCAGGTAGGCGAGTACCGCGAGGACGCGGCGATTGTGCTCGGCCTCGTCGGCCAGCGCGAGCCGCTGGAAGACGCTGCGGACATGCGTCTCAACAGTGCGCGTCGTGAGGTGCAGCTCGTCGGCGATCCCGTTGTTGGACCGGCCCTGTGCCATCAGGGCGAGGACCTGCCGCTCCCGTGAGCTGAGCTCGGCCAGCTCGTCGCGCCGCCCCGTGCCGCCGCCGAGCCGGCCGCCGGCGAGCATCCGGACGACCTCGGGGTCGAACGCGCAGCCATCGGCGGCCACCCGGCGCACGGCGTCCAGGAAGTCGGGCCCGGTGACCCGATCCTTGAGGAGGTAGCCCACACCGCTCGCGGTCTGCCCGACCAGCTCGTCGAGGTGCGCGACCTCCAGATGCTGGGACAGGAGAAGCACGCCCGTCCCGGGATGGCGCCGCCGCAGCAGCACGGCCGCGCGCAGACCTTCCAGGCGGTGGGTGGGCGGCATCCGGATGTCGACGACCGCGAGGTCCGGACGGTGCCGCTCGACGGCGTCGAGCAGCTCGTCCGCGTTCCCAGCCTGCGCGACGATCGCGCACCCGTCACGTTCCAACAGCTCGGCGAGCGCCGACCGGAAGAGCGACGCGTCGTCGGCGAGGACGACACGCGTCACCGTCGCGGCCGGGTCGGGCGCGGTGGTGACGGTGGTCACGGCCCCTCCAGGGGTAGCTCGGCGTGGACGGAGGTCCCGGCACCGGGAAAACTGCGCACGACCAGCTTGCCGTCGAGCGCGGCGACCCGGTCGCGCAGCCCGAGCAGGCCCGTCCCCGCGCCCATGTCGGCGCCGCCGACGCCGTCATCGGCGACAGTGACGAGCAGCCGGTTCCCGGACGCCCGGACGTGGACCTGGACCTGGTTGGCGCAGGCGTGCTTCGCCGCGTTCGTCACGGCCTCGGCCGCGACGAAGTAAGCCGTCGCGGCCACCCCGTCCGCCAACGGCGGCAACGCGGGTCCGTCGACGACCTGCACCGGGTACGCCGAGCGGGCGGCGAGCGCCCGCAGCGCGGGCAACAGCCCGGCCTCCGTGAGCACCGCAGGGTGGATGCCGCGGGCGAGTTCGCGCAGCTCCGCCACCGCCCCCGCCAGCCCGTCAGCGGCCCGCCGCAGGAGCGCGTCTATCTCGGGGTCGGGCTGCGCAGGACCGAGCCGGTCGCGTGCCAGCCGCAGGACCAGCGCGGCCGTGACGAGCTGTTGCTGAGCACCGTCGTGCAGATCGCGTTCGATCCGCCGGCGCTGCTCGTCGGCCGCCGCGACGATGCGGACCCGGGACGCCCGGGCCTCGGCAAGCTGAGCCCGCACCTCCGCGGCGAGTCGCTGGTTGTCCAGCTCCAGTGCCGCGACCGCCGTCACCGCGTGCAGAACATGCGGGTCGGCGCGCAGCGCCGGGTCGTGCAGGAGCACGGCGACGACGCGCGGGCCGCGCCGGACCGGAGTGATCGCGTCGTCCGGGCGGGGCGTGACGAGCTGCCCGGCGGCGTCCATGTACCCGGTGGTGGAACCGGCCTCGTCCGGGCGAGGGTAGGCGATGCGCAGCGCGGGGTCGCCGAGCGCGCGGGCCAACAGGTCAGGCAGGTCGGCCGGCGATATCCGCGGCAGCTGGAGCAGGAGATCCGCGACGGCCGTGCGGCCGAGCCGGACGCGCAGCGCGCCGGCCAGGAACGCCACGGGGAGCCCGAGCGTGGCGAGGTGAGCGACCTCGTTGACCAGCAGCGCGCTCGAGTCGGGCAGCGCCGGGTGGAGCAGCGACGCGACGCTCCCGACGAGCCCGACGCCGTACACCGGCGCGAGCACCCGGCGGGCCGGCGGGGTGGCAACGAACCAGCGCCGGACCAGCAGGCCGCCGACGATCATGGCGAACACCACCTGCACGCCGTCGATCAGCATGTCCTGCAGGTCGGCCAGGTCGGCGACAAGCAGCAGGTTGGGCGTCATTGACTCGTAGAACGGCACGCCCAGCGGCACGACGACAAGCACGAACACATACACGGCGCCGGTCACCACTCGCTCGGTGCGCGCCCGCAGCCGCCCGTCCGGGAAGGCCAGCAGGACGTGCACCAGACACGCCGAGGCCACGCACCGGACGAGCATCCCGACGGTATGCGGCACCGGATCGATCGAGACCCACAGGTCCTCGGCGAACCAGGCGATGCCGACCGTCACCATCCGCAGCCCGAGCCGACCCGGCCGGCGTAGGTGCGTGACGGAGCCGGTCAGCAGGTAGAGCCCGCCGACGATGCCGGAGAACAGGGTGCTGGTCGTGTCCGGGGTCCGGCCAGAGTCGGCCAGCCAGAGGACCACCGCGCCAAAGGCCACGCCCGCCACGGCGAGCGCCGGGACGCCGTAGCGGCTGCGCGGTCCGCTCCCCAGCCTGGCTGTGAACGCCGCGGGATCGCCCGCTGTGAACGCCGCGGGATCGCCCGCTGTGAACGCCGCGGGATCGCTCGCTATGAACGCCGCGGGATCGCCCGGGGGCGCCGCCTCGGGGACGGCGTCGATCGCGATGGCGCCGAGCCCGCCTTTCACGGCCGCCGCCCCGGGACGAGTCGCCCACCCGCATGATCCCGCACGGCGCGCTCCTCCCTGGACCATTCCGAGCTGACTGCGGGATCGGCCACGTTACTGATCGGATATTCGCGAGGTAATGCCAACCGGCGAGGGAACGGCTCACTCGGAAGAACATGGACAGTCGAATTCTGTTGGGACCGGTTCGGGAACGGCCGTGGGTGCCTGAAACGTGTCCGAGGGTCCCGGGCAGGGTTTCTCTGGCCGGGTCCGTCGTATTCGGAGAGCGGAGGCGTTGGCGGGTCCGACGATCAGACCGCGGCCGCTGGTTCGATGAACGCGGCCAAGGGCCGCGGTCGTGGGCCGGTAGCCTTGGCGGGGTCGTAGTAGCCGCGGTCGCCGCGGACTCCCGCCGCCGCGCTCCGCCCCAAGATCGCGATGCTGCTCGCGCCACGCGAGGCGCAGCGAAAGGCCTGCTCTTCGCGGCCCGTCGTCGTGTTCTCGACCGTCGACAGGTGTCCGCCCCCGCCCCCCGTATCCGATGCTTGGACCACACTAGCCGCCGGGGATCGCGGGTTCCAGGCTGCCGAGTCACTGAGTGACCCGATATCGCCACCCTCGTTGGGTGGCGTGCGGGAGCATGGGCAGCATGGACGATCACACGGTCACGGGGCGGGTTGTTGCCGTCCTCGACGCGGTCGCGGCCCAGGCCGACGCCATGACCCTGGCGGAGCTGACCCGCGCCACCGGCATCCCCAAGCCGACGGTCCGGCGCATCGCGGCTGATCTCGTGGCCCGGCGCCTCCTGGAACGCCGCGATGACGGTTTTCGGCTTGGCAGCCATCTGTTGGATCTGGGTGCGCGTGCGGCCAGGCATCACGGTCTCCGCGATGTGGCCACGCCATACGTTCAGGAACTCTTTGCGCGCACCGGGGAAGTTGCCTGGATCGCCGCGGCAACCGAGAGATCCCTCACACTCGTGGACAGCGCGTTCGGCACGAACCGGGCACAGGCGGTGCGGCAGGGGGAAGGGACGCTGGAATTCTCCGGCCCGGCCCTTCTTATGACGGCTGCCGGCCGGGTTCTGCTGGCCGACCGCCCCGACCTTGTCGAGCAACTGCGCCCGCAGTCACTACCGAAGGCCACCGCCCGTACCACCACCTCGTGGCCACAGCTCATCGCCGCCCTCGCGGTCGCCCGCGACACCGGAACGGCCATAGAGCACGAACAGTCCAGGTTTGGATACAGCTGTATTGCCGCCGGGATTCGAGACCAAGAAGGCTCCCTCGTCGGCGTCCTCGGTATCACCGGACGCATCGGCAGTTGGGCGCCCGAGCGTATAGCCCGTCCGCTGGTCGCCGCGGCGGCCAGCATCGAATCTTCGCTGAAGGCCCTGACACCGTGAACCGGGGCGCACAGTCGCATCGCGGAAATCAACGGGATACCGAGTCCTCGGGAGACAGTCTCGCCACTGTTCCGTGCCAGAACTCGGGTTAAAGGGTTGGCCGGATGGTTCCGCTCCGGATCTCCGCCGTGATCGAGAGGGCTCCCAGCAGGGCGGCGGGATGGCACCCACATCGATGAAGACGCCGAGCTGGTCGGATCTGGTGGCGAGGTGTCTGGCGGCCGGGCCGTAGCCATGCAGCGCCAGGCGAGCGCGACCAGTCCGGCCAGCGTGGCCGGGAGGCTCGCCAGCATCGGCGTGCTGGTGAGCTTGGCGATCTCGGAGCGCAGCTGCCGCCTCATGACGCCCTACCGAGGTCACCGGCGATCAGGCGTTCGGCGCCATGCGCTCGTGCCGGGCCGCGAGATCAGAGCGTGGGGTGTGGTGCGGTGTCCGCGGCAGCGGCAGGAACGGCCGGGGGGCAGTGGGTGGCGTGGTCGACGAGGGCTGGCACCGTCGGCACGGCGACGGGCAGGAGTAGCAGCGCGGCGGCACCGGCGGCGGCGAGGTAGCGCGCGGCCCAGCTGAGGGGACGGCCGGGGGCGAGCAGACGGCGCACCCGTTCCGCGGCGCTGCCGCCGGCCATCCCGAGCACGGGCGCGGGCGGCTGGCCGGCGACCAGGTCGAGCAGGGCGCGGGCGACGGTATGCGGGGTGGAGCGGCGGGCGGCGCTGTCGTCGGCGGCCATCTCGACGAGTTGTCGTACCTCGTCGTCGGCGGTGGTGAACAGCGGCAGTCCGGGGAAGGCACGGGCGAGTACCGCGGTGACGGTGGTGATCAGGTAGTGGTGGCCGCGTAGGTGGGCGTACTCGTGGGCGATCACCGCGTCGAGCAGCGGCGGGTCGAGCAGCGAGAGGGCACTCTCGGAGACCACGACGAGCCGGCGGCGGGCGGGCAGGCAGTAGACCGCCGGCACCGGGTGCTCGACGACAAGGACGTCGCCACGGGTGGGGTGGCGATGCCCGAGTGCCCGCAGCACGGCGGCGTGCCGGCGCCGCAGTTGGCGCTGCGGCAGCGCGACGGTTGCCGTCGCGTACAGGATGCGCCCCGCGACGATGGTCATCACACCGAGCCCGGCCGCGTCCATGGCCAGCGACACGGCGGTGCTGGAGACATGATGCGGCGAGATGCCGCACGCCATGATCAGCGACATGATCGCGTGGCCGACGGTCAGTAGCGGCACAACCAGCAAGGCTCCGAGGAGGCACACCGCGGCGACCGTGGACAGGCAGGCGGCGACCCACAAGCCGATGCCCAACCTCGGCGCCCTGCGGGTCCAGCCGGCGCCGCGCAGTAGCCGCGGCGCGAGGAACAGCATCGCCAGGATGTAGCCGGTCAGCAGCGGGGCCGTCACGTCAGTCTGCGCCCTTCTCCTGAGCGCGCCAGCGCAGCGCGTCGCCCAGCGCCTCTACCTCGGCGGGGTCCATGGACCGGACGAAGTGCAGCAGGGCCATCCCACGGTTGTCGGTGCTGGACAGCACCTCGCTCAGCTGCCGCGCGGTGTACTCGCTGCGTGAAAGTGTGGTGGCGTAGACGTACCCGCGGCCGATCCGCTCCCGGGTGAGCCAGCCCTTCTGGAAGAGGCGGTCCATCACCGTCATGACGGTGGTGTACGCGAGCGGGCGGACCTGCTGCAGATCCTCGAGGATGTCGCGTACTGTGGCCGGCTCCACGCGAGCCCACATCCGGTCCATCACCTCGGCCTCGAGGTCGCCGAACAGCTCCATCCCACCTCCCCTCGCCCTGCCCTGTGCGCCGGGTCAGAGCGGGCCGGCTTGTGACAAGGCGATGGTGCCACGTCTCGCCTGTCGCCAGCCGGCGGGGATGAAGCGCCCAGTCCGGCTGCGTTCAGCGGGCAGCTGAGTGCCGCTAGTGGTCGACAGGGCCGCGAGACCCGGCATTTTGCCGCGGCCCCGCGCCTCACCGCCCGCGGCCAGCACACCCCCCTTCTCTACTATGCAGCGTAGTGGTTAGCGTGTACCCGCCAACGCCGCCGGACTGCACGCCGAATCCTGCCCCCCGGTCCGGCGATGCCCTCCAATGCAGCCGGGACAGGAGCGACAGGACGGAGACTTGCCGACTCCAGCTCCAACGACCAGTTGTCGCGGTGCGGCCCGGGTGCCGAGACCGTTCGACAGGCCCGCGCAGTCGATCGAGACCCACTCTCTACTACAATCGATAGTGGATTAGGGGCGTGTCGTCGTCAGCAGCACCGAACCGCGTCAGTCCGGTCTCCGTCATCACGGCCGGCAGGAGTAGGAGCAGGAGCCCGCCCGCGCAGCCCTGCCGGTGCGCGACGACTCGCCCCTCGCGAGGGGCGAGCGTCCGGTTTGGCGAGGTTCGGTGGCGGGTTCAGGAAAGGATGTGCGTTGCCCGTAGCTCACGGTGCTGATCGTCTTCCTTGGGACGAGACGCGGCGTCGGTGTGGGACTCCCGGTGGGCACCTACCGGGCGAGCCGGCCCGGCGCGCTCCTGGGTGGCGTCGCCGTCCTACCCGGCGGCAGTGTCAGGCCGCCGTGATCGCGGTCCCGACGGCGGGAGGCCTCGCTGCCTCGACCGCCGGGTTCGCCGCGGCCGCCGGTTCACCCGTGGGCGACGTCGGTGCGGCTGACGGCGGTGCCGTCACCCGCACCGATGACAAAGTCGCGCGGACCGGCGCACAGTTCCTGCCGACAGCCATGGTCACGGCCGTCTTCGACGGTATGGACGCGCCACGCCCCTCGCTGGCGCCTGCCGCCACGGTCACAATGATGAATCCTGCCGTCAACGGCGGCTCAGGGCTGGTACGAGCTTTGGGTCACGCGGCATGGAACGGAACGCATCTGGGCAAGGACGCATTGACGTGTCTGCCTGGCGCAGGGACCTGAGAGCATGAGGTCCGTGACCGGCCCGATTCATCGGGATGGCGGCGTTCCTCTTACCCGCGTGGATGTGCGCGGTCTGCTGCTGGTCATTGCGGTGTTGTTTGGCGTCCTGGCGATGCACGGCGGGCTTGGCACATATCTCGATTCAGGCCATGCGGCGATGACCGTGTCCACGGGTGGCACGGCTGCCTCGAGCATGGATCTCGGTGTTGATCGCCCCGGGCTGCCGATGAAGCCCCACGAACGGGGATCCACCCCGATCGGCATCGACCCGGGCAGCCGGCCCATCAGCCCCACCGAACTACTCGGCGCGTCGATGTCTTCCTGGGGACACGACAGCCATGTCGGTGAGGTATGTCTGGCCGTGCTGCGCTCCGCGGCGCTGTTGGCCGGGTTGCTGCTGATCCTCCTGCTTGGCCGTGCGCGGCGTGACGTCTCGCGGCCGGGACTGCTCGCCGTCGGCCAGCCTCCGCCCGGACACCAGCCGCGCGCGCGGGGGCCGTCGTTGTCCTTCCTCTGCGTGCTTCGACTGTAGATCGACGCCCTCGCCCCACGCCGCGCGCTCCGGTGACAAACGGCGCACATCGCGGCCGCCTCCCGCCTACGAGGCTGGCCGCCGCTGTGCCGCGCTCCGGAGCCGAGGTGTGAGCGGTGCCGCGTCCCTGTCCGTTCCGGACATCACACACGACCTCACGCGAGGAGCCCGAGCAATGAAACGACTCGCCCTGTTGGTGGGCGCCCTGCTCGCCGCTGTCGTGCTCGCCGCCTGCGGCAACGACTCCGGCAGCACCGGAACCAGCGCAAGCACGAACACCGCCACGGCCACCAGCGCCACCGGCAGCGACGACCACAACTCAGCGGACGTCGCCTTCACCCAGAGCATGATCATGCATCATGGGCAGGCCGTGGAGATGGCCGATCTCGCCCCCACTCGCGCCTCATCTGCCGAGGTCAAGACGCTGGCCAGGCAGATCCGCGACGCTCAGGCACCGGAGATCACCATGATGACCGGCTGGCTGACCGCATGGGGTCAGCCGACCATCAGCTCCGGCAGCGGGATGGACATGGGCGCGGGCCACGACATGACGGTGATGCCATCGCACTCGATGGCCGGAATGATGAGCGAACAGGACATGTCGAAGCTGCGTGCCGCGTCCGGCCGCGACTTCGACCGCATGTTCCTCACGATGATGATCGAACATCACCGCGGCGCGATCGAGATGGCCACGACCGAGCAGCGCGACGGGTTCTACGGTCCGGCCAAGGAACTCGCCGGCTCGATCGTCACCAGCCAGACCGCCGAGATCACGACCATGGAGAAACTGCTCGAGAATATCTGACAACCGTACAGACTGGGTGGCGGTCCCGGCCAGGCCGGCGACCGCCACCCAGCCGACGCCGGCCGCTGAGAACCGCCCGAACCGAGACGTACCTACGGCTACCGCCGGGTACACGCCGACCTGGCCGCCCGGTGCGGGCGATGAGGCGGGCGACGAGGCGGGCGACGTTTTCGGCGATCTCGCGGGCGAGTTCGCAGCTCACTTCTCTTTCCGCTCGCGGCCACGACCAGCCCGGACATTGGCCGTCGCCGAGCGTCCTTGATCTATTCGTGGTGCGCCCCGCTGGTTGGGTGTCTGGCGGTTGGTCGTGGCGTTGTGTCGTTCACCGCGGACCCCGTTCTCTACTACACCGGGTAGTGGTTTACCGTGTGCTGCGACCACTGGCGCCGGGCCGCTTGCCGATTCCTGCCCTGGTCCCGGCGCTCTCTCCATGGCAGGCAGCTGGGGCAGGAAGGGGGGTCCGGGCTTGGTCGGGGCGCCACCTCTGGCGGCGTGTTCGGTGGAGCCGGCTACGGCGGCCGGCGTGCGCGCCGCGGCCGGAGAGGGAGTCCTGAGGCGTCATGACGTCGCCCGCTGGGGTCATTCGGAGGTGGTGCGTGCCCGGTGCTCGGCGGGCAGACCCTCGCGCATCCTTGTCCACTCTCGGTCCGCTCTCGCGGAGGCTTGGTGAATCTCGCATCTGTTCTGGTGACTGGCCTGTTCGCGGGTGGTGTGTCCTGCGCGGCGGTGCAGGGCGGTCTGCTGACCGGTCTGATCAGCCGGCAGCGGGCCGCGGCGGTGGGGTCGGCCGAGCTTCCTGGTCACGAGCCGGGCGGTGGTCGCCATTCGGTTCGCCATACCCACCGCCGGGACCCCGGGGCGCGGACCCGCCCGGGGAGCGGGTCGGCGCGGGTACTGGAAGCGGGCTGGCGTGCTCGGCTTGGTGATGACCTTGCCCCGGTCGGGGGGTTTCTGGCGGGCAAGTTTGTCTCGCACGTGCTGCTGGGGGCGTTGCTGGGCGCTGTGGGTAGCGCGGTGGAGCTCTCGCTTGACGCGCGTATCTTGATGCAGCTCGGTGCCGGCCTACTGATCATTGTGTTTGGACTCTCCCAGCTCGGTGTGCCGGGTTTCCGCGGCATCGTCGTCGAGCCGCCGGCGTCGTGGCTGCGGATCGTGCGCAGACGCGCGCGCTCCCAGGCCGCCCTGGCACCGACGCTGCTCGGCCTGGCGACCGTGCTCATCCCGTGTGGAGTGACGCTGTCGGTGGAGGCGCTCGCGCTCGCGTCCGGGTCCGCGCTGGCGGGTGCGGCCACGATGGGGGTGTTCGTGCTCGGCACCGGCCCGCTGTTCGCCGTTCTCGGCTACGCCGCCCGCAAGGCCGCGACCGCGTGGCGCAGCCGGCTGGCCGTGGTCACCGGGCTGGTCGTGCTGGCGATGGGGCTCTACACCCTCAACGGTGGCCTGCAGCTCGCCGGTTCGCCTCTGGCCGCCGACCGGCTCGCCGAGGCCGCCGGGATCATCTCCCCGGAGCCGGTCGACACGTCCGCCGCCTCGACCGTGGACGGACAGCAGACCGTGGAGATCACGGCCGACGCCGACTCCTACAGCCCAGGCAACGTCCAGGCACAGGCCGGTGTCCCCACGACGCTGGTCGTGCACTCGGACAACGTGCAGGGCTGCATCCGGTCGTTCGTCATCCCGGACCGCGACATCGAGGAAATCCTGCCGGTCGAGGGCGACACGGCGATCGATCTGGGAGTGCTGGAACCCGGCCAGCTGCGCTACACGTGCGCCATGGGGATGTACACCGGCGTCGTCACCGTCGTCTGACCACACCGTCCTTGGTCAACCAGGAGAGTCAACCAGGAGAAAGGAGCACCGAAAGTGTCCGCCACCACCCACACGTTCCGGGTCGAGGGGATGCACTGCGGAAGCTGCGCCCTGCTCATCGACGACGCCCTGGAGGACCTGCCGGGCGTACGCAGCACCCAGACCACCTTGAAGCAGGGCCGCACCACGGTCGACCTGGACCTGAGCCAGAACAGCCCCCAGGACGTGGTCAAGGTCATCGAAGAACTCGGCTACCAGGCCTCGCCACTGCCGTGACGGGCCGGGCAGGGATGCGCGACTCACAACGCCCACCGCCAGGAGGCTGGCATGACGACCATGCTGTTCTACATGAGCGGGTGAGCCGAGCAGTGGACGGTCCACCGACCACACCGATCGTCATCCGCCGGCCGGCACGCCACGAGCGAGTCGAGGGGCCCCAGCCGGCCGCGACGGCGTACGTCGACTCGTCCCCGCTGCAGGCCGAGGCCGCGGGAGCCGGACATACGGCGGGTCGGGGAAGATCCGAGGCTCGGATCATGACTGACGTCGGGGCGTGCACGATCGTGGCGGCGTTCGCCTCGCTCGGCGCCGCCGCTACGCATTTCGCGGTCGCGCCAAGCCACTTCACCAGCTGGCCGCTGTCAGGTGTGTTCTTCCTCGCGACCGCGGCCTTCCAGACGGGCTGGGCCCTCGCCGTGCTGCGGGGCGCCAGCCCACGGACGATGAAAGCGGGCCTGCTGGTCAACGCGGGGGCAATCCTGTTATGGGCCCTCAGCCGGACCGCCGGGTTCCCCGTCGGCCCCCACGCCAACGTGCCCGAACAGGTCGACAGAGTCGACCTCACCACGGTGGCATTCGAGGTGGCGGTCTGCCTCCTTGCTCTGTGGAGCTTCCGGGCGCGGCACGCGCGCGGGTTCCGCTCCTCGTTCAGTGCGGCCGTGATGATCGGCGTCGTCGGCGCCGGGGTCACCGGCTTCGCCATGCCCGCGGTCGAACTCGCCGGATCACACGGTCACAGCCACGGTCCCGAGGTGACAGATGAATCCGTTCCGCATTCCCATGGTTCCGACGAGGAGGACCCGGCGGTGCCACACGGCAGCGTGGGTGGGACCACCAACTCGCCTCCACCGGCGGGCAATACGCCCGAACAGGGGCAATCACCCCAGCCCGCTCCTAGCCACAGCCATGCCCCGGGCACCGCGCCTCACGACGACTGAGTTCCCGGTGCTTCGGCCCGAGCTCCTCGCGCCGGTCAACGACGCCCCCGAAAGGCGGCTTGGCCTCGTACAACACGCCGCGTGGACCTGCGCAGGCCCGGGTCGCCGTCGTAGGGGAGGCCGGTCGCGAGGTCGTAGAGCGGGGCGACCTTGATCTCGTTCGGAAGCAGCAGGAGGGACACGTTTTTCGAGTGGCCGTCAGGCGCGCCGGTGACGTAGTTGATGGCGGCGAAGTCGCCGAGTGCGGCCAAGCCGGCGGCGGCGTGGGTGTGAGTTCTGCTCGATGATCCGGACGCTCTTACCTCGGTAGGTCGTCCCGCTCAGCGGCATACGCACACCCAGGGGAGTACTGGGCCTAGAGCTGGTCCAGCCCGCTGCGCCGCGGTGTCGCGACGGCGTCGGTCACCGCAGGGCCGACTCGATCGCGTCCAGGCGGGCGTCCAGGTGGCGGCGCACGGCGTCCAGGTCCGCGCGGGAGGCGTTCTGGTCGCCGGCCTTCAGCTCGACGACGATCGCGCCACCGGGAGACAGCGTCGCTGTGGCGACCTCGGTGATGTCGTCGGCACCCTGGTTGCGGATCGCCCGTTCCAGGTCGCCGCGACGGATACCCTCGTGGCGCAGCGTCGCCTCGTCGAAATGGCCGTCGTGCGCCAGCACCGTCGGCGTGCCCTCGAACAGCCGCTCGACCGTGGCGTTGCGGCGCAGCCAGCGGACGACGACCGCGTTCACGGCGAACAGCGTGACCGCTCCCAGCACCCCGCCCCAGAGGCTGTTGTCGGCCCCGATGATCGCGTTCTGGACGACGTTGGAGACGAGCATCATCACCACGAGGTCGTGACTGTTGAGCTGGGCGAGATCCCGCTTACCGAACACCCGGATCAGCAGGCTCAACGCCGCATAGACGGCAACGGTCCTGATCACCTTCTCGGCGACGGGCACACCCATCGTGAACAGGTCCGACACGATCACGTTCACCTCCGCTGGCGGGACAAGGTCGGCGCGGCCGACCAGTCCCCCAGTCTGGTGCGTCCCAGGGGCTGTGGCCCCAGGGGACATATCGCCGCTCCGCCGGTGTCGTTGCCGAGGAGGTCGACATCGTGCAGGCCAAGGGCGCTCGATGAACTCGGTGACGGCCCCGGAACGCCGCTACAGGCCGGGCGGGCGGCTCTGGTCGCACGGGAGGTGCTGGCCGCCGTCGACGTGGATGGCCTCGCCGGTGACGTACCGAGCGTCGTCGCTGGCCAGGAAGACCGCGACCGGCGCGATGTCCTCCTCCGGGTCGCCGACCCGGCCAAGCGGGTTGTTCGCCGCCGCGGCCGCGGCGCATGAGCGATTTCGGCCGCCCGCCAGGAGAAATACCTGATCGGGCAGCCTCAAGGGGGCCTACAAGATCAACACGGAAGATAACCGGCGGGCACCTTCAGGAGATCTACACAATCTTCGAGGGCACGAGCGAAATCCAGCGTAAAGCGCGGCCCCTCGGTGTTCGGCCCGGCGGCTACCTGAGGCCGGCAGTTGGAATAGGCCCGCTAACGCCACTGACCGCGATGGAGGTGCCGGACATCTTCGTGGACGACGTGCGGGCATTCTTCCGGCCGCTGCGGTAGCTCCTGACTCCGCGGGCGTGGTGCCCTGACGCTCGTCTCTGGTCAGCCCGAGGCGCTGGCGGCCGGCGTCGTGCCAGCGCGAGGTCGGCACCGGCGCGTCGGAGTCCGGCGAGCACCTGCCGGACGGCCGGGCGCACGGCGCGCCCGCGCGAGCGCCATCTCGGCCTCTCCCGCGGCACGTGGGCCCGGGGCGCGGACGGCGTCACCAAGATCCGCGATCGCCCGAAAATCGTTGGCGGGCGGTCCCGATGCTGCACGATGATGCCGCCGTCCGTGGCCACGCGATGAGGCGCGCCCACTATCGGCTCAGGGAGATCCATGACCGCCATCGCCGCACCCCAGGTCCGCGTGGCGGGTGGCGCGCTCCACGGCACGATGGAGTCGGGTGTGGCGGTCTTCCGCGGCATCCCGTACGCCGAGCCGCCGATCGGCGAGCTTCGCCTCGTCGCGCCCCGGCCGGCTCGCAGGTGGGACGGCGTGCGGCCGGCCGTCGAGTTCGGTCCGCCGCCGCCACAGTCCAACGCGCTCGGCGGGGACGCGTGGTCGCCGACCGACGCGGGCGACGGCTGGTTGACGGTCAACGTCTGGTCGCCCGCGCTCGACCCGGCGGCGAAGCTGCCGGTGATGGTGTGGATCTACGGCGGCGGCTACGTGATCGGCGCGTCCAGCGGGCCCGAGTACGACGGCGGCCACCTGGCCCGCGACGGCGTCGTCCTCGTGACGTTGAACTATCGCCTCGGGGCCGAAGGCTTCGCCCACATCGAGGGGGCACCTGCCAACCGGGGCCTGCTCGACCAGGTCGCCGCCCTGGAATGGGTACGTGACAACATCGCCGCGTTCGGCGGTGACCCGGACAGGGTCACGGTCTTCGGCGAGTCGGCCGGCGGCGGCCTGGTCGGCGCTCTCCTCGCCATGCCCCGGTCGCGCGGCCTGTTTCGCCGCGCCGTCGTGCAGAGCATGCCGGGAGCGTTCTTCTCGACCGAGCTCGCCTCCGACATCGCCGCCGCCTGCGCCGCCGAGCTCGGCCTACGTCCCCGCATCGAGGACCTGGCCACCACGGATCCGGCGCTGCTCGCCGTCGCCGCCGACACCGTCGCCGCCATGATCACCGAGCGGGCGGGGCGCTGGGGCCTGCCCGCGCGCCGGTCGATCCTCTTCGCGCCAGTCGTCGACGGCGACGTGCTGCCGATCACGCCGTGGCAGGCGGTGGCCGACGACGCCGGCCTCACCGTCGACCTGCTCGTCGGTCACACCCGCGACGAGCAGCGGCTGTTCAGCCTCATCGAGGGCCAACTCGGCCAGGTGACGTCGGCGGACGCCGCCACGGCCCTGGCGGCCTTCGCCCCGGGGCCGGACGGCGCCCGTCGTTACCGCGACGCCTTTCCGGCGGCGAGCCCCGACGAGCTGTACGAACGGGTCATCTCGGACTGGCTGTTCCGCATGCCCAGCCTGCAGCTCGCCGAGGCGCGGATCGCCGCTGGCGGCAGGGCGCACGTCTACGAGCTGACCTGGTCCGCTCCCGGCCTGGGCGGCGCGCTCGGCGCCTGCCACGGCCTCGACGTGCCGCTCGTGTTCGGGAACCTCACCAGCGGACGGCCCGCCATGCTGATCGGCGAGAACCCCACGGCCGAGGCGATCGCGCTCTCGGCGCAGATGCGCGCCGCGTGGACTGCCTTCGCCGCGGACGGCGACCCAGGCTGGCCCGCGTACGAGCCCGACCGCCGCCTTAGCCAGATCTTCGACACTCCGTCAACGGTGGCCGCCTATCCGGAGGAGAAGAGTCGGCTCATCTGGCAGGACTACTCTTTTCCGGTTCTGCCGCTTCTCGGCGAATGACCTCCGAACCCGCTGACCCCGGGTGCCGGCGGCGCCGGACCGCCAGAGCTGGCACGGCTGGCAGGCAGACGGCGAACGACGCGTCGGCGGCGATGCCGCGCGGCGCCGCCGACAGGCCCGACGCGAGACGGTCGGCGAGCTGGCCGAACGGGCAGGGCTCGACACCGCGGCCCTCCCATCGCGGCATCCCGTCGGGGCCGAGCCGCGGTTCGAGAACGACCGGCCGCCCGTCGACGGCCACCTCGGGCCAGGTGGTGTTGAGGTTGTCCATGACGTGGTCCTGGAGCGTCGAGGCGATCTCGACTGCTAGACCCCGCGGGTCGCCTGCGAGCCAGTCGAGGCCCTTCAGGTTCATGGGCTCAACGCCCTGCTCGACCGGCATCCCGACCTTCAGCGGCAGCTGGTGGGCGTAGGGATCGGCGGGGGCGACCCCGGTGGCGCGGATTTGGTCCTCGACGGTCGGAACGAGCCCCGCGAGGTCGCCGGGTTGAGCCGGGTCGAAGTCGATCAGTCGCACATCGAAGTCCGCCACGGGCGTGCCGGCGAAGTCGGCCAGGATCACGGGCAGCCATGCAGCCACTGAGGACTTCGCCATGCAGCGATCGTCGCCAGTCTTCCTCGACGGTTCAAGGCCGGCGAGTCGGCGAGAGCGAGGCGGCACCATCCCCACAGCCGGTAACGATCAACGGCCGTGATCTAGGGAATTCAGGAACACGCGACTCTGCCAGTCAAGGGTGCGACACCGTCGGGGGCGTCCGCCTCACCACTGGATCCCAAGGCCCTGCATGAGCGCGGCCAGCAGCGCGACCGCCGCTCCGGCGCCGACCCCGACCAGCAGGTAGCTGCGTAGCCAGGATGGCGGGCGTTCGCCGCGCAGTTCCACCGAGTAACCAGGTCTGCGAGGCAGGTAGAGGACCACGAGCTGATAGCCGATCGGCAACGCACGCCGGACGATGATCTCGTGTGTCCGGCCGCCGGCGTCGGCGTAGACGCAGACGGTCTCGGTCCGCCAGAGGTCAAGCGCGCGCACGCCGTTGCGCCGGACGAGCACCTCCCGGCGACTCCGCGCGACGGCGACCGTCCGAACGCCGTGGCGTAGGAAATGCCCGTAGGAGCCCACGTCCACGGCGCCAAGAAGGCCAAAGGCGAGGACAATCGCGCCGAACACAACCAGCGGTACCCAGATCACCGCGTCACACCTCACCGTCAGTGACGACCGCCGGTCTGACCACTGGATTACATGTCGGTCGAATACACGACTCTGCCAGTCCGGTCGGTGCCAGCTGGGATAACTGATGACACGGATCCGAGTCGCTCGGCAGTGAGCTGCTTCGTCACGGCTGCGGCGAGCTGGCCGACGCCGACCCGGGACATGGTGTCAACGCGGATCACCGGGCCGATTCCCAGCGGCTGAGGATCGGCGGCCCACGCAGCCCAGGAGTCGGTCAGGTGACGGGCATCGTCGTATACCGGATGTCGATGTCGTTCCGCGTGGCGCTGCCGTGCCACCGCGGCCGGGACGTCGCACCAGACCTCGACCACCGGAGGGTGCCCGCAGCGGGCCAGCCCTTCGACTGCGAACTCCAGGTCGCGGGGGCGGAACCACCACGAATCCAGCAGCGCGTGACCGTCCATCGCCGCGGCGACGGACCACAGCACGTCCATCGCGATCGCTCCGAGCCTGGCCGCCGGCACGGCATCGCTCACGAGTCCGCTCAACGCCTCCTTGACGACGTCCTTGCCGAGCGCAGGGATCGACAGCTCAGCCGCCAAGCCGGCGGCAAGCGTGCTCTTCCCGGACCCGGGAAGGCCATTGACAAGGATCACTCTCTTCGGCAGGTACACGGAGCCAGTTCGATCACTGGATCAGTGCCAGATCCAAATTTCAGGACCATTGACATATTCCTGGCGTAGACGGGACCATGGCGGCGAATCGGCCTTTCGCACCGACACGGACGGACCGCTGCCGGCACCCTACGGGCGTGCGGTGTGACAGCCCGGCGTCCCCCAGGGGTCACGGCGTCGGTTACCAGCCGACCCGCCGGGCAGTCGCGCCCACCATCCAGACCGGCAGCTCCAGATACTCGCTCCGCCAGCGTGCTCGCTGGGCGGGCGCCTCGGTTGGACGGGCGCACGGCGGACGGCGAAACGGAGTTGCCAGGTGGGGGACGGCGCGATGACTCCCGCAGGCGGCGGTAGAGGCGCGACACCCGCGCCCGGGCCACCGCCCGTGGCAGCGGAGACCCTCTTCCTGCACCACTGGCTGGCAACCCCGATGCGCCCACGCCCCAGGCTTGGGCCGTCCCGCCGCGCGCTTGTCGTCATCGGCGTGTCCGCCCTGCTCGTCGGTGGCTCCATCACCGGCCTCGCGGTGAGCAGGAACGAGCCGGGCGGCATGACGTCGGCGGCGGACACGCCCGCTTCCACCGCACACCGCACACCGCCCGTCCTGCTGAGGCCCGGCCCGAGCGACGGCGGCGAGGATCAGAGCGCTCTCGGTCCGGTGCCACTGCCGACCGCCGCCGCGAAGGGCAGCGGCCAGTCCGACGGGCCAGCCAGCCCGCCCCCGTCTCCCGGGGCCGCCGGCGGTGGTGGGGCGCTGGCTCAGACCGCGCCGCCCCGGGGGCCGGCCAATGCCGGTGCGGCCGCGGGACAAGCCGGCCAGCTCGGCGGCGCACCGGCCGCGACGCCGGCGCCTCCGCCGAACGCGGTACCGAACCAGACCGCGTCCGCCGCACCGCCGCCGCCCGCCACCGTGACCCTCGTCCGGTACAACAACGGCCCCGACCACGCGGCTCTGACCGGTCCCGCGCCGGCCGGCTACCAGAGTGAAGGCGTGCTCGGATCGGTCTACCAGTCCAGTGGTGTGCCGGGCACGCGCCCGCTCTACGCCTGCTGGGCCGGGAGCGACTCGTTCACCTCGGCGGCCTCGAACTGTGAGGGTCAGCAGGTGGCGGGGGTCCTCGGCTGGATCTACGGCTCGGCGCCGTCGACGCCGGCCACGAGGGCGATCATTCGGTGCAACACGGGGCGTGGCGACCACTTCGTGTCCCTGGACCGGGCCTGCGAGGGCCTGGTGGTCGAGGGCGTACAGGGCTACGTCATCGTCGGCTGATCAAACCGGCGCCAGTCGGGCTCCGATTCAGACCACCGCCTGACGGGCTCTGGCCGCTTTCGGTCGCCACGGCCCGCGCCTGGAGGGCGACCTGCTCCAGAGGTCCTGGCATCGACGCCGTCGTGGGTCTGTGGGGCGAGGGCTGAAAGGCCCTCACCGTGGATCGCGTGTCCGCGCAGGTCAACTGATCGTTTTCAATCGTGTTCCTGTGACAGCGGCGATGGCGAGGCGGCGGGCGAGCGCGGGGTCGCTCGCGGCGACGGTTACGGATTCGGCGGCGAGCCGCCGCGACCACGCATGGGGGTCGGCGAAGGGGGAACCTCGCGCCCGTCGTGCTGGGCGCCGGGACGCCCCTGTTCACCCGCGGAACGTTCCGCACGCTGGTGCAGCGGAGCGTGACCCCGACGTCGACCGCGACGCACCTGACCTACGACGTCGCCTGAGCTGACTCCGCCACCAAAGCCAACTCCGTGGTGTTGCTTTTGTGCTGCTCACCACCAGCTGGCGGACGGGGTAAGGCTCCGCCGGGTGACGCCGACGCCCATGTCACGGGATCGGGCGCCCGCTTTCCCGTGCCACCCGAGCAGCCTGCGTGGGCCGCTGAGCGACTCGGACGCCCGCGAGGACGCGGCGGCGTGGATACGGATGCGTCGCGTGGTCGGCTGGTGCGGGAACGGGTCAGGTGTCCGGTCAGGCGCTGCTGTCGGGTGCCGGATGGTGCGGGGCCGGCTGGGCCTCGGGGGCGGTCCAGCTGCTGAGGAGCTGGAGGGATTGGTGGGTGGGTGAGCCTGGTTCGGCGTTGTAGACGCACAGGGTCTGGTCGCTGTCGCCGGGGGGCTGAAGGGATTCGTAGGCGAAGTAGAGGTCCCCGACCAGGGGATGGTGGTAGTGCTTGGTGCCGTGGGTACGGCGCAGGACATGGTGATCGTTCCACCAGGTAGTGAATTCCGGCGAGCGCAGGGTGAGATCGCCGACGAGGTCTGCGAGCTGCCGGTCCTGGGGGTACCGGCCGGCTTCGAGGCGGAGCATCGCGACGGTTTCTGCGGCGATGCGCTCCCATTCGCCGGTGCGTTCGCGGGCCTGGGGGTCCAGGAGGTAGTAGCGGGCGAGGTTGCGCTGCCGGGCTGGCAGGGCGTCGAAGTCGGTGAGGACGGCGCGGGCCAGACGGTTGGAGGCCAGGACGTCGGTGCGCCGACCGAGGACGAAGGCGGGCACGTGCTCCAGGGTCCGCAGCATGAGGTGCAGGCCCTCGCGGACGCGTTGCGGGCGGGCAGGGGCCCGTCGGGCGCTGGTGGGGCGGGCGAGGAGGTCGGCGAGATGTTCGCGTTCGGCCGCGTCGAGCTGGAGGGCCTCGCACAGCGCCTGGATGACCTCGGAGGAGGGGTTGGTGGCGCGACCCTGCTCGAGGCGGGTGTAGTACTCGGTGCTCACCCCGGCCAGGCGTGCGGCTTCCTCACGGCGCAGGCCCGGCACGCGCCGCCCACGAGGGTCGCCGGGTAGCCCGGCCTGGCCGAGGGTGATCCGGGCGCGCCGACTGCGCAAGAAGTCGGCGATCTCGCGGCTTCGGTCCACACACCCAGTGTGACCGGTCGTTGAGTGAGGCAGGTCCCTGTAGGTGGTCCCGGCGGTACCTGCCTTCGCAGGGCCTGCTATCGGGCTGCGGGAAGGCCGGTGCGGTGGTGCGCTGGAAGGGAGAGGGCAGCTCCTGGCCGCCGTCCCGAGTCTCCCGGTTTCGTTCGCTCCTGAAAGGTGCGCCGCATGTCCACCGAAAGCTCAGCCAGGCCTCTGAACGGCCGTACCGCCGTCATCACCGGCGCCTCCAGCGGCATCGGCGAAGCCTCCGCCGAGCACCTGGCCTCCCTGGGCGCCACCGTCGCGGTCCTGGCCCGCCGCGCCGAGCGCCTGGACGACCTGGTCGCCCGGATCAGCAAGAACGGCGGCACGGCCGTCGCGATCGCCGCCGACGTGACCGACACCGCCGCGGTCCACACGGCCGCCGCCCGGGTCGACGCCGAGCTCGGTGGCGCGGACCTGCTGCTCAACAACGCCGGTGTCATGCTCCCGGCCCCGATCGAGGAAGTGCGCACCGATCAGTGGCAGCACCAGATCGACCTCAACATCACCGGTCTGATGAACGTCATCGGCGCGTTCGTCCCCCAGCTGGTGAAGGCCGCCGACGAACGCGATGTGGCGGACCTGATCAACACCTCCTCCATCGCGGCGCAGAACATCTTCCCCAACTTCGCCGTCTACTCCGCCACCAAGGCCTACGTCACCCACCTGTCCCGGCACCTGCGGGTCGAACTCGGCCCGAAGAACGTCCGGGTCGCCGCGATCGAGCCCGGCATCGTCGGCACCGAGCTGCAGCGCCACGTGACGGATAACGGCGCCCTGGACTGGCTGGCAGGTTCCAAGGAGACCATGGAGTGGCTCACCCCCGAGGACATCGCCCAGACCATCGGCTTCATCGCGACACTCCCGCCCCGCGTCAACCTCCAGCAGGTCACCATCATGCCCACCGCCCAGACCAGCTGAACCGCACGGATTCGATCCAGCCGCTCACGCCCACAGCGCCGCCAGCCGAGGCGCGATCACGGCGGGACCGATGCCCCGGATGACCAGCTCAAAGGGGGCGGCCTCCGGTCGCCGCGGGCTCGATCGGATGATCGACGCCCAGCGCGAGCGCGGCGTCGACCCGGTGGACCACCGACTCGTGCAGCAGCCGCCGGACCCACCAGCGCGCCGGCTGCGGGCCGGTGCCCGTCCACACCGGCGCATCCGGGTCGGCGGCGACGGCCTCCAGCAGCGTGATGACGGACAACAAGGTCGCCGCCAGCATCCAGGCCTTCGCCCAATTTTCCCTGCCTTTCTAAGCTGCGCGGGCGCGGGCACGGGCGTGCGGGCGCGCATGACCGACGTCCGCGGTCGGCGCAAATCGTTCGGTATCGGTCGAAATGTGTGGGATGGTCGGGGCATGTCGGCGACCGCGGCGCACACGGAGTACGGAAATCGGGATCTGGCGTTGACCGGGGAGATCCTGCGGACCGTCGTGGGCTCAGGGCTGCACGGGATCGCGATCGCGGGAACCGATGACCACGACGAGATGGGCATCTTCGTCGAGCCGGCCAGCCACGTCCTGGGCATGGCCGGCCGGTTCGAGCACTACGTGTACCGAACCCAACCGGAAGGCGCGCGTTCCGGCCCCGGCGACACCGACCTGGTGATCTACTCCCTCCGCAAGTACCTGCGCCTGGCGACCCAGGGCAACCCGACCGCCCTCCTGCCGCTCTATGCGCCAATGGACGCGGTCCTGGTCCTGACACCGCTGGGCGAGGAGTTGCGCGCGCTCGCGCCAGCCGTCCTCTCCCAGCGGGCGGTGCGCCGTTTCCTCGGCTACCTCGCCGGCCAACGAGCCCGCATCGGCGGCCAGGCCACGCCCGCGGGCAAGCGCCTGGCGGCGCGACACGGTGGGTGGGCACGCCCGGAACTGGTCGCCAGGTACGGCTACGACGTCAAGTTTGCCTCGCACGCGCTACGGCTCGCGTTCCAGGGCCGCGAGGTCGCCACCCACGGCCGCCTCACCCTTCCCATGCCCGACGATGAACGCGAACGCGTCCTGCGGGTCAAGCGTGGCGACGTCCGCGATGTCACCAGGGTCCTCGACGAGATCGCCGCCGTCGAAGCCGAGATCACCACCCTGCTCGAGACCGGCCGCACCCCGCTCGCCCCATCCCCCGACCTGACCGCGATCAGCGAATGGTCCACCGAGGCCCACCGCCGCCACTGGGGCTGGATCTCCGCCTGAGAATGCAGCTGGCAGCCAGGCCCGACAGCGACACCCGAAGATCACCAGAAGCCGAGTCCCACCACCGCCCCTCAAGCGATACACCGTCTTCAAGGGCACGCCGGAGATCCAGCACCTGGTGATCGCCCGCGCCATCTCTGAAGCACGCATTCACCGAGAACCCGCAGGTGGAAGGCCCGTTGGTGCCCCGGCTAGATATCGGCCAGGGCACCAACCCCCACCCCAGGCTCTTGGTCGACCTCACGCCGGGCCGCGCCCCCATGCGGACGGCTCTCGCGGGAAGTCGGCTGCTTCGGCTCGAAGGACGCAGAAACGTCGTCGATGGCGCGCTTGCCACCGGTACTGCTGGCGACGATGGGATAGCCAACGCCCAGTCCAGTGGGCAATTATTGCCGCTACGATCACACGCGGGAGGCGAAAAAGTTATTGACAGCGTCGCCAGTACGTGCCCCAGCGTCGCGGCTGAGCTGTACGGAATGTTCGTTCCCTTCTACCTGGCCCTCGAGATCTATTACCGCGCCAACGCGCCGCAAGTGGACGCGACCCGGTCGCACTACCGACGCATTGGCTATGGTGCGGCCATTCTGCTCGTCATGGTGGCGCTCGTTTTTATATGCGGGAAGGTAGCCGCGCTGATGGCGCGCGACAGGTCCCGACCGGCCTACCTCGCCTGGGACCTGGCCCTGACCGCCTCCGTCCTCCTCATCGCCTTCTGGGGAATCGTCGCGACGTTCCTGAAGCTCGCCGACCACCAGCTGTGGTACGGCTATGGCTTCCCCAGCCTCGACTGGCCGATGTTCCTGCCCTGATCCCCGCCGCGCTTCCGCGGCCAACACAGCAGCCAAGGCTCGCGCGTGAGCCCGGTGCGGTGCGTGCTCCTTCCGCGCCCGGGTCCGCCGCCGCGCCACCGGCGACGGTGGCGGGCGGGAGGTCAGCTGGTCAGGAGGGTGCCGGTTCGCGCGGGCGCGACGCGGCGTCCGCTGACGAACTGGAGCGTCGTTTCGGCGACGCGCCGGCCGAGGTGTTCACCCGTCCGCAGGTCCGCGTCTGGGGGTGCCAGGTCGGGTCCTTGATCGACATTGGACTGGGAAGCGGCGCCGAGCCAGAAGCCAAGACGATTCAGCTCGTCCTCCGACCCGGTCGTGGAATTGTTCGCCGGTGGCAGGGCGAGGCTGACCCAGTGCATGCCGTGCTGAGCGGCGAACAGCGCGATCTGGATCAGGGTCGACAGCTTGTCCCCGGATCGGGAACCCGAGTTGGTGAAGCCCGCCGCGATCTTGTCCTTCCAGCCCATTCCGTCGGTCATGACGGCCCGCGAACTGGCTTCCTCGAACGCCTTGAAGGCCGCGGAGACGCCGGCGACGTACGTCGGGGAGCCGAAAATGATCGCGTCGGCCTCGGCGAGGTCGCTCCAGCGTTCCTGGGCCTCCTCGACCGGGATCAGGACTGCCGCGACGCCGTCCACGGCGGTCACACCCCTGTGCACCGCCTCGGCCAGTCGGCCCGTGTGACCATGGCCGCTGTGGTAGACGACGGCGGCCCGGGCGAGCGGCGTGGAGCTCGCCACCGCGCCCTCCGGCCGAGCCGGCCGCGTCGCCGTGTCGGCCAGAGTTGCTTCCACCATGGTTTCTCCCTCGTACGTCTCGGTCGCCGGGCATCGGCGTTCAGCCGAGTGACCACGTGAGCTGACACCGTCCTGACGTCCGTGGCCCGAGGAAGGTGACCGAGCCGCGAACCACGAGGTACGAGCCCGCGGGCAACCCGCGGGCCACGGGGTGCCGGCCGGCAGTACGTGGCCGGCTTACGCCTCCGGATGGGCAGCCCACGGGATGGGATCGACGACGGCGAGTTGCAGACG
Source organism: Pseudofrankia coriaricola (assembly GCF_001854805.1). Lineage (GTDB taxonomy): Bacteria > Actinomycetota > Actinomycetes > Frankiales > Frankiaceae > Pseudofrankia. The sequence continues at coordinate 40,720 of NZ_MBLO01000012.1, forward strand.
CGCCAGACTGGCGGGGTCGTTGACCACGGTGATCTCGCGGATCCGGCCGCCCTCGATCGTCAACGCGAGGACGAGCAGCAGCCGCCCGCCCGGCGCCACCACCGCGCCGACCGTGCCCTTGACGAGCGCGGGCCGGGCAAAGCGCGCCCGCCCGGCGTTGGTGACAGTTTCCTCCGCCACCCGACGTGCGCCGCGCATCTCGCCGGCGGCACCGGGGTGGAGCACGGCGGGATCGGCCCGCCGCACCACGTCGGGCGCGAGCACCGCGAGAAGACCGCCGACATCACCGGCGCGGGACGCGGCGAGAAACGCCTCGACGAGGGTGCGCTGGCGGGCGACATCCACGCCCGGCGCGGGCGCGCCCCGTACCCGGGCTCGGGCGCGGCTCGCCAGCTTCTTCGCGGCCACCGGCGACCGCTCGACGATCCGTGCGATCTCCTCGAACGGCATCGCGAACAGGTCGTGGAGCACGAAGGCGACCCGCTCGGCTGGTCCGAGCCGATCGAGCACGACGAGCAGAGCGAGCCCGACGGAATCGGCCAGGACCGCCTCGGCTTCCGGATCCCGGGCATCACCCGCCCCGGCGAGCACGTCCAGGCCGGCCGTGTCGGCGAACTCCTCACGCCGGCGTTGACGGGTCCGCAGCATGTCCAGGCAGATACGGCTGACGATCGTGGTCAGCCAGGCGGTCACGTTGACGACATCGGCCGCGTCGGCCCGGCTCGCCCGCAGCCACGCCTCCTGGACCGCGTCATCCGCCTCGTCCGCCGAGCCGAGGAGGCGGAACGCGACCGCCCGCAGACGGTCGCGGGACCGGCCGAACTCGTCGACCAATGTGGGCTTCTCGCCCATGTGTCACCTCTCCTCGTCCTTGTTCGTCGTATCGGTGGGAAGTCCGACGACGATCCGCGAGGGAAGGAGACCGATCGGGACTCTAGTCAGTCCGCGCGCAGCTGGTCCACCAACCAGCCGACCGGGCTGACGCGGATCGCGAGCCGCAGCAACGTCGCCGACCAGCCCGGGAGATGCCCGTCGTCGGCGCGGCGGTCGACGGCATGGTCGAGGCCATGCCGGACGGCGGGTGTGAGTTCACCGTTCGTGAGGGGCAGCCGCGGCTGGCCGCTTTCCGGCAGCAGTGTCAGCAGCAGCGCGGCCCGGCTCGTCCTGAGCTCACAGGCCGCCCCATCGAGGGTGTCGAGCGCGACCTGCTGGACGAAGCCGTCGGCGCCGCCGAGCGCGAAGGCGGGCTGGGTCGTGCAGGGATCGGGTATGGACAGCGCTCCCCGCCCACCGGAGCGGAGGGTCGAAACGGCAAGGCCGATCGCCAGTACGGGGGCGAGGACGACGGCGACCGCCCTCGCCGGCCGCCCGAGTCGGGCGGGGCCGGGTGTTGGCCCGCGCGGTGCCGGTGCCGACCACCGCCCCGGTCCGATCCGCGACGCCGGTACCAGTGCGATGAGCGCGCACAGGGCGCACAAGACAAACGAGTTCCGGAACGCACCGGTGACCGCCGTCGTGATGATGCCGGACAAGGTGTGTTCGAGGGCGTCAAGGCTGCCGTCGGGCGCCACCTGGTCGAACACCTTGTCCAGGTCGGGCAGCTCCCCAGCGGGCGTGTTGCCCAGCGCCTCCCCGAGCGAGCGAGCAAGTGAGACCTTGCTGGCCAGCGGGACAGGTTCGCTCAGCCCGGCCTCGGTGCCGGCCACGACCGCATGGTCGAGCCGGCTGGACAGCGAGGAGGCCAGCAGCGGGGTGACGGCGGCGAGGGCGAGCACGAGACCGGCGTGGCGCGCGGCGACCGAGAGGGTGCCGTCGAACGCCAGGCGCGGGCCGAGCCGGATGGACGCCTCGGTGAGCGTCGGGACCGCGAGCCCCAGGCCGAAACCGGTCACGGCGAGCGCGGCGGCGGCCGTCGTCCAGCCTTTGTCTGGGACCAGGGCCAGGCTGGCCAGTCCACCGGCAACGGTCAGGCAACCGGCGAGCGCCAGCGTGCGCGGCCGGCGCCCGGCCGTGACGTAGCGGCTGGCAAGGGTGCCGAGGGGGAGCACGGTCGCCACGGCGGCGGCGGTCAGCGGCGTCGCGCCCCAGCCGTTGATCATCAGAAGGATGACGAGGAACAGCGCGCCGACCAACGCCGCCGAGACCAACGCCAGCGCCACGTGCGCGGCCACCAGCCGCGCCGGCCGCACCTCCGACGTCGGCGGCACCTCCACGGGGCGCGCCGGGCCGAGCGGCCCCGGTGAGCCGACTAGGCCGGTTGGGCCGGCCCGGCCCTGTGGGTCTGCCCAGCCCTGTGGGTCTGCCCAGCCCTGTGGGTCTGGGGCCGCGGCCCGCGCGGCGCGCGGCAGGGCCACGATCGCGGCCGCGGCCAGCGGGGCCTGAACGTAGAAGATCGCCCGCCAGCTGAAAACCTCGGTCAGCAGGCCGCCCGCGGCGGGGCCGAGCGCCGACCCGACCGCGGCCGCCGCCGACCAGGCCGCGAGGCCCGCCTGGTCCGAGCCGGCGAGCCGCGCGAGCAGCGGGAGCGAGCCGGCAAGCAGCAGCGCCGCCCCAGCCCCCTGGATGACGCGCAACCAGGTCAGTGACCCGAGCGAGCCAGCCGTGGCGCACCCCAGGGACGCGAGGAGGAAGACGACCAGGCCCAGGGCGGTCAGAACCAGCCAGCCGCGCCTGCGCACGAGCAGCAGGACGGGTACCACCGCGAGCACGATCGCGACGTTGTAACCAGTTACCACCCACGAGACCGCGGACACGGTCGAGTCATATTCGGCGAGCAGCTCTGGTGCGGCGAGCACCACGATCGAGGCATCCGCGAAGGCGACCGCCACAGCGAGCGCCAGCAACCAGCCAGCCAGCGGCAGCGCCGCCCCACCGGCACCGCCGCGCGGCGGCCGCGTCATGCGTCCAGGCCAGGGAACCGAGACCAGGCGGCCGCGTGGCGAGCCCACGCCCGCGGCCCGCGACCGGTGGTGACCATCGCCCGTCGACGTGGGCCCGCGGACGCCGTCCGGTCCGGGGGAACGGTGACGGCCGCGAGGGTCACGGCCGGCGCCCCGCCTGCGGACAGGGCACGGACTGCGCGCGTACGCCGCGCGGGGCCGTCGTCGGTGGTCACGGGAACCAGCGTCCCCGCCGTCGGCGTCCCGGTCACTGGTGCTGACCCGAGATGTCGCCCTGTTAACACCCGTAACACCCGCGGGGCGCGTTGTGGTCGACATCGTCAGGATGTGCCTACCGGACTGACCCACGCCCGCCCGGCGGCGGCCAAAGGATGGGAGACGGACATGCCCGACCCGGGTCGAGGACGACGCGGCGGCCGTGCCGCCGGCCGCCGGCGGGGTCATCGATGATCCAGCCATACGACACCGCGTTCGCCGAGCTGCTGACGGACAGCTATCAGCGGGTCGTCGGCACGCCGATGCCGCGGGCCGCGGGCCCCGCCGGGCTGGCCACCGCGCGCTGGCTCCATGACGACGCCCCGTTCGGGGTGCTGGCGCACGACGGCGCGGCCGACCCGCTGTTCGTGTACGCGAACGCCACGGCCCAGCGGCTCTTCGAGTACGGCTGGGACGAGATCGTCGGCCTGCCGTCGCGGCTGTCCGCCGCCGAGGCCGACCGCGACGAGCGGGCAGCGCTGATGAGCGATGTCCTGCTGCGGGGATACACAAACGACTACCGCGGCCTGCGCGTCGCCCGGTCTGGGCGCCGCTTCTGGATCGAGGACGCGACGGTCTGGAATCTCGTGGATCGCCATGGCGAGTTCCAGGGGCAGGCCGCGCTGATCCGCGCCTGGTCTGACGCCTGACGAGACCCGGAACCGGCTTCCTGGCGGGTCCGGCGCGACGGGCTCCGCGACGGGCGTCGATCGTCGGCCGCCAGGCGCCGGCGGGTCGGCCTCCGAGCTCGCCGGGCGGCCGGTGTCAGAACTGCAGGGCGGTGGCGAGGTCGTGACCGATCCGTCCGACCACCGCGAGATCGAGCCGGTAGTGCGCGTAGCGGCCGCTGCGCTCCACCCGCGCCAGTCCCAGGTCGCGCAGGACCCGCAGGTGGCGGGAGACCTGCGGGCGGGTCATCCCCCAGCCGGTCCGCGAGGTCGGCGGTGGTCATCGCCTGGCGGGCGATCAGCCGGCACAGCCGCACCCGGCTCGGGTCGGTGAGCGCGAGCAGGCGGGCGGGCCAGGGTCACGCCCACCGCCGGGGCGTCGACCGGGAAGTGCGCGACGGGTGGCAGCCCGGGTTCGTTCTTCACCAGCAGGTGTGGCGCGCCGTACCGGGTCGGGATGAGCAGGACCGGCGCGCGCGCCGGGCTGATCACCACGTGGTGCACCTTGTCGAAGACGACCCGCGCGGGGCCGCCCACGCCCGGCCCCGCGGAACATGTGAGGCGCGCGCTGGACGGGCTGAGCGAGACTAGTGCCGCCGCCGGGCCCTCGTCGGCGAGCAGGCGACGCACCCGGTGCGCGGCCCGGCTGAGGGCTGGTTCGGTCTCGGCCCACAGCGAGCCGAAGAAGACCTGGCGGCACAGGTCGAGAAAGCGCAGCACGTCGGCGCGCAGCAGCTCGGCGTCACGCAGCAGGTCGTCGGCGAGCGCGAGATGGGGCTCGGGCAGCGCGGCCGCGGTCTGGCGGAGGACGGCGGCCTGGCCGGTGTCGCCCAGCACCCGCCCGAACCGGCCGCCGCCACCTGCGGGGCGACACGTCGTCACGTGCGGTGAAGGTGAATTCGTCACGCGACGTCGATACTGCGGCCTCCGCCGCACGAATGACCTTCGGTTACCGCGACCACGGCAACCAGCCGTCCGGTCATCGCCACGCTCGTCGTCGTTCTGGTCCGCAACCACTACCGGCTGGACGGGGTCGTATGTAGCCGCCTGTGTGGTCCGGCCGCCCGCCCAGATGAGGTATCGACGGAAGCCGCTAGCATCTCGGCGCATTCCCCAGTGATTCGACGGGCCCAGCCGTGAGGCGGTCCGGTGGGCAACCTGCCCGTCGGTCAGGACGTCGGTACTGGGAGACCTTCGAGCGGCGGGGACAGATGACGAACGACATCGGAATGGCGATGACCGAGCAGCGGCAGGTCCGTCACCTGGCCGGGCGGCCGCTACGGGTGGGACCGGCGTTCGCGCGTCTCGCGCGCCGGTCCGGCCAGGTGGTGCTGGCGGCGGGGGCGCTGGTGCTTCTGTCGGCGGGTGCCGCCTCGGCGGCAGCGCCGGTGGTCGAGGCCAAGAAGGAGCGCGACGCCTCCGACGTCACCATCGGCGCCGTCATCATCGTGGTCCTGCTCGTGCTGCTGTTCCTGATCTACCGCGTGATCCGCAGGCGCACGCGCGGCTGACCGAAACCGCCGTCGGCCCAACCGGGCCTTATACAGCCGCCGGCCGGCCGGGTGCTCGCGCATCCCGGCCGGCCGGTGGCTAGCCCAATGCCAGGGTCAGCCGGCGTTCCAGCGGGGCTGGCCGTGGTAGCCGGATTCGGTGGTCAGCTGGCGGGAGCCGGCGCCGAGGTTGTTCGGGTTCACCACGAAGATCTGGCGGTCGCCGTTGTCGGGGTTGACCTTGGTGAAGATCAGATCGTTGTTGGTGGCCCAGGCCGGGTCCTGGTTGTGGGCCTGGCCAGGGCTGTCGTTCGTGATCTGGGTGACCGTGCGGCTGCCGACGTCCATCACGAAGATCTGCTGGTTGTTCTCGTCGCCGGCGATCTGCCGCTTGAACGCGAGCCGCTTGCCGTCCGGCGACCACACCGAGTCGGCGTCGACGTCGGGCGACCGCCCCTCGTCCTGGGCCTTGAGGAACTGGACCTTGTTGAGCGGCTGTGGCTTCGCGTCCACGAAGTCGGAGACCACGACCAGGAAGCCGCCGTCGCCGCCGGTGTTGTTCGACCAGTAGGCGATCTGCTCGCCGACCGGCGAGTACGAGGGGTCGGACGCCTGCGGCTCGGTGTTCAGCCGCCGGACCGTCGAGCCGTCCATCGCGACGAGGTAGAGACCGGCCTTCGACTGGCCGTCCACGGGCGGGCCGCTGGTCGACCGGATCACCAACGACCTGCCGTCCGGCGCGATCGAGGGACGGGAGTCCTCCGGAATCGTGAGCTGCTTCGCCGGCCCGGAAGTGAACAGCACGACCGGCTCGCCGCTGCCGTCGGCGGCCTTCGCCTTCAGAATGTTGCCACCGGCGCTCTTGTCGAGATAGAAGACCGTCTTCCGGTCCGGGCTGATCGCCGGAACCGTGAGGTCGTCCTGGTCGTTGGCGGCCACCGTCCTGACGTTGGACAGCAGGCCACCGGCCGCCGGCACCTGGGCACTGACGATCTGGTAGTGCGCCTCGCCGGGCTTCTTCTGCGTGAACACCAACGTGTCCAGCCCGAGCGGAGCGGCCGAGCGCGGCAGGAAGGCGGCCACGTCCCCGTTGCCGGCGCCGCCCTTGTCCTTGCCCAGAACGTTGGGCAGCACCGCCGCGAGGATCGCGATCACGATCACGGCGGCGGCGGCGCCGATGATGAGCGGGCGCCGGCTGCGCTTCTTCGCCGGCGGGGCGGGAGGCGGGGGCTGGCCATAGGTCGGGCCGGTGCCGACGGATGGGGCGCCTGCGGCCTGGGTGGCCACCTGCGTCGGGACGTAGTTCTCGTTGTAGCCGGGGCGGGTGGCGGCAAGGGTGGCGTAGTCGCCCTGGCCCGCACCACCGGTGGTGGACGGGACCGTGCCGGGCGCCGGGTTGGGCAGCCTCCAGTCGGCGAGCACGTTGGTCACCTGCTCGCCCTGGTCGGCGGTGTCACCCGTGTCGCCGAGGAGGCGGTCCATCAGCTGGCTCGCGTTCGGCCGCTCGTACGGGTTCTTGCGCATCGCGTCCCAGACGATCGGGTGCAGCCCGGGGTCGACGCCGTCGAGCCTCGGCTCCTCGTTCAGCGCCCGGAAGAGCAGCACCTGCGCGCTGCCCATGCCGAACGGGTAGTGACCGGTGGCCGCGAAGGTCACCAGGCCGCCCCAGGCCCAGATGTCGGCCTTCGAGGTGATCGCGTCGCCCCGGATCTGCTCCGGCGACATGAACGCCGGGGTGCCGAGCTGCTGGAGGTCTCCGGTCAAGCCGGCCCCCGAGTCCAGCGCCCGCGCGATGCCGAAGTCGATGACGCGCGGCCCGAACGGGGAAAGGACCACGTTCGACGGCTTGAGGTCGCGGTGCACGATGCCAGCGGCGTGGATGGCGCGCAGCGCGGCGGCGACGCCGACTGCGAGCTGCTCGAGGTTCGCGTCCGCCAGCGGGCCACCCCGGCCGACGAACGACTGCAGCGTCGGACCTTCGATGAACTCGGTGACCAGGTAGGGCTGCTCGGCCTCCGGGTCGAAGTCGAGCACCTCGGCGGTGCAGACCCGGGCGACCCGGCGCGCGGTCGCCGCCTCCTGTCGGAACCGGCTACGGAACTGCGCGTCGTCGGCTACGTCGGCGCGCACCACCTTGATGGCGACGAGCCGACCGAGCTCCGACCGTCCCAGGTAGACGGTTCCCATCCCGCCCTGGCCCAGCTTGCCCAGCAGCGTGTATGTGCCCAGCGTCCGCGGGTCGTTCTCACCCAGCGGTGTCGCGCGGCTGCTGACGTTCGCCTCTGACGACGCCATCGCCCACCTCTCTCCCCTAACGGACGCCGGCCACGCGACGGCCCAGAATGACAATCCCGTGCGGGCAGAATGCTACCGTCTGGCGATTTCCACCAATGGGCGGGAAACCAGGCCGGCGTAGTCGTGGCCGCGACAGCGGCGTAGGAAGGCCCGTCGGCGACGATCCGCGGGCGGTGCCGGCCGACGCTCCCGCGCCAGCCCGCGCCTGGCAGGCGGCACGATCCGTCCGCCAACCCGTGACACCGCGGGGCGGCACGAGCGGCCGCCGGCATCCGGGTAGCGCAGAATGTCCATTTTTTGACAGAACGTCTACCGTGACGTCGCGGTTTGCCCGCGCTCGGCGGTCCGATGGGCGGCGGGAAGGCCTCCGTCCGAGATCTCGGCGCCAGCCCACGCGGGGCGTCCCGGGTCCCGCCGGATCGGCGATGCCCGGGGCTCCTGCCGGAGGCCCGCGATTGCCGGGAGGCCAGCGATCCGCCGCTCGCCGCCCGAGTGGCGGAGTGGCGGAGCCTACGGATCGGCACCTTGCCGGGCACCGGCGCGGATCAGCACCGCACAGCGGTCGGCCCCGCGCGGCGGCGGTCGGCGGTCGGGCGGCCGCGACCACGCGCTTGCACGAGAGCCAAAGGCCCCCACCGATCCGCCGCTCGGCCACCTGGCGACACCGAACCCGTGGGCCTGTGCCCGCGGGGCAAGGGCAGACCGGTGGGGGAAGGCTGGACCGCCGGCCGCTATCCCGAACTGACGCCCCCCGCGTGCCGGTTCTGGGTGACGGTCCAGCCAGTACCAGCACACCGCATCCCGGCCGCGCGGACCTCGTATCTTTACGGGTTTCCGAGTATTCCTCGAAAGGTTGGCCTGACGGCCGCTCTCACCGGCCTCCGGCGTGCGTGCCCCGGCGCCGCGCGGCGCGGCCCGACGCGCTGGCCGGGGGTTTCCCATCCCACCGCTGGTGACGTGCTCCGTACGGTGGCGTGCCGCGGCCCGCTCGCGTGGCGCCACAATACGTGTTTGCACAGCGCGAAGAAACAGCCTCGGGCCGTGCCGGAGCCCGTGGACCGTCCTTTGTGCCGCGGGTGGGTCCCTTGACCGGCCTTTGTCGCCCACGTAGCGTCCGCTGCCAATCCCAAGTCCACGGCGCGGAAAGGCATATGCCATGGCAGTTCTTGACAGCACGAGCACCCCGCCCGCGATCCACGTCGGCGCCGGCGACCTGCCCTTCGTCGAGATCGGCGGCGGGAACAAGCTCAAGGTGATCCAGGTCCGCGCCGGCGAGAGCTTATGGATCGTGGAGAACATCTTCCAGGCCGGCTACGAGGTCGCGACCCACCGGCACACCGGTCCGGTGTATGGCTACACCATCTCCGGCGCCTGGAAGTACAAGGAGTACGACTATGTGAACCGTGCCGGGTCTTTCCTCTACGAACCCGCGGGTTCCGTGCACACCCTGATGTGCGTCGAGGACGGCACCCAGGCCTGGTTCCAGATGTATGGCAGCAACCTCAATCTGGGGCCGGACGGGCAGGTCGAGTCGGTGACCGACGGCCCATCGGCGCTTGCCGCCTACGTGGCGCTCTGCGAGGCGCAGGGCTTCGGCCGCCCGAACGTCCTCGTCGGCTGATCGCCATGACGACCAGCGCTCTCGTCGACCTCTACGACCCGGACACCTACCTCGCCGGCCCGCCGCACGAGGCGTTCGCCGCGCTGCGGCGCGCGTCGCCCGTCCACTGGCAGGAAGTGCCGACGGGCCCTGCCGCCCCTGGCTACTGGGCGGTGCTCGGCTATGCCGAGGTCGAACACGTGCTGTGCGCACCTGAGCTGTTCAGCTCGGAGGAGGGCGGTGTCGTGCTCGACGACCTGCCACCCGACCGACTCGCCCAGATGCGGGGCATGCTGCTGGCGATGGACCCGCCGCGGCATCGGGACTACCGCCGCCCGCTCGCGCACCGGTTCACCCACCGCGCGGTCGCCATGCTCGAAGGGCGGGTGCGGGACGCCTCCCGGGTGATCATGCGGGAGGCCGCCGAGCGCGGCCGGTCCGGCGGCGAGGTCGAGTTCGTCAGCGAGGTCGCCGGCCAGCTGCCCACCCGCGTCGTCGGTGAGCTGATGGGCCTGCCCCGCGAGGACTGGGACTACGTCCATCGGCTGGCCGAAGCCCTCAACCGCGGCCAGGACGCCGGCGACGCGGACCGAGCCGGCGTCGAGGGAGGCGAAGGGGACAAGGGCGGTATGGACGGCGTCGGACCGAGCCGCGGTGGGCCGGGCGGGAGCGAGCCGGGCGGGGGCGGCGCCGAGGGCGCGGCGGCACCCACCGTCGAGATGGCGATGTACGCCGCCGGGTTCGCCGCCCGCCGGCGCGCGCAGCCGCCCCGCGACGACCTGACCGGACTGCTGCTGGCCGGCGACTTCGGCGGCCGGACGATGTCGGACCTCGACTACGGCAGCTTCTTCGTCCAGCTCGTCACCGCCGGCAACGACACCACCCAGACGATGCTGTCCTCCGGGCTGCTCGCCCTGCTCACCCACCCCGACCAGCTCGCCGGCCTGCGGGCCGACCCGTCGCTCGCTCCGGGCGCGGTCGAGGAGATCCTGCGCTGGGCGAACCCGCTGCACTACTTCCGGCGAACGGCGGCCGCCGACGCCGGGGTCGGCGGCGTCCGGATGCGGGCGGGTGACCGGCTCGCCACCTACTTCACCGCCGCCAACCGGGACGAGACGGTCTTCGAGGACCCGGACCGGTTCGACATTCGCCGCTCCCCCAACCGGCATCTGTCGTTCGGCAAGGGCGAGCACTTCTGCCTCGGCGCCCACCTGGCCCGCCTCGAGGGGCGGGTGTTCCTCGAGGAGCTGCTCTCCTCGTTCGCCAAGATCGAGCTGGCCGGCACGCCCACACGGGTCCGTTCCAACCTGAACAACGGACTGAAGTCGCTCCCGGTCCGGCTCACCCCGGCGTAGGCGTCCCGCGGCCGCGGCCGGGGCATCGGCTCGCGGGAACAGGCGTCACGAAACGCCGACGGCGGCGGACCGCCCTCCAGGAGGAGGGGCCGTCCGCCGCCGCCAGCGGTGAAGACCAGGGTTAGGTGGTTGCCGGTGCCTTGCGCTTCTTGCTCCTCTTCGGGTCCAGCCGACGCAGGAGCCACGACGTGATGCCGATGAACACGACGCTGACGAACAGGCCGAGGGCGATGTCGGTCACGTACTGCTTCTTTGTGTGGTAGAACAGCGCGTCCGGCTCCGGCGCGCGCGGGTTGACCGGCACGAGGCTGTTCGGCACGACCTGGCCGTTCTTCGTCTCCGGTCGTTTCTCCCCGGCACGGGTGATCTTGTTGAAGTCCGCGTCCGCGGCCATGGCCGCGAAGCCCCACCGGGCCGGAGAGATGACGGCGACCTGCTGCAGGCCGGGCTTGCCGGACACCGGCACGATGCCCGCGCTGAACACCAGCTGGATCATGGTGACGATCACCAGCAGCGGCATCGTCTTGTCGGCGTTGTCCACCAGCGCGGAGATCGTCAGTCCGATCATGCCGGAGGCGAAGCCCACCACGAACACCGCGAGCATGCATTCCAGCAGTGAGTTGCCGAGGAGCAACGGGTCTGGTGGCGTCCGGCCTGCGAGCGCGATGACCGTGAACGGGATCGACTGCAGAACCGTGATGACGATCAGGACGAGGACCTTGGAACCCACGTACGCGGACCTCGACAGACCGATCGCCCGTTCTCGGCGGAAGATCTCGCGTTCCTTGACGATCTCGCGGACCGAGTTCGACATGCCCATGAAGCAGGCACACAGCACCATGATCAGGAAGATCGTGGGCGCGTCGGAGTTCGGTGAGAACTTGTCGCCGGTATCAGCGAAGCCACCGCCGATGGCTCTGGGGATCACGCCGAGCACGAACGGGAACGCGATCGCCAGCCGCAGGTAGCCCTTGTCGGACGCGATGACGGCGAATGTTCGCCGGCTCAGCGTCACCAGCTGCTTCCCGACCGACTGCTGCCGGATGCTGGGCAGCTCCTCCGGCGCCGGCCGCGCCGACGGCGCGGTCACCGCCGACGGGACGTAGTGCCGCGACTGGCGGAACTTCGCCGCCGACTCGGGGCCCGGCGTCGCCTCCAGCCCGCGGAAGACCCGGGGGTAGTTGCTCTCGCCGAAGAACGTCAGCGCGTCCCCCGGCGGGCCGAAGTAGGCGACGTAGCCGCCGGGAGCAAGGACCAGGACGTAGTCACACAGGTCAAGCTGCAGCACGGAGTGCGTGACGACGATGACCGTGCGGCCGTCGTCGGCGAGCGTGCGCAGCGACTCCATGACGTTGAGGTCCATGCCCGGGTCGAGACCGGAGGTCGGCTCGTCCAAGTACAGCAACGTCGGGCGGGTGAGCAGCTCGAGCGCGACCGAGGTCCGCTTGCGCTGACCGCCGGAAAGCCGGGAGACGACCGTGTTCGCGTGCTGGGTGAGGCCGAGCTCCCCGAGCACCTCGTCGATCCGGGCGGAACGCTCCTTCGGCGTGACGTCCGGCGGGAAGCGCAGCTCGGCGCCCAGTTCGAGCGCCTTCCGCACGGTCAGCGAGGTGTGCAGGATGTCGTCCTGCGGCACGTAGCCGATCCGGCGGCGCAGCTCGTCGTACTCGTCGTACAGGTCCCGGCCGGCGTAGCGGACCGTGCCCTTGTCCGCCGGGCGGAAGCCGGTGAGCGCGTTGAGCAGCGTCGACTTGCCGGCGCCCGACGGGCCGACGACGCCGAGCAGCGCCCGCCCGGGCAGTCGGAACGTCATGTCGTGCATGAGCTGCTTACCGCCGCCGGGCGCCCACACGTTGAGGTCGTCGGCCTCGAAGCTGACGTCGCCGGAGTCGACGTACTCGACGAGCAGGTTGCCCTCGAGCTGGAAGACGTGGTGCCCGACGGCGATGACCTCGCCCTGGCGGACCGGGCCGCGGTTCACGCGGCGGCCGTTGAGGAACGAGCCGTTCGCCGAGTCGAGGTCGACGAGCTCGACGTTGCCGCCCCGGACGGACAGCTGGGCGTGGTGGCGGGAGGCGAGCAGGTCGGTGATGACGATGTCGTTGTCGCGGCCGCGGCCAATCGTCATCGTGCCCTGGCGCAGCGGGTAGGTCTTGCTGCGCTCGTGCTCGCGGTCAAGCCGGGTGTGCCCGCTCTGCTCCGCCTGGGCGTAGTCCGCCTCGGGGTAGCCGCCGGAGCGGGCGTCCTGGTAGTCGAAGTCGTCGCCTCGGGTCGGCCGGGTCGGCCGGTTGGCGCCGGGCGAACGCGGCGGGGTGTAGCCCGCCTGGTTCGGCAGCATGGTCTGCATGTCCGCGTCGCCGCCGTAGTCGTACGGCGACCGCTGCGACGGGAACTCGGTGAGGATGACGACCTCGGGACCGGTCGGCGTGCCCAGCCGGAACAGCGTCTCGCCGTGGACCTGGACGGTCTGCAGCATCCGCTGGCCGCCGAGCCAGGTGCCGTTGGAGCTCACGTCCCGCACGGCCCAGCCGTCGGGCGTCTCCTCGATCATGAGGTGCTGTCGGGACACCCGGCTGTCCGCGATCACATAGTCCGCGTTGCGGGCCCGGCCGATGATGAACCGTGGCTGCCCGGTCGGTACGACTACCTGGCCGGCCTCGCTGCTGATCCTTAGAACGGCCGTAGACACGTGTCTCCCCCTCCAAGACGGGACGCTGGCCGGGCTGCCCCGCCGAGCTCGTTCTGTCCACCAACCGTCTGCCCACCGGAGGCGGGCGCGCCCACGGCCCGGGAAACCCCGGGGACCCAGGACGGGTAGCTCGACGGCGTCACTACCAGACCAACCTCGTCACGAAACGACCGATCTTGTGGCAGATCGTAGCGTCGCACTCCGGGGCCCACCCAAGCCGGGTGACCGTGCGACCCGCTTGTCGGACATCTCATCCCCGGTATACCGGGAAACACAGACCTGTTGGCGCGCAACGACCGCGGCCGGCCACGCGCCGTGAGGCCAATGACCTCACCAACCACCATCCGGATTCCGCTCCTCCATGCCGGGCGACCGGTCCGACGAACGCTCCCCCGAGGGCCGCGCACGCGCTCCGACGACGGTACCGATCCGTGGACTGGCTATCCGGATCGGACCGGTTCGAGCATCCTCTCCTCGCGGCTGGTCGGCCCGGGTCTGTCGTTGACCTGACCTTGGTCCGTCGCCGGACCGACCCCGTGACCACGGCGAACCCCGTCCGCCGTCACGGACCGTCGCCAGGATCGGCCCCGCGGACATGGACAGGCCGCCGGATCAGGCTCCAGGGAGCAGCGCTACTTGGCGGACTGGGCGGGCAGCACGACGTCCTTGGCCGTGGCCGACACCGACAGGCCGGTCGCCGTCGTGCCGGCGCTGACGATGGTCAGGTCGAACGGCAGGTTGTCCGGCAGCGGCAACGGGACCGGGATGGACGCGTTGGACACCAGGTCACCGAGGTCGGGAGTGCTGAGGCCGTTCACCGAGCCGCTGACCTCCGACGGGGTGATCTTGAGCTGGTTGTTCGCCACAGTGAAGGACCCGACGCCGGTCAGCGTTACGTCGACCTTTGTCCCGACGACGGGAATCGTGGTCTGGTCCTGGCCGGTGATCTGTACCTTCTTGCCGCCGTCGGCCGGGGCGAGCTGCCAGTGGAAGGGCTTGTCCTTGAGGAAGGCGTTGATCTCGTCGTAGTTGATCCGCACGGTCGCCTCGACGTTGTCGACCGGGACCTTGCCGACGTTGTTCGAGATCGCGTCACCGAGCGGGACGTGCGCGCCCTTCAGGTGCGCGTCGACGCCGGCGATCTTCGGCCCGTCCGCGGTGGTCGGGATGTTCTCCAGCGTGACGCCGATGTCCTTGAACTTGCCGAACAGGATCTGGGTGAGGAACGGGAAGCCGCCAAGGCTGACCTTGCGCACGATCGGCGGCTGCTGCCCCTCCTTCATGTTCTGGGCCACGGCCACCTCGACCTGCTTGCGCATCTGGCCCACCGCGATGTGCGCGACGACGCGGTCGAGCGGGATCGCCAGGATCAGCAGCAGAACGACCACGATGAGCGCGATCAGCCGCCCGCGCCTGCGCCGCTTCTTCGGTGGCTTCTCCCCGGCCGCGCCGCCGCCAGGCACCGGCGGGCCGCCGGTGCCTGACCCGGCCGCCGGCAGACCGCCCGTGCCGTCACGCCAGCCGCCGCCGTCCGCCCGGGCGGCCTGCCAGCCTACCGCGGGGACCGGGGAGTAGGGCTCGCTGTGCTCGGTGACGGCCGCGGGGTCGACGTACTCGTCCTCGTCGTCGAGCTGGCCGTAGCCCAGCTGCTCCGTCGGCTTGCTGACCCCACTTCCCTGGCCCGGCGTCCTGGCGCCGGCGCCCCCGCCGGAGCCGACCCGGCCGATGTACTCGGTGGGTCGCTCCCCGCCTGGGCGTTCCTGGGGCCTGGGCGTGCCACCGGACGCCGGCGGCTGGGTGCGGCGGGTCGGCGGGACCGGCGACGGGAACTCACCGGGACGCGGAGTCGGGTACCGCTCGACGGGGATGCCGGGCTGCGAGGTGTAACCGGTGCTGCCCGGTCCGCCGGCGTCGCGGCGCGACCGTGCCGTCTCGTCGGCACCGGCGCCGCCGGAAGCCGGCTTGAACCAGTCCGCCGGCGGCGGCGGGCCGGCCGGCCGGAAGGACTCCGGGGGCGGCGGCGGTGCGCTCGGCGCGCCGGGGCGGTTCGGGCCCCTGCGCCCACGCCTGTCCGCGGAGTCGCGTCGGACCCGGGCGACCTCGCCGGGTTCGTACGCCTCGTCGTCTGTTGGGTTGTTCACGGGGTCATCTCCCATCAGGGCCGCGCCGACCCACGCGCGCGAGGACTTCCCCACCCCGTCGGCTCATCCACCGGATGGTCGCACGTCCAGACCCTCCCTGGAGCGCCGAGGGGGTGATCGTTGCCACGGTGCGGGTGTCCAGTTTCCGACGTTTCCCAGCGTCACGACGCCGCCGCCGTCCGCGAGGTGACGTCCGCTCCCGAGGACAGGCGGAAGCGGGCGCCCCGCGGGCCGTGAACGGCCCGTGGCCCATGGATCGCGCCCCACGGGCCATATCGCCCGGCCACGGATCGCGCCCGCGGCCCGCGGGGGCAACCGGCGAGCGGCGGCCCCAGGAGCTCGAGGCGGCCCGTCAGACCTCGAGCGGTAGCGTGGCGGCGGACCGGCGGGGGCCGGGCGGGGCGAGACGGAAGACCGCGCCGCGCGGTGACGCGTACGCCTGCCAGAAGTGGTCGGCGACCACCTCCGGGCGCAGCGGGCCGCCGGGCCCGACCTTGCCGTCGAGGACGACGGTGCGCATCCGGACACCCTGGTCGGCGAGCGCCGGGCCCACGGCGGCGGCGAGCGCCGCGAGCCCCGCCTTGCCGACCGCGAGCGCGAACCGCCCGGCGGGCGGCTCGGTGCGGCTGCCGGCCACGGTCACCAGGATCGTCGCGCCGACCCGGTCGACCAGCAGCGGCGCGGCGGCCTGGACCGCGGTGAGGGCACCGGTGACATTGACGGCGAGCGTCTGGTTGAGGACGTCGGCGGGGACGGAGAGCGCGCTGCCGCGGATAGAGAGCTTGGCGTTGTAGACGAGCACGGTCAGGCCGCCGAGATCCGCGGCGAGCCTTTCCAGCGCCGCGGCCAGGCCTGTGGCGTCGGTGACGTCGGCGACCGCGCCGCGCATGGTGAGCCCGGCGCTGGCGAGCTCCCCGGCCACCCGGTCGAGCGTGTCCGCGGAACGGGCCACCACGCCGAGCCGGAAGCCCTCTCGCCCGAACCGGGCGAGCAGCTGGGTACCGAACGCGGCGCCGGGCCCGACGACCACCAGCCCGCGCGTCACGGGCACGGACGCCGGCACCGGCCCGGGCGCGACCGCGCCCGTGACCGTCGCCGCGGCCGGCGTGTCCGGTGGCATAGGTCCATCTTGGACCGTCCCCGCGTCACCACACGACCAAGGCGCCGAAAATTTGTTCGAACTACCCGCTAGAGGGCCAAAGGGGGTGCGAAAATCCTCCTCCTTCGCACCCCCGGAGGCCTCCGTCCCCAGAAGCACTAGTGGCCGGCGAGCTCCCGGGCCCTGCGGGTGCGGTCGAGCTCAGCCTGGGCGCGCAGCGGAGCCGACTTCCGGTAGTAGTAGATGATCGGCGGGAAGACGATCAGCGGCGGGATCGCCATCAACAGCCCGAAGATCACCACTGCCCCGATTACCACTGCGCACCCCTCTCGCGCCCCCACCCACGGGGGAAAATCCTCAAGGCCCGCCTCGGTCACACCGGGTCCCACCGTCGGAGGTCTCACCGTCGGTTCTACCGAATGTCGTAGGCGACGTCGTCAGCCTATCGATTCCGCCGGGGTCCCTGCCGGATTGGTGGAGCTTGCGGAGCCCGGGGTCCCTGTTCGATCGGCGGAGCCGATCGGAGAGGTCTGCTGGGAGGTCCGCGACGCGCCGAGCCCCTCCGCCGCCGGCCGTTGGGCGGACGCGGTCCGTTCGGGGACGAGCACGCCGGGGTTGAGGATGCCGGCGGGGTCGAGCGTCTGCTTGACGGCGCGCAGCACGGCGACGCCGACGTCGCCGATCTCGGCGCCGAGCCAGGGGCGATGGTCGGTGCCGACAGCGTGGTGGTGGGTGATCGTCCCGCCGGCGGCTACGATCGCGTCGCTCGCGGCCGCCTTCGCCGTGGCCCACAGGCCCACGCGGTCGTCGCTGTGGCCGGCGACCAGCGTGAAGTACAGCGACGCGCCGGTCGGGTACAGATGCGAGACATGGCAGAGGACCACCGCCGGCACCCCGGCTGCGGCGTAGACCTCGGCGAGGGCGCCGCGCACGCCCGCGTACAGGCCCGAAAGCCCCGACCAGAAGGTCGCCGTCTCCAGCGTCTCCGCGAACATGCCGGCGTCGAGCAGCGCGTCGCGCAGCCGGGGGCCGTGGAACCGTCCGCGCACCCAGTCGTCGCCGACCTCGGTGCCCAGCGGGCGCGCGGCGCGGGCGCTCAACAGCTCGGCGAGATCCGCGGCCTGCCGGCGCACCCGCTCGGGCTCCCCCTCGTACCCGAGCACGACGTAGCATCCGGAACCCCCGTCGGCGCCGTCCGCGCCCTCGCCGGTCGGCTCGCCGGCGCCGTGCGGGGTGGCGGCGCCCGCGGCCGTCTCCAGCTCGTCGGAGAGCCGGGCGACCGCCGGGAGCAGGTCGCGCTGGGCCAGCTCGCGCATCAAGTCGAGGCCGGCGGCGAACGTGTCGACCCGCCAGCCCTCGTAGCGGCGCCGCGCCGGCAGCGGGCGCACCCGCACCCGCACCTCGGTGATCACCCCGAACGCGCCCTCCGAGCCGAGCACCAGCTGGCGCAGATCAGGGCCGGCCGCGGAGGCCGGCGCCCGGCCAAGCTCCCAGCCACCGAGCGGCGTCGCCACCCGCAGCCCGACGACGACCGCGTCGAACCGGCCGTAGCCGCTGGACGCCTGTCCGCTGGAGCGGGTCGCGGCGAAGCCACCAATGGTCGCGTACTCCCAGGACTGCGGCACATGGCCGATGGTCAGGCCGTGCTCGGCGAGCAGCGCCTCGGCCGCGGGGCCACGCAGCCCCGGCTCCAGCGTGGCGGTGAGCGAGGCCCGGTCGACGTCGAGCAGCCGGTTCATCCGGCGCAGGTCGAGCGCGACGACGGCGGCGAAGCCGGCCCTCCTCGGCGCGAGACCGCCGACCACGGAGGTACCGCCGCCGAACGGCACGACGGCGACGCGATGCTCGGCGCAGGCGGCGAGCAGCGCGGCGACCTCGTCGTGGCTGGCCGGCGTCAGCACCGCGTCCGGGGCGGCGGAGGCATCGCCGGCGCGCAGCGCGAGCAGGTCGGTCGTGGAGCGCCCCCGGCAGTGCCGGATCCGGATCTCCCGGTCGTCGCGGACGTGCTCGGCGCCGACGATGGCGGCCAGGTCGCCGCGCGCGGGCCCGGGCAGCCCGGACGGCGGGAGCTCGACGGCGCCGAGATCCACCGGCGGGCTCGGCCGTTCGGCGAAGCCAAGCCCATCGACGAGCAGCGCCCGGACCGCGCCGGGCAGTTCCACCCGCTCGTCGGGGCTCCCCCACCCCCACCACGCCAGGTCGCCGGCGTCATCGGCCTGCTCGGGGCCGCCTGAAGGGGGTGAGGCCTGGCGCTGGCGGAGGCTGTCCGGCGGATTCCGCGACTCGGTCACCCCAACAACTCTGCTCCCCCGGCCCCCGCTGGCAACCCGCCGCGCCAGGCCGCCCGGTGGGGTGGCCGCGGTCGTGTGGCAAGGGTCACCACCACCGCCTTCATCCGTATGGCCCCGATTAGCGGACCTGCGTCGTTGGAAGGGCGGGGTCGTTGGGAGGGTCGGGGTGGACGCTGCCCGGCCGACCACGCACGCTGGTGTCGCGAGGCCGCACCCCGACGCCACACCCAACGCCAGGCGCGGCAGAGGGAGGACGCGATGAACGGGGCCATCCCCATCTCGACACCCGCGCCGGGTGGGTCGCTGTCGCCGGCGCGCCGCGAGCGCGAGCTGGCCCGCCTGGCCGGCGGCGAGATCGTCGACCTGCTGGTGGTCGGCGGCGGGGTGACCGGTGCGGGCGTCGCCCTCGACGCGGCGAGCCGGGGGCTGTCGGTGGCGCTCGTCGAGGCGCGCGACCTCGCCTGGGGCACCAGCCGGTGGAGCTCGAAGCTGGTCCACGGCGGGCTGCGCTACCTCGCCAGCGGCGACCTGGGGCTGGCGATGGAGAGCGCCACCGAACGGGACATCCTGTTGCGACGGACCGCGCCGCACCTGGTCCACCCAGTACCGATCATGGTGCCGCTGACGCCGGCCGTGCGGCGTACCGACGCGGTGGCGATGACCGCGGGCCTGCGGGTCGCCGACGGGCTGCGCCGCGCCGCGCGCACCCCCAGCGGCACGCTGCCGCCGCCGCGGCGGCTCACGGCCGTCGAGGCGCACCAGCTCGCCCCGACGCTGCGCGAGACGGGGCTGCGCGGCGGGCTGCTCTACTGGGACGGCCAGCTGGTCGACGACGCGCGCCTCGTCGTCGCGATCGCCCGCACCGCCGCGGCCTACGGCGCACGAGTCCTCACCCGGCTGCGGGCGCGCACGCTCGACGGCACCGGGGCGCTCGTCGAGGACACCCTGACCGGCTCGACGTTCTCGCTGCGGGCCCGCGCGGTCGTGAACGCGACGGGGGTGTGGGCGCCGACGCTCGCGCCCGAGGTGCGGCTGCGCCCGAGCCGGGGCACCCACCTGGTGGTCGCCGCGGGCGCGTTCGGGGGCACCCGCACCGCGCTGACGGTGCCGATGCCCGGCCAGCGCAACCGCTACGCGCTGGTGCTGCCGCAGGACGACGACCGGGTCTACGTGGGCCTGACCGACGTCCCGGCGGACACGGTGGAGGACGTGCCGCGGCCGACCGCCGCCGAGGTCGAGGAGCTGCTCGGCATCGTCTCCGGGGTGCTGGACGCTCCGCTGGACCGGGCCGACATGCTCGGCACGTTCGCCGGGCTGCGCCCGCTCCTCGACGTCGCGGACACCGCCGGCGCCACGGGCCGGACCGCCGCGTCCCTGGTTCACTCCGTCACTCACCCGCTACGCGGCCGTGCTCCTTCAGCAAACGCCCGCTCCGCTCCCGCGCTCCCGCGCTCACCACGCAGCGCGGACCTGTCCCGCCGGCACGCCGTGCTCGTCGGCCCCGGTGGCGTCGTCACCGTCGTCGGCGGCAAGCTGACCACGTATCGCCGGATGGCCCGCGACGCGGTGGATCTCGCGGTCGCGCACGCCGGTCTCGCCGCCGGGGCCTGCCGCACCGCCCGGCTGCCGCTGGTCGGCGCGGCGCCGCGCGCCCAGCTCGCCGCCGTCGACGCGCCGCGGCGGCTGGTCGAGCGGTACGGCACCGAGGCACCGGCCGTGCTCGCCGAGGCGGGCGGCGATCCGGATCTGCTCGCGCCCGTCGCCGCGGGCATGTCCGTCACGGGGGCCGAGCTGCTGTTCGCACTGCGGCACGAGGGGGCGCTCGATGTCGACGACCTTCTCGACCGGCGCACCCGGATCGGCCTGGTGGCGGCGGACCGTGCCGCCGCCGCGCCGCGCGCGGCCCGCCTCGTCGACCTCGTCGCCGGCGACCGGGTATAGGGCTGTCCCGCGACGGACGCTCCGCGCCCGCCGCCGGGCGCAGCCTGTCGGGGCGAGGCGCTGGGCGCGCTCGCCCCGTGTCGGGCGCTGGGCGCCCTCCCCGCGTGGTTCCGGGCCCGGGCATATGGCGGTGGTAGAGCTGGGACCGGGCTGACGAGGTGGCTGGGTAGGTATTGCGCCAATGCGCCGTCACCAGCTGTGGCTGAGCTGGACATCCGAGCCCATGGGATGTCTGTCGGGCGCTAAGCGCCCTCCCCGCCTGGTTCCGGGCCGGCGCAGATGGCGGTGGCACGGCTGGTACTGGGCGGGCGAGGTGGCTGGATTGGTACAGCGCTGATGCGCCGTCACTAGATGGACCGCTTCAGTCGGTGCGGGTCGGGGGCGGCCAGGCCAGCTCGACGATCGTGTTGCCCTCGTCCAGTTCGACCTGGGTGACCAGCTCGCAGGTCCACGGCCAATGTGTGCCGTCCGGCGCGACCGCCTCGTTCGGCGCCGCCTCGTCCAGGGACGCCTCGTCTGAGGCCGCCTCGTCGTCGAGGACGGCTACGCCGGTGACGGCGGCCGGGCTGTCGGCGGCCATCTGGCCGTCCGGGCCCGCGGAGCGGCTCCGGGTGGCGCCGCCGCCGGGGGTGGCGGTGAGGCTGGAGACCGCGGGGTAGGAGATGTAGCCCTCGCCGGTGCTGCCCGCGCACAGCAGGGTCACCGTCACCCGGCCGGACGGCGCCACCCGCAGGGTCTCGCTCAGCAGGTCGACGAGCTCGTCACGGACCTCGCGGGGAATGTCGGCGAACTCGCCGTCGACCTGGAGGGTGACGGTCGCGCCGCGCGCCTCGGCCGCGTCGATCGCCGTCTCCAGCTCGGCGAGCGGGCCGGCGCGCCCGCCGGAGCCGGACAGCATCCGGCGCAGCGCCCTGGCCCGGTTCGCGCAGAGCCGGCGGACCTGCTCGTCGCGCGGGTCGGCCGAGCCGTCCGCGACGGCACGCAGCAGCGGGAGCACGTCCCGGTTGAGCCGGGCGAGCCGGCGGGCCCGGTCCCGGCGCACGACGGCGGCCGCGTCCTGGTGCGCGCCCAGCTCCGCGTCGAGGTGCGCCGCCCGCGTGGTCGCCTCGGCGGTCGCCCGCAGCACCGGCCCGGCGGTCGTCACCAGCAGCTGGATCGTGGAGATCCCGTAGAGGGTGCCCACCAGCCGCACCAGCTCCAGCGGAGCCGTGCCGATCCGGGGCAGGTCGACCGCCAGCGTCACCACGACCATCACCGCCACGGCCGCGGCCCACTGCCGCGCCGGCCGGGACACGGTGATCGTCAG
The DNA here is from genome assembly GCF_001854805.1 of Pseudofrankia coriaricola. Taxonomy (GTDB): domain Bacteria; phylum Actinomycetota; class Actinomycetes; order Frankiales; family Frankiaceae; genus Pseudofrankia. The sequence goes on from NZ_MBLO01000012.1 coordinate 62,750, forward strand.
CAGCAGCACCGTCGGTGCCAGTATCCCGGCCCAGTTGTAGATCCTGATCACGTCGGAGCCGGAAATGATCGCCGCGCCGGCCAGGGTGACCGCGACGGTGAAGCCAAGGGTCGCCAGTGCCTCGACGCCGGTCAGCGCGCGCCGCCAGGTGATGGCGACGACCCGGAGCGCACCGCCGGCCACCACCGCCCACAGCAGGATCGACGCATACGGCGCGATAGGGGCGAGGACGTCCAGTGACGGCTGGGAGTGCGTGCGGAGGGCGACCGCGGGCAGCGCGAGCACCGCGACGCCGGCCAGCAGGGTGACGCCGACGGCGCGGCGGATCGCCCGTTCGTAGTCCCGGCGCAGGTCGGCGCCGTCGGCCGATCCGGCGACCGCGGGCCGCGCCGCCTGCCAGTCCAGCTCGACCCGGGTGCCCTGCCCGGGGGCGGACGCGATCCCGGCCCAGCCGCCGACGTCGGCCATCCGGCCGTGCACCGAGCCGGTGATCCCGAGGTGGGCCTCCTCCAAGCTGTCACCGCCGTCACCGGCTGATCTGGCCGGGCCCGCGCGTCCGGCACCGTCCGCCACGTCGACGGAAGCGGCGGAGCCAGCCAGGCCGGCGGAGACAATGGCAGGCGCAGGCGCAGGCGCAGGCGCAGGCGCAGGCGCAGGCGCAGGCGCAGGCGCAGGCGCAGGCGCAGGCGCAGGCGCAGGCGCAGGCGCAGG
>NZ_MBLO01000013.1 GCF_001854805.1 Pseudofrankia coriaricola
GCAGGCGCAGGCGCAGGCGCAGGCGCAGGCGCAGGCGCAGGCGCAGGCGCAGGCGCAGGCGCAGGCGCAGGCGCAGGCGCAGGCGCAGGCGCAGGGGCGGAGACGGAGACGGAGACGGAGACGCGTGTGAACGCGGGGTCGTAGCGGACGGCGTCGAAGCCGACGCCGTCGTCCTCGATCTCGATGCGCACCCCGTCGCGCCAGCGCACGACGCTGACGCGCGCCGCGCCGACGCCGGCATGCCGGCGGATGTTGGTCAATGCCTCGCGCATCGCCGCGGCGAGCGCGTTCACCACCTCCGCGGGCAGGAGCTCGACCACGCCCTCGGCCGGCTCAGAGTCGCGCGGCCGCTTCGCCCGCCGCGGCCACCGCCGATCGTCGACCCGGGTGAAGCTCACCGTCACGTCCAGGCCGTCGTCGACAGCCTCCTCGGCGACCGCGCGCACCTGACGCTCCATCTCGGCGTCCGCCGAGTCGTCGGGCGCGTCGGCGGCACCGCCGGCGCTGGCGAGCAGCTGCTCCACCTGTGCGACGACGCGGCCGCAGCGCGCCCTGGCCCGCGCGAGCGCCACATCGGCCGAGGCGGCGCCGGTGGTCTCGACGCCACCGCCGGCACCACCGCCCACACCGGCGAGGCCGACACCGCCCAGGCCGACACCGCCCAGGCCGACACCGCCCAGGCCAATACCGGCGAGCATGTTCAGCACCGTGTCGTGTAGGAAACGCTCGCTCGTCCTCGCCGACCTCGCGCGCGCCCCGGCGACCAGCTCGGCGCCCGACCGCGCGCCGACCGCGTCCAGCCAGGCGTCCGCCCCCAGCGCCACCCGGCGTATCCGGACCACCCCCTGGCGCAACGCGAGCCCGATGAACAGCAGCAGCCCGGTGGAGGTGAGAACCTGCGGCCGGTGGTCATGGGCCGGGATGAAGTGGGCGCAGGCGAGGACCAGGATCACCACCAGCGAGAAGCGGGTGCGCAGCGCGCAGGCCGCGCTCAGCGCGGCGAACACGACGGTGAGACAGACCCACGAGCTGGGGTCACCGAGCGAGGCCGAGGCCACCGTCCACGGCGCCGTCAGCCCGACGGCGATCCCGACGGCGACATCGACAAGGACGAGTGCCCGCGGCAGCGCCCGCCGGGACGTGATCGCGATGTAGACCAGGCTCCAGGCCACCACGAGGGCGGGGCCGACCAGAGCGGCCGGATGCTGGCCGTACCAGTCACGCCACCAGATCCAGACGTAGACGATGGTGAACCCCACGACCAGGCCGCGCAGCACGGCCAGACCGCGGAAGAACACCGCGGAAAATGTGTCAAGAGCGCGGGCCGGCATTCGGCATTTCCCCCCACTGCCTGCAGAGCGGCGCAGTCCCGTGTCTTACTACGATGCCGCATCCACCGGGCGCGTGGGGTGTCCGCCACGGCGCTGTCGGTGCCGGCTCGTGTGCCGCCGCGGCCGGAGGCCCGCTACGCGGCGGGTATGTCGACGCGGCAGGTGAGCACGCGGGACTCCCGGGTCGCGCGGCGCTCGTCGTCCAGGAACGAGCGGGCGGTGCAGATGAACAGGGTGTGCCCGTCGGCGCCGCCCAGCGCGCAGGCGTACGCGGTCTCGACGCCCGTCGGCACCTCCTCGCGGACCTCGCCGCCCTCGCGCACCCGCAGCACCCGGTTGTGGAACGCGTCCGCGACCCAGATGGCACCCTCGGCGTCGGCGCAGATGCCGTCCGGGGCCGTGGGCCTGTCGTCGGCCGGCAGGCCGGGCGCCCGCAGCGCGCCGGAGCTGAGGTCGGCCCAGATCCGCTGGCCGACCAGAGCCCCGTCCCCGGCGATGTCGAACGCGGTCAGCCGGTTTTCGAAGGTCTCGGCGACCACGAGCGTCCGCCCGCCGCCGGCGGCGGGGAGGATGACCGAGCCGTTCGGGAACATCAGGTCCTTGGCCGCGACGCTGGTGGTGCCGTCCGGGTCGACGCGCACGAGCACGGTCGGACGGGGCGTCTCGCCGGCCATCAGGTCGAAACCGAAGTTCCCGGCATAGGCGCGGCCGTGCTCGTCGACCACCAGGTCGTTGAGGTGGCCGCCGCAGAACCCGGCCAGGTCGGCGTGCAGGGCGAGATCACCAGTCGGCTCCTGGCGCAGCAGGTGCCGGTCGAGCATCGAGACGACGAGCATCCGGCCGTCGGGCAGCCAGCCAAGCCCGGACGGCTGGCCCGGTACCTCGGCCACCACCTCGGCCGAGCCGCTGGCCGGGTCGACCGCGAGCACCTCGCCCAGGTAGAGGTCGGAAACCCACAGCCGGCCGGCATACCAGCGAGGGCCCTCCAGGAACGAACGGCCTTCGAGCAGCACCGAAACGTGGGTAGGGGTCACCCGGATCTCCATCCGTCGACGTGAGCGCAACGGCCCCGTCGCCAGCGTCGGCCGACGGATCCGACCCCACACCGTAACGGCCGCCGCCGTGGGGCTTCCGGTGCCCCTTCCGGGCCGAGGCTGACCGCCAGGCCGTACAGAGACGACACCGCCTACGCCTACAGCAGCACCGGCACCAGTCGAAAGAACTGCCCCGCCAACTGCGGCGGCGGCAACGAGTCGCCCCCGGATGGCGCCACGCCATCGGCTGTTTCGGCGAGGGCAGTCACCGGCAGTGGCCTCAACCAACCAGACCACCGCAGGAGGCAACAGTCATCCGCCCCGCCCCCGCGGCCGTAACGCAACGGCATTGCTCCTAGACGCGCTTGACTCTTATGTCTCGCCAGCCGATGATGAGATGTCCCAATATAGACTGAATATGGATATCTACGTTCGGAGCCGTTCTGCCACCGCCCAGCCGGACCCATAGACTTGGTGGCCGCCGTCATGCCGCACGTGTGCCGGCACCGCGAGTTGCTGCCGTCAGCCGCGTCTGGTTCCCAGTCCGAGCCGGCCGGGTTTCGGGTGTCGTTGTGCTGGTCGCATCGGTCGCGTTGGTTGGCCTGATCGTCGGCGTACTGCCGCGTGTCGTGGACCCCTCCCCGGCGCGCTCGACCACTGGCGATGACCCTGCCCGTCTGGTCGACCCCTTCGTAGGCACCGCCCCGCAGCACCCTGATGTCATCCCGGGCGACGGGGTGGGAGGGGCCTTCCCTGGAGCCTCCGCCCCTTTCGGAATGCTGCAGTGGAGCCCGGACACGAGCGGACGATCGGCTTCCGGGTCGGGCGGTTACCGGTATGCCGACTCGACGATCGACGGGTTCAGCCTCACCCACCTGCATGGCACGGCCTGTCCCGCGGCCCAGGATCTAGCCATCATGCCAACGGCCAGCTTGCCGACTCAGCCGCCGACCGGCGCGGTTGACGAGCCCTCGCCGTGGGCTGCCGGGTTCTCCCACCACGACGAGTCCGCGACGCCCGGCCGCTACCAGGTCCGGATCGCCCCCTCGGGCGGAGGCGGTATCGACGTGGATCTGGCGGCTGGCGCCCGTACGGCCATCGGCCGTTTCTCCTATCCGGCGGGCAGCGAGGCAATGCTGACCTTCGACGCCGGGCGCCGCGCCGACGGCGCCCAGCGAGCGGACGTGCGCGTCGACGCCGCCACCGGCGCGGTCACCGGGTCCGTCACCAGCCGCACGTTCTGCCGCCAGCCGGCCGTAAGCACCCTGTACTTCGTCGCCCAACCAGATCGTCCGCCGACAACGGTGGGTACCTGGTCAGCTGGACACTGGTCATCAGCGCGGGACGCATCCGACGTGGGCGGTGCTACCGCGACATCTCGTTCCGCCTCCGCTGGTGCCTGGCTGCGCCTACCGCTTGCCGCGGACAATTCGGTGACCCTGCGTGTGGCAGTGTCCTATGTCAGCGTCGAGGGCGCCCGTGCCAACCTGACGGCCGAGTATCCCGCCGCCGTCGACACGGTAGCCCAGGCCACCCGGGCGGAATGGAACCGTCGGCTATCCGCTGTACAGGTCGCGTCGGCACCATTGTCCGACCTGCGCACGTTGTATACAGCGCTTTATCACGTCATGCTCGGCCCGGTCACCGTCAGCGACACCGACGGCCGCTATGTCGGATGGGACGGCTCCGCGGGACAGGCCACCGGATGGGTCGCTCGCAGCGGGATCGCCGGCTGGGACGCCTACCGCAGCACATTCCCGCTGCTCGCGCTGCTCGCTCCCGACGTCGCCACCGACGCCGCACGGTCGCTGTTGGCCGCGGCGGCGCAGACCGGGTCAGTGCCCGGCTGGACCTTGGCGACCGGCGACGCCGGCATCATGCCGGGCGACGGCGGGACGGTTCTACTCGCTCAGGCCGTCGCGTTCGGGCTGCCGATCGACCCGGCGGCGGCGTTGACCGCCGCGCTGGACACGGCCGACCGACGTCCCTTCGCCGCGGAATACGCCCGGCTCGGGTTCGTACCCGCCCCACCCATCGGCCCGACGGACGCCGCGTCGATCACGCTCGAATACGCCCTCACCGACTTCGCCGTCGCCCAGCTGGCGTCCGCCGCCCAGCGGCCCGACCTCGCGGCCACCTTCACAACACGGTCAGCGCGCTGGCGTTCGGTCTGGGACCCGGACGCCGGGCTGCCGGCACCGCGTGATCCGGACGGCCGCTTCCACCAGGTCGAGCCGGTAACCATCCCGGGCTTCACCGAGGGCAACGCCGAGCAGTACGCGTGGCTGGTACCACAGGATCCCAGCGGTCTCGCCGGGGCCATGGGCGGCTGGCAGACAGCAACCCGCCGGCTCGAAACCTTCCTGAGCCGTGTCGACGACGGTCCGACCGGCGCGCACGCGGCGATGGGTAACCAACCCAGCCAGCTCGTCCCGTGGCTTGGCGACTCGTTCGGCGCTCCGGCCCTGACCGCCGCCACGTTGGACCGAGTCCGCCACACGCTGTACCGAGACAGCCCAGACGGCCTCCCCGGCAACGACGACACCGGCGGCCTGTCCGCCTGGTACGTACTCGCCTGGCTCGGGCTGGGCCCAGCCCAACCGGGCACCGACATGCTCGCCCTCGCCCCACCCGCCGCGACGTCAATCACTATCGCCCTCCCCAGCGGGCCGCTACATTTGCTCACTCCCGGAGCAGAGAACGCCGAAAGCCGCGTACCCGCCGGCCTGCGACGCGACGGCCACCCGATATCCGGACCCTGGATCCGATTCCAGGAGCTGACCCGAGGCACTGTTCTGGAATGGTCACTGTCCGACCAGCCAACGGCCTGGGGGACCGACAAACCATCGCCGCTCCCGCCCCCAGCGACCGATGCTGAACCCGGCGGCTCCTCCACTGCACGATAACGCGACAGGAGCAGGTGCCGGGCGCGGCCTGGTCTAACCAGCTGGGTCTGGTGGGCTCTCACGAGCGGTAATCTGCCTGCATGCCAGGGCGCACCACCACGACAGGCGCCGAGGCCACCTCCGCAGACGACAGCCCTCCGGGTGGCCCTGACGGCGCCGCGGCCGGGAGCGCCACGCCGCCGGCGTCCGCGACCGCGCCGGGGGCCCGGCGCGAGCAGCTACTGGCCGCCGCCGCGCGGCTGATGGCCGACCGGGGCTACCACGGCGTCAGCATCAACGACATCGGCGCGGCAGCCGGCGTCTCCGGCCCCGCGGTCTACAAGCACTTTCCAAGCAAGCAGGCGATCCTCACCGAGCTACTGGTCGGCATCAGCGAGCGGCTGCTGGCCGAGGGGACCGTCAGGGCCCAGGCGGCGAGCCCCGACGAGGCGCTGGACGCGCTGGTGCGCTGGCATGTGTCGTTCGCGCTCGGTTCCCCCGAGCTGATCCGCCTCCAGGACCGCGACCTCGCCAGCATGGACGAGACGGCGGCGCGGTCCGTCCGCCGCCTGCAGCGCCGGTATGTCGAGATCTGGGTGGCCCAGCTGCGGGCACGTGACCCGGGGATCGCCGAGGACGCGGCGCGCGCCGCCGTCCACGCCGCGTTCGGCCTGCTCAACTCGACTCCGTACAGCGCCACCGGCGGCGCCGCCCGCCTCGGCCGCGCCCGCATGGCCGACCTCCTGCACCGCCTGGGCATGGCCGCCCTGCACGCCGCCAGCTGAGCCGGACACCGCGGCTCGTTCAAGGAACAGATCCGGGTGCTCGCGCATGCGCTCGCGGCGGAAGGGCCCTTCCGCGCGGGCTCGGGCGCGTACCTGCCCAGTGCCGACGACCAGGGCGCCGCGGATCGGATACTTAATGCCGTTCGCCTGTGCCCGTAAATGTTAGTCGCGGCACATTCGGAGTTCCCTGGCCGAGGTATGACCCCGCCTGTTTGTTTCGGCAACCTTACCGGCCGTCTTCCGCGCGGTATCCGTCGAGGCCGCCCCGAAACGCCGGCGCGCTTCTCGTTGTGACGTTCACAACGCCACGGCACGCTGTCATGAGCCCGGGACGCGGCCGGCGCCGCGGTATGTACCCGCAGGTAACAGCCGTGGCGGCGGACCGTACCGAGCGGAGCGGCCACGCCACGCCGTCCAGCGGGCGCGACGTATTTCGGCACGCCCGGGACGCACCACATATGGCGCGCAGACACAAGTGATTGACCACGAACCGCCGCCTAGGTACCAACTTATTCCACCGTGTCACCGACGTCCGGAGGGACGCGCGGGTGAAGCACCCGCTCGCCCCTCCTTTGGCAGTGCCGCCGCTCGTCGGTGACGCGACGCGTCAAACACGCTGGTCATGTCCCCTGTCGGCAGTGCCGCCGAAGTGGTCGGGTAACCCGGCCATTGACATGGCCAGGTTTTCGCTGGCGGAGGTTCGCTGAGGTTGAAACCCCAGAGCCCGGCCCGCGCGCTCGCCTGACCAGACGACTCCTGACCAGACAGACCCATCGCCTGACCAGACAGACCGCCTGCCCAGACGACCCCCCTCGCCCAGAGATCCGCTCGCGCGGATCCCTGGGGACCCCGGGGCGGCCGGCCCGCCAACAGCGTTTCTTTCCCAGCCCGTTCGCGACGCCGGTCGCCGCGAACCAACCTCGCGTTCCCGCACTCGTTGTCCCAGCCCGGGACGCCGTCGTCGGCATCCCGAAACCACCAGTGGAGGTTCCCTCATGCACCGGACATCGACTCCGTCGGCGCCACGCGCCGCCGGGTCACCACAGCGGCGCACCGCATTGCCCCCATCCACCGGCGCCGAGGCCGGTGGGCTGGGTATCCAGGCCCTGTCCCCCGCCGCCGAAAGCACGATCAAGTCCTTCAGCGGTTTCTGCGCTCTCTCCGCCGGCATCGGCGAGGCCGCCACAAGCGGGGTGACCCGACAGGTGCGTCGCAGCTCCGGCCGCCTCGGTGGCGGCGGCGGACCTGCCACCTCGCGGACCTACCGGATCCCTGTCGCCGATCCGGCGGGAACTCCGTCGCCGGTCCGGAAGGGAACCCGGGCCCGATGAGGATCGGTGTGGCGCGCGAGACCGCGCCGGGCGAGCGGCGGGTCGCCCTCATCCCGCAGGAGATCGACGGCCTGCGCAAGGCCGGCCACGAGGTGGTCGTCGAGGCGGGCGCCGGCGAGGGCGCGGGCTTCCCCGACGCGGCCTACGCCGAGCGCGGCGCGGTCGTCGGCACGGCGATGGACGTGTTCGCCACCGACGTCACGGTGTTCGTCCGCGTCCCCGGCTCGGACCCCACGGCGGCGGGCGAACTCGCCGCCTGGCCGCGGCCGGGACAGGTGATCGTCGGCCTGGCCGACCCGCTGGGGACGCCGGCCGCCGCGGCCGCGCTCGCCGCCAGCGGCGTCACCACCTTCGCGCTGGAGCTGCTCCCCCGCATCACCCGGGCGCAGGCGATGGACGTGCTGAGCTCGCAGGCGACCCTCGCCGGCTACAAGGCGGCGCTGGTCGCCGCCGGCCGGCTGAACAAGATCCTGCCGATGATGACGACGGCCGCCGGCACGCTGCCACCGGCCCGGGCGCTGGTGATAGGCGCCGGGGTGGCAGGTCTGCAGGCGATCGCGACCTGCAAGCGGATCGGGGCGGTCGTCTCCGCCTATGACGTGCGCGCGGCCGCCGCCGAGCAGGCCGAGAGCGTCGGCGCGACGTTCGTCGACCTGGGACTGGAGACGGAGAGCGCCGAGACGGCCGGCGGCTATGCCAGCGCGCAGAGCGAGGACTTCCTCCGCCGCCAACGGGAGGCGCTCGGCAAGGTGGTCGCCGCCCAGGACATCGTGATCTCGACCGCGCAGGTGCAGGGTAGGCGCGCGCCCGTGATAGTGACGGCGGACATGGTGCGGGCGATGGCGCCCGGCTCCATCGTGGTCGACATCGCCGCCGCGCAGGGTGGCAACTGCGAGCTGTCGAAGCCCGACGAGGAGGTCGACGTCGGCGGGGTGACGGTGCTCGCCCCGACGAACCTGCCGGCGACCGTGCCCGCGCACGCCAGCCGGCTGTACGCGAAGAACCTCGCCAACTTCCTCCGGTTGCTCATCGTCGACGACGCGGTCCGCCTCGACCTGACGGACCCGATCATCGCCGACACGTTGATCACCCACGGTGGCGAGGTTGTCTCCCCCCGGGTGCGCGACCTGCTGGGCCTCGCGGCTCTCGATGCCACCACGGCGACAGACGCCGCCGACAGCGACCGCGAGACGGCCGCCGTTTCGACCACGGCTGGGGGTTGAGGTCGATGTCCACCGCGATCGAGAGCGGCCTGTACGTGTTCCTGCTGGCGAGCTTCGTCGGCTTCGAGGTGATCCGGCGGGTGCCACCGCTGTTCCACACCCCGCTGATGTCGCTGACCAACGCGGTTGCCGGCATCTCGCTGGTCGGCAGCCTGGTCATCGCCGGCTCCGACCATGGCGTCATGTCGACCATCCTCGGCACGATCGCCGTCACCGCGTCGACGATCAACGTGGTCGGCGGGTTCCTCATCACCGACCGGATGCTGAAGATGTTCCGCCCCCGCGGCGCGGCCGGTAAGGGCACGCCGGCCGGCGGGGCGGGCCCCAGTGCCGCCGACTGGCTGCGCGCCAGGTTCCGCAAGGACGCCGCCCCCGCCGCGACCGCGACCGCCCAGGAGACCGCCCGATGAACGACTACATCGTGCCTCTGTGCTACCTGGCCGCCGGTGGTCTGTTCATCGTCGGGCTGAAGGGCATCACGCAGCCGAAGACCGCTCGGCGCGGCCTACAAGCCGCCGAACTCGGCATGCTGTTCGCGATCATCGGCACGCTCGTCAACAAGGAGATCGTCGACTTCCGCTGGATCATCCTGGCGTTCGTCGTCGGGTCGGCCATCGGCGCGCTGATGGCGGTCTTCGTCCCAATGACGGCGATGCCGCAGCGGATCGCGCTCTCACACGCCTTCGGCGCACTCGCCGCCGGTCTCGTCGGCACGGCCGAGTACTACAACCACCAGCCCGAGATCGGGGCCTTCACGATGGCCGCGATCACGCTGGAGGTGCTGCTCGGTTTCCTCACCTTCACCGGCAGCCTGATGGCGTTCGGCAAGCTGCACGAGATCCTGCCCGGCCGCCCGCAGGTGTACCGCGGGCAGAACGTCGTGAACCTCGTCACGCTCGTCGTCGCCGTGGCTGCGGGCGTGTGGCTGGTCGTCGACCCATCGCGGACCTACCTGTTCCCGGTCGTCGCGGTGCTCGCGGCGGCGTTCGGCGTCATGCTGATCATCCCGATCGGCGGCGCGGACATGCCAACCGTCATCTCGCTGCTGAACTCCTACGCCGGCCTGTCGTCGGTGGCGATGGGTTTCGCGCTGGACAACAAGGCGCTCATCATCGCGGGCGCGCTCGACGGCTCGGCCGGTTTCCTGCTCTCGGTCATCATGTGCCGGGCGATGAACCGCTCGTTCACGAACGTGCTGTTCGGCGCGTTCGGCCAGGTGGACGCGTCCGCCGCGGCGAGTGGGGTGGTGGAGGAACGGCCGGTGCGCAGCGCCTCCACCGAGGAGGCGGCGATGCTGCTGGAGACGGCACGGTCGGTCATCATCGTGCCCGGCTATGGGCTCGCGGTGGCCCAGGCCCAGCACCGCATCCGCGAGCTGGCCGACGTGCTCGTCCGAAACGGCGCCCAGGTCCGGTTCGCCATCCACCCGGTCGCCGGCCGGATGCCCGGCCACATGAACGTGCTGCTCGCCGAGGCTGACGTGCCCTACGACCAGATCCTCGACATGGACGAGATCAACGCCGATTTCGCCCAGACCGACGTCGCTCTCGTCGTCGGCGCGAACGACGTGACGAACCCGGCCGCGAAGACGAACAAGGACAGCCCGATCTATGGCATGCCGATCCTCGACGTCGAAAGCGCAAGGACCGTCATGGTCGTCAAACGCGGCATGAAGGCCGGCTTCGCCGGCGTCGAGAACGAGCTCTACTACCAGGACAAGACCCTCATGATCTTCGGAGACGCCAAGAAGGTCGCCGAGGGGCTCGTCCACGACTTGGAGGCATCCGTGCACGCCTGAGCCGTGCACGCTCGCGCCACCGGGACCAGTCCAGGGAATGAGTGACTGGACTGCTCCCGGTGGTCACAAAACTGGACTGGTCCCGCCAGTCATCAGGACGACAGCGCGGCCCGCGAGCGCGACTTAGCCTGCGGCGTCATGGATTCCTCACGTTCAGGCGAGCCAGGCTCCCGCTCGCGCGCGCTCCGCTGGATACCGTCATCGCTGCTCATGGCGGGCGGCGGCGCCGGCGTCATTCTCGGACTCGTCATGGGATCGAGCTGGGGATGGGGCAGCAGCCACACCATCCACAGTCTGCTGTGGGGCACCATCGCCCTGTGCGCGGGAATATCGCGACTGCCACCGGTCCGCGACGCCGAGCAGGAAACGGAGCAGGCGGCGGGCGTCGACAAGCTCCGGCCTCAGGCGCCCGAGTCAACCCAAGCCGGCTCGGGCGCCTGAGGCGCTTGTCAGTCGGCGCCTCTGTCAGTCGGCGCCCCGAGTCACGTCTCGCGCCCCGTGGTCAGCTCGCCGTCGCTGGCGAGACGCCGAGGATGGCGTGCATGGTGCGCAGCGCCCAGGTGGGGGCCTGGGTCTCGCCGTGGAGCTGCCGGGCCGGGTTGATGCCGGCGGCCAGCGCCTCCAGGCCGAAGACGGCCTGGTCTGGGTCGAGGTCGGCGGCGAGCTCGCCGGCCGCGATGGCGGTCCTGATCTCAGCGGCGAGGGTGCGCCGCCAGCGGCCGGTGACAACGACCAGCGCGTCGTGCACCGGGCCGGTCCGGCCGTCCCACTCGAAGCTGGTCTCGGCTATGAAGCAGCCGCCCGCGAATCCGGGGGCCTCGGCGTAGCGCGTCCACGAGGCGCAGATCCCGAGGAGGCGTTCCAGGCCCGGCCGCAGGTGGCGCACCGGCTCCCAGACCCGTAGGCGGAAGAGATCCGCCGCATGGTCGAGAGTGGCGAGCTGAAGCTGCTCCTTGGAGCCGAAGTGGCCGATCACGCCCGACTTGCTCATCTCCAGATCGGCCGCGAGCCGACCGATCGTGAGTCCCTCCAGACCCTCGACCGACGCGATGTCGGCGGCGCGCCGCAGGATCGCCGCGCGGGTGTCGAGCGCGTCAGCGACGGAGCGGCGGCCAGACACCAGTCGAGCATACCGATCGACCGTTCGCTATTGAAGTACGAACGTTCGGTCGCTAAATTGCGGCATCATGAGCTCCCAGCCCCTGTCCTCCGCCGCTCCACCGTCCAGCCCGGCCACGGTCCTGTCGCCGGCCCCGGACGGGCTGACGCCGTCCGCGGCGGCGCCAGCCCGCTCAACCCGAACCGCGGTGTTGCTCGCCTGTGGTGGTTCGTTCCTCGCGTTCCTGGACGCGACGATCACCAACCTGGCGGTACCCGACCTCGCCCGCGACTTCGAGGTCGGCGTGACCTCGGTGTCCTGGGTGGTGACGCTCTACGCGCTGCCGTTCGCCGCGCTGCTCGCGCCCGCCGGACGGCTGGCCGACCTGTTCGGCCGCCGCCGGCTGTTCGTCGCCGGAGCGGCCCTGTTCACGGCCGCCTCACTGCTGGCCGTCGTCGCGCCGGTGTTCCCGGTTCTGCTCGCCGCCCGTGCCGTGCAGGGAGTCGGCGCGGCGCTGTTGATCCCCGCGTCGTTCGCGATCGTGCTCGCTGACACTCCGCCCGACCGCCGCGCCGCCGCCATCGGCCTGTGGAGCGCCTCGGCGGGGCTCGCGGCGGTCGCAGGCCCGGCGGTCGGCGGGATTCTGGTGGACGTCGCCAGTTGGCGGGTGCTGTTCTGCATCAACCTGCCGATCGGGCTGTGGCTGATCGAACGCGCCGTCCGCTACCAGCCCAGGGCCACGCCAACCGAAATCGGGGCCAGTACCGGAGCCGGGGCCGACACCGCGCGGCGCCGCGCGCCGGACGCCCTGGCCACCGTCCTGCTCGCCGGCGGCATCGGCGCGGTCGTCCTCAGCCTGACCGAGGCGCAGCGATGGGGTTGGGCAAGCCCGGCGACACTCGGGTTTCTGCTGGGGGGCGCCCTGAGCACGGTCGCGGCCGTCGGCCGGTCGGCGCGCCACCCGGCCCCGGCCATCGAGGTCGACCTGTGGCGCAGCCCGGGCTACGCGGTCGCCAACGTCATCTCCGCCCTGTTCGGGGCCGCGCTGTACGCCTCGCTGCTGCTCGGCGTGCTGTTCCTCGTGGAGGCCTGGCAGTACTCGGTGCTGACCGCCGGCCTCGCGATGACACCCGCGGCCGGCTGGGCGGCGCTCGTCGGTATCTCGATCGGCCGGTCCCGGCGGCAACCAGCGCCCTGGGTGCTGGTTGTCGTCGGCGGCGCCCTGATCGCCGCGACCTCGCTGGTGCTCGCGATCTGGCTTCCCGCCGACGCGCGCTTCCTCACTGTGTGGCTACCGGCCGGGCTGGGCCTCGGCGTCGGCATCGGCGCGGTCAGCGTAGGAGTGTCCAGCGCCGCGGCCCTGGCGGTGGAACCCCGGCGGTTCGCGGCGGCGGTGGGCCTCAACATCGCGGCCCGCCAGGTCGGCGGGGCGATCGGCGTGGCCGCGACCGCGCTCCTGCTCGATCGTCAGCCCGGCGATGGCATCGGCCCCTTCCAGGACGTCTACTGGATGATGGCGGCGCTGTGCGGCGCGGTCGCCGTCGTCGGCCTGCTGCTACGCCCTTCGCGGCGCCCGGGCCCGCTCACCCCGGAGGTCGGGCGGTGACCGTTCTGGACGACGCCCTGGAGCGGGCGGATCCCGACTGCCTGGCCCCCGCCGAGGAGGCCGAGCTGCTGCGCGGCGCGCCCTGGCAGCGGCTGGTGGTGCTGGGCGACAGCATCGCCGCCGGGGTGCGCGAGCCCCGCGCCGGCTACCGGGACCTGTGCTTCGCCGACCGGCTCGCGGCGGCGCTCGCCGACGAGAGGGGAGCACCGCGGGACCAGCTTCACCGCTCCCGCCAGGCGGATGAGTCAGATGAGTCAGGAGGCACCCACTATCTCAACCTCGGCGTGCCGTGGGCCTGCCTCACCGACGTCCGTGACGGCCAACTGCCCGCGGCGCTGCGGTTCGAGCCGGACCTCGCACTGATCGTCGCCGGCGGCAACGACACGCTGCGCCCTGGCTACGACCCCGACCAGGCCTGGCGCGAGCTGTTGGACATCGCCCTCCCGCTCGCCGACCGGGGCGCGCTGGTGGTGACCATCGGCCTGTTCGACCTCGCCCGCTCGGGGCTGGTCTCGCCGCGGACCGCGGCAACGATGGCCGGCCTGCTCGACCGGCTCGACACGATCACCGCCGCCGTCGCGGCCCAGGTGGGGGGCCTGCACGTCGACACCCATCACCACCCGCGCGCGGCCGACCCGGCCATCTTCGCCAGCGACCGCGTGCACGCGAACGCGGCCGGCCACGCCATCGCGTCGGCCGCGATCATCCGAGCGCTCGCGGCCCGCTGCCGGGGCGAGGCGCTGGA
>NZ_MBLO01000014.1 GCF_001854805.1 Pseudofrankia coriaricola
ATGGGATCACAGGGCCAAAGGGTGCGCGAAAATGGTCTTCCTTCGCGCACCCGGCGGCCACCGTCCATGGGATCACAGGGCCAAAGGGTGCGCGATAGTGGCGAAGCCGAGCGTCAAGCGGCCCGCCTCACGTTCGCGGTGCCCCTACGATAGCCAGCCGCACCGGCCACGATCGTCAGGAGATGTCCGCCCACCGGAATTCGCCGTTGGGCTCGCGCAGGCAGGCGACCGGGCGGCCGGAGGGATCCTGCTGGACGTGTCCCATATCTGAGCTATCGCACTCCGCGCCCGGCGCAGGCCCTTGCTGCTGTTGCTGGGACGGAACGTCCGACCAGCTGCCCAGGCCATTGGATCCGGGCGTCGGCGGGGCGCAGTAGAGCGTCAGGCCGTTGATCGCGATGGCGGGCGCGGTGTCCTGACCAGGCGCGCAGGGCTCGCCGACGAAGACGGGCGACGCGGACACGTTGGGCTTCGCGGATGCCTCGCTCCCTCCGGAGGGAACCGGGTCGCCGCCGCCGGCGCCGGCTGCCGCACCACCACCGCCCGGCTCGCCCGAGCCCGTCGTGCCACCGGTGCCACCGGCGCCGCTGTCGGTGCCGCCACCGCTGGTCACGCCACTCGTGGTGGGCGCGGGCTGAGGGCTCGGCTCGGGCGTGGTGGGCCGCACCCCCGGGTCCGTCGTGGCCGCCGTAACCCCTTGGGGGGCGGACGAGCCAGCCGTCTCGTCCTTGCTCTGCCCGCATCCGGTCAGGGCGGTGACGACCAGCACTGGTAGTACACCCGCCACGACCGCCCGGCGGCCGAGACCAGGTCGCCGGTTTCGCCGGCGAACGTGTGCCCAACCGGCCACGGCCTACCTCCTCCACCCGGCGGACCGCGGGCGCGCGCCGACCGCTGGGAGCAACTGCCGACCGCCCGGTTACAGGGCGCTCGCTAAGCTATCGCGCTCCGTAGCGCCGCGCCGCCCTTCCGGCGGCTCCGTCAGCCCATGTCCGACCGATACCCATCACTCAGCTTAGATAAGCCATTGATCGTTGGATGGCCATCTGTCGTGGTTTGGGTGTGGACGCCGGCCTCTTCGGGTGATCGGGCGCCCGGTGGCTGCCGTCGAGTCGCATTTGCGTCCTGGTTACTGACGAGTAGCATGGGGTATCACGTACTCGCCGGTAACTAAGTCAACGACGGCCCGGCGGGTCGCGGCGAGGGTGGGACTGGCCGATGGCCGTGACGAGGCGATGAAGCCTCGGCGCGGCCGGAGGCCCTAGGGACACGGCCAAAGGCCGCGATGGCGAAGCCTCGCGCGGCCGGAGGCCACACATGACACGGCCGAAGGCCGCGCGATCATGGCGAAGCCTCGCGCGGCCGGAGGCCACATATGACATGGGGGCGGCCATGGGGCACTACCGGAGCAATCTGCGGGACATCGAGTTCAACCTCTTCGAGGTGCTGGGGGTCGACCGGATCCTCGGTACCGGCCCGTTCGCGGAGATGGACCGCGAGACCGCCCACGAGGTGCTGGCCGAGCTCGAGCGGCTCGCGGTCGGCCCGCTGGGTGAGTCGTTCGCGGACGCGGACCGCAACCCACCCCAGTTCGACCCGGCCACC
Source organism: Pseudofrankia coriaricola (assembly GCF_001854805.1). GTDB lineage: Bacteria > Actinomycetota > Actinomycetes > Frankiales > Frankiaceae > Pseudofrankia. Next base: position 1,606 of record NZ_MBLO01000014.1, read on the forward strand.
GGCACCGTGCGGCTGCCCGAGTCGTTCAAGAAGTCCTTCGCCTCCCTGCAGGAGGGCGAGTGGTGGCGGCTGTTCGTGCCCGCGCACCTCGGTGGGCTCGGCGCTCCGCCCACGGTCGCCTGGGCGGCCTCCGAGCTGATCCTCGGCTCGAACCCGGCCGTGTTCATGTACATGGCCGGCCCCACGTTCGCCGGCATCCTCGACCGGCTGGGCACCGACTGGCAGAAGAAGCTCGCCGGCTGGGCGATCGAGCGGCAGTGGGGCGCCACGATGGTGCTCACCGAGCCGGACGCGGGCTCCGATGTCGGCGCGGGCAGGTCCAAGGCGGTCGCGCAGCCAGACGGCACCTGGCACATCGAAGGCGTCAAGCGGTTCATCACCAGCGGTGACTGGGATGTCCCCGAGAACATCTTCCACATGGTGCTGGCTCGGCCGGAGGGCCACGGCCCCGGCACCAAGGGCCTGTCGATGTTCATCGTCCCGAAGTTCATGCCCGACCCGAACACCGGCGCCCCCGGCGCCCGCAACGGCGTCTATGTCACCAACGTCGAGCACAAGATGGGCCTGAAGGTCTCCGCGACCTGTGAAGTGCGTTTCGGCGAGCGGGCACCGGCGGTCGGCTGGCTCGTCGGTGACGTCCACGACGGCATCGCCCAGATGTTCCAGGTGATCGAGCACGCCCGGATGATGGTCGGCACCAAGGCCATCGCCACCCTGTCCACGGGCTACCTCAACGCACTTGAGTTCGCGCGCACCCGCGTGCAGGGTGCCGACCTGACCCAGGCCGCCGACAAGACCGCGCCGCGGGTGACCGTCATCAACCACCCGGACGTCCGGCGGATGCTGATGGCGCAGAAGGCCTACGCCGAAGGCATGCGCGCGCTGACCCTCTTCACCGCCTCCTTCCAGGACACGGTGGCACTGGCCGAGCAGACCTCCCAGATCGGCTCCCAGACCTCCCCGATCGCTGACCTCCCAGATCGACTCCGTCGATCCGGCAGGGACCCTGTCGCTAATCGGGCAGGGACCCCGGATCCGGCAGGGACCCCGGGCGTCCCGGGCACGCATGATGCGCTGTCCGGCGGCGCCGGATCGGACGCCGAGCGGGCCGCGCGGATGAACGACCTCCTGCTGCCGATCGTCAAGGGCGTCGGCTCGGAGCGGTCGTACGAGCTGCTGGCCAGCGCGCTGCAGGTGCTCGGCGGGTCCGGCTACCTGCAGGACTACCCGATCGAGCAGTACATCCGCGATGCCAAGATCGACACCCTGTATGAGGGCACAACGTCCATTCAGGGCCAGGACCTGTTCTTCCGCAAGATCGTGCGGGACAAGGGCCAGGCGCTCACCGCGCTGCTCATCGACATCCAGACGTTCGCGAAGGGCGACGCCGGCAACGGCGCGCTGGCCGGGGAGCGTGACCAGCTCGCCGCCGCGCTCGAGGACGTCCAGTCGATGGTCGGCGGGATGGTCGGGTTCCTGACGGGGGCCGCCGACGACAAGCGTGAGGTCTACAAGGTCGGCCTGAACTCCACCCGGCTGCTGATGAGCCTCGGCGATCTGATCATCGGCTGGCTGCTGCTGCGCGGCGCTGAGGTCGCCCTGGCGGCGCTCGCCGACTCGCCGACGGCCAGGGACGTGCCGTTCTACCAGGGCAAGATCGCCGCGGCGAAGTGGTTCGCGGCCAACATCCTGCCCGAGCTGCGCGCCCGTCGCGCGATGCTCGAGGCCACCACCCTCGACCTCATGGATGTCCCCGAGAACGCTTTCTGACAACCTGACCAGCCCCGCCCACGATGGGCGATCGGCCGCCTGGTGCCTTGCCAGGCGGCCGATCGTGCTTCCCTCCCGGATTCGCGTTGGGTTGGCCCGCGGCCTGGGCGCTGATCTGGAGCGGGCCGCCGGAGGACCCGGCGCCTGGGCGCGCCTGGGGTGCGTCCGTCTGATGGCGCGTGGCGGAAAGGTCGACGTGTCGGACAGACCGCTTGTTTCCGGCTAGGTCCTACCGGGGTACCGATCTGGTATGGGAATCATGGCAAGTCTCGGGTTCTTCGCGTTCGGCGCGGTCTTGGCGTTCGCCGTCCGTGGCGACACACCAGGCATCGATCTCACGGCGGTCGGTGTCATCGTGATGCTGGTCAGCGTCATCGGCTTCGCGACGGCGCTCTACCGCGAGCGGTGGCGTCGGCACGTCTTCGAGGAGTCCATCGAGCAGGGCACGCACCCGCCGCTTCCGCCCGATGATGGCATCGTCCTCGTCGAGCCGACGGCCCCGCTCGTCGCTCCCGCGCGTGACATCGCCCCGGATATCCACCGCTGATTCCTCGCCGTACCGCGGTGCGCCTGGTCTCGACGGCCGGCGCACACCGGCACCGGAACAGACCCGGCGGGAACCCTTGGCTCCATGGGTCTGTCAGCAGGTGCGCGGCGGGGATGCGTGCGCTTTCTTCGCCCCTGGCCAACCTTTTTTCAGGATGTACGGAGAGGCGGGAAATGCTTCCCCCGCACGGTGCCTTCGGCGCCGTGCGGGGCCCCCTGCATCTGGCTAGACCTGGTCAGGAGGTCCGGAGCGGGGGGAAAGCCTGATCGAGCTCGTTGCGCATGTCGCGCTTGAGGATGTCGTCGGTCTCCGACGAGGGCTGGCCCTCGAGGAGGAAGCGGGCGACACGGAGAGTGAGATCGACCCGCTCGGCCAGGTTCAGCGCGCCGGTGAAACGACCGCCGGTGGTACCCGCGGATGAGGCAGAGGTGAGCACCTTGGCGACGAACTCGTCCGCGGCCAGCAGAGCCTCCACGCGCGTCATGCGGTTCACCCCTTTGTCCGGGAAGCCGGAGTCGTGCCGATAGCTGGACGCGTGCGCCACGGTACCAGGCCGGCTCCGGCGCCTGTTGTTCGCCCCATCTGCGGCCTTTGCTGCTACCTGCCACTCTTGGCCATCCTGGAGCCATCCATTGAGGCGCCGAGCGGCGGTGGTGCGCTCCGTCATGATCGCGGGGCCGACCCGTCAGGCACCGGCTTCGTGATCTGGCAAGCCGGTCACGGAACCCAGCCACGGCCGGTGACGGCGCATTGGCGCAGTGCCAACCCAGCCATTCTGGTGATCCTGATCCACGCCGACCAACGCCGTACACCTTGGCCGGGAACCACGTGGGGAGCAGGGTTCCTGCCGGATCCGGGGTCCCTGCCGGATCAGCGGAGCTGATCTGGGAGGTCTGGGAGCTTGCGGACGGGGTCTCTGCCGGATCGGCGAAGCCGATCTGGGAGGTCGTGATCGGGGAGGTAAGCGATCTGGGAGGTCGTGATCTGGGAGGTCGGGTCCAGCGCCCGACATGAAGGCGAGCGCGTCCAGCGCCTCGTCCATTAGTGATCCTGGGGACAACGGCCGCCGGGTGTGCGAAGGAAGATCATTTTCGCACACCCTTTGGCCCTCTAGGACCAGGCGAGCAGGAGGGCGGGGTCGGTGAGCATGGCGGCGACGTCGGCGAGCACGGCGGAGCCCAGCTCACCGTCGACCAGCCGGTGGTCGAAGGAAAGCGCCAGCTGCCCCACAGTGCGGACGGCGAGCTGGCCCTCGTGGACCCAGGGGGCCGGGCGGACCGCGCCCAGGGCCAGGATCGCGGCCTCGCCGGGGTTCAGCACGGGCGTGCCGGTGTCCACACCGAACACGCCGATGTTGGTGATGGTGATCGTGCCGCCGGTCAGGTCCGCGGGCCTGGCCTGACCGGCCCTGGTTCGCGCGGTCAGATCGGCCAGCGCGTGGGCGAGCCCAGCCATGTCGAGCCGGTCGGCGTCAGAGATGTTCGGCACCAGCAGCCCGCGTGGCGACGCCACCGCGATGCCGAGGTTGACGGCCTCCGAGACGGCGATCTCCGGGTCGCGCCGCTCACGCTCGACCCAACTGGTGTTGATCATGGGGTGTCGCCGGACCGCGACGAGGAGGGCTCGCGCGGCGAACAGCAACGGTGTGACCTTGACCCCGGCGAACTCCGGCAGCGCGGCGAACCGGTCGCGCGTGGCCATCGTCTCCGTCAGGTCGGCGGTCACGAACTCGGTCACGTGCGGCGCGGTGAACGCGCTGCTGACCATGGCGCGCGCGGTGGCCCGGCGCACGCCGGAGACCGGAACCCGCCAGATCCTGCTGGCCGCGTCGAACGTGGCCTCGGCCGGAATCCGGCCGACCTGCCCAGCCCCCGCGCGGCCGGTGGCCGACGCCGCCGGCTGACTGGCCGGCTCCCTGGTCGGTGGTGCCGGCGGTGCCCAGGCGTCCGGCTCGGCCGGCCGCGTCATGCCCTCCGGCGCGCCGGTGACCAGCGCACGGGCCGCGGTCTCGACGTCGGCACGGCTGATGGATCCGGCGGGACCGGTGCCGGAAAGCAGACCTAGATCGACACCCAGGTCGCGGGCCAGCTTGCGCACCGGTGGCTTTGCCAACGCCCGGCCGCCCCGTCCGGCGGCCGCCTCGTCGGCGGGCCGCCCGCCGTCGGCCCCACCACCGCCAGGCGGGGCGGCCGGTGTCCGCGTGCCCACGGAGGTGCTCGCGGCGCCGGCGGCGAAGGCGTTCAGCGGGGCCGGCGGGGCCGTGGCCTGGGAGGCCGCGGCCGGAGGCGTCGGCTCCGTGGGAGTCGCGGCCCGCTGCCTGCGCCGGCGCGCGCGGCCGAGGCCGGCGGCCCCGGCCGAGGTACGCGGGCCATAGCCGACGAGCACCGGTTCGCGCCCGCCGCCGCGGCGTACCGGTACGTCCGGAACCTCCAGCCCTGACACGGGCGGCCCCGCGGCCTCCGCCGGCCCGCCGCCAGCCGGCTCATCGACGGGCACCGCCGCTGGGGCTTGTGCCAAAGGCCCGCCGCCATCCGCGTCCGTCGGCTCGTCGTCCTCGATGGTGACCAGCACCGCGCCGACGAAGATCGTCTCACCTTCGGCGCCGTGCGTCGCGACGAGCCGGCCGGCGAACGGGCTCGGCAGCTCAACCAGAGCCTTCGCGGTCTCGACCTCGGCCAGCGGCTGGTTGACCGTCACCGTGTCGCCCACCGCCACCAGCCAGCGGACGATCTCGGCCTCCGCGAGCCCCTCACCCAGATCGGGGAGCCGGAACTCTCGTCGCGCCACCGTTCCTCCCAGAAGCTTCCTGTGGTCGCCTTCCGCGTTATCCCTTGTGTTGCGTTCGGGATTGCGTTTCAGCCATCGTGGTTGAGATGGTCACCTTCCGATTCACCCTTGTGCTGCGTTGATTGTTGCGTTTCAGCCATCGTGGTGATCCACGATCTTTCTGGTGCGGCTGGTTCGGGCGTTTGCCTGCCGGCCGGGGGTCAGTAACGGCCGGCAGGGCGTCAGTAGGTGAAGGAGCGGTCGACGGCGTCGAGGATGCGGTCGACGTCGGGGAGGTAGCTGTCCTCCAGCCGTGACGGTGGGTAGGGGGTGTCGAAGCCGGTGACCCGCAGGACCGGCGCTTCCAGGGAGTAGAAGGCCTGTTCGGTCACCCGGGCCGCAACCTCTGCCGACAGCGACACGTTCGACGGCGCCTCGTGGGCGACGACCAGCCGTCCGGTCCGGCGCACGGAGGCGATCACCGGGTCCAGGTCGAGCGGCGACAGTGAACGCAGGTCGATGACCTCGACCGAGCGGCCGTCCTCCGCCTCGGCGACCACCGCCGCGTCCAGGCAGGTGCGCACCATCGGCCCGTAGCCGACCAGGGTCGCGTCCGTCCCGGGCCGCACGACCCGGCTCGTGAACAGCGGCGCCGGGCCGCCTGGGGCCGTGCCGACGCCGGCGCGGCCCGCCCGGTCCGCGTGGCCGTTCAGGCTGGCCAGGTCGATGGGGTCGACCTCGTCCTTCTCCCAGTAGCGCCGCTTCGGCTCCAGGAAGATAATCGGGTCATCCGCCGCCACCGCCTGTTGGATCATGACGTGCGCGTCGGCCGGGTTCGAGCAGGTGACCACCTTCAGCCCGGCGGTGTGGCAGAAGTAGGCCTCGGGCGACTCGCTGTGGTGCTCCACCGCCCCGATGCCGCCGCCGACCGGGATCCTGATCGTCACCGGCATCCGCACTCGCCCGGCCGACCGGTAGTGCAGTTTGGCGAGGTTGCTCACGATCTGGTCGAACGCCGGGTAGACGAAGCCGTCGAACTGGATCTCGCAGACCGGGCGGAAGCCGCGCATCGCCATCCCGATCGCGGTACCGATGATCGCTGACTCGGCAAGCGGCGTGTCGATCACCCGTTCCTCGCCGAACCGCTCACGCAGCCCATCGGTGACGCGGAAGACCCCGCCAAGCTGGCCGATGTCTTCGCCCATGATGACGACCTTCGAATCGGCCTCCATCGCCGCGCGTAGGCCGCTGTTGAGCGCGCCGGCCAGGGTCAGCGTGGGCACGATGCCTCCGGTCCCGGGGTTTGTGGGGGCGGTGCGACGGGGCGCGCGGCGGCCAGGCTCGCCTCCGGTGGCGACGAGCCCGGTGGCGACGGGGCCCGCGGCGCCGAGCTCACAGGCGCCGAGCTCACAGGCGCCGAGTCCGCTGGCGCTGGGGTCGGATGCGCCGGGCTCGGATGCGCGGCGTCCGCGGACGCCGCGCGTGGTGATGTCGAGGAGGGCGCCGGGGGGCGGTCGTCGGTGCCGAGGAAGTCGGCCAGGTCGGCGCGTTCGGCTGCCACGTGCCCGCTCTCGACGACGGTGACGTGGTCGAACATCGACAGCGGCTCCGGGTCCGGCAGGGCCAGACAACGGCGGCGCAGGTCGGCGGCGGCCTCGTCGGCCCGCGCGGCGACGGCGGCGGCCGTCGTGTCGTCCAGGGCGTTCTGGGCCGTCAGGTGCGCACGCACTCTGGCCAGCGGGTCGCGCTTGGCCCACCGGGCGACCTCGTCGGCGTCCCGATACCGGGTCGGATCGTCGGCGGTGGTGTGCGCGCCCATCCGGTAGGTGACAGCCTCGATGAGCGTCGGGCCCTCGCCGGCGCGGGCGCGGGCCAGTGCCCACCTGGTCACCGCCAGCGTCGCGAGCACGTCGTTGCCGTCGACCCGCACCCCGGGGAAGCCGTGGCCGGCGGCGCGATGGCTGATCGGGACGCGCGACTGCCGGGTGGTCGGCTCGGAGATCGCGTACTGGTTGTTCTGGCAGAAGAAGACAACCGGTGCGCCGAAGACCGCCGCCCAGCCGAACGCCTCGCCCACGTCACCCTGGCTGGAGGCGCCGTCGCCGAAGTACGCGATCGTCGCGCAGTCGACGGCGTTGCCCTTTGTGGCCTCCGCGGCTGGCTTTTGGCCAGCCTGCCAGCCGCTTTGGGCTGTGTTGCCCTTTGTGGCCTCCGCGGCTGGCTTTTGGC
>NZ_MBLO01000015.1 GCF_001854805.1 Pseudofrankia coriaricola
CGACCTGCTGGCCTGGCAGCCGCGGCGGCGCTACCGGCTCTGGCACGACCGAGCCGTGTTCCATTTCCTCACCGACCCCGCCGACCGCGACCGTTACCGCGCGGTCCTGCGCCAGGCGCTCGCGCCCGGCGGCCACGCCGTCATCGGGACGTTCGCCGCCGACGGTCCGACAGCCTGCTCCGGGCTACCCACCGCCCGCTACAGCACCGACGAGCTCGCCGCCCAATTCCCGGACCTGGACGTCGTACATACCAGCCGGGAAGAACACCGCACCCCCAACGGTCGGGTACAGCCGTTCACCTGGCTCCTACTGAGCGACCGCACCGACAGCGCCGGCACCACGGATCACGCGGTCGCCATGACCAAAACCTGACTCGCCCGTCGGCCCGACTCGACCCTCATCGGGGCGTGTCCCTGCCATCGCTACACCGGGTTACCGTTTGCCTCAAAGCTAGCTGAGACTCGAACGGACGCTCCCGCGAAACTGCCCACCTCGTACACATTTAGCAAAAGGCCAAATATCCAAAGTGCCCTTGTGTGCGGCGATCCCTCGTGCGCCTCTGCAGCGTGCGCGGTTGTCGGTAGGACTGCCGGGAAGGACACCGACGGTGCCCAACCGGGAGGTGCGGCTATGCGGGTTGTCGTGAACCTCACGCGTTGCCAGGCGTACGCGCAGTGCGCCTTCCTTGCCCCTGAGGTGTTCCGGATGCGCGGCACCGAGGCGTTGATGTACGACCCCGAGCCCGACGACGCGCAGCGGGAGCGGGTGCTGCGGGCGGCGGCGGCCTGCCCGGTGCAGGCCATCCTGGTCGACCGCGTCGACGACCGGGAGGCCGCCGTGGAGTCCGCGACGGCCGTGGGGACGGCGTCCGCGAGGGCGGCCGCACCGCCGCGAACGGTCCGGTGGCCGCGAACGGGCGGGCAACCCTCGCGGGACGGGCACGACGCGGTGATAGAGGCGGCGCGGCGCACCGGCCGTATCGTGATCGTCGGCGCGTCGCTGGCCGGCCTGGCCGCCGCGGCGACCCTGCGCCGTGAGGGCTTCACCGGATCCCTGACGATGATCGGGGACGAGCCGTACCGGCCCTATGACCGGCCACCGCTGTCCAAGCAGGTCCTCGACGGGTGGGTACGCGCTGACCACACCGGACTGCCCCGGGCCGACGAACTCGAGGCGCGGTGGCTGCTCGGCGTGCCCGCTACCGGGCTGGACCCGGCTGGCAAGCAGGTACACCTCGGTGACGGCGGCATCATCGACTACGACCGGCTGTTGATCGCCACCGGTACCCGGGCCCGGCCGTGGTTCAACGCGGACGAGGCAGCTCTCGACGGCGTGTTCGTGTTGCGGACCCGCGATGACGCTACCGGCCTGCAACACCGGTTGACCGACCGGCCCAGCCGGGTGCTGGTCATCGGCGGCGGTTTCACCGGCTCGGAGGTCGCCTCGGCCTGTCGGGACCGGGATCTGGCGGTCACGCTTGTCGAGCGCGGACCCACACCCCTGGTCGGCGCGCTGGGCGGGGTGATCGGCGCGGTGGCCGCCGAGCTGCAATGTGAACATGGCGTCGACCTGCGCTGCGGGGCCACCGTCACGCGTCTGGAGGGTGACACCGCCGGGCGGCTGCGTCGCGCGCACCTGTCCGACGGCAGCACCGTGGACGCGGAGGTGGCCGTGGTGGCGTTGGGCGCGGTCCGCAACACCGAATGGCTGCACGGCTGCGGCCTGGCCGCCGGCGACTGGGGGGTGGGCTGCGACGCCGGCTGCCGAGTCTTCGACGTGGCCGGCGTGGTCACCGACGACGTGTTCGTGGCAGGTGACGTGGCGCGGTTTCCGCACCCGCTGTACGACTACCAGTTCCTGGCCCTGGAACACTGGGGCAACGCCGTCGCCCAGGCCCACATCGCTGCCCACAACATGATCAGCGCCTCGGCGGAGCGGTGGCCGCACCTGGCCATCCCGGTGTTCTGGTCGGCGCAGTTCGACACCAACATCAAATCCGTCGGTGTGCCGACCCTCGCCGACCAGGTCCTCATCGCCCAAGGCTCGATCGCGCAGCGCCGGTTCGTGGCCGTCTACGGCTACCACGGCCGCCTGACCGCCGCGGTCGGGTTCAACCAGGCCAAGTGGCTGGAGTCGTACCAGGGGCTGATCGAGGCCGCCGCGCCATTCCCGCCTGATCTTCACGGGGTTGACGAGCCGGCCGACGGGCAGCCGGTCGCGGCGCAGATTCCCGACCATCGCACCCGTCACCGCCACGCCACCGTCGCGGTGACGGGCCACGACCCCAGCGAGCGCCGCGCCGAGCTGATCTACCACCACTGACGTGCCGGCGAGCCGCACCGCGGGCGCCGGAACACCTGGGAGAGGCACCGCCATGGCACAGGGCAGCGTCTACGAGCAGATCCTCGACCCCGCCAACCGGGCCAACCCCTACCCGCTGTACGCGCTGCTGCGCGAAACCCCAGTGGCGCGCCAGCCCGACGGCACCTACGTGGTCAGCACCTACCGCGAGATCGTCGCGCTGCTGCACGACCGCAGGGTCAGCTCAGACCCCCGCTGCCACCCCGAACTGGGCGGAGCCCCGCCCGCACCGGAGGACGGCTCGCCCGGACTGCCCCTGCCCTTCATCCTCCGCGACCCGCCCGAGCACGACCGGCTGCGGGAGCTGGCCACCCGGCCGTTCGGGCCGCCCTGCACCCCCGGCCGCGTCGAGGGGACGCGACCCTGGCTGACCGAGATCACCAACGCCCTGATCGACAACTTTGCCGGCAGACAGCGCGTCGACCTCGTCGACGACTTCGCCTACCCGCTACCGGTGACCGCGATCTGCCGGCTGCTCGGCGTCCCCCGCGAGGACGAGCCGCGCTTCCATCACTGGGCCAGCGCGATCACCGAGACTGCCGACCCGACCACGGGGACGTTCGCCGAGCGCCAGCGCAGACGAGCGCAGGTCAACGCCGAACTCGGCGCGTACCTCGCCGGGCTGGTCGATGCCCACATCCGCCAGCCCGGCGACGACCTGATCTCCGGGCTGCTCACCGACACCGGCCAGCAGGGGCCGATGTCGCGCGCCGACCTTCTGAGCACCGCCGCACTGCTGCTGGTCGCCGGCCACGAGACCACCGTCAACCTCATCACCAACGGCATGCTCACCCTGCTGCGCCACGCCGACGTGCTCGACCGGCTGCCCCGTGAACCCGACCTGATCATCCCGCTGGTCGAGGAGCTGCTGCGTTACGAACCACCGGTACAGATCCTGACCAGCCGCAGCACCCTCGCGGACATCGACATCGCCGGCGCCACCATCCCGGAAGGCTCACCGGTGGTGCTGGCGCTCGCCGCCGGCAACCGGGACCCCGCCCGCTTCCCCGACCCCGACCGTTTCGACCCCGACCGCGCAGACAACGTCCACCTCGGCTACGGCAGCGGCATCCACTACTGCTACGGCGCCCCCCTCGCCCGGGTCGAGACACAGGTGGCCCTGTCCGCGCTGGCCCGCCGGCTGCACAACCCCCGGCTGGTGGCCGACCCGCCGCCGTACCGGCCCAGCCCAACCCTGCGCGGCCCCCGCCACCTCGTCGTCGAGGTCGACGCCGTCGCCCCGGCAGCCGAGGCAGGCGTGCGGATACAGCCACCCGAACGCGTGCTGCGACCGGCACACGGATAGCGCGCCGGCACTTGACGGGAGAAAGCAGGCGGCCGCGAACCTGTGAGGCGTACACATGACATCCACTTCCCCTCATCAGAAGCCGATTCGCGTCGGTGTCGTAGGTCTGAGCGCGCGCGGCGGATGGGCGGCGACCGCCCATGTGCCGGCACTGACCGGGCTCGACGGCTACGAGCTGCGGGCCCTCAGCGCCAGCAGCACCGAGTCAGCGCGTGCGGCCGGCGAGAGGTACGCCGTGCCGCTGACCTTCAGCAGCGCGCAGGAGCTGGCCCGCAGTGCGGAAGTCGATCTCGTGGTCGTAACGGTGAAAGTCCCGCGGCACCTGGAGCTCATCCGACCTGCGCTCGAGGCGGGGAAGACGGTGTTCAGCGAGTGGCCGCTCGGTGCAAACCTCGCGCAGGCCGAGGAAATGGCCGACCTCGCGCAGCGCAGGGGGATATTGACGGCCGTCGGCCTGCAGGCCCGGTCGGCCCCGCCGCTTCGGTATCTGCGGGACCTGGTCGCCGGAGGCTACGCGGGGCGGGTTCTGTCGACCAGCATGCTCGGGTCTGGCGGAGCCTGGGGCGCCACGTACGACGACCACGGGGCGTACCTGCTGGACGTCACGAATGGCGCCACACTGCTATCGATCCCCTTCGGGCACTCGGTCGACGCGCTGAGCATGGTGCTCGGCGAGCTCCGCGACGTATCGGCTCACATCGAGAACCTGCTTCCCGAGGTCACCCACGCGACGAGCGGGGCGGTCGCGCACAAGAGTGCCGAGGACCAGGTCGCCGTCACCGGCCTGCTCGAATCGGGGGCCGTGGCCGTCATGCACTTCCGCGCCGGCACGTCCCGCGCCACCAGATTCCACTGGGAGATCAACGGCACGGAGGGTGATCTCGTCGTCAAGGCCGACCACAGTCTGTTCGGGGGTCGGCTGCGGCTGTACGGCGCTCGAGGAAACAGCGGCGGCTTGACCGAACTTCCAGTTCCCGCCCCCTATCAGCGGTCACTGACGCAATGGACCGGACGATCCGCCGAGCCCGCCTACAACCTCGCCCACCAGTACGCGCTGCTACGCGACCAGATCACCGGGAACCTCGCGCCGGACACGGACGGCGTTCCCGACTTCCGGCACGCCGTCCGCCGGCACCGCATGCTGGAGCAGATCCGAGAGGCGGCAGGCACCGGCCGCCAGGTCACGCTCGCAGAGCACGCATCGAAAGAGCTGAGGGTCGAGGCGATCGACGGCAACTAGCTAGTTCGGCGCGAGATTGAGGAGACCTCCGTCATGACACCCGTCGTCGTCGCGTCCTTGCTAGCTGCCGGTGCCAAGACCCCCATCTGGCTGCTGCTCGACCGCAACCGGGTCGCGTCAATCAAGGGTCGGCGAGATTGAGATCGTCAACACGACCCCGGAGCAGGTGGAGCGGCTGCTGGCCGAGCGCGCGCCCCAGGCACCCGGTGAGCACGGCCCGCCCGGCGCACGCCGTCCTCGTCTACGAGTCGACCTCGACGATGGCACTGCAGAACGAGTGGCTGCCGACGGTCGAGCCCGGCTCGTTCTTCGCGACGGCCAGCGACGGCCAGCGACGGCATCGGGTGGGCGGTGCCGGCGGCAGTCGGCGTGGCGCTTGGCGATCGTGCGCGCGGCGAGCGCCGGCCAGTGATCGGCGTAATCGGTGACGGCTCTTTCCAGTACTCCGTGCAGGCCGTCTGGACCGCCGCGCAGCACGCATTGCCCATCGCGTACGTCGTCCTGCGCAACCGGGAATACTCGGTGCTGAAGTCCTTCGCCGAACTGGAGAACACGCCAGGCGTACCAGGGCTCGACCTGCCGGGGCTGGACATCGTGTCGCTGGCGCGGGGCTTCGGCTGCCGGGGTATCGACATCGAGACCGTGGACGAGCTGGAGAAGGAGCTCACCGCCGCGCTGGCGACCGACACCCCCACCGTGATCGTGGTCGAGACCCGGCCGCAGCACGCCGACCTCTGAGAGCCTCGACCCGGTCGCCGGCACGCCCCGCCGGGCCGTCGACGCGATGACCCTGCGGTCGGGGTCGTGCTCGGCGGCTTCGGGTCGCCCTGCTGCCGCGATGCCACGGACATCGCCGTAAACGACGCGACGAGCCGTCTGTCCGCCTACCCAGGCATCTGTCCCGTTTGGTTCAGGTTTGGAACAGTTGCGGCTACCCGGCCCGAGCGGCTTCGGCGTCGGCCCGGGCCAGGGTCGCGTCCAGGACGGCAAACTCGGCTTCCTCCACGGCCGCCATGGCGAAGTCGATCGCGTAGACAGCGTCGTCCTCGGAGAATTCCGCTCGCCGCTCGGCGCGGTTGGCGCCGCGCTCGGCCTGCTTCTCCTGGGCCTCAGCGCGCAGGGCGCTCACGTGGTCCTTCCAACGGCCCTGGATCTCGCTCCACCGGTCGGACGCCTCCCTGCCAGCGGCGGCGGCCTTTTCGCGAAGCACGCCCGCGTGCCGCTCGGCATTCGCGCGAGCCTGTTCGACTCTGGTTGCCAGCTCCTCGCGGGCCTGCTTCTCAGCCGCGTCCGCGGCATCCTCGGCTCCCTTGGCACGCGTGGCAAGCTCGGCCAGCTGCTCGGACAATCGAGCCATAACACTCCCTCTTTCCTCCGACCCTTCCAACCTAATTCGGACAGCAATTATCGTAACGCCAGGCTCGAGGTGGCGCGCGTCGACCGCGCCCCGGGAGACCGGCAAGACCTTGTCCTCATATACAGCGATTTTCTGGCGGCCTTTTCCTTGGCCGGCCGACAGTCCGCGCGGCGGTCACCGTGTCGGCCCGGCAGGGCACATCAGGGCCGAATCTAGGACAATGAGGTTCAAGAGGACGAGCTTCGCCCGTACGGCGGACCGGACGGGCGATGACAAACGGCCCAGGAAGAATGCGACACGCTGAAACGGTTGCCATGGTGGACGAGTTCCCCACCTCGCGCCGGCGATCTCGGGTGAGCTGAACAGAACGCTCCTGCCGACCGATCAGCGGTGGCAGCGAAGCAGGACCACCCACGACCAGGGACCGATTCAAGATCGGCCGGGTAGCCCGGGGGCGAGATCCAGGGCTCCGACGTGATCGCTTCTGACCGGTTTTCTCATTCTCCGAATGCGCCGTGACCAGGGTCGCGTCCGGGTCCACGACCAGCGGGGTCTCGACGCTCGCCACCCGACTGGGAGCGTGCACCCCGGCAAGCTCCCAGACCCGTTCCCGCGCGGGCGCGCCCTGACTGGCGGCGACAGGACAGCCGTCGCGGTCAGACGGGGCAGCGGATGAGCAGGCGCGCTACCGGACAGGACGTCCACGGTCGGGTTGCTGTGCCCGTCGGGGGTCTTCGGTTCGAGCGGAGGTGTACGTAGGGCGGATCGAGGTATGACGAAGGCCGCGGCGGAACATGGCGGGATGGATTGCGGCTCTTACCCGCCAGGTCGCCACCGGTAAACGGAGCACGCTGGCCTCAGGGGGAAGTCTCGTGACGATGACGGCAGCCTTGTCGAGGCGGCGGTTTTGGGTCGATCGTGACGCTTTTGGCACGAAAGCGCGGGGCGCCGACGTGCTGAACATGCCACTACTGAACAAGGGGACGGCGTTCAGTCGGGAGGAGCGGCGGGCGCTCGGGTTGGAAGGGCTGTTGCCGCCGATGGTGCTTACCCTGGATGATCAGGTCGTGCGGGTGTATGAGCAGTACCATCAGCAGCCCACGGATCTGCTCAAGAACGTCTTCCTGGCGATGTTGCAGGACAACGACGAGGTGCTGTTCTACCGGCTGCTCGGTGACCATCTACGGGAGATGCTCCCCATCGTGTACGACCCGACGGTGGGCGAGGCAATCAAGCGTTACAGCCATGAGTATCGGCGTCCGCGCGGGGTCTATCTTTCGATCGACGAGCCGGACCGGCTGCGGGCGGCACTCGCCGATCTGGACCTCGGCGCGGACGACGTGGACCTGCTCGTCGCGTCCGACGCCGAGGAGATACTTGGCATCGGCGACTGGGGTGTCGGTGGCATCGACATCGCCGTGGGCAAGCTCGCCGTCTACACGGCCGCCGCCGGCCTCGACCCGGGCCGGGTGATTCCGGTCGGGCTGGACGTAGGCACCGACAACGAAAACCTGCTGACCGACCCGTCCTACGTGGGCAACCGGCACCGCCGGGTCCGCGGGCAACGCTATGACGAGTTCATCGACGCGTATGTCAGCGCGGCACGCGAACTGTTCCCGAACGCGGTGTTGCACTGGGAGGACTTCGGCCCGAGCAACGGCCGGCGAATTCTGCAGAAGTATCGGGATCGGTTGTGCACCTTCAACGATGATATGCAGGGCACCGGGGCGATCACGCTGGGAGCGGTGCTCAGCGGGCTGCGCGTCGCCGGCACCCGGCTGCGGGACCAGCGGATCGTCATCTTCGGGGCTGGCACAGCCGGAGTGGGCATCGCCGACCAACTGCGCGACGCGATGGTCCGGGATGGTCTGGACCGGGACACCGCAACCCAGCGGATCTGGTGTGTCGACAAGCCAGGGCTACTCACCGCCGACATGACCGATCTGCGGGACTACCAGGTCCCCTACGCCCGGCCGACTGGCGAGGTCGCCGGCTGGCAGCGCGACGGCCGCATCGGCCTCGCCGAGACCGTAGCCAACGTCAAGCCCACGATCCTGGTCGGCACGTCCACCGTGCCTCGCGCGTTCTCGGAGGAGATCGTCCGGGAGATGGCCAGGCACGTTGACCGGCCGATCATCTTCCCGCTGTCCAACCCCACGGAGCGCATAGAGGCGATGCCCGCCCAGCTGATCCCCTGGACAGACGGTCGGGGGTTGATCTGCACCGGGATACCCGTTCCCCCGGTGACCTACAACGGTGTCACGTACAGCATCGGCCAGGCCAACAACGCACTGCTCTATCCCGGGCTCGGCCTCGGCGCCGTGGTCAGCCGTGCGACGCGGATCAGCGACGGCATGCTGGCCGCCGCCGCGGATGCCGTGGCCGGCCTGGTGGACGTGCGGACGCCCGGGGCATCCCTGCTGCCACAGGTGGAGAACCTACGCGCCGTGTCGGCTGCCGCCGCCGTCGCCGTCGCTGACCGCGCCGCCGTCGAGGGCCTGGCCCGCGCCACCCTGACCGACACGGCACGCCAGGTACAGGAGGCGATGTGGCGGCCAGAGTACCGGCAGGTCAAGGCGGCGTGACGCGATGACTGGCAATGGCGGCGGATATGCCCAGACGGCCCGCGACCCCGGCGCGCCCGCTACCCACGCGGTGCCCATCGGGATCGACGCCACCGGTACCCGCACCGAGACCGACTCGCTGGGCGCGGTCGAGGTCCCGGCCGACCACTACTGGGGCGCGCAGCTCCTCGATCATGCCCGGGAAGGTCAATCCCACCCAGGCCGAAGCCATGCTCATGGTCTGCATCCAGGTCGTCGGATCGGACACTGCCGTCGCCATGGCCGGCAGCGAAGGCAACTTCGAGCTGAATGCCTTCCGGCCGATCGTGATCACCAACCTGCTGCATTCCGTGCGGATCCTCGCCGACGCCGCCGACCACTTCCGCGAGTTCCTGGTCGAAGGCACCCGCGTGCACGAAGACCAGCTCCGGGGCAACGTCGAACGCTCGGTGATGATGGTCACCGCACTGTCCCCGGTGATCGGCTACGACCGCGCCTCGGACGTCGCGCATCTGGCCATCGATCAGGACCTGACCCTCAAACAGGCCGCGCTGCAACGTGGCATCAGCGCCGAGCTGTTCGACCGAGTGGTCCGGCCCAAGCAGCTCACCCGACCCGGAACCGCCGACCGTGGAAGATCTGGTCGAGGAGGTCAAGCACGTCTTGCTCATGGCCCTGGCTGATCAGGACCCCGCTGCCGGCATGACGAGGATGGCATATCCAGCGCCCGGGAGAAGGTCGGCCCCGCCCACCGTGAGGATGAGACCGGGTCATTGCTGGGCGCCGCGCTCGGGTACCGGGGATGGCAGCGTAGACGGCGAACATGCCGAGTATCACAGGGATCAGCGCGTAGGTCTGCAGGCTCCAGGCGAGCCGATGGCTGAAGGTGTTGGCGGGCCCGTGATCACGAATCCCAGATAGGTCCGAATGCCGGGCCGGCCGGCTGCGCTAAACTGCCGACTACGCGGGCGGTGTTTTCCTGCGGTTGCTGACCTCTCCAGTTCCGGAGGCGAACACCACCCTGCGCATTGTTTCCAAGAGCCGACCCTTTGCCGGCGTGGCGCACCGCGACCTCGCCGTCACCTGGTATCGGGGGACGGCGAGGCGGGTGGCGGCCGGCACGGGCGCCGCCGCGTCTACCTGCTGATCGATGTGCCCGCGTGGCGAGCGGAGGAGTTTCGCCTGGCGGGACTACCGGGATCTGATCGTGGCGGCCCACCACCAGCTCGACACCCCGCTGGTGTGGGTGTGGGACGCGTGCGCCCTGAGCCAAGTCGGTCAGAAGGGGCACATCTCTTCCGGAAGGCGAGCAAAGAAGCTCACGTCCCGCCCAAGCTCATCCTGATGGGCATATCTCTGGTATTCACCCGGGGTTCCCACTGCCAAATTGAACTGCTCCACGCAACTGGCGCGATCCGGGTCCGGAGGCTGCGCGGATGCCTCGGTAGCCTGTCCGAAAATGACAGCACCGACGGCGAGTGGAACCGCCGCAAGGGTCATAGTAATACGTCGCATCTTAATACCATCTCCGATCTGCCTTCGCAGGTCTTCTCGAGTTCATAGCGTCGCCATCGGCTCACGAGCCCAGCTCCAGCGCCGAGCCCAGCCCTCCTCTCGATCACCAGGTAACGCAAGCGGCCTGATCAACGGCCAAGGTTGCGGTCCCCGCTGGTAGCCAGGTTGAAGTCCCCGCCCCCCGGGTTGATCAGCCTCGGTTGGTAGTTGTAGTGCTCCTCTCGTTCGGGCTTCGCGTATGCGGTAGGAGTTGCCTTCGGTGACGAGGACGTTGGCGTCGCCCGACCAGGTCGGGCGCCTTACCTTTACGACGGCGAAAGCGAGCGCCAGATCCCGGTGGCCAGCTCCAGGGAGGTGGCCGCAAAGAGGGCAGGTTCGACCTCTGGAAAGGGTCGCGTCGAGCAAGCAGTACCTCGACCATGTGCTTGCCGGCCGGAAGGTTCTCTACCGGGTGTGGAAGGTGGCCATCATGGCCATGTCCTCGTGTTCGAGGTTGTGGCAGTGCAGTAGGTAGCGGCCGGGGTAGTCGGTGAAGCGCACGAGCACCTCGACGGTCTCGCTGGGGGTGATGTCGACGGTGTCCTTCCAGCCGAGGTCGTGCGGGCCGGGTGTGGCGCCGCGCCGCGACAGCACCTGGAACGGGTTGAGGTGTGCGTGTACGGGGTGGTGCAGGTCGCTGGTGAACCGCCAGATCTCGACGTCGCCGAGGGTGACGTCGGCGTCGATGCGGGCGGGGTCGAAGGGCTGGTCGTTGACCAGCCAGCCGGGGTGGTCGCCGGTGGGTGCTCGGCGGAATTGCCAGTCGCGGGTCCGTATGGCCTGGCTGCGCCGGAGTGGCTCGATGTGGCTGAGGTGTGCCGGTATGTGGCTGTCGTCGCTGGCACGTCCGGTGACGCGGAACAGCATGACCTGGGCGGTGGATCCGGCTCCCAGCGTGTTGTCCATGGTGACGGCGGTGCCGGGCGGGAAGGCGGCGAAGTCGACGACCACGTCGGCGCGTTCGCCCGGGGTCATCGTCGCTCCTGTCGAGGCTGCGCTTGCTGTGTGCCGCCCGACGCCGCGAGCGACCTCTTGATCCCGTGGGCGCCCAGCAGCGGGCCGCCAGGGACTGCGGTTGTGTCCTGCGCGGCCGGTCTCCCCTGGGAAGGTTCCGGGGAGACCGGCCGGGCCGGCTCGCGGATCAAGGCAGCCGGACCTCTCGCGCCGCCGCACGCGCCTCGGGGGTCGGCGCCGCGGGGGCCGGGTCGGTGTAGGTGGCGGCGCAGAGAACGAGCAGGCCCAGGCTCCACACCGCCACGCCGGCCGGGAGAAGGGCGGACGAGAAGCTCATGCCCAGCACCGCCACCGTGGCGACGGCCGCGACCAGCGGGGCGCGCCGACGCCAACCCGTCCAGCGCCCGCCACGCGCCGAGGCCACCGCGAGCACGATGTAGCCGGCCACCGAGAGCAACGTCGCCGTCGTGAAGGTCAGGATCACGGCGATGGTGCCGGCGTCGTCGACACGGTCGCCGCGGACCGCGATCGAGGCGAGTTCGACCGCGGCGAGCAGCCCGAGCCCGCCGAGCGCGAGGCCGGCGCCGGCCCGCGCGGCGCGGCCAGAGCCTGCCGCGCCGCCGCGGGCGAACCCCAGCACGCCGACGAGCACAAGCGCGTGCAGCAGCGCGTTGACGAGGGAGACCACGACGTACGCCCCGCTCGAGAACGGGTAGCTGAACATCTTGCTCGACACGTCCGTCCCGGGCACGACGGCCGCCTGCACCACGAGCGCGTCGACCACGGTGGCCGCGGCGCCGACGACTCCCACGGCCGCCATCCGCCGCACCGACGCTGCGTTCGGGCCGCTCGCGGATCCGCCCGCCGGCACGCCATTCGTCGTTCTCAGGTCATTCGTCGTCGCCATGTCGTCCTCCCTAGGACGTGGTTCGGAAATGATGGGGACGCGGCTCCCAGGTGGTGGCGCCCGCGTTCTTGGCGGTGAAGCTACGACGGCAGTGATCTCCCGGGCATCAGGGCGGGCACCGCATTTCCGCGCGGTCCGGCCCGCGGCGGTGCTAAGTACCAGTACGCAGCTGGGGCGAGTACCAACGCTGTTGGCCCCGCCCGACGCCTCTGGGACGATGACGCGACCGCCGCGACGGTCGCTCCCATCCGGATCGGCCCTCTCCGGTCCCGGCCGTCGTCGAGACCGGGGCTGGCGAGCGACGGACGCCCGAGCGCGCGGGAACGGCCGCGTTCGCAGGGGGTGGGCCGGGCCGCGTGGGCACGGCGCGGCGAGCGGGCCGGGGAGGGGGCACGGTGGGGACGTCGGCGTTCCGCGGCCGGCTGCTCCCGGCGGTCCTGTTCGGGCTGACGGTCGCCGCCGAGGTCGCCGCCTGCGTGCTGTCGTGGTCGCTCGAGTCGCGCTACGACACGGTGCTCTACGCGCTGTCCAACGCCACGTTCGCCGCCGCCGGGGCGCTGATCGCCGTCCGCCACCCGCGCAATCCGGTCGGCTGGCTGTTGTGCGCCAACGGGACGCAGGTCGCGCTGACGGACCTCGCCCAGGGCTACGGGCTGCGGGCTGCGGAGCTCGGCTGGCCGGGCGGCCCGGCGGCCGAATGGGTCAATACAACGAGCTGGGCGTTCGGCAGCCTGATCCTGAACCCGATCTTCCTGCTGTTCCCCGACGGGCGCCTGCCCGGCCGCCGCTGGCGGTGGGTGCTGTGGGCCAATGGCCTCGGGGTCGCGCTCGCGGTGCCGGGCTGGGGGCTCGGCCACCTGTCCGACGGCGAGTTCGCCTCCGGGCGCAACCCACTGGCCACGGACGCGGTCCCCGCAAACCTCCTGTTCATCGTCGGCTCCGTGCTGATCGTCGGCCCGCTGGTCGCCTCCGTCGCCGCGCTCGGGGTGCGGCTGCGCGCCGCGCGCGGCGCGCTGCGGCAGCAGCTCAAATGGTTCACCTACGCCGCCGCGGTCACCGGGGTCTGCCTGCCGGCGGCGCTGGTGCTGTGGAACCTGTGGCCGGGGGTACGCATCCTGCCGGCGGTGGCGCTGACCGCACTCCCGATCGCCGCGTGCGTCGCGATACTGCGCTACCGGCTCTACGACATCGACGTCGTCATCAACCGCACCCTCGTCTACGGCACGATCACTATTTTGTTGGCGGCGGCGTTCGCGGCGACGGTCCTCACCCTCGGCACGGTGCTCGGCCGCGGCTCCCCGGTGGCGACCGCGGGCGCCACGCTGGTCGTCGCG
>NZ_MBLO01000016.1 GCF_001854805.1 Pseudofrankia coriaricola
GGCTGCCGATCAGCCGCCGCGACGAGCCGGTCGCGCTGGTGCTGCACCGCCCGCGGCCCGACCCGCTGCCCCGGGACGTCGTCCAGGCGGGCGGGTTGGCGATCGAGATCGCCCGGCTGCGGGTCGAGCTACGCCGCCAGCTCGCCGAGGTGCGCGACTCGCGGGCGCGGATCGTCGCAGCGGCCAACGAGGAACGCCGCCGGATCGAGCGGGACCTGCACGACGGCGCGCAGCAGCGGCTCGTCTCGATCGGGCTGGCGCTGCGGCACGCGCAGCACCAGCTCGGCGCCGGCGCCGCCGGGCCGGAACGGGTGAGCCGCACCCTCGACGGCGCGGTCGCGCAGCTGGGCACCGCGATCGACGAGCTACGTGAGCTCGCCCGCGGCCTACCGCCGGCGCAGCTGGGCGGCGGCCTCGCCCTCGCGTTCGCCGAGGTCGCCCGCCAGTCCCCGGTACCGGTCGAGGTGCGCGTGCACCTGCCGCCCGCCGTGGCGGCGACGTTCACGTCCACCGGGTCGCTCCCAGCGCCGACGTCACCGGCGGCCACCGCGGCCGCGGCCCCCGACGCCGCGCCGCTGGCCGGGGGCACGGCGGCCGCGATCCGCGGCGGCGCGACGGCCGGCGTGGCGACGGACGTGGCCGCGGGCACCGGGACCGACGACGCGGTCATCGGCTCCGCCAGCACGGGCGGACGCGAGCAGGCGGGCGGCGGGCGGCTGGACCGCCGGCTCGAGGTCGCCGCGTACTTCGTCGGCAGCGAGGGGGTGACGAACGCCGTGAAACACGCGAACGCCCGCCGGATCGAGCTGACCGTGGAGGTCCGCGACGGCCGGCTCGTCGTCGCGGTGGCGGACGACGGCGTCGGCGGTGCCACCCCGGCGCGCGGGAGCGGGCTGCGCGGGCTCGCCGACCGGGTCGCCACCCTCGGCGGGACGCTGCGGATCGCGAGCGGTCCCGGCACCGGCACCGTGCTCACCGCCGAGCTGCCATGCGGCTCGTGAGCCGCGCTGCCCGCGTCCGCGGCCCCGCCGCCGGGCGCGCCACGGCCACCCGGTCCGCGGCCTCGCGCGCCGTGGCCAGGGGCCGCGCGGACCACCGCCCCACCGACCGGGACTGGACTGAGGCTGGGAGCGTGGCGCACCCATGCGAGTGGTGATCGCCGAGGATCAGGTGCTGCTGCGCGAGGGCCTCGGTCGGCTGTTCGAGGATGCCGGGCACGAGATCGTCGCGTCAGTCGGCGACCCGGAGGGACTGCTCGAGGCCGTGGACCGGCACCGCCCCGACCTCGCCGTCGTCGACGTCGACGTCCGGATGCCACCGACGTTCACCGACGAGGGCACCCGAGCGGCCGGCGAGATCAAACGGCGCCACCCGGCGGCCGGGGTGCTCGTGCTCTCCCAACACGTCGAGACGACGCACGCCGTCCGGCTCGTCACTCTCGGCGGGTTCGGCTACCTGCTCAAGGACAGGGTCCTCGACGTCGGAGAGTTCCTCGCCGCGGCCGAGCGGGTCGCCCGCGGCGGCTCGGCGCTCGACCCGAAGGTGGTCGCGAGCCTGCTCGCCTCCCAGCGGGCCGACGACCCGCTCGCCGGGCTGACCGACCGGGAGCGCGAGGTCCTGCGGCTCATGGCCGAGGGCCTCACGAACGCCGGCATCGCGCGCCGCCTCGTGCTGTCCGAGCGCACCGTCGAGGCACACGTCCGCCGTATCCTGACCAAGCTCGACGTCCCCGAGCACGCCGACGCCCACCGCCGTGTCCTGGCCGTCCTCACCCACCTGTCCCTGTCGGCGTAGGCGTCCCGGCCGCCCGGTGGGCGAGGCGGACGCGGCGCGCCGCCGAGCGCGGTGTCGTAGGCGTCGGCGGCCTTGCGTAGTGCCGGGGGGTGGTTGTGCGCCCAGGTTGCGCATCCCTATAACCATCCCTATGGCTATTGGAGTGGATCACGATCCTGGCGGCCCGCCGACACCAGGCGCCCTGGTAGGTCGCTGGCGTGAAGTCGTCCCGCCGCGTTCCCACAAGCCTGCTTTCGTGCTGCAGCATGCCGACTGGGATGCCTGATCCGTCCGCGATGGCCCAGGCGCGCCCCCGTCGGTCGCTGTGGCACGTGAAGGGAGCTCGGGGCATGTTGCAGGTGTTCGAGGCGGCGGCCGGTTGGCCGTCCGTGCGTGAGCGATTGGCCAGGCGCATTGCGGAACAGGATCTAGCCTCGCTGGATGATGCGGTCGCCTTCGCTGTTCGGTGGCACGGGGACCAGACTCGGCCGGCGGGTGAGCCTTATGCCGAGCATCTGCTTGAGGTCGTGTGTGTGTTGGTGGAGGCGATCGGAACGACTGACATCGACGTGTTGCGCGCGGCCGTGCTCCACGATGTGGTCGAGGACACGGAGTGCTCGCTGGAGGATGTGCGCGAGCGCTTCGGTGACCGCGTCGCGGGCTTGGTCGACTGGGTGACCAAGCCCGCAGCGTCGGAGGGCCAGACACGTGAGGAGGTGCGGGTGGCATATCTGACACGGTTGCTTAGCGCCCCGGATGATGCACTGTTGGTGAAGCTGGCGGACCGGCTGAGCAACGTGCAGCGGCTGGACACACATCCTCGGCCGGAGAAACGTCGTTCGTACTACCAGGAGACGGTGCGCTCTGTCGTCCCGCTCGCGCAGTCCCATCCGTGGTTCCGCCAGTGGTATGCGGCCTGGAGCGACGCTTTCGGGCATTTGGCTGTCGACAGCCTGGGCGCGGGTTCCCAGTGACACGTGCGGTGGGAGTTTCTGGACGCGGCTCTTGCCTCATGACCTGACCACCTGGGCTTGCCCACAGAGTTGGCGAACGGTCGAGTCTTGGCGAAGGGCGGACCGCAGGCGGGTGATCACCGGTGGGAGCCCGCATAGGGCTGGCCGGCGAACGACAGCGGACGTTCATGGACCCCGGCGGACGTCAGTCGGCCCGTGACCTACACCAGTGGACGTGAGCAGACGTCGGCGGACATGACCATGCCCTCGGACTGTGGCGGGCGCACGGCCCGCTCGTCGATGTAGCCGCGGAACTGAATCTCCCTGGCGATGGCGAGCACGAGGTCGGCAAGCCCCGCCCACCCCTGATCGTCGCTCGGCCGAGCCGCAGCTCCTGCCCGCGTTGGTCGGTCCCCGTCGCGGATCAGGCCCACACCCCAGGTAATTATGACGCAATCATGATTATCGGTATATAGTGATGTAGTCATAACAACTGGAGGATCATGTGACGACCTCTCTCGACACCCGACCCGCACCGGTCCGACCCGACTCGCCGGGTGCCGTGGCGCGCGCCGGCGGCCTGCATCCGGTCGGCGTACTCGTCCTGCTGGCGGGCGCGTTCCTGCCGATCGCCGACTTCTTCATCGTCAACGTCGCGCTGCCGACGATCGACGCCTCGCTGCACGCGTCCGCCGCCGCGCTGGAACTGGTGGTGGCCGTCTACGGTGTCGCGTACGCCGCCGTCCTCGTCCTGGGGGGCCGGCTGGGTGACCGCTTCGGCCGCCACAACCTGTTCCAGGTGGGGCTGGTCGGCTTCATCCTGGCGTCACTGGCCTGCGGGCTGGCGCCCTCCATCGGCATACTCATCGCGGCCCGGCTGGTGCAGGGGGCGGCGGCCGCCATGCTGGTACCCCAGGTGCTCGCGACCTGCCATGCAACCTTGGAAGGTGAACGTAAGACGCGGGCGCTGGCGCTCTACGGCGCGACCTCGGGTATCGCCGCGGTGGTCGGCCAGGTGGCCAGCGGGCTGCTGATCAGCGCCGACATCGCCGGCACGTCCTGGCGGCCCATCTTCCTGATCAACGTACCCCTGGGCATCGCGGTGTTCGTTTCCTCGCGCATAGTCGTCCCCGCCAACCGGTCCCCGCACCCGGCCAGCATCGACGTCCCGGGCACGGTCCTCTTCGCGGCGACGCTCACCGCCCTCCTCGTGCCGCTGACCGAGGGCCACACGCTGGGCTGGCCGGCCTGGACGTGGGTGCTGCTCGCCGTCGCCGTCGCGCTGGCCGCCGTCACGGTCGTCGTGGAACGACGCGCGGAGACACGCGGCGAGGTGCCCCTGCTGCCGCCGTCACTGCTCAAGCTGCCGTCCATGTCCCGCGGGCTGGCCATGATCGCGGCGTTCAGCCTCGGATTCGGCTCCTTCATGTTCGTCTTCGCGCTCACCGTCCAGGGCGGCTTGCATGCCAGCCCACTCAAGGCCGGGCTGGCGATCTTGCCGATGGCCGTCCTCTTCCTCCTCGGTTCGATCGTCAGTCCCAAGCTCATCAACCGGTTCGGCCGCGGTGTACTCGCCGTGGGCGGATTGGTGCAGGGGACCGGACTGGCGCTGCTGATCGTCATCCTCGCCACCGGCTGGCCGCACGTGAGCCTCGCCGAACTGGGTGGACCCCTGCTCCTGGTCGGCGCCGGACAGTCGATGCTGTTCGCCGGGCTGTTCCGCGCCGTGCTCAGCGACGTCCCCGCCCACCTCGCCGGCGTTGGCGGCGGCGTTCTCATCACCCTGCAGCAGTCCGGGCTGGCGCTCGGCGTCGCGACTCTCGGCACGCTGTACCTGGCGCTGGAACCGCACAGCATTCCGGAGGCCTTCGGCAGTGCGGTCGGCGTCCAGCTCGGCATCGTCGTGCTACTGGTCGTCGGCAGCCGCTTCCTGCCGCGCTTCACAGCCCACGCCGCGGACATACCCGTGGAGCAGTGATGAGTCTGCTCGAATTGTCCCGATGGCAGTTCGCCATTACCTCGCGGCACTGCTGATGTTCGGAACGGCGTTCGCCGCCACGGTCCTGCGCATGCGGAACCGGCTGTGGGCCGCGCGACGATTCCACGCATTCGTTCTCTGGACGACACCGGCCGGCGTCCTCGGCATCCTCGGCGGCTGGGTGACCGCCGAGGCGGGACGCCAGCCGTGGGTCGTCTTCGGTCAGCTCCGCACGTCCGAGGCGGTCTCCAGGCTGGCCTCCGGCGAGGTGCTGTTCTCGGTGATCGGCTTCTCGGCGCTCTACCTCGGCATGCTCGCGGCG
Organism: Pseudofrankia coriaricola; assembly: GCF_001854805.1. GTDB lineage: Bacteria > Actinomycetota > Actinomycetes > Frankiales > Frankiaceae > Pseudofrankia. The sequence goes on from NZ_MBLO01000016.1 coordinate 5,027, forward strand.
TACATCGCCTATGTCGTGCGCACGATGCGTATCGGTCCCGAACGGGACGATCCACGGCGCCAACCGTCACCGGAGCCGCCGGATCTGACTCTGCTCGAATCCGCGGACGTTCCGATACCAGCTGAACGTCGCGCGCTGCTCAGTTCCCCGGAGGTGGCGACGCGATGATCACTTCGCTGTGGCTCGCGGTGGTGCTCGTCTGCTTTCTTGCCTACATCGTGCTGGACGGCTACGACCTCGGGGTCGGCGTGGCGAGTCTGCTCGAGCGCGACGGCGAGCACCGGCGGCGCATGCTCGAGTCCGTCGCGGTCGCCTGGGATGGCAACGAGACCTGGCTCATCCTGCTCGGCGTCGCGCTGTGGTCCGGGTTCCCGCTGGCGTTCGGCACGGTCCTCCCGCACGCCTACCTCCCGATGACCGTTGTGCTGTTCTCGCTGATCGTGTCTCGCTGATCGTGCGCGGCGTGAGCATCGAGATGGCGTCCCAGGCCCCGCCCGGCCGCCGCTGGACGACCGCCTTCGGAATCGCATCCCTGCTGGCCTCGTTCGGCCAGGGTTTCGCGCTGGGCACGCTGACATCGGCGCTGCGCGTGAGCAACGGGGCCTACGCAGGCTCGGCGTTCGGCGCCTTCGGCTGGTTCTCGGCGCTGGCTGGGGTCACCGTCACCGCGGGGTACACCGCCCTCGGCTACGCCTACACCAAGCAGAAGTCGTCCGGGAGCCTGCGCGAGACCGCCGGGCGCCGCGGGCTGGCGTGCACGGCGCTCACGGCCGCGTTGCTGGTCGCCGCCCTTTTCGCGATCAACGACACCGCCGCGCGGCTGGACCTCAGCAGCCCAGGACGGGCGTTCGCCTTCGGCGGTCTGCTGCTGTTCGCCGCGGCGGGGGCAACGACCGCCATGGTCACGTTCTTGTGGAGCCAACGGTCTAGCGCCGCCGACACGCTGCCTATCGGCGGCCTCGTCGTCGCGACGGTGTCAGTGATTCTCGCGCTCGCCGTCGCCCGTTATCCGGTCCTCGTGCCGCCGGACCTGACCGTCGAGGGCGCGGTCGGTCCCCACAACACGATGGTGTTCATCCTCGTCGGCATCGGCCTCAACATGCCCCTGGTGGTGGCCTACAACGTGTTCGCCCACCGGGTCTTCGGCGGCAAGCTCGACACCGGGCGCCCGCTCTCCGAACCCCCAGACGGCGAGAATCTCGCTCGCACAGGAGCACACTCATGACCGCCCGAAGAGCCGCTCATGGCGCGACCCCGCGCACCTCGGTCACTCCCCGCGCCCGTTCGCGGTGTACTGCGCCTGCTGGCCGCCGCCGGCTGGACCGTGCTCGGCCTCGTCGCCTCCTGGGTCGAGGATTTCCCCGTCCTGTCGGTGGAGGACCCGCTCGACGAGGAGGACTGGGAGGGCTGGCGGGAGATCACCCACCGCCTCGGCGCGCGGGTGCACCTGATCGGCGACGACCTGTTCACCACGAACCTGACCCGCCTGCGGCTCGGCATCGCCCGGGGCTGCGCGACCGGTGTGCTGGTGAAGGTGAACCAGAACGGCACCCTGTCCGGCACTCTCGAGGTCCTGGCCGAGGCCCGCGCCGCGGGGTACGCCCCGGTGGTGTCGGCCCGGTCCGGGGAGACCGAGGACGACTTCCTGGCCGATCTGGCGGTGGGCACCGGCGCCGGGCAGATCAAGGTCGGCTCGGTGCGCTCCTCCGAGCGGCTGGCCAAGTACAACCAGCTGCTGCGCATCGCCGAGGACCCCACGCTGTCGTACCGCGGATACCCAGCCGCACCGGATGCCTCGCGCAACCACCAGGCGACGGCGAGGCTGAGCGCGTGAGCCGGTCCGGCGCTGAGCAGCGCCTGGTAGTGATTGAGTTCCTGCGGCGCAACCATCTCGTCGCGCCCACTGCCGAGCCCTTACTCACACCGTTGCCCGGCGGCGTGTCCTCCGACCTGTGGCGCGTGGACGTGGCCGGTCGGTCGCTGTGCGTCAAGGGGTCGTTGCCGCAGCTGAAGGTGGCCGACACCTGGCTCGCGCCGGTTTCCCGCAACGCGGTCGAGTACGCCTGGCTGCGGTTCGCGCGGCCGCTCCGTCCCGGTCAGGTGCCGCGGGTGCTCGCCCATGACCCTGAGGCGGGCTTGTTCGCGATGGAGTACCTCCCGCCCGAGCGCTATCCGGTGTGGAAGACGCTGCTGTTCGCTGGCGAGGTCGACGTCAGTGCCGCCCGGGCCGTCGGCGACCTGATCGGTGACCTGCACGCGGCGAGCGCCGCCGACCCGGCGAACGCGACCCGCTTCGCGACGGACGAGAATTTCGACGCGCTGCGGATCGAGCCCTACCTGCGCGCCACCGCCCGAGCCCACCCGGACCTGCGGCCGAGGTTCGCGCTGCTGGCCGAGCGGACCGCGAACACCCACCTGGCCGTGGTCCGCGGGGACGTGAGCCCGAAGAACATCCTGCTCAGCCCGCACGGCCCGGTGCTGCTGGACGCCGAGTGCGCCTGGTTCGGCGACCCGGCCTTCGACCTCGCGTTCTGCCTCAACCATCTGCTGCTCAAGTCGGTCAGGCTCCCGTGCCTGGCCGCCGAGCTCCAGGCCGCGGCCCGCGCGCTCACGGACGCCTACACCGCCCGTGTCATCTGGGAACCGGTGCCCGCGCTCACAGCTCGGGCCGCGACGCTCCTGCCCGCGCTCGCGCTGGCCCGGGTGGATGGCAGCTCGCCGGTGGAGTACCTCGACGAGCCGGGGCGCGTCCTCGTGCGCGCGATCAGCCGGCGGCTGCTCGCCGACCCACTGTCCGATCTCGAGCTCGTCCTCGAGCGCTGGTCGATGCTCGCCAACCCGGGGAAAGTGATCACATGACCAGCTTCTCCCTGGCCACCATCAACGTGGACGGTTCACCGACGCCGACACTCGTCGTCGGCGACCGGTACTACCGCATCCCAGACGTCGCCCCCGAGCTGGCCGTGTCAGGGCGTGGCGGGCTGATGACCGTGTTCGAGCGCTGGGCAGGGGCGGAGCCGGCCCTGGTCGCCGCCGCCGGCCGCCTGACCGCAGAACCCGACGCATCGCCGTCGCTGTCGGCGCCAGCCCGGCTGGAGGACTGGCTCACGCCTCTGCAGTACCCCCACAAGGTCATCTGCACCGGTTCGAACTACTACGACCACGTCACCAGGGATGGCGGCCATACGGGGTTCAGCAAGGAGGACAACATCCCGGTGTTCTTCCTCAAGCCGCCGACGACCACCCTCGTGGGGTCGGGTCGTTCGGTGCGCTACCCGGTGCAGTCGGCGAAGTTCGACTACGAACTCGAGCTGGCCTTCGTCATCGGCAAGCGCGGCCGGCACATCAGCGTCGCCGAGGCCAGGAACCACATCGCCGGCTACACCATTGGCATCGACCTGTCCGCGCGCGACTGGCAGCGCCACCCCAAGCACCTGGTGAAGTTCGACCTGTTCGGCGGCAAGGCGTTCAACGACAGCTGCCCGCTCGGCCCGGCGGTCGTGCCAGCACGCTTCGTCGACCCGGGCCACCTGGACCTGCGGTTCTGGGTCAACGGCGAGCTACGCCAGGACGCGAACACGGCCGACATGATCTGGGACGTCGGCGAGCAGGTCGCCCGCGTCAGCGAACACGTGACTCTCGAGCCGGGCGACGTCGTCATGACCTGCACGCCGGCCGGCGTTGGCCTGGCAACGGGCACCTGGCTGAAGGTGGGCGACCGCCTCGAAGGGCAGATCACCGGCCTCGGCGCGCTCAGTGTCGAGATCACCGACGACCACGGCTGACGGCTGCTACCAAAGGCGTGGGCGCCCGATGGGGCTCCGCGTTCTGCCTCGGAGGGTGAAATGCCCCGCGAGAGTGGCCGCTTCGCGTTGGAGTAGACCGGCCCGCGCGGCGTGGTTCGAAGCTGGTCACGCCGCGGGTGTGGAGGACGGGCTGCGCGGGCGCATCTCCACCAGGCCGGCTGTGACTGTGCGCAGCAACCTGAGCGCGGAGTCGAGGTGGCTGGTGTCGTTGCCAGCCGCGGCGGAGACCGCCGCAGCCCACTCGTTCCGTACCAGCGCGTAGTTGCTGCGTCCGCGTTCGGTGGCGCGAACGATCACGCCGCGGCGGTCGTCCGGCTGGGCCCGCCGTTCGACGAGCCCTTTACCTTCCAGTCCTCGCAGGACGGCGGACAGGTTGGTGCGCTGGAGTCCGGTCGCGTCGGCGATCCGGCTGGGGGTCGCGGTCGGCTCGCGCTGCAGGTAGCGCATCACCATGCCTTCCGACTGTGTGAGGGTGACGGCCCGCTCGTCGATGTAGCCACGGAACTGGATCTCCCGGCTGATGATCAACGCCAGGTCGGCGAGCTCCTCCCACCGGGGGTCCACGGCGGGTCCGGCTGTCTCCTGCACCGGCCGCCGCTGGTCGTTGGTCACGCCACACAGACTAGACCCTTGCCAAGGCATAGTTATGCGTGCAGCATCGTTGCTAGATCATAATTATCTATTCGTAATTAAGCGTGGCCACGCCGCCGGCATCCCGGACGCGGGTGCACAGTGGCAGGATCTCGTCCGGGTCCCCTTTGCTGTCGTCGTCTGCACCAGCCTCTACACGTTCTTCAAACGTAGACACTGGCTCTGACCATCATCCCACCGGGCACGTGAGGGCCGCGCTGTCAGTCGTGGGGCGGGAGACGGCCGAGTTGGTGGTCGGCGACGCCCAGGGCTTCGGCGACCAAGCGGCGGAGGTGGCCGTGCCGCAGGGCGTAGACCACCCGGCGGCCCTCCTTGCGGGTGGTGACGAGTCCGGCCAGGCGGAGCCGGCTCAGGTGCTGGCTGACGGAGGGCCGGGCCGCGCCGCACGCCTCGGTGAGGGTGGTCACGTCCGCCTCGCCCTCGGACAGGCGTTGCAGGAGGGCCAGGCGGGTGCGGTCGGCCAGCAGCCCCAGGACCTCCGCCGCCACGGCCAGACGCTCGCCATCGTCTGGCTGTTGCGGCCTGTGCGCACCTGATAGTTGCATGCGTGCACTCATATGCACATGATGGGGCGGTGGATCGCCGGTGTCCAACCGGCCTGCCATGTCGACCTGCCATGTCGACCCCCGAACCGGAAGGCGTGAGCTGCCGTGAGCGACCCGACTACGACCCGCGAGCCGCCCGGCCACAACCACGGCCACGGGCGGGGCGGTGGCCACCGGCACGAGCACGCAGGCCACGGCGAGCACGGGCACGACCACGGCGAGCACAGGCACGGGCACGGCCATGACCAGGAGCCCGGACCGGGCCGGTGGGCGCGGTTGCGGCACCGGGCCGCGCACGTGGTCACCCCGCACAGCCACGAGGCATCCGACAAGGTCGACCCGGCGATGGAAGCCTCCGCGGACGGCATGCGCACGCTGTGGATCTCGCTCGCCGTCCTGGGCGTCACCACCGTGCTGCAGGCCCTGGTCGTGGTCCTGTCCGGGTCGGTGGCCCTGCTGGGCGACACCATCCACAACGGCGCCGACGCCCTAACCGCCGTACCGCTGGGCATCGCGCTCGTCCTCGGCCGCCGAGCCGCGACCCGCCGGTTCACCTATGGCCTCGGCCGCGCCGAGGACCTCGCCGGGATCGCCATCGTGCTCACCATCACCGCCTCCTCCGCGCTCGCGGCCTACACCGCGATCGACCGGCTGCTGGACCCGCGCGACGTCGGCTACCTGCCCGCGGTCGCGGCCGCCGCGGTGACCGGCTTCGTCGGCAACGAGTGGGTTGCCCGCTACCGCATCCGCACCGGCAGGCGGATCGGTTCGGCGGCGCTGGTCGCCGACGGGCTGCACGCCCGCACCGACGGCTTCACCTCCCTGGCCGTCCTGCTCGGCGCCGGCGGGGCCGCGCTCGGCTGGCGGCTGGCGGACCCGATAGTCGGCCTGCTGATCACCGTCGCGATCCTGGCGGTCCTCAAGGAAGCGGCCAAGGAGGTCTTCCGCCGCCTGATGGACGCCGTCGACCCCGCCCTGGTCGACACCGCGGAGACCGCCCTGCGCCAGGTGCCCGGCGTGGTCGGGGTGGGCGAGGTACGGATGCGGTGGATCGGCCACCAGCTGCGGGCCGAGGCCACCGTCGTCGTCGACGGCTCCCTCAGCCTGTGGTCCGCACACCAGGTCGCCGTCGACGCCGAACACGCCCTACTGCACGCCGTTCCCCGGCTGACCGCCGCTCTGATCCACCCCGACCCCACCCGCACCGGCGGGGAAGACCCGCACGCCGCACTGGCCCACCACCAGGCCGCCTAACCACCGCCCCCGTGCCTCCCGCCGGTGGATTCGGTGGCGGGCGGACCGGCGACGACGACGGCAACCCGCGCAGCCTTCGGACTTTCGGCCGATCCGCGCTCCACTGACGCCTACGGCCCCACCGGCCCGGGGAGGGCACACCGTATGAGCACGCACGACCACGACCGCGACCGCGACGACGGCGGGCACGAGCCGGGCAGCGGGCACGCAGGGGATTCCCACGGGGTGTCAGCCGACGCCGACCGGCGTTGGCTGACCATCGCGCTCGCACTGATCGCCACCTTCATGGCCGCCGAGGTCGTGATCGGCGTGCTGGCCAACTCCCTGGCGCTGATCTCGGACGCGGTCACATGAGCGAACGGCGCGTTGGGAAGATGTGAATGGTCCTGGTCGCGGTGAAATCTCACCTCTCCGTGGCTATCCGACGCCCGCACCGCGAGCAAACCCGGCCTGTCCGATACACGCGCGCCGCGCCGGCGGTCGCGGCGCGTCTGATCTGGTCCCGCGCGAGCGATGGCCAGGCTCCGCCGCACGCGCCCCGACCGGTGCAACCCCCCGGCGGCTGCTGACCGCGAACCTTGCTGTAGCACAACGGCGACGCCGGCAGGCCGACCACTGCGGGAAGGCCCGCGGTCCGCGTCGGTCAGATGCCGGCCACATGCGCGATCCGGCCCACCAGAGCGGTGATGAGCATGGCGGCGCCGCCACCAACACGACGCGCAGGGCCGGGCGCCGCATCGGGGTACCCGCGGGCCTGGCACCGAGCATCCGGCGACGGCGAGGCCGGCAACGGTCACGACGACGACCACGCCACGCACGGCAGGGACCCGCACACGATGCTCAGCCACCACAGTATCCGGCGCCTGACCGGGCCTTGCGCGGGGAGGGCTTCCGGCTGCTCCCCTTCGTCGGTCACCGGGACTACAAGGCGTCCGCCGGGGCCGCTGCCATCGTGGAGAGCGGCTCCACCGCTTCGGCGGGGGTGTCGGTCATACCAAGCCGCAGGTGCTCGACGTGGTGGATCGCCTGGTCGAGCAGCTCGGCCACGTGGTTGTCGTACAGGGCGTAGATCACCGAGCGGCCCTTGCGGGTGCCGACCACCAAGCCGAGATTGCGCAGGAGCCGTAGCTGGTGGGAGCAGGCGGACTGTTCCATGCCGACCTCGGCAGCCAGGTCGGTGGCCGCGAGTGGTCCCTCGCGGAGCCGGGCAAGGATCAGCAGCCGTGAGGGAGTCGCCAGCGCCTGGAGCGTGGTGGCGACCTTGGCGGCGTTGGTCGCGTCCAGGCGGGTGCGCGGGACGGCGTTCTCGGCGGCGGTGACGGCTCCATGGCCCATGGGGCCGATGATACCGGCCACCCAGGAACAAATGAAGAAATGTTCATGTGTTCCTGTATCGTGGTGGGGCGCCGAGTTCCCGCGTGAAGGGTCACCGCCGCATGCCTTCCACTCTGACCCGTCCGGCTCCGGCCGGCGGCGCCGTCCGTGACGCGGTGGTGCCCAGGCGCCGCACCCGGATCTTCGCGGTGCCCGAGGCCCGCTGGGCCGCGGCCGCCTTGGTGCTGTTCCTGATCGCGCTGCCGCTGCAGCTGCTCGGAGCTCCGGCGTGGGCCTGGGTGCCGCTGTACGCGCTGACCTATGCGATCGGCGGCTGGGAGCCGGGCTGGGCGGGCCTTCAGGCACTGCGTGAGAAGACCCTGGATGTGGACCTGCTGATGGTGGTCGCCGCGATCGGTGCGGCGGCGATCGGGCAGGTCCTCGACGGCGCCCTGCTGGTCGTCATCTTCGCCACCTCCGGTTCCCTGGAGGCCATTGCCACCGCCCGCACCGCGGACTCGGTGCGCGGCCTGCTGGACCTCGCCCCGACGACCGCCACCCGGATCGCCGACGACGGCGGCGAGGAGACGGTGGCCACCGGGCAGCTCGCGGTCGGTGACACCATCCTGGTGCGACCCGGTGAGCGGGTCGGCGCCGACGGCCGTGTCCTGGACGGGGCGAGCGAGGTCGACCAGGCCACCATCACCGGGGAGCCGCTGCCGGTGGCGAAGGACGCGGGGGAGGAGGTGTTTGCCGGCACCCTGAATGGCACCGGCGCCCTGCGGGTGAAGGTCGAACGCGACCCGTCGGACTCGGTGATCGCCCGGATCGTGGCCATGGTCGAGGAAGCCTCCGAGACCAAGGCGCCCACCCAGCTGTTCATCGAGAAGGTCGAACAGCGCTACAGCCTCGGCATGGTCGCGGCCACCATCGCACTGTTCGCCGTCCCGCTGCTGTTCGGCGCCGCACTGCAGCCGACACTGCTGCGGGCGATGACCTTCATGATCGTCGCCTCGCCGTGCGCGGTGGTGCTGGCCACCATGCCGCCGCTGCTGTCCGCGATCGCCAACGCCGGACGCCACGGCGTGTTGGTCAAGTCGGCCGTGGTCATGGAGCAGCTCGGGCAGATCGACGCCGTGGCGCTGGACAAGACCGGCACCCTGACCGAAGGCACCCCCCGGGTCACCGACGTCCGTCCGCTGGTCTCTTCCGGCCTGACCGAAGACGCGCTGCTGCGGCTCGCGGCGGCGGCCGAGCACCCCAGCGAGCACCCGCTGGCCCGCGCCATCGTGGACGCCGCCCGCACCCGGGACCTCGACATTCCGCTGGTGGAGGACTTCAACTCCGCCCCCGGCACCGGGGTCACCGCCACCGTCGACGGCCGCGGCGTGGCGGTCGGCAGCCCCGCCCGGCTGCTGAACGGCCGCACCGACCACCCTGCCGCCGCGGTCGCCTGGCAGCTGGAGAGCGAGGGCCGCACCGCCGTGCTGGTCGAGGTGGACGACACCCCGGTCGGGGTGCTGGGCATCGCCGACCGGCTGCGCGAGGACGCCGCCGCGACCGTCTCCGCGCTGACCAGCCTGACCGGCACCTCTCCGGTCCTGATCACCGGCGACAACCCGCGCGCCGCGGCCCGCCTCGCCGACGAGGTCGGCATCACCGATGTCCGCGCCGGGCTCCTGCCGCAGGACAAGGTCAGCGCCGTCCAGGAACTGGAGCAGGCCGGGCACAAGGTTCTGGTGGTCGGCGACGGTGTCAACGACGCCCCGGCGCTGGCCACCGCCCACACCGGCATCGCCCTGGGCCGGGCCGGATCCGACCTCGCCCTGGAGACCGCCGACGCCGTCGTCGTGCGCGACGAACTGGCCACCATCCCCACGGTCGTGGCGCTCTCCCGCCGGGCCCGCAAGTTGGTGGTGCAGAACCTGGTCATCGCCTCGCTCTTCATCACCGGCCTGGTGATCTGGGACCTGGCCGGCACCCTCCCGTTGCCCCTCGGTGTCGCCGGCCACGAGGGCTCCACCGTCATCGTCGGACTCAACGGCCTGCGCCTGCTGGCCGACGCCGCCTGGCACCGCGCCCGCAGCCGGAACGGCCAGTGAGCCGCTGCAGCCGCGAGACCGCCGCCCGCTACGGCGCAGGCGGGAGGGGTGCGTTGCACTGTCACCGTCTGCCGGGGCTGCTGCTGCGGCACGCCGAAGGTCCTTGGTCTGGACCACGCCGCCCAACTCGCTGACCTGCGCGCCAGCTTGCCAGCCATGCACGTAGATCATGCGCCATGGGCTCGTCGCCGGCGTGCCGGGCTGTCGCGCAGGTCGTCGTGGTGGCGGACGGCGCGTTGGACGATCTCGACGACGTGCGGGTCGTCGACCAGATACACCTGCCGTTTGCCTTCGCGGCGGGCGCGCACGAGGCCGGCGAGTCTGAGTTTGGCCAGGTGATGGCTGACCGTGGCCACGCTCTGGCCCACTTCGTCGGCCAGGGTGCCGACGTCGCGTTCGCCCGCCGCCAGCAGCCACACGATGTGCAGGCGGACGGTGGCCGAGAGCAGGCCGAACGTGGCCGCGGTGTCCTGCAGCAGGTCGAGCGGCAACGCGTCCGATGGCGGCTGGGCGGAACGGTCGTGGGGCACGGGTCGTCCTTCCGGGCGGTCTGCGCTACTCGGGTGCCACCGTCAGCGTCACCACCCCTCGATACTTGCGCAAATGTTTGACTGTTCGACCTGGCGACGGGTCTACTGGGGTCGGGTGTGCGGCGGTCGCGGAGGCCGACCGGGCACGCCGTGGACGGTCGTCCCGCGGCGGGTGCGGAACTCGTGTGGCTCCGGCCGGCACCGCCATCCGCGCGGATCGAGGCGGAGACCGTTCGCGGCCCGGGGAGTTGATGTGATGACCGTTGTCGAGAACGCGTTCTACAGCGAGGGGCGGCGGCTGGCGCAGCCGGACACGCTGGCGGACACCTACCAGCTGCTCCGGGACCACCGCGACGGGAACAAACAGGATCTGGCGTGGATCGGCCTGGTCCGTCCGGACGAGCAGGAGATCGCCTCGATCGCCACCGAGTTCGACCTGCACGAGCTCGCGATCGAGGACGCCGTGCAGGCGCACCAGCGGCCCAAGCTGGAACGGTACGGCAAGACCCTGTTCGTGGTCCTGCGCGCGGCCCGCTACGACGACGCCCGGGAAGAGGTCGACTTCTCCGAGCTGCACGTGTTCATCGGCGACGACTTCGTCATCACCGTCCGGCACGGCGACGCGCCGGACCTGCCCCGGGTGCGGCGACGGATGGAATCCGACCCCGACCTGCTGACCCACGGCCCCGAGGCGGTGTTGTACGCGATCCTCGACCGGGTCGTCGACGACTACGCCCCGGTCGTCGCCGGGCTGGAAAACGACATCGACGAGATCGAGACCGAGGTGTTCCGCGGTGCCCCCGAGGTCAGCCGGCGTATCTATGAACTGTCCCGGGAGGTCATCGAGTTCCAACGGGCGGCCAAGCCGCTGACGGGCATGTTGGACGGGCTGGCGGCCGGTTTCGCGAAGTACGGCGTCGACACCGAGCTGCAGCAGTACCTGCGCGACGTCTCCGACCATGTGGTGGGTGTGGTGGAACGCATCGACGGCCTACGCCAACTGCTGCAGAACATCCTGACGGTCAACACGGCGCTGGTCGGGCAACGTCAGAACGAGGAGATGAAGACCCTGACCGAGGCCAGCCTGGCACAGAACGAAGAGGTCAAGAAGATCTCCGCCTGGGCGGCTATCCTGTTCGCCCCTACCCTCATCGGCACGGTGTACGGGATGAACTTCGATCGCATGCCGGAACTGGGCTGGGCATTCGGCTATCCCTTCGCCCTCGGACTGATGGGCGTGGTCTCCGCCCTGCTGTACGTGATCTTCCGCCAGCGGCGGTGGCTGTGACCAGCGACCGGGACGGACGGATGGCGCACCAGGGATCTGGCCGTGGCTGGCTCTGATGCACGACCCCGACCGCGAACGGCAGCGATCCCGCCTCACATGATCCCGCACGGGCACGTCGCGCCGGCACCCGAGCACGCCCGCCGACTACTGACCACAGGCCGCTGTTGTGGTCGTCTGGTGGTGTAGCTCCGGTCTGCCGGCCGCCGGATGCCTGTCCGGCCAGCAGACGGTCGGCCGACCGACCGACCGCCGTAGGCTTCTCCCATGGTCGGGGAGCGTGACCGTGTGCCGAGGCCACGTCGTCCCGCGCCCAGCCCGGCCTTCACCATCAGGGATGGCGCCAGTCGGCTTGGTGGTGCCCTGCGCAGGCGAGTGTCGCTAGTCCATCCTCGGCGGCACCCGTCCGGCATGGAGGGCGGGACGTTGGGTGACCGCGACTCGATCGTGGCCTGTGCGGTGTACCGCAATGGCGAACGCGACGCCCACCCGTGCGGGTTCGACGCGGCGCTGCGCGCCGTACGTGCCGGACACAACGGTTTTGTCTGGCTCGGCCTGTACGAGCCGTCCGAGCACGACCTGTCGGCGGTGGCAGCCACCTTCGGGCTGCACCCCCTCGCGGTGGAGGACGCCAGCTACAACCATCAGCGCCCCAAGCTGGAACGCTACGACGACACCCTGTTCGTCGTGCTGAAGACCATCCGCTACGTCGAGCACGACGAGATCTCCGCGAGTTCCGAGATCGTCGAAACTGGGCAGATCATGGTCTTCCTCGGCTCCGACTTCGTGGTCACCGTCCGCCATGGCGCGTACGGCGAGCTGCAGACCCTGCGTGCCCGGCTGGAAGCCCGTCCGCGCCTGCTCGCCCGCGGCCCCGCCACGGTGCTGCACGCCATCGCCGACCACATCGTCGATGACTACCTGAAGGTCGCCGACCGTGTGGAGACCGACATCGACTCCATCGAGAACGCGGTGTTCGACCACCGGATCCGCTTCCCCGACGCGGGCGCCGTCTACCAGCTCAAACGGGAGGTGGTGGAGTTCAAGCACGCCGTCCTGCCGTTAGCCGCCCCGCTGTGGGCTCTCGCCGACCCCGACAGCAGCGTCGGCATGGTTCCCCGTGAGGTCCGCAGCTACTTCCGTGACGTCGAGGACCACCTGAACCGGGTCACCGAACGCATCGCCGGGTTCGATGACGTGCTCGGCTCCCTCCTGCAGGCGACACTCGCCCAGGTCTCCGTCGCCCAGAACGAAGACATGCGCAAGATCAGCGCCTGGGTTGCCATCGCCGCCGTCCCTACCGCGACCGCAGGCATCTACGGCATGAACTTCGACCACATGCCCGAACTGCACCAGGCCTGGGGCTACCCCGCCGCCCTGGCATTCATTGCCATCGTCTGTGTGGCGCTGCACCGCGCTTTCAAACGCAACGGCTGGCTGTAGACCCGCGCCGCTGTCACGGTTGCCGGTCTCACCGTCGTCGGAATACCCGGTGCCCGCGCTGCGATCACCGCGCTCGTCCGCGCGGCCCCCGCCCGGACCGCTCGACAGAGCAGCGGCGGCCACGGCCACAACACACAGCAGTCCGATCCGGCGGATCCGACCTTGTCTTCTCATGACGCTATCCCCGCCGTCGTTCGTCCGCCGACGGTGGGATCAGCGTCTGCTGGCGGTGCGGGCTCTCGCCGCACGGCCAGTGCACCGAAACCGACGACCGCGGCGATGCTGACCGCGACGCCGAGAGCGGGGATGTTGCCGATGTTCGCGATCGGGAACGCCAGCGCGGCGAGCCCGATCAGGATCACCGTCCACCGCGGCGCGACACCGCGCAGTGCGATCGCGCACATCAGGAGCATCAGCGGGAAGCCCAGCCCGAGGGGTTTGATCAGGACGGCCGCGCCGCCCCGGTCCACCAGGGAGACGTCTCCGAGGGCGACGTGGATCGCGTCGAAGCCGTAGGCGACGTTGCCTGCGATCCCGATCGCGCCCACGACCAGCAGCGCGGCCCCGAACGCGCCGGACGTCCAGGTCGCGACACGGATCAGTACGAGCGTGTAGGCGACGGCGCCGAGGACGTGGAAGACCCCGCCCGCGGAGTCGGACTCCCAGCCGCGCAGGGCGTAGAGGACGGTGGCGACCAGGTAGAGGACGGGCGCGACGACGAGTGACGCGCTCAGCAGCCGATCGGCTTGTGAGCCGGGGACGGCATTCACGGGAAGCTCCTTGTGGGTCGGTCTGGATCGGACCCGACCACCGTCGCGGCGCGACCGCGGCGACACATCCGAGCAGACCCGGCGGGGTTGCAGGGTTATCCCGGTACCGCGCGGCAAGCGCCCCGGTGCACCATGTGGCTGTGCTTCGGATCCCGCCGCGCGTGTCGGGACCGGCGAGCGGCGTCGCCGTCACGGCGCTGGTGGCGGGCGGTTTCGCCCTCGGGGTCCGGCTCGACAATCTGCACAACGGCCTGCTCGGCGTCGCCTTCACCACCGTGGGGCTTTACGTGGTGTGGCAGCGGGCGGCCAACCGTGAGGCCTGGCTTTTCGTCGCCACCGGGGTGGCACAGGCGGCGATGTTCGCGGCCCGCCAGTACGGCCTGCGCACCCCCGCGCTGCCCGCCGCCTCCTGGATCGGCTGGCTCGGTGTGTGGCCGCTCCCGCTGGTGTTCGTGCTGACCGCGGTCACTCTCATGAGCTTCCCGACCGGGCGGCTGCCCTCGCCCGCGTGGCGGGCGGTTGTCGGGACGCTGACCGTGCTGGGCGTCGCGCTCGCGGCGATGTCGGCGCTGTGGCCGGTCGAGTACGAGCGGGTGCCGCTGGCCGCGCCGCACCCGCTGCACATCCCGGGCGCCGCGGCCGCGGCCGCCATCCACCCCTGGGCGGCAGCGATTGGCTACCCGGCGTTCCAGCTCGTCTGGGTGGTGTGCGCGATCGCGCGGCTGGCACACGCGCAGGGTGATGAGTCCCGGCAGTTGCGCTGGTTCGTCTTCGCCGTGGCGGCGACGGGGGCGGTGATGGCCGTGGGGCTGATCGGGTGGGGCACACCCGAGCCCGGGCTGCTGGCCGTGCCGCTGGTTCCCGTGGCGGCGGGGGCGGCCATCCTGAAGTACCGCCTCTACGACGTCGACCCGGTGATCAACGCGACGCTCGTCTGGGGCGCGATGGCGGCGGTGGTCACCCTCGGGTACGCCGTCATCGTCGTCGCCGTCGGCAGCCTGATCGGTGGTTCGGGCACGCTGCTCGCGCTGCCGGCCACCGCGCTGGTCGCCGTGGCGTTCGAGCCGCTGCGCCGCCGCGCCCAGCGTGCGGCGGACCGGATCGTCTACGGCCGTCGCGCCACCCCGTACGAGGCCCTGTCACGGCTGTCCGCCCAGCTGACGGGCCCGTCGAGCGGACTGCTCGACGGGCTGTGCGCCACGGTCGCCGAAGGCACGGGTGCGCGGCGGGTTGTGCTGTGGACGGGACCCGCCGACGAGCTGCGCGCGGTGTCGGCGTGGCCGGCGGGGTGTCCGGGCGAGGTGCGCACCTTCGACGAGCTGGCGCTCGGCGGGCGCGCGGTGCCGGTGGCACACGGTGGCCGGACCGTCGGCGCGCTCGCCGTGACGGCGGGAGCGCGTGGCTCGTTGACCTCCCAGGAACGCGGTCTGCTCGCCGACCTGGCCGCCCAGGCGGGTCTCGCCCTGGAGCTGCGCGCCAGCGCCCAGCGCCTGGTCGCCGCGGGCGACGAGGCCCGGCGCCGGCTGGAGCGCGACCTGCACGACGGGGCCCAGCAGCGGCTGGTCACCGTCGCGATGGAGCTCGGCGCGCTCGCCCAGGCCGCCGACGGCGCCGCCGCGTTCGCCGAACGGGCCGAGTCGGCCCGCCAACAGCTGCTGCAAGCCACCGCCGAGCTGCGCGAGACCGCGCGCGGGCTGCACCCGGCCGTGCTCACCCAGGACGGGTTGGAGGCCGCGCTCGGCTATCTCGCCGACCGGTCCGCCGTTCCGGTGCGCCTGCGCGTCGCCGTGGACCGCCGGCTGGCGCCCACGGTGGAGGCGACGGCGTATTTCGTCGTCAGCGAGGGCCTCACGAACGCGGCCAAGCACGCCAATGCCCGGATCACGACCGTCACCGCGGAGCTGACCGCGCACGGGCTGCTGCTGGAGGTCCGCGACGACGGCGTGGGCGGGGCGCAGGCGCGTCCAGGATCCGGCCTGGAAGGACTCACCGACCGCCTCGCCGCCCTCGACGCCCGGCTGATCGTCGACAGCGGGCCCGCGGGAACGCGGCTGCGGACGGTGATCCCGTGCGGGTGATGCTGGCGGACGACGCCGTCCTGTTCCGGGAGGGGCTGGCCCGCATCCTGACCGAGATGGGCTTCGACGTCACCGGCCAGTACGCCGACGGAGACACGCTGGTCGCCATGGCACGCGGCAACCCACCCGACGTGGCGGTGTTGGACCTACGGATGCCACCGGGCTTCGCCGACGAGGGCATCGAGGCCGCGCGGGCCATCCGAGCCGCCGCACCATCGGTCGGGCTGATGCTGCTGTCGCAGTACGTGGAAGTGCACCACGCCCTTCGACTGATGACCGAGTTCGACGGCGGGGTCGGCTACCTGCTCAAGGATCGCGTCTCCAACCTGGACGTCTTCGGCGCCGAGCTGCGCAACGTCGCCGCCGGAGGCACGGCGATCGATCCCGAGCTGGTCGTCCGGCTCGTCACCCGCCGCCGCGAGGACGACCCACTGGCCAGACTCACGGACCGCGAACGGGCAGTGCTGGCCCTGATGGCACGCGGACACTCCAACACCGCCATCGCCACCGACCTCTACCTCGCCGTGAAGACCGTCGAAGCCCACGTAACCTCGATCTTCACGAAACTCGACCTGGCGCCAGGCGATCGCGAACACAGACGCGTACTCGCCGTCCTACGCTTCCTACGCGCATAGCCGGGAGCACGCCGAGGCGCGGCGGCGGAAGCTGGTCGCCGACGTCGGGATCACCCGCGTGGACGCCACTATCCCCGCTGGATCGACTCCGTCTTGCAGGCCCTCTGCCACGATCCCGACCATCAAGTCCATGGCGGACTCACCGCGTTAACCCCCAGGTGAGCGCCTGGCTGGGCCGCGACCACGGACACAGACCCTCCGAGGTAGCCGATAGATCGGGCACGCGACCTTTCGATGTGCGCGGTTCGGTCAAGCCTGGCGTCGTACTGCTTAGTGATCCTGGGGACAACGGCCGCCGGGTGTGCGAAGGAAGATCATTTTCGCACACCCTTTGGCCCTCTAGCCAGCAGTCGACGCGGAACTACCAGCCGGCACGCTGTCTCCCCAGGCCAACGGTTGGCGAGGAGCCTCCTCGACGACCTCGTCGCGGCGGCGTATCGCCCAGCGCAGCGTAGGCCCGGCCATGATCGACGTGACGATGGCGACCAGCACGATGGTCGTGTACATGGCCGTCGTCAGGACCCCCAGTTGAACTCCGACGGTGGCGACCACGATCTGCACGACCCCGCGCGCGTTGAGGCCCGCGCCGAGCGCGAGCCCGGTCCAGTGGTCGAGGCCTCCGGCGCGGGCTCCAGCGTAGGCCCCGACGAACTTGCCGACGACAGCCAGGAGGAGCACGACGACCGCGACCAAGGCGGTGCTCGGGTGCAGCAGCGCACGCAGGTCGGTACGGAAGCCGGCGGTCGCGAAGAACAGCGGCGCAAGCACACCTAGCACCACGGTCCGCAGCGGCGCGAGCTCGGCTGGGCGAAGCTCCCGTCCGGCGCCGAGCACCGTCCCGACCGCGAAGGCGCCCAGGATGGCCTCCAGACCCATCGCCTGGGTGGCGGCTGCCGCCGCGAAGATCGTCACGAAGACGACGGCGAGCGGGCCGTTCGTCCCGCCGTGATGGCGGGCCCACCTGAGCGGCGCGTTGCCCACCACCCGACCGAGAACGACCGCGCCGACCACCGTCACGGCCACCCAGCCAATCGTCTTCGCGATGTCACCGGCGTGCGCGCCGGTCGTCGCTTGCGCCGAGACGACCCCGAGGAGCAGCCAGCCACACACGTCGTCGACGGTGGCCGCGGCCAGCGTGAGCTGCCCGATCTCGCGGTGGATCATTCTCAGGTCGAGGAGAATCTTGGCGATGATCGGAATCGCGCTCACGGCCAGGGCGACGCCCAGGAACAACGCGAAGGTCGTCCGGTCAACCCCGGCGGGAACGAGCCGCGAGGGCAGGAGGAGGCCGGCGCCGATGCCCAGGCCCAGCGGGATGACCAGGCCGCCGAGACTCACGGGAACGGTCGCAGCGACCTTGCCGCGCAGGAACCGTGTGTCGATTTCGATGCCCGTCAGCCCGACCAGCAGCACCAGGCCGACCTGGGCGACGGCGTCGATCAGGTTGGCCTGGACGGCGACGCGGGGGAACAGCCAGCCGGACAGGCTCGGCGTGGCCGCGCCCAGCAGCGACGGGCCGAGCGCGATCCCGGCCAGGAGCTCGCCGACCACCGCGGGCATCTTGACCCGGGCCGCAGCGGCGCCGAGCAGACGGGCCACGAGCACCAGCAGGCTGATCTGGAGCAGGAAGACAAGCAGCCGGTGGCCCGGAATCGACGCGACGATCGTGGCGGACGCGACGGGCATGCATTCTCCAGGAAGGGTCGCCGCCGCCCATCGGACGGGAGGCGGGTGGCGAATCGTCGGCAAGGCGAAGAACCCCGGTTCCGGCCGGCCAACTTGTCGCGGGTGCAGCCTGGCGCCCGCGGCTCAAATCACGCTCAAGTGTCCAGCCGGCCGGCGGGCCGCGAGGCCAGCCGGCCTCCGCCACCTGCCGTCGCGAGTTCGTGGCTGTCATCGCCGGGATCCCGTGGCCGGGTCACGGCGCGCCGGACGATGGTTGGTCGTCCCTCGAGTGACATTTGAGCGCCTGCCGCGAACGTGTCGGCGTGCCCATCCTGACCGGCGAGCCCAGACTCGAGGAGATAGCCGACGGAATTCAGGCGTTCGTGCAGCCGGACGGCGGCTGGTGCCTGAACAACGCCGGCCTGCTGCTCACTCCAGGTGGCAGCCTTCTCATCGACACCGCGGCCACCGAGGCGCGCGCCCGGCTTCTTCGCGCGTTCGCGGTGGAGGCGGCGGGCACCCCGCCCACGATGCTTGTCAACACGCATTCGCACGGCGACCATACCTTCGGGAACTTCATGTTTCCCGAAGCCAGTTTGGTGGGAAACGATCGCACCAGGCGGGAGGCTGCCGAGGCCGGGCTCCACCTCACCCGGCTGTGGCCCGAGGTCGGTTGGGGCGCCGTTGAAGTGGTGCTGCCCGACGTTACCTTCAGCGAACGAATGACCATCTACCGGGACGGGCTCGAGATTGAGCTGCGCTCCTTTGGGCCAGCACACAGCGCCTGTGACACGGTCGTCTGGCTACCACGTCAGCGTGTGCTGTTCGCCGGCGATCTGGTCATGTCCGGGGTTACGCCGTTCGTCCTGACAGGATCGGTCGCGGGGCTGCGATCGGCGGTGGCGGGGCTGCGGGAGCTCGGTGCGGTCACCATTGTTCCCGGGCATGGACCGGTGGGCGGGCCGGAACTCCTGGACGCCACCGAGCGCTATCTGGACTGGCTGACCGGGCTTGCCCGATCTGGTCTCGACCAGGGGCTGACCCCCCTGCGAGCTGCCCGGGAGGCCAAGCTCGGCGAGTTCGCCGAGCTGCTCGACCCCGAGCGGCTGGCGCCGAACCTGCACCGGGCGTACGACGAGCTGCGCGGCGGCGGCCCCGGGTCGTTCGCGGCAGTCGATCAGCTGTTCACCGAGATGGTGGAACTTCACGGACGCCTTCCCACATGCCATGCCTGAGGCCGAACACCTTTTGCGCTGTCACCCCTTTCCTGGTCCGGAATCCGTGCACCTGAGCCGCGCGGCGCCGACGACGTCTCCGGCGGGAGGCCCAGCCGCACCGCTTGCTTTTTAGTCAGACTCTAGCGGCGCTACACAACGAGCTACCAGGGTTTGGACAACCAGTAGCAACGCGTTGTCCGGCACCGAGAGATGTCCGACGTCCTCGTCCCAGTCCGCACGCTGTCCGCGTCGACGGACGACCATACGAACATTTTCGGCAGCCCGGGAGGAAATGCAGATGACGTTGATCAGGAGCAGCTCATCCATCCCTGACGGAGTGAGCGGCCCGTCTCCCGTGACGATGCTGCGAGATCTCTCACTCGCGTCCGCCGCGCCGGCAGCGCTGCGGGCCGCCATCCAGATCGGAGTCGCCGACGAGATCGCGGATGCGCCGGTGGGCGTCGAACGGCTCGCCGCGGCCCTCAAGGTCAACGCGGCCGTGCTCGTCCGCCTGTTGCGCAATCTGCGGTGCTACGGGGTCTTCGCCGAGACCGAGGGCGGCATCGTGCACACCCCTGTCTCCCGGCTGCTGCGGAGCGACGCCGCCACGAGCCTCAGATCGTGGGTGCTGTGGGTCACCGAACCATGGGCGTGGCAGTTGTGGCCCGATCTGGAGCAGGCGGTGCGATCGGGGCGTGGAGCGTTCGAGGACACGTACGGCAGGGACTTCTTCACGCACCTTCACAAAGAGTGGCCCGAATCGACCGAGATCTTCAACCAGTCGCAGACGGAGCTGAGCCGGCTGACATCCGCGGCCCTCGCCGCGACGTTGGATCTCAGCGAGATCAAGACCTTCGCCGATGTCGGAGGCGGCCGCGGATACACTCTCGCGACCCTGCTGGAAGCCAATCCGCACCTGCACGGGACGCTTGTCGATCTTCCTGCCGCGGTCATGCATCCGGATCCGCGGCTGCACCCAGACGGCACCCTGGCGTCGCGATCCCGGGTAATGGAGGGGGACTGCCTCCAGGAAGTCCCGGTCGAGGCAGATGTGTACCTCTTCAAGAGCATTCTCGAATGGGACGACGAGAAGACGGTGACCGCCCTCCGTAACGCTGCCCGAGCGGGTCGGCCCGGAAGTCGCGTACTCGTCGTGACGAATCTCATCGATGACAGTCCTGAAATCAGGTACGCAACCGGTATCGACCTGCTCTTCCTGCTCAACACGAACGGGAAGCGGCACACGAGGACCGGGGTCACCAGGCTCGTGGAAAAAGCGGGCCTGAGGCTTGACGGCGTCAGCCCCGCCGGACAACTCCTGCACGTGATCGAAACGACCGTGCCCGGCTGATGGCTCCGCCGCCCGCGCCGGCGGCATGTCGAGGTGCCCGCCGACAGCCCCTGGATCGCCCGATCCGACCCGGCTCCGGTCGTGTGGATGGCCCGTCAGGCGGCCGCGGGTGCGGGTGCGCCGTCACGCTGATCGAAGAACTGAGGAGTCCACGATGGCCACCTACACGGCCGACCCGAGAGCCGCGGCCAGGCATGCCGCCAACGAGGCGCTTGCGGAGATCCTGTTCTCCCCGGAGGGGAGGCTGGACCCGTATTCACGGTTCCACCGGCTGAGAGAGGCCGTCCCGGTCCACCACAGTACCTTGGGGATCTGGCTGGTCACTCGATATGACGACGTCAACGAAACGCTGCGAAGCAAGCAGATCGGCAAGGACGTACGCACGTTCATGGCCGGCCGATTCAGCGGTGGCTGGGAACAGCATCCAGCCCTGCGCAAACTCGCTTCCACGATGCTGTGGGCGAACCCGCCAGAACACACGCGGTTGCGCCAGGCCCTCGGTCACGCGCTTACGGTGAAGCGGGTCATGGCGTACCGCGGATTCATCGAGCGCAAGGTCGACGAACTGCTCGAGCCGATCGCCCAGGCGGGCGGCGGCGACATCTGCAATGATTTCTGCTACCCACTCCCGCTCAGTGTCGTGGCCGCGCTCATAGGCATCCCGGACGAAGAGGCTCCGTTGCTTCGGGAGCCCATCAGGGACTTCCAGCGGACGTTCGAGCTGGGCATGACCGCGTCTGAGCTGCACAAGGCCGACCAGGCGGCCGAGTTCCTCGACGGTTATTTCGGAGACCTGGTGGACCGGACGCGCCGCCAGCCGGGCGACGACCTGCTCTCGGCGCTGATCGACCCGGCGGACGGGGGCGACCGGTTGACTCGTTCCGAACTGGCGCAGATGTGCAACATGATCATTGCTGCCGGGTCCGAGACGACGACCTTCTTCCTCAACAACGGAATACGCCTCTTCGCCGAGCACCCCGACCAGGCGGACCTGGTGCGCGCCGACCCGAACCTGCTGAATCAGGCGGTCGAGGAGGTTCTCCGCTTCGACCCGCCCGTGCACATGCTGCCCCGGACGACGAGCGAACCGCTGGATATCGCCGGTGTGACAATTCCGGCGGGCTCTCGGCTGATGATGCTGATCGCCGCGGCGAACCGCGACCCGACCCGCTTCGCGGATCCAGACAGATTTGACGTCACCCGAACCGGTCACCCGTCGGTCTCGTTCGGTGCGGGCATACATTCGTGCGCGGGCTCGAGGCTCGCCAAGATGCAGGGGGAAGTCGTCTTCTCGACCGTTCTCCGCAGATTCTCCCAGATAGAGGTAGCGCGGCCGCCGCTGCCTCGGCCGAGGGTCACCCTGCCCCAGGTCGAAGCGCTTCACATCCGGGTTGGCAACCGCGGGGACGGGGCGTCGTGACCACTGGAGCGGGCGTGGCCTTCCTGTCCAAGGAGTACCTGACGGCCCTCGAGGAGCTGGCGCCGGTCAGCCAGCCGGTGATACCGCACGTGAACGTCCGGACCCAGTTCCGCGCGATCGGGACTCCCGAGGGCGTCGTTGACTACCATTTCCTGATCGAACAGGGGGTCATCACCGGGGCGGGTCGTGGACTCCTTGACAACTGCGACCTGACGATCACTGCGGCCTACCGTGATCTGGTCGATTTTCAGGCAGGCGAGCTGCACGCGGCCACTGCTTTCGTCACTGGTCAGTTCGCCGTCACCGGGGACAAGGCGAAGCTGCTGGAGCTGATGGTCGTTCTGCAAAGCGGGTACTACCACCAGTTCACCGCAGAGCTGTGGGCCCGGACCGCTCGGTGAGGAACCGCCGGGACCAAAGGCCGTCTCTCGGCGAGACACCCGGTGTGAGAACAACTGGGCTCTGGCCCGTCATCTCGAGTTGAAAACAGGAGGTCAATCGGTGCGCGATCAGTATGACGTCGTCGTCGTGGGCGGAGGGCCAGCCGGCGCCACCGCCGCCGGGCTGCTGTCCAAGCGTGGTCGACGTGTGCTCCTGCTGGAGAAGGAGAAATTTCCCCGGTACCACATTGGCGAGTCCCTGATACCGGGGGTCATGCCGGTCGTCAGGGAACTCGGCGCGACGGGGGCTATGGCGGACCTGGGCGCGATCAAGAAGTACGGCATCACACTGATCTGGGGCGGCCAGACCCGGGAGCCGTGGAACATCCGCTTCGACGAGATTCCCTCGGACCATCCGGCGAATGAGCTGGCTGAAAGGCCGCACGCCTACGAGGTGAAGCGGGCCGAGTTCGACAACATGTTGCTGACTCATGCCCGCCGGCTCGGCGTGACGGTCATCGAGGAGACGACCGCGCGGGAGGCGATCTTCACAGACGGTCGCTGCACCGGTGTGCGTTACAGCCCCAACAACTCGGGCCAGACCGCCGAGGTGCACGCGCCGTTCGTCATCGACGCCTCGGGACAGTCGAAGCTCATGGGCCGGAGCCTCGACACGGTCGAGTGGCACGCGGACCTCAAGAACCTCGCGGTCTGGACATATTTCCAGGGAGGCACCCGCTACGAGGGCGAGGAAGCCGGCAACATCACGGTGGAGGCCCACCCGAATGGCTGGCTGTGGATGATTCCCTTCAGTGACGACACCTGCGGCGTCGGGTTCGTCGCGGCGAGCAGTGAGTTTGTCGACCCGGCGCTGTCGCCACCGGCGATCATGGCCCAGCGCATCGACGAGTCGGCGGCGGTCAAAAAGCTGCTCACAGGCGCGGTGCAGGTGGCCCAGCCTCGCACGGCCAAGGACTGGTCCTACACCTGCAGCAGGCTGAGTGGACCCGGCTTCCTACAGACCGGCGACGCCGCGGCGTTCATCGACCCTCTGTTCTCCACCGGTGTCATGCTGGCTATGAAGGGCGGCTCACTGGCCGCGGCCGCGGTCGAAAGAATTCTCGACGAGCCGGATTCCGAGGCCAGGCTACGGAAGGACTACGAACAGGAGTACCACTCCGTCCTTGATGTGGTCGTCTCCTTCGTACGGTACTTCTACGACAAGAGCCGGGCCGTCCAGGACTACTTCGAGCGGGCCCAGTCGCTGATTGACCCCAAGGAGGAGCGGAAGGCCCGTCAGGACTTCATTCTCCTCGTCTCCGGCATGGCCAAGGCGGTGGAGGGCTGGCGGTTGAACTGAGCCGCCATCGGCCGCGCGCGCCACCGGTGTCCGGCCTGGCCAGGGTGCGGGAGACTGACGCCCCGTGTTTCTTCACTGTCAGTAAGACGACGAGGCCACGGCCTTTCTGACTGCACACTGTCGAAGAGATTAGGTTGAACTTGCCATGCGGATGACCGCGCAGGTCAGCGATCTTGATCCTTTCGCGCCGGAGGTCCTGTCGAATCCGTACCCGACGTACAAGCGGCTGCGCGAGGCCGGTCCGGTGGTCTGGCTGGAGCGGTATGGCGTCTGGGCCACCGCGCGCGACAGTGTCGTTCGGGCGGCTCTGCTCGACCACGAGACGTTCATCTCGTCAGCAGGCACCGGACTCGCTGACCTGCGCCTGTCACCGGGCCCCGGCGCGCCGGGCTCCGACGGCGATCCGACACCGCGCTCACGCAGCCTGCTGCAGCAGTCCGACCCTCCCGAGCACACCCGGGCACGGCATGTCGTCGGCTCCGTCCTCGCGCCGGCCGCTCTGCGTGCGTTGCGCGAGACGTGGGCCGTGGCGGCGGACGAGCTGGTCGGTGGGCTGGTCGGCATCGGTGAGATCGATGGAATTCGACAGCTTGCGCAGGCGCTGCCACTGCGGGTGTTCGCGGACGCGGTCGGTCTTCCGAGGGAGGGCCGGACGGAGAACGTGCCGCCCTTCGTCGAGATGGCGTTCAACGCGTTCGGACCGCCCAACGAGCTGGCGGTACGGTCCAGGAGCGGTGGCCTGACGGCCGCCCCATGGATCGTCGAACACTGCCTCCCAGAGAACCTGAGCCCGGACGGGTGGGGCGCCCAGATCCACCGGGCAGCCCAGCAGGACGGCTTCAGTCGCGACGAGGCGACCGCCCTGGTGCGATCGCTCCTGGTCGCCGGGATGGATACGACCGTGAAGGGACTCGGCGCCACGCTCTGGTTCCTGGCCGCCCACCCGGAGCAGTACGCCCGGCTGAGTGCCAGCCCGAGCCTGGCGCGGGCCGCGTTCGACGAGTCCGTGCGCCTCGAGTCGCCGATACAGCTCTTCTTCCGGTGCGTGTCGCGGGATGTGGATCTGGCGGAAGTCCGCCTGTGCACGGACGACCGGATTCTCCTGCTCTTCGGCGCGGCCAACCGCGACCCCCGGCGTTGGGACGACCCGGATCGGTTCGACCTCGGCCGCGCCGCCGGCGGACACCTCGGGTTCGGGGCTGGTATCCATGCCTGTGTCGGTCGCGCCATCGCCTATATGCAGGCCGAGGCGGTGCTCACAGCTCTGGTTCGCCACGCCGCCTCCCTAGAGCTGGCCGGCCGGGCGCGGTGGCGCCCGAACAATGCGCTTCGCGGGCTGGCCGAACTGCCGCTGAGGCTGTCGCCGCGCCGGTGAGGACGCGCGCATGGCCCTGACGACCCACCCTTGCCGCCGGGTGGTTCGGACGGCCGTGATCTATAGCCAGCTTTGAGCGCCGCTTCAACGCCGGTCACCAGGATCGTCGCAGAAAGTCTAGCGGTACGGGCTCACAGCCCGACCGCGGAATACTTCTGAATACTTTTACGGAGCCGCACCGACGAGTTAGGGCGCAGGAGTCGTGATGCGCATTCTCATGATATCGTCCCCCGTTCCCAGCCACTTCACGCCGATGGTCCCGCTCGCCTGGGCGTTCCGGGCGTCTGGACATGACGTCCTGGTCGCCGGACAACCTGACGTGATGACGGCCGTGCGCTCCGCCGGCCTCATCGGCGTGAGCATCGGCGAGCCGTTCGGCTACGCGAGCTGGATGCGCGGTGTCACGGGAGACAGAAGACCGGTCGAGACGATGCCCCGGCCCGGTGTGCCCGGACGGTCGGAGAACATCGGCGAGGTATGGGCGACGCACGCCAGGAACACGATGGCCCGGTATCTCGAGTTCGCCCGGGAATTCCGCCCGGATCTGATCGTCGCCGACCAGGTCGAATACGGGACCCTCATCGTCGCGGAAGCGCTTGGCGTTCCCTCCGTTCACCACCGGTGGAGCGTCGACCCGCTGTCCGACCCATACCTGCGCCGCATGCGGACGGCGCTCGCCCCGCTGGCCACCGAAGCGGGTCTGGACGAGTTCCCCGGGCCCACTGTGACGCTGGACCCCTGCCCGCCCACGCTCCAGGTCCCGTCGGCGACACCGGGGACCCCGATCCGGTACGTGCCGTTCAACGGCCCGGGAGAACTGCCGGCGTGGGCCCGCGCGCGGCGGGCGACCGGGCCGGACGGCCGGACGGTCGTCATCTCGCTCGGCAGAAACACGCTGGCCCTCAACGGAGTCCCGCACCTGAATCTGATGCTGCGGACCTTTGCCGCTCTTCCGGACGTCACGGTGATCGCGACCGTGGATCAGGAATTTCGATCCGTCGTCGAGGCTCCCCAGACCGTGCGCATCATCGAGCCGACCCCGCTGGAGCTGATTCTCGGGGAATGCGACGTGCTGGTGCACCACGGCGGCGCGGGCTCGTCGCTCACCGCGACACTCCTCGGTCTGCCGCAGCTTGTGCTCCCTCAGTTTCCCAGCTCGTTCGCGACCGGGGAGCGGCTGCAGGCACTCGGTGCGGGCATCACGATCGATGGCGCGGAGGAACAGAGCGACCCTGGCGCTCTTTCCGCGGCCGTGGGGGCCTTGCTGGACGATTCCGGCCATCGGCGGGCGGCGGAGAAGCTGCGCCACGAGATGGAGTCGATGCCGGCCCCTGCGCTGGCCGCCGCCGATCTGATCGGCCGGGTCAGACGGTGAGCGAAAAGCTTGGCGCGACGAACAGGCGACCATCCAGAGCGGCACGGCGAGGAGTAGCGATGAACACACGGGTCACCGGCGGGAGCTGTGGCCGGGTCACCACGCCGCGGGTCTGCCCGAAGGACGCGTCGTGACGCATCAGGGCGACAGCCGGACATGGGATCACGGCGGCCCGGACGTTCCGGCCGGTGGAGGCAGGATGGAGCAGCTCGATGTGGAGGGCGTCTGGCGGTTCCTCCCTGAGGTGCTGAAAGACGACCGGGGGGAGTTCACAGAGTGGTTCCGGCCGGATCCATTCGGATTTCACGTCGGGCACCGACTGGCGCTCGGGCAGGCCAATCTCTCGGTGTCCCGGGCCGGCGTGGTTCGGGGTATCCATTTCGCCGATGTGCCCCCTGGGCAGGCGAAATGGGTGTGCTGCGTCCGCGGTGCCGCGCTCGATGTGGCCGTGGACGTGCGGCTGGGCTCGCCGACCTTCGGCCGCTGGACCGCGACCCGTATCGATCCCCACCGGCGGCAGGTGCTTTATCTGCCGGAAGGAGTGGGGCACGCGTTCATGGCGCTCGACGATGACACCACTGTCGTTTATCTGTGCTCGCAGCCGTATGTAGCCGCCCGGGAACGGGCTGTGTCGCCTGTCGACCCGGAGATCGGCATCGAGTGGCCGAAGAACCATCCGATAGTTCTTTCCCAGAAAGACACGCACGCTCCATCCCTGAAAGAAGCCGAAGAGAGGGGAATCCTTCCCTCGTACGAGGCGTGTCGCAGGTACGCGAAGGAGCTGACCTGACGATGAGCCCCCTGCGCGTCGGTGTGATGGGCTGCGCCGGCATCGCCCTGCGTCGGTTGCTGCCCGCCATGTCGGCCTCTCCCAAGGTCCAGGTCACCGCGGTCGCGAGCCGTGACTCGGCACGGGCCCGCGATGCGGCAGGACGGTTCGGGGCCGAGCCCGTGCACGGCTACGCCGCGCTGCTGGGGCGTCCAGACGTGGACGCGGTCTACGTTCCGCTGCCCGTCTCGCTGCACGCCTACTGGGTCGAGGCGGCGCTCAGGGCCGGCAAACACGTCCTGGCCGAGAAGCCGTTGACGACCTGCCAGGCGGATACCGAGCGCCTTCTCGCAGTCGCCCGAACCCTCGGGCGAGCACTGGTAGAGAACGTCATGTTCGTGCATCACCCTCAGCACGCGGCGGTCGCGAGGCTGGTGCGTGACGGCGCCATCGGCGAGCTGCGCTCATTCCATGCGGCCTTTTCGGTGCCACGGCGGCCGGAGGGTGACATCCGCTATTCGGCCGAGCTGGGTGGGGGAGCGCTGTGGGATGCGGCCGTCTATCCGCTCCGAGCGGCCCTCTACTTCCTCGGCGACGAACTGGCGGTCGCGGGGTCGACCCTCACCCATGCGCCGTGGACGGACGTCGACCTGGGTGGCGCCGCGCTGCTGCTCACTCCGGGCGGAGTAAGCGCGCATCTCAGCTTCGGCCTCGACCACGTCTACCGGTCCCGCTATGAGCTGTGCGGCAGCGACGGGCTCATCGTGGTCGAGCCCGCCTTCACCCCGGCTGCCGAGCACGTGCCGCACATCCACCTCGAACGGTCGGTCCATCGGGAGACCGTCGTGCTGACGGCGGCTGACCAGGTCCGCCTCGCGGTCGGCGCCTTCGCGCAGGCCGCCGCGCGAGCGGCCCCTCCCGATCCGGCATCGCTTCGCGCGGCGTCTCTGCTCGATGAGCTGCGGACCCGGGCGCAACTCGCGGGAAACGGATCGACGACCCACTGCTCAGCCCTTGCGGGAATCCCCGACATGGGCCACCAGGACAGGGAACCCACAGAGATCTCAAAGGAGAGTGAGCGCGATGCCCACCTCGGCACCCCCCTCCGGGGCGCTGGCGGGCCTGCCCGCCCTCGGCCGTGAGGACCCGGAGCTACCCGCCCGGTTGGCCCGGTCGGCCGCCGAGCCAGGCGCGGCCGCTGAGGAACGGGCCGCCGATGTCGTCCGCTGGCTGCTCGCGCGTCACCAGGCAAACTCCTTCCGGGTGACGCCGATCCCATTCCAGCGGCTGGGCCAGTGGTCCTTCGATCCAGACAGCGGGAACCTCGGACACCGCAGCGGCCGCTTCTTCACCGTCGAAGGTCTCGACGTGTCGGTGTCGGACGGCATGGTCCCGCGCTGGCAGCAGCCGATCATCAGGCAGCCGGAGACGGGCATCCTGGGTCTGCTGGCCCAGGAACGCGACGGCGCACTGCGCTTCCTGATGCAGTCCAAGATGGAGCCCGGCAACCCCAACCTGATCCAGCTGTCGCCGACCATTCAGGCCACTCGCAGCAACTACACCGCCGTGCACAAGGGCGCGCCGGTCAGGTACCTGGAATACTTCGTCGATCCGCGGCGGGGGCAGGTCCTCGCCGACGTGCTCCAGTCGGAACACGGCTCGTGGTTCTATCAGAAGCAGAACCGGAACATGATCGTGGAGACGCGGGAGGACGTCGAGCCACACGAGGATTTCCGCTGGCTGACGCTCGGCGAGATCGGTGCTCTGCTGCGTCGGGACCTTGTGGTCAACATGGATGCCCGCACGGTGCTCGCGTGCGCGCCGGTGAACGAGGACTCGCCGGGATCCCTACTCACCGGTACAGAGCTTTTGTCGTGGTTCACCGGAGAACGGGCCCGCCACGAGGTCCGAGCCGAGCTGATACCGCTGGCCGAGGTGGACGGCTGGCGCCACGGCCCCGATGCCATCGAGCACCACCTGCGACGTTACTTCCGCGTCGTGGCCGTCGACGTCGAGGCGGGGAACAGGGAGGTGGCAGGTTGGGACCAGCCGCTGTTCGAGCCGTGCCGGACCTCAATCGCGGCGTTCGTCACCCGACGCTTCTCGGGCGTTCCGCACCTGCTGGCGCACGCTCGGGTCGAGGCCGGCTTCCTGGACACGGTGGAGCTCGGCCCCACGGTCCAGTGCACTCCGGAGAACTACGCCGGAAAGCCACGGACCGAGCGGCCGGCCTATCTGGATCTCGTGCTGGCGGCTAAGCCGTCGGGGATCGTGTACGAGGCCAGGCACTCCGAGGAGGGTGGCCGGTTCCTGAACGCGGTGAGCCGGTACCTGTTCGTCGACGCGAACAAGGCGGGAGTACCGGCTGAGCCGCTTCCAGGCTATCAGTGGGTGACGCCGGCTCAGCTCGGCGCGCTTGTCCGGCACGGTCACTACGTCAACGTGCAGGCTCGCACCCTGCTGGCCTGCCTCACCGCCGGAGCCGTCCGGCTCTGACGCCGCGGGTCCCGGGGCTCAGGTCCACAGCTGACTGTTACCCGCGCCCGGCCGCTCGCGCGGCCCGAAAGCTATCTGGTAGGCACCATCCCGACTAACTGGCCCGTCGACGACGGCGGATGGGACACGGACAACCATGGTTGAGAGCACCCAGCGGGTGGCCCTGGTCACGGGCGCCACCAGCGGTATCGGTCTGGAGATCGCGGCCACGCTGGCCAGGAACGACACGGCGGTTTTCCTGTGCTCGCGCACACCCGAGGCGGTGGCGGCGATCGCCAAGGATCTCCGAAGCCAGGGACACACGGTCGACGGGTGCGACTGCGACGTCCGGTCGCCCGAGCAGATCCGCGACCTGGTGCGCCGAGCGGTGGACCGGTTCGGCCCGGTCGACGTCCTCGTCAACAATGCCGGGCGCCCCGGCGGCGGCGAAACCTCGGACATCTCCGACGAGCTGTGGCTCGACGTCCTCGACACCAATCTGACCAGCGTCTTCCGCGTGACCAAGGAAGTCCTTACGTCAGGCGGAATGCTTGAGCGGAAGCGCGGCCGGATCATCAACATCGCCTCGACCGGCGGAAAGCAGGGGGTCGTCCACGCGGCCCCCTACTCCGCGTCCAAGCACGGCGTGGTCGGTTTCACCAAGGCACTCGGCCTGGAACTCGCGAAGATCGGTATCACGGTCAACGCGGTGTGTCCCGGATTCGTCGAGACGCCGATGGCCGAACGAGTGCGGGAGCATTATTCCGCCATCTGGGGCGTCGACGTGGACGAAACACATTCTCGCATTACCGGGCGCGTGCCGATCGGCCGTTACGTCGAGCCCGCCGAGGTGGCCGCCATGGTCCAGTACCTGATCTCCCCTCTCGCTGCCGCGGTGACGGCGCAGGCGCTCAATGTCTGCGGCGGCCTTGGGAACTACTGACGCCCACCGGACCCGGAGAAGTGTCATGACAACCATGCCCGCCCGGCTCGATCTGGAGACCCTCTACCCGCGCGTGCAGCAGTTCTACGCGGCCCAGATGCAGCGGCTCGACGCGCGCGACATCGCGGGTTATGCCGACACGTTCACCGAGGACGCCGAGTTCGCGCACACGCCCGGCCGCCCGGCCGCCCGCACCCGGCCGGGTATTGTCGCGGACCTGACGGACTTCCATCGGAAGTTCGAGGACGACCCGATGCAGCGCCGGCACATGGTCAACATGATCAGGCTGGGGCCGCTCGGCGACGGTGACGTTAGTTCGACCGCCTACTGCCTGGTGCTGAAGGTCCGGCCCGGGCAGGACGTGTCCTTCGTGAGCTGCGTCATGCACGACGTGCTCAGGGCGGTGGACGGCGAGCTCCTGACTCGCGTGCGCCAGGTCACGTACGACTGATGGCGGCGCCGGGCCGCCACGCCCGGTCACCGCGGGCGCGGCCGGCAGAGGCACAGCCGGGAGGTCGCCGGCCGCCCGTCAGATCTGGTGTCGACAAAACTGACAGGTTCCCGGGAAGGCAATCGTGACATGGCCGAGAAAACGGCGCCCCGACAGTGGCCAACGACGGACGCGGGAGCGCCGTCCGCGACGAGTGATTCGGTCCTGTCGGCGATCTCCTACTACCTTCCACGACTGATGTTCCTGCACTCGCGGTATGCGGCCGAAACCCACTGGGGTGACCTGTTCGCGGTGGCCCGAGATTTTCCCGCCGATCTCATCGACCTGCGGTCGGCGGCGTTCTGGGATGAATGGCGGATTCGATGGTGCGCTCAGGGGGACCGCTACCAGAGCGTCTCGCGCGAGGCGCGTACGGCCGCCGGGCGAGGCCGGGCGTTGCGCGGTGCCGCGGCGTGCTATCACTGGGCCGAGTTCATGGACTTCGGCGATCGGGACCGCAAACTCGGCCTGCGCTCACGGGTACGTGACTGTTTCCTGCGCAGCCTGGAGGACAGTCATCTGGAATGTCGCCGGGGTGAGCTGACTCTGGCTGAGACGGGCTCGTGCAAGATCCATTACTGGTTGTTCCTGCCGCCCGCGCATCGTAGGCCGTCGGGCCCGGCGCCCTGCATCATCATGTCCAACGGGCTGGACTCGATGACCGAGGTCGAGGTCCTTGCCCTGGCGGAGACCTATCTCGAGCGTGGCATCGCCGCCCTGCTGTTCGACGGGCCAGGTCAGGGAATCCACGTCGGCCAGGTTCCGCTCCATATCGAGATGGAAACGGTCGTGGAGGTGCTTGTCGCCTGGCTGCGGCTCCAGCCGGGCATTGCCCACGACCGCCTCGCCTTCTTTGGTATCAGTTTCGGCGGCTATCTTGCCCTCCGGATGTCCCAGCGGATCGGCTCACTGTTCAGGTGCGTCGTGAACATCTCCGGAGGCCCGCGCGTGGCTCCCTTCGACGGCCTTCCCCGCCGCCTGCGGGACGATTTTCGATGCGCGTTCGCCTGCGGCGAGCCCGTGAACATGCAGGCGTTGTTCGACGTGATCGAGCTGGACGTCACGGTCCCGGCCGGTGCTCCGGTTCTCACTGTCCACGGAACGCTCGACGACATCTTCCCGGTCGCGGACCTCGTTGATCTCGACCGGATATGGGGTACCGATCACGAGCTGATCGTATACGAGGGCGAACGGCATACCTGCCCAAACATGATCAGTATCTGGAGCCTGCTAGCGGCGGACTGGGTGGCAGAGCATCTCGAGACCTCGTAGAAGTACCGCGAACGTCGCCGGCGGAGCGTTTCCCGGCCGTTGCCAGCTGGATGCTCTGCCGCCTGGATGCTCTGCCGCATGTGCCGCATGGGACGACCCGGGAGGGTGAATGTTGTCGGTAGCGGACCTCACCGGAGCCTGGCGGCTTACCTCCCACTACTTTCTCGGCGCGGAGGGATCCACCAGCGAGGGACCACTCGGCGCTGGAGCCGCCGGCCTGCTGGTCTACGACGCGGACGGGTACATCTCGGTTGGCCTGATGCGGACCGTCGGCGGTCCGCATCAGGCCGCCGGTCCGGCCGCGTTCTACATGGGATACTCCGGGCGCTGGCGGCTGGCCGGCGGAATGTTGGTCCATGAAGTGGAGATCAGTTCCCATCCCCACATCGTCGACACGACCCAGGTCCGAGAAGCCCACCTGGACGACGACGAACTGATCCTGCGGGAACGCCTCGACGAGACGCCACGGTATTTCGTCCTGCGCTGGCGCCGCGCTGGGCGGAACCAGGACCCGGATCCACCTGGGTCGTGCTGACGGTGGGGTTTTGCGGGTTCTGACGCCCGCCGGCATCCAGCCGGCGGGCGTCGGCGGTCCAGGCGCCAGCGGTCCACAGGCACGGACCAGCTACAGGCATGGACCAGCTACAGGCACGGACCAGCTACAGGCACGGACCAGCTACAGGCACGGACCAGCTACAGGCACGGACCAGGTACGGGTCGTCGGGTGACCGGTCGTGGCCAACGCGGGCCCGCGCCTCAGCCGCGGCCCGCGACGTAGCTGCGCGCGCGGGCCAGCGTGGCCCGAGAATTGCCGCCCAGCACTGCACGGACGTACTCCCGGGCATCGTCGAGAGTGCCGTTTGACCCGATCACCGACCGGGCCGCGTCGGGATCGATCGCGACCATGTGCGTGGCCGTCACCTCGACGCCGTCCTCCCGCCGGCTGAAGGACCACTGACCGCTGTGGCCCAGCAGCATCCTCGGCGGCAGGAGCTGCTTGTAGACGATGCTGGAGTTCGTGGAGCACACCCGGATCGAACTGGTGACGTGGGCCGCGCCGTCCGCGGTCACCGTCTCCATCTCCATGCGCTGGACGCCTGCCTCGTCTTCCGATAGGTCGACCCGGGCGACGTGTGGCAGCCGCTCAGGCCACAGATCACCGCGGTAGACGAAGTCATAGACGTCCGGGAGCGGGCCGTCCACGACCACCGTGTCGGAGAACGTGTCGACCAGCTCGTCGACCGGATGGCCGAGCTCGGCGATTCGGCCGAGCGCGGCCAGCTCCTCGGTGCTGTTGCGGTCCACCGCCGAGATCATCGGCTGGAGCGCGTCGTCGTCTGTGACCGAGAACGCGTGGTCCAGCACGACCTCGGTCATTCCGTCCGAGGCCGGGGTGAACGACCACGTCCCGGCCATGCCGCTGATCGGCGGATGGCTGCGCTCCTGCTGGAAGGTGACGCGGCGGGCCACCGGGTCGAGGCTCCTGCGGGAGACCCAGGTCTGGACGCCGCCCGCGACCAGCGCCCAGAGCTGGAACCGCTCCTCGCATTCGGTCCGGTGAAGATGTCGGACGGACACGGTCGGCGAGAACATCACCGGCCAGATCGTGACGTCGGCGACCAGGCGGTAGACCTCGTCTGCCGGCGCGGCCACCAGCCGGCTGTGAGTTGTCCTGGTGGCCATCGCTAGGCCTCGATCCGGTTGTTGATCAGATCGAGCATCTCGTGCGGCGTGAGTGCCACGACGAGCCGATCGTCCGGGATGGAGACGCCGTGGTCCCGCTTGAGGGTGGCCGCCATCTCGATAAGGACGAGCGAGTCGTATCCGAGCTCTTCGAAGGAGGCGTCCGAGAAATCGCCACGGCCGGCGGCGGACTCGTCATCCCCGGCGCACGCCAGGAGAATGGCACGGAGGTCGTCGATGCTCATCGTGCTGCCCATGACTGCTCGCTTTCGGTTAGGATCGGAAGGCGCGGATGACGATGGCCGCGTTGAATCCCCCTCGCCCCCTGGCCAGCACGAGGGCGTTCTGTACGCTGGTCCGGCGGGGCTTTCCGAGCACCAGGTCGATTCCGTACTCGTCCGGAACCGAGCCAGTCCCGAAGGTCGGGGGTATCACGCCCTCCTGAATGCTCAGCAGGGCCGCGACGACGTCGAGAGCCCCGCCCCCGGAGAACAGCCGGCCGGTCAGCGCCTTGGGCGCGGTGACCGGAACCCCGCGTACACCGAACATGCCCCGCAGCATCTCCGCCTCGGAACGGTCCAGCTCCGGCACGCCCGCCGCGTCGGCGAACACCACGTCCACCTCGGCCGGCCCGATCCCGGCGTCGGCGAGCGCCCGTTCCGCCGCTCGCCGGAGCGCGGGTGGGCGCCCGGCGTCGGGCGCCGGGTCAAAGGTGGCCGCGTAGCCGGCAAGCTCGCCGTACACCCGGGCACCTCGCGCGCGCGCCGCGGCGGCGTCCTCCAACACACAGATGGCGCCGCCTTCACCGGGCAGATACCCGGTGGCACGCGTGTCGAAAGGTCGATAGGCGGTCGTCGGGTCGGGATCGAGGCTGACCCGGCCGCTGGACAGATGAGAGATCCATCCCCATGGGTCCAGCGCGGAGTCGACGCCGCCGCTGACCACCAACGCCACACCATCGCGGATGGTCCGCCGCGCGTGTCCCAACGCGTCCAGACCGCCGGCCTGCTCAGCGACGAAAGCGCACGACGGGCCGCGCATGCCATGCCTGATGGAGATCTGACCGGTGTTCACGGCGTAGAACCAGGCGAAGGACTCGTACACGCTCACTCGCTCCGGGCCCTGGGACCACAGCTTCCTGAACTCCCGGTGCGTGAACTCGAAGCCACCGGAGGCGTTCGCGGTGACGACGCTCATCTGATAATCGGTCATCGCGGCGGTGTCCACATCGGCATCCTCGAGGGCGCTCTGGGCGGCGATCAGCGCGAGCTGGGTGGACACGTCCGTCTGGGGCTTGAGCCTGGCGGGCACGTGCTGGGCCGGGTCGATGTCGTTCACCAGCCCGGCCAACCGCGCGGGATAGCCGGACGTGTCGAACCTGTCCAGCTCGGTGATACCGCTGCGGCCAGACAGCGTGGCGGCCCAGAACTCCTTGGTGTCGACCCCGTTCGGCGCCACCACGCCCAGCCCGGTGATGACGCTCATACGGCCACCGGCCTCGGTCGGGTCAGGACCATCGCGCTCTGAAAGCCGCCAAAGCCGCTGCCAACGGTCAGCACGGTGTCGGTGCGGTGGTCGCGCGCGTCCTTCGGAACGTAGTCGAGGTCGCACTCCGGGTCCGCGACGTCCAGATTGGCCGTCGGTGGCACGACCTGGTTCTCGATCGCGAGCAAGGACGCGGCTATCTCGACCGAGCCGATCGCGCCCAGAGAGTGACCGACCATCGACTTGATCGAACTGACCGGTATCCGGTACGCGTGCTCGCCAAGGCTCCGTTTGAACGCCGCGGTCTCGTGTCGATCGTTCTGCCGGGTGCCCGATCCGTGGGCGTTGACATAATCCACCTCGGTCGGGTCCAGCCTGGCCTGGTCGAGAGCCGCCCGGATCGCCTCGGCCATCTCTCGGCCGTCGGCCTTGAGCCCGGTCATGTGGAAGGCGTTGCACCGGCTGGCGAAGCCGCCGATCTCAGCGTAGGCGCGCGCGCCCCGGCGCTGGGCGGCCGTCAGCTCCTCCAGCACGAACATGGCCGCGCCCTCGGCGAGCACGAAACCGTCGCGAGTGCCGTCGAACGGGCGGGAAGCCCGGGCTGGGTCGTCGTTATGGCTGGTGGTCGCCTTGATCGCGTCGAAGCAGGCAACCACGATCGGGGTGATCGGAGTGTCCGAGGCCCCCGCGATCATGACATCCGCGCTGCCCTCACATATCAGCGCGGCAGCGTGCGCGACGGAGTCGAGACCGGACGTGCACCCG
Organism: Pseudofrankia coriaricola; assembly: GCF_001854805.1. GTDB lineage: Bacteria > Actinomycetota > Actinomycetes > Frankiales > Frankiaceae > Pseudofrankia. The sequence continues at coordinate 41,465 of NZ_MBLO01000016.1, forward strand.
TCCGACACCATCGCGACCGGCCCCTCCGCCCCGACAGTCCAGGCGACCTCCGCCGGCATGATGCTCGGGACCAGGTAGTCGAACATGTGCGGCGAGAGATGGTCCGGCGACATCACCCAGCGGCGGCCCGAGTCGGACAGGACCAGGTACTCCTGCTCGAGACTGGTGGCGGCCGCCACTGCGCTGCCCAGGCTCACCCCGATCCGGTCCGGCGGCATGGTGTCGAGACTGATCCCGCTGTCGGCCACCGCGTCGCGGGCACAGGCCACCGCGAACTGGGTCGCCCGGTCCATCCGCCGGATCTGGCGGGGGCTCAGGCCCTCTGCCACGGCGTCGAAATCCGCTTCCGCGGCGACCTGCGACCGGTACGGTGAGGGATCGAAGAAGGAGGTTCTCCGGGTCGCCGTCCGGCCGGCGGACAACAGATCCCAGAAAGCGGCCGTGTTCAATGCCTGGGGGGCTCGTACCCCCATTCCGGTAATCACGACTCGACGGCTCACGAACCGCCGCCAGACTCGCCGACGCCGTTCCCGTGCATGGTTCTCCTTAAAATCGCACCTAGTGGACGGCCATCGACAGATGGCTCAGGGCGCAGTTCGCCAGGTCACTCGCCCGGGTGCCCGCCGCCCGCGGGCCGCCCACCGGTCACTGGAGATCGGTATTCCTCGCGCATGAGGCGACGTATTGCGCTACAGCCGCGTCGGTGCGAACGCTATTCTCGCGCTCTCAATCCGCGCTCAATCCGCGCTCTACCGGGTGCCGGACCCCGTCCTGGCGGCAGGCGAGTCCCGAAGCCGCGACACCTCGGTGACGGTGCCCATGAGGAGCTCCGACCCGCGGGTGCATGCCCCTCCCGGGGCCAGCCCCGGCGAGGTCTGAGCATCTCAGGAGATCTGGCGACGCCAGGCTGAGGGACTGATGCTGTGGGCGCGTTTGAACGCCACGCTGAAGGCGAACGCGTCGTGGTAGCCGACGTTGCGGGCGATGGTCGCGATGGTGTCGTCCGTGTTATGGAGCAGATCCGCCGCGAGCGTCATGCGCCAGGCTGTCAGGTAGGTCAGCGGAGCCTGGCCGACATGGTCGGTGAAGCGCGCGGCGAAGGCGGCCCGGGACATGCCGCTTCTGGTGGCTATCTCGGCGACCGTCCAGCGGTGGGCGGGGTCCGTGTGCAGGAGGTTCAGCGCGCCGCCGATGGCGGGATCGCCCAGTGCCCGGTACCAGGCGGGCGGTGTCGCGCCCGGCCGGGAGCACCACGCGCGCAACGCCATCACGAGCACGAGATCCAGCAGCCGGCCGAGGACGGCGTCCTGCCCGGGTTCGTCGCGGGCGGCCTCGTTGGTGAGCAGGTCCAGTGCCGCCCGTGTACGCGGGCCCGCGGGAACGATGGCCAGTGGGGGGAGCATCTCGAGAAGCCGGTCGCCAGCGCCGGCGCGCAGCAGGTAGACCCCACGGAGCATGGTCGTGGCTCCTGGCAGCCCGTCGCCGTAGGTGCGAGGGCCCAGGCTCGTGTGGGCGGAGGTTTCCTCGCCGGTGTCGGCGTGGAACTTCCTGCCCTGGCGGATCACGAATTGGGGTGGGGTCGAGGCGCTGTCGGCGATCGTGTGCCGGCCGCCGCCGCTGATGAGGGCGATGTCGCCGGCGGCAAGCTGGACCGGCGCGCAGGCGACATCGTCGAGTCGGATGGACGCGTGGCCGCCGAGGGTGGCCACGACCGTGAGGGGAGCAGGATCGGCGTAGGTCATCGACCAGGGCGGTCGCTGGATCAACTGCCGGACCAGTGCGTTGCCGACACGGGCTCGGTGTAACAGATCACTGAGCACGTCCACGGCGCCCAGCGTAGACGATGACAAATGCTTTATCGACACTCTCCCATGGATCCGCTCAGGGACGGTGCTGTTGCCTGGATGCCATGGACGACAACCTGATCCTCGGTGGTACTGGCAAGACCGGCCGGCGCGTCGCGGAGCGGCTGCGAGCCGCCGGCCGGCCGGTCCGGACCGCGGCCCGTGCGCGCGCGGACGTCACCTTCGACCTGGCGAAGCCCGAGACCTGGGCGCCCGCGCTCGACGGTGCCAGCGCCGTCTATCTCGTCGAGCCAGATCTGGGAGCGGCGAGTGTGGACGGCTCGCGGCGTATCCCCGCCTTCGTGACCGCGGCGACCGCCGCGGGCGCGCGGCGGCTGGTCCTCCTGACCGCCGGTGGCGCGGACTACGACGGTCATCCGCTCAAGCCCGCCGAAACGGCCGTGCGTGGCTCCGGCGTGGGCTGGACGATCCTACGGCCAACCTGGTTCGCGCAGAACTTCAGTGAGGACTCCTGGCGACCTGGCATCCTCAGCGGGAGCCTCGTCCTGCCCACGGGAGACGGACGCACCCCGTTCATCGACGCCGAGGACATCGCCGAAATCGCCGCCGAGGCCCTCACCCAGGACCGTCACCACGGGCAGACCTACCTGCTCACGGGCCCTCGCGCGATCAGCTTCGGAGAGGCTACCGACCTCATCGCGAAGGCAACCGGCCGCGCCATCCAGCACACGGACGTCGAACCCGAGGCCTACATCGAAGGCCAGATCGCCGTCGGCGTCCCACCGGACGTCGCACGCATGCTGACCAGCGTTCTGACCGCCATCCGCGACGGCCACGACTCCGCTCTCGCCGACGGCGTCGAGCGAGCCCTCGACCGGCCGCCGACACCCTTCGAGGACTACGTCACCCGGACCGCAGCCAGCGGTGGCTGGGACTGACCGGGACCTTGGAGCGGGCGTGAACCGGCGGCCTGCCGCCGTCCAGGGCCGCCGCCGTCCAGGGCCGCCGCCGTCCAGGGCCGCCGCCGTTCAGGGCCGCGGCCGGACCGCCGGGAGCGAGCTCGCCCGGGCGGCCGGGACGCGCCGGCGGGAGTTGACCGTTCTCTGACGAAAATTCACCGGTATCCGCCACAAGGACGGTTGAGGCCCGGCGGGACGGCGAGCAAGCTTCTGGAAGGTGATGGGGCATCGGTCAGGGGTGTATTCCGGTGCCCGTGAATCCGTCGCACCGTGGGCTTGGGCCCGAGCGGTTGGCCATGGGCCCACGCCGGGCAACTGGGTCGCGCGAGGTCCACCTGAATGCTGGTCATGCGACACCCGCCCGCCGCTCCGAATTCCGATGAAGGAGATGCCTGCCTGTGACCGAACCCAAGTACAAGGACCACCTGATCGTTCCGCACGAGCCAGAGCAGGAACGCGACTCCCGGGAGCGGCTGACGAAGCTGTTGGCGGAGACGCCCATCCCACCCGAATACCTGATCGACAACCTGGCGGTCTACCTGCGCCGCCACCAGCTGAGCGACCTGCTGTCGATGGACGCTCTCTATCGCCTCCTGCTCAGGGTCCCGGGAGTGATCATGGAATTCGGGGTTCTGCACGGGCGTCATCTGGCAACGTTCACGACGCTGCGAAGCATCTACGAGCCGTACAACTCGTTGCGTCGCGTGATCGGGTTCGATACCTTCACCGGTTTTCCCGACATAGCCGACGTGGACCGGGTGAGCCCGAGCGCGGCGGTCGGCCGGTTCGCCATGCCGACGGATGAGGTCGGCCATCTGCGTGACGTCCTGGCGGCGCACGAGGCGTCCGAGCCCTACGGCTCGACCCGGCGCAGCTTCGTCGTCCAGGGCGACATGCTGGAGACGGTGCCGCGGTATCTCGAGGAGAACCCGGAGACGGTCATCGCGCTGGCGTACTTCGACTGCGACCTGTACTCGCCGACCCTGGCCACGTTCCAGGCGATCCGTCCCTATCTCACCACTGGGAGCATCGTCGCCTTCGACGAACTGGCGCACCCCAAGTGGCCAGGGGAGACGATCGCGATTCGTGAGCTCATCGGGCTCGACCACGGCCGGCTCCAGCAGATTCCCGGGCGGGAGCCGCCCGTCATCTACTTCGAGTGGGAGAAGTAGCGCGCCGGACGACATGGCCTCGCCGGCCGGGCCCGCCGCCGGCGGGCCCGGCGCGCCTGGCCGGCCCGCGCCGTCGACGACGCCGGTGTGGGCCGGCGGCCACGTGCCCGCCTGCTCCGTCCCGGCGGCACGGCTACTGTCCGGTGGTCGCCCAGGCGGACTCGATGACGGGGGAGGCACCGATGAGCGGAGCCCACCAGGATTCGTTGTCGCGGTACCAGCCGATGGTCGAGCGCATCCCGTCGGCGAAGGAGATCCGGGGTTCCCAACCGAGCTCGCGGCGCAGTTTGGAGGAGTCGAGCAGGTACCGGCGGTCGTGCGAGGGCCGGTCGGGGACGATCGTCTTCAGCGCCGACGGCAGGCCGAGCTCGGTCAGGATCGTGTCGGCGATGGTCTCGATGTCAGCCTCGACCCCGCTACCGACATGGTAGGTCTCGCCGAGGCGGCCCCGGGTGAGGACGGCGTCGACGGCCCGGCAATGGTCGAGGACGTGGAGCCATTCCCGCCGGTTGCGGGTGGAGGCGTAGAGCGGCAGGACCTCGCCGCGCAGGGCTCGGGAGATGAACAGGGGGATGACCTTCTCGGGAAACTGGTACGGACCGTAGTTGTTGGAGCAGTTGGTGATGGTGACCGGTACGCCGTAGGTGTGACCGTAGGAGCGCACGACGTGGTCGCCACCGGCCTTCGCCGCGTTGTAGGGCGTGCGTGGCAGATAGGGGGAGTCCTCGGTGAACGCACCGGGGTCCTCCAGGTCCATGTCGCCGTAGACCTCACAGGTGGAGATCTGATGGAAGCGTGCGACGCCGACTGTCCGGACGGCCTCCAGGAGCGCCTGGGTGCCCATGACATTGGTGGCGAAGAACTCGCCCGGACGGATGATGGCGAGGCTGTTGTGCGATTCGGCGGCGAAGTTGACCACGACGTCCACGCTGTGTTCCCGCAGCGCATCGACGACCGCGGCCTGGTCACGGATGTCGGCGTGCACGAAGGCGATTTCCCTGGCGACGTCAGCGAGGTTCTCCCGCCGGCCGGCGTAGGTCAGCGCGTCCAGCGCGACGACCGAGTCGTCCGGGTGAATTTGGACCCAGTAGCGAACGAAGTTCGAGCCGATGAAGCCGGCCCCTCCGGTCACCAGCAACGTGGCCATCGACGTGATCCCCTCACTCTGGGCGCGGTCGGGTGCCCCGCCGCGCATCGATGTCTGCTTTGGCCGGCCGGTGGCTCCGCGGCTGTCCGGCGGGAATCCCGACGCCCCCGGAACCACCACGGCCTTGGGACCGGGAATTCGTCGACGAGCGTCTCCTACGTCAGCCCGAAGCCCGCTGGTCGAAGGAGTCGCCCTCGCCGAGGCGGAAGCCCACCCCGCGCACCGTGACGATCCATGTGTTGGCGCCGAGCTTATTCCGGAGACTGTTCACATGGGTGTCCACGGTGCGGCGGGACCAGGTGTCCCCCCAGACCTGGCGCATGAGCCTTCTCCTCGGGACGACCGTGCCGGAATGCGAGGCGAGTAGCCAGAGGAGGTCGAACTCCTTCCGGGTGACCTCGATGGGCCGGCCGTCGACACTCACCTCGCGCAGGTTCGCGTCAATTCGCAGTGACCCATGGGATACAGTCTTCGCGCTGGGTCCCGGCGGCCGTGCCCGTCGCATGACGGCATCCATGCGGGCCAACAGCTCGTGAAAGCCGTAGGGCTTCACGACATAGTCGTCCGCCCCGGCCTGCAGGCCGAGGATATGGTCAAGCTCTCCGGTCCGGGAACTAACGGCGATCAGGGGGACGTCGCTCTCGCTCCGAATCGCCCGGCACACCTCCAGGCCGTCCAGGTCGGGAAGCTCGAGATCCAGCAGAATGATGTCCGTGTCAACATGGGAGGCGATAGCCGCGCTCCCGGTGTCGACCGCTTCGACGTCGTATCCTTGTCGGCGAAGCCGTTGAGTCAGCGGCACCGTGCCGTCCGAAGCGTTCTCCACGACGAGTACGCTGAACTTAGGCGATACCATCCATGTTCCCTTGTCGGTCGCTGAGCTCGCATGTCATGTCGATATTCGCGTGAGACAGGTCCGTAGGCCACTCAGGCCACGGTCTCATGGCTGACTCAAGGACCGGTAAATCAGCTCGATGGCTGGTCGCGCGGTCCGCTGGCACGAGCGGTCACGTGACGGGCCGTACCGAGTACGTCACCCGTCGTGCGCCGCCGGCCGATGGCAGCTGATCATAGTTTTGTGATCACAGTTTTGACCGACAGCACATCGGTGTCGGAGCTCGCCCGGTCCGAGCCGTGGTCGCTATACGCCTCAGTGACTGGCGAGGATCTCGTGCTGGAGCCGCTTCGCCTCCGACGACGGTTCCAGCCCCAGTTCGTCGTCCAGGATGCGGCAGAGCTTGCGGTACACGGCGAGCGCGTCACCCCTGCGTCCCGAGCGTTGCAGAGCCTGCATCAGTCGGATGTAGAAGAGCTCGTGCAGGTAGTGCGTGGCCACCAACGAGCGAAGTTCGGCTACGACCTCACGGTGCCGGTTGTTCGCCAGGTCGGCGTCGATGCGCAGCGACACCGCCTCTAGCCGCTGCTCGTCCAGGTAGACGGACAGTCCATGCAGATACGGCCCGGTGGAGATATCCACGGGCACGGGCCCGCGCCACAGGTCCAACGACTCGCGCAACAGGTCGGAGGCGCGGGCGGACTGGCCGCTGTGCAGCGCATCCCTACCGCGCCGCACGAGGTCCTGGAACCGGAAGACGTCCACGTTCTCCCGGGGTATCTCCAGGATGTAGCCACCCGGCCGGGTCGCCAGAAGCTCGGCACCCTGTGAGGGCTTGAGGCTGTTGGAGAAGAGCTTGCGCAACTGATAGACGTACGTCTGTACGATGGTTTTCACGGTGCTCGGTGGCCCGTAGGGCCAGAGTTCGTCGATCAGCTGCTCGATACTCACCATCGAGTTGGCGTTGGCCGCCAGCATCGCCAAGACCTGCTGGAGTTTGGTCGCTGTTATTATGAGCGCGGCCTCGCCGTCCATCGAGCTGAGGAAAAGGCTCACCTCAAGCGGCCCCAGAAAATTGATATGTACCTGGTTCCTGGCCATTAGCGGTCTCCATCCGAGCTCGCGTCTACTGAAAATCGGCCTCCAGTTCAAAAAGAGGAGAAGGTCGGATTCGGCGACTCGGGACGGCCCGCCGGAGTGCCTGTTCCGGTCTCTTGTGGACCTTCGAATCAATGGGACGCCGTGGCCCGCCCTCGCTTCGGCGAAAAGGGAGACCGTGACCGGCCGGAGCGGATTTCCGTAGAATCGCTACGCGAAAACCCGTGATCGGTTCTATCACATTCCCTCCAGGCGAGGTGGTTCGGCCACGAGGTCACACCGAGATCGACCACTGCGCGAGAGATAGTTGCGTGTAGAACTAGAACGAGTGCTGCGCGGGGTGCGGGTGCGTAGTGCAGGCTGCGCTGTAGTTGCTCGGCATCTAAGTGTATATAGGCTAACACGGGGGCGTCTGGACGGCTCAAGCGTGATGTGGACCACAGGATGGTTCCTGTGCGGGGTGGCGGCCCATCTCACTTCCGTTTCGGAATAGGGACGTCATCCCAGGTCGCGACCGCATCCGGCGCAAGATCACGGATTTTTAGAACCGAGAGCCCGCGGGGTCCCGGCAAGTTTGCTGGTGAGCGGTTCGTTGGAAGCGCCGAGGATGTCCGGTGGGGCTGGTCGGGGGTTGTGCCGGCCGGGTCGGGACCTCGTGAAAGCGGGCACAACACCTGGGTGATCATGGAGGTTCCTACGCCATCATGATCGTCCTGAGGTGCCATGCCCGCAGCACCATTATCGTCGCCTGCCCACGTACTGGATCAGCTGGCTGCCGCCACGACCGCAGGCGGAGCCCCTCCCGCGCCGCCGGGACTGCTGGCGGTGTCCGCCCGGGTCCCTGACCCGCGGAAACGCCGGGGGGTGCGCCATCGGCTGGCCGCGGTGCTGACGCTGGCGACGTGCGCGGTGCTGGCCGGGGCGCGGTCGTTCACGGCGATCGGCGAGTGGGCCGCGGACGCCGGCGAGACGGTCGCCGGGCCGCTCGGGATCGCGAGGGTGCCGGACGAGTCGACATTCCGCCGGGCGACCTGTCGACCATGGTTTCTCGTCGGTGGTCCCGCGATCACGCGCATGGCGTGGCGGCAGCCTGCCCGCGGCTCCGGCTCGAACACCGGACCCGCCGCGGCGACTCTGGCGCCAAGCCGCGTGGGTGTCCGCTCTGGTCGCCGAGGCGCTGCCCAGGCTGTCTCGGCCCCGGGCCTGGGCAACGTCGATGCCGGCTGGTCATCGACCGCCCGAGCTGTAGGCCTCGTACGGTCGGAGTCTGAGTCCGTCTGATCGCGGGAGGCACGGCCGCGTGCTGTCCGGGAGCGGCGCGTCCACGCCCGGGGCATAGGTATCCGGATGATGGTGGTCCGTTCGCCGCGGGCCGTGACCGCCGCGAGGCGGTGCCACGCTGATTGCCGCCGACGATCACCAGCTGCGTGCTCCGCTGGCCTGACGCTGGGCAGGCTCGACACCGACCACAGCACGGCCATGCACCGGTGGCGGCAGGACCGGGGTGTTCGCGCGGTGATCGGCAGACCTCAGGCCAGCCGTCGCGGCTGTCTACTCGGCCTCGTCGGCGAGGAGGCCGCCTCCGACGGTTTCATACATGAAGCCAGGCCCGCTGGTGTGATATCTGACCAGCGCGTAGAGCAGGCCGGCGATGCTTGTCCCGCTCACGAGCTCCCGTCTGGCTATCAGGTCGGGAATGCGCGTGAGCGGCATCCACTCGACCTTCTCCGCTTCCCACTCGTCAGCCGGCGCGCCGACGTAGGTGGCGCCTACCGCGATGCCGGTATGGAGCTCGGAGTCGCTGATCCCGTTGCTGGGCTGCGAGTAGAGGAACGGACGCATGGGGCCGGGCCGCCACCCGGTCTCCTCGAGGACCTCGCGAGCGGCGGCCTCCAACGGGGTCTCACCGCTCTCGATCCTGCCTCCCGGGATCTCCCAACCCCATTGATCCGTGATGAAACGATGCCGCCAGATCAGCAGGACGCGCTGACTGTCGTCCATCACCACCGCGCTCGCGCCCGGCGGCGTGCGAATCAGCCGATGCTGGAGGTGGCGCCCGCCAGTGATCTCCACATCCGCCATCCGGATGTCCAGATACGGAGGATCGGTAAAGATCGGCTCCTCTTTATGGACTTTCCAGCGCATGCGTCCATCCTGTCATTCAGCGGCGGCTTGATGCCCTGTTGGCATTCAGCCGCGCACCGTGGCTCCCACGTCGGCCCTCATGAGCTCGGCCGCGACCTGCTGCGGGTCCGGCATCCCAGCCATCTCCCGGCGCAGTTCCAGCGCCGCCTCACGATACGCAGGCTTCGACAGAAGCGCCTCCACGGCATCGCGGAGCGTGCCGGGGTCGTCTTGTGTGGCGACCTGGTCGAGGACAAGGCCGGCCCCGACGTCCTGTAGCCGTTGCCCCGCGTCGAAGGCGTCAGCGATCTGAGGGAGGACGAGCTGAGGCAGGCCGGCGGCGGTAGCGGTCATGCTCGTGCCCGCGCCCCCGTGGTGGACGACCGCGTCACAGGTGTCCAGGAAGAGATGCAGCGGCGTCGGGTCGACGACCTGGACCCGCGACGGCAGCGGGTGAAGGGCATCTCGGAACGCGGGGTCGACGGTGATGATCATTTCGATCGCCGGAATTTCGTCGAGTGCCCACAGCAGCCTGCGCACAAAGGCGGCGCCGTTGAGGAAGAAAGTGAGACTGCCGAGCGAGATGACCACCCGTCGGCCGGCGTCGCGGAGACGGCCACGTCGGACCCAGTCCGGCAGGACCGCGGTGCCGTTGAACGGGACGTAGCGGATGGGCGTTCCCGCCGCGGCGGTGGGCGTCTGGAGTGACGGTGGGCAGGGATCGAGCTTGTGGACCGGGCTGGGAAGGGCCGGCAGGCCCGACTCGGCTGCCAGGTCGGCGAGTTCGAGACGGGCGTCACGCAAGGCCAGGTCCGAGATGCCGTCGACGCCCCAGCGGTGGTGGATGACCGGCCTGCCGAGGATGCCGCCCAGGAGCAGCGACGCGTACTCCAGCTGCTCCGCGATGATCAGGTCAGGTCGCAGGTCACGTGCCAGGTCCAGGTAATCGGGAAGCATCCTCCGTGCGTGGTTCATCCACACCCGGCCGAAGAACCCCATCTGGTCCGCGGCGGGCCTGGGCCACGCCTCCAGCGGTCGCTTGTCATCCGGCAGCTTGGAGCGCAGGTAGGCGATGATGTCGAATTTCTCGCCCACGCTCGCGGCGACCAGACCGGCGGAACGCGCCGTCGGCACGACGTCAGGCTGCGCGGCGACGATCACCTCGTGGCCGGCGGCCCGCAGCCCCCAGGCCAGCGGCACCAGTGACGTGAAATGGGTGGGAACGGGTGTGGTCATCATCAGGACGCGCATGGTGGGACCTGCCTGTCGGGGGTCGGTCATGCTCGTGGCTCGGGGGTGGTCACCGTCATGCTCGGCCTGGCGGGAAGTACGACGTCCGCCGGTTCACCCCCCTGGGACTGCCCGCGGGAACTCCCTCGCGCGTGGACTCGAGCAGGTCCGCCAACGATGCCTCCAGGCTCACGGCGGGCCGCCAGGCGAGGAGCCGCTGCGCACGCGACACGTCCAGCTGCTGCCACCCAAGATCGGCACGGCCGGTCCGGTCCGGTCCCGGCGACTGCTGTTCGACGAGCCGTACGGGCCGCTCCGAGAGAGAGATCAGAGTCTCGACCAGCCGGCGTACGGGCACCGCCTCGCCCCGAGCGATGTTGATGATGTGCCCGGTGACGTCGCGCGCCGGATCGGCCGCCGCGACCACGGCGGCAGAGACATCCCGGACATCGACGAAGTCACGCCAGTCCCGCAGCGGGGCGAGTGACAGCTCGACGGGCTCGCCTTCGCGCTCCGGTGCCTCCGAGGGACCGGTGAGCCGGTGCGCGACGGCGCCGACCAGGCTCGCCCGGGGGGCGCCGGGCCCGATCACGTTGGCGACCCGCAGCACCATGGCCTGAATCTCCCTGGCGCGAGCGGCCCGCAGCACGGCTCTCGTCCCGGCGAGCTTGGTGCTTCCGTACACCGAGCGCGGGGAAGGCGACTCGTCCTCGGTGGTACTCGTGCCGGGCGTGCTCGGCCCGTATTCATGAGCGCTGCCCAGTTGGATGAGGCGGGTGGTGCCGGGCAGCGCGGCGACCGCGCTGACCAGCTGGTCTACGAAGTGAGCGTGCAGGGCCCACATCCGGTTCTCGGCGGCGCGCGTGCTCCGCCACACCACGCCCGCCGCGTTCACCACCACATCGGGCGCCGTGGCGGCGAGCAGCCGGTCGAACTCGTCCCCCGCCGTGTCGAGATCGAGGCGCAGGGCCGACAGGCCGCTGTCGGCGGGCCCGGGCCACCCTCCTCGTCTGGAGACGCAGACAACGCCGTAGCCGGCGGCGCGGAACGTGGAACAGACATGCCAGCCTAGGAACCCGGTGCCACCTAGGACCATGACGCGCCGGGTCATGCGCGCCCCTTCCGAAAGGCATCGAGCCTCTCGGTCCGCACGAACGGGTTGACGCCCCGTGGCACACGCTCTGTCACGAGGCGCGGTCGGACCGGCGGAGTGGGGTGCCCAGGCCGGCCCGTGACCGTCCGTGGTTGACGAGCATACGGAGGTTCAGCAGACCGATGAAACTCGCGCCGGCGGTTTTGTGTCATCCCGCCTCCCGGCGGGCGACATGGTGCTGGCACGGGCACGTCTTCATGGAAAACCTCCTCGTTGTCCAGCCAGCTGACTCGCTACGCCGCGGCGCGGCGGACGGACCGCGGGGAACGCCGAACGCTCAGCGGGTGGGCTCCCGCTCCAACTGCTCGAGCCGCCCGACCACCTCGGCGGGCGCCGGCAACGAGGCGATCTCCGTGGCGAGAATCCGCGAGCGACGTTCGTACGCCGAGTCGGCGAGCAGCTCTCGGCATGCCTGCACGACATGCTCGGCTGAATCCTGGCCAGGTTCGAGCACGATACCGGCGCCGAAGTCGGCGATGGGCTGGGCCACCGCCCGCAGATAGGCGTCGCTTGGTGCGATGAGCTGGCGTATCCCCGCATTGATGGCGGTCATGGAGGTGACTCCGCCACCGTGGTGGATTATCACGTCGCAGGTCGGCGCCGCGACGTCCAGAGGAATCCAGCCGACGCGGACGTTGCCGAGCGCGGCGCGCAGCCCTTGCGCGACCCCATCGGGTGCCGCTATCAGTACCTCGACGTTCAGCGTGGAAAGCGCCTCGCTCAGGCGACGGAGGAAAGCCATCTTATCCGGCATGAACGACCGGGTGCCACCCGTGACGAGCGCCCTACGGACGGAGGCGTCCCGGGTGTACATCCACGGTTCGAGGCGCCTTTGCTGATTACCGGGGATCCAGCGCATCGGCTGCGTCGCCGGTGCATGTTCGGCCCGCAGGCCGGGTGGGCAGATGTCGACGAGCAGATCCGGGGACGGCAGATCGTCCAGCCCCAGCTTCGACAGCCGCGGCGTAAGGATCTCGGCCGCGCCTTCGTCCATGAGGGTGGTGTCCACGGTGTCCCAGGCGTGCCGGATGTATGGGACGCCAAGATGCGCGGCGACCAGGCCGGCGCCGTACGCCGCTGATCCGCCGACCACCAGATCCGGCCGCCAATCACGGACCAACGTGAACAGCGCCTCCAGGCCGGCCTCGGCCATCCGCGCGAATGAGCGCCCCACGTGCAGCATGACCGACCGGGAATCGTCCGGTACCGCGACCGCCCCGCCGGCGGCGTCCGTGAAGATGAAGTCCCGAATCGACGCGGGCGTGATGCTGACCGGAGGAATCCCGTTTCCGGCTATCGCAGGCACCAGCTCCTCGCTGGCGGCCATGAAGACCTCGTGCCCGGCGTTGCGCGCCGCCGTCGCCAAGGGAGTGAGAGCAAACACGGTCGCTGGACTGCCAGCGGTGACGAAGAGAAATCTCATGCCTCTGCCGGCTCCTTTGCCGCCCCAGGATGGTCAGGACAAGCTTGCTCGTCTCCGCGCCGCCGCCTCAAGCGTGCCCCCGGCAGATCCCCGTGAAGTTTCGTCAGAGGACTGTCAACTGTGGCGCCCCGATCTCGGCCAGGACGCGTGCGGCGGTGAGCCCACCGACGCCGGGAAAGCCGGTCAGAATCTTCGCGTCCTGATGTTGGGCGAACGCTGTCGCGGTCGCCTCGGCCAGCTGCTCGATGGCGCGGCAGGCGGCGTCGAGTTGCAGGAGCAGCGCCCGGGCCTGCTCGCCGAAGGCGGCTTCCACCTGCGGCGGCTGGCGCAGCTGCTCGACCCGGAACAGCGCGTGCAGCCGCACGACCCAGGTGTCGATGTTGCGTTGCCGGCCGGCCTTGGCCAGCAGTCGACGCAACTGCGGCCGGGTCAGCGTCGCAGCGGTCTACCGTGATCTGGCGGCGGGTCGGTCCGAGGCGTTCCGCCCCGACCTCGCTAGGTCTCTGAACAACCTGTCCACCCAACTTTCCAATCTTGGTCGGCGTGAGGAAGCATTGGCCGCCATCGAGGACGCCGTTGCGATAATGCGGGAACTCTTCCGCCGGACGGCGAGGTGTTGAAGCTTGAGGTGGCCGATCAGGTAGGCGGCGGCGGACCGGGGAAGCACGCCTCTGTTGCGGTGAGCGTCCGCGAGGAAGGCCATCAGATCGCGGGGTGGTCGGCGACGTAGCGCCGGCCAAATCGCGCCATGAAGGACCGCCCAAACCTATCGGCGAGCCCGACCAGGATCCCAACGCGAGCCCGACTGCAACCCCGACCGTCAACTAGGCGACTCGGTCAGGGCTAGTTCAGTACCGTCTCCGTCTCCGGGACCGTAGGTGTTGAACATGGTGTACGGAGTGCGATCATCCGCCGGCGGCGCGTCCGCGCCGCGCAGCCATGCGCGATCCCGAGTTGACACTATCGAAGCTCACTGTTGCTGTAGTTCTGTGCAGCGCGGTGCGTGGCCGTCAACGGGTGCCAGCGAAGCCGCGAAAGACTCCATCCGGGTCAGCTGCGTCGACAAACTCAGAGAAATCCATGTTGGTTACCCAGAGGTTGTTCTCTACACTCTGCATCTTGGCCGGTATCACTCGAAGGGTGCGCCCAGGTTCGCGATTCAGATCAACTGCTAGGATCGGCGTCTCCCGATCAGAAATCGTGACGTGATCGACGATGAATAGAGCGTTGTAGTGTCGTGCGCCCGGTAGTGCCATGACCTGCTCGACGGTCAGATCCGCGAACGCCGGGTCACTGATGAAGAGCAGGTGTGCCTCGAACCCCTCGGGCGAGGTCGTGACGCTCGCCGCGCAGACCGCTTCCCAGACGTCGTCATCAGAAAAATCCGTGCGTATCAGCAATGAGCCGTGCAGTTCCGGCAAAATTGACATAGATCCAGTGTAGCTGCGATGATCAGGATGCCCTGTGGGCGTCGACGACTGCCGCGTCGCTGATCTCGGCGGCTGGGACATCGAAGTCGTGGGCGAGATCAGCCACGGATTCGCCGGCGCGGTACCGGCTCAGCACCGCCGCGACGGGCGCGCCACCGCGCAGCACGAGCAGGGTGAACTCGATCTGCTGCCGGGGCATCGGAGCCTGGCAGAACGCGGCGAGGACCAGCGCCTCGACCAGGCCCACGAACGGAACCGAGGGATCGGCGGGCAACTGTACAGGCAGCGTGGTGACGAGCCCCGGCCGGACCGGGCCGTGGCCGACTCTTCCGCCCGCCCGGTGAGCCCTGCGTAGGCGTCGAGCGTGGTGCACCAGGACCGTGTGGTCGAGCAGGACCTGCCGGGCGACGTCGGCGGTCGTGAACAGCGGAACGCCAAGCCGGACGTCGTCCACCAGCTCACCGTGCGCCGCTGCCTCCTCGTTCACGGTCGGCCGCCACCCCTCGATAGCTGCGGGTTCATGCCCTGGCCATCTCGCTGGATGGCTACATCGCCGGCCCAGGGCTGGACATGGGGCACTGTCGCATATGACGAAGGTCGGGTGTCGGGCATGATCGGATGATGCGGCGAGACCGTGTCCGTCCTGTGGTGCCGACCTCGGAGTTCACCGGCTTCCGGTCCCACCGGAGGTGATCGTGCTCGGAGTCCGCTGGTACCTCCGGTTCGCCCTGTCGTACCGGGATGTCGAGGAACTTCTCGCCGAACGCGGCATCACAGTCGACCACGTCACCGTGTACAGGTAGGGCTCAGCCGATGACGGCTCCGCCACGCGCCGGTGCGTTCCTTCCTTGGCTGCTTGCGGCCGCACTCGTCGACTGGATCGGCACAGGTCTATTCCTCGCGGTCTCCACGGTGTTCTTCGTCCGCGTCGTCGGCCTGTCCACAGTGGCGGTCGGTTCAGGGCTGACCGTGGCGGCGCTGGCCGCGATGCTCGTGGCATTACCGGTCGGGCGGATGGCCGATCGGTTCGGGCCACGTCGGGTACTTGTGTCTGTCGAGCTGATCCAGGGCGTGGCCACCGCGGCTTACCTCACGGCGCACGGGTGGTTACCGTTCCTGGTGGTGACCTTCGTCGTGGCCGTCACCCAGCAGGCCGCGCCGCCCCTGATCCAGGCACTGGTCGGCGAGGTGACCGCCGCCGACCGCCGCACCAAGGTACTGGCCCTGCACCGCACCGTCATCAACGTCGGCATCAGCGTCGGCAGCCTCAGCGCGGGCCTTGTACTCGGCCTGGGCCTGCCGCACGCGTTCCAGTTGCTGCTCATCGCCGACGCGGTCGCGTTCGTCGTAGCGGCCGTCATCCTCGCGCTCTTGCCAATCCGCACCCAGGTGATTAGACGCCCATCTGGCGACCGCTGGGCGGCGCTGCGCGATACCCGACTGCAAGCCTGGACCGCCTACGACGCCGTTCTGAGCCTGTGGCAGCCGATTCTCAACGTCGCCTTCCCGATATGGCTGGCGACCCGGACCGACGCACCGTTGAGCCTCGTCGGCGTGCTTTACACGGTTCACGGTGTCATCGCCATCGCCCTGCAGTACCCGGCTGGCAAGCTAGCGACCACCCCAACACGCGCGGTGCGCGGTTATGCGGGTGCCGCACTGTGCCTGGCGGCGGCGAGCGTCGGATTCGCGATGGCGTCGGAGAGTTCGGCCACGTTCACCGTTGTCGCGCTGACGGTGTCTGTCGTTCTGCTGACCCTCGGCGAGATCACTCAGGTCGGCTCGGCGTGGACTGTCTCGTTCACGATCGCGCCACCGGACCGCCGCAACGCCTACCTCGCTGCCTTCAGCCTGGGCCGTGCCTTCAGCCGGGCCGTCGGGCCGCTGCTCATGACCGGCGCCGTGCTAGCCCTTGGGCGGGCCGGCTGGCTCACCTTGGCCGCGGTCTTCGCCCTGGCGGCCGTCGCTCCGCTTCTCGTGACAAAGCAATCAGCCCTGACCTCGTCCACCGCGAACGAGCACGATGACACAGCCCGAGCCCACGAGCGTCGGTGACGGACCGTGGCAGCCGCCGTCCAACGGCACCGCGCACCCGACCGCCCACGGCTGTTCGAACTCTTCGGCCGCACCTGGGATCTGCTAGCCGAGGTCTACGCACCGGTGTACGCGTCTTCAACCAGGCTGTTCACCCAGTGGATCTCCTACCCGGTCGGCGGATCGCTGCTCGAGGTCGAGCCACTTCGTCACAAGATCAGGAGCAACCGGGCCGTGCTGGTCGACCGGGCCGCACCGCGGCCGTCGAGCGCGGCAGCACATAGACGGCGTCCTTGTCTCACGGCAACTGGTGACGGCCAGGCTCGCGGGCTGGGTGCTCATGGATCTTTCTTCGACCAGATGGCGAAGAGCTGCGTGGTACCGGTGGAGCCGGGCGAGGTCGAACGAGTCGAGTGGCCCGTCTCCTAGGGCGGCCTCCGTGACGGAATCCGAGGACTATTTGCGATCTTGATCCGTTTGGTGCGCCGCGCGCGACTGTATGGGCATGAGGAGTCACGCCGACCCGGCCGACCCGGTAGCTGGGCCGCCGAGGCGTCGGCGTCCCGTCTCCCGTTCGTAGCCCTTCCTCTCCCATCCGTTGGCTTTGCCATGCCCTTTTTGCCCCGTTCATCCCGCCCGTCTGGGCATCTCTTCCTGGGAGTGACATCATGATCGTGCGATCCCACCACCGTCGGCGCGCGGTCGCCGCGGCGGCCGCGCTCGCGTCGGCGGCCCTCATCGCCGTCGCCAGCTGCTCGTCGGATTCGTCGGACTCGTCCGACTCGGCGGACACAGCGGCCGCCACGCCGACGGCGAGCGGCGCGACCAGTGCCGGCTCGGTCCAGGCGGCCTGCGAGGCCGAGCTCACCGTCAACGCCACCAACTTCCCCGGCATCGACCCGGACGCCCCCGCCCCCACCGCCGACGACCTGCGCGCGTTCGCCGCGGCGATCGAGCCGGCGGCCACCGCCCTGCGCGCCAACCTGCCCGCCGAACTGACCGGCCAGGCGGACAAACTGATCGCCGTGGTCAACGGCGCCAAGCAGGGCAAGCCGTTCGACCTCGACAGCAGCGGCCTGACCGAGGCCGGCCACGCCGTCGACGCCTGGATGTACGACCACTGCGGATACCCGAAGCTCGACGTCACCAACGACGCGGGCACGCTCACCGGCGTGCCCGCCTCGGTCACCGCCGGCCCGGTGGCCATCCGGTTCACCAACACCGGGGACCCGAACCGCGCGGGCTTCATCCTGCTCGTCGGCAAGGCCAAGGACGGCGCCACCGCGACCGCCGCCGACGTCGCCGCCGGCCGCACCGACTTCCAGCAGATCGCCGACGTCGTCACCGTCAGCCAGCCAGTCGGCGACGAACCCGGCTACACCATCACCCGCATCCCCGCCGGCCACTACATCCTCGACAGCCCACTCGGCACGCCACCCGACTTCGGCGCCGGCCAGGCCATCGCCGAGCTCGACGCCCACTGAGCCACGCACGGTGCCCGTCCGCACCTGTCACGGGGGGCAGGTGCGGACGGCGGGTGAGCTGAGCTGACGGACGTCCACGGACGTAGGCGGACGGACCGTCGCTGATCTCCTAATCCGCGGGTCGAGGCGAATCTAAGTGCACAGTTGTCGTCGACTCCTCGAAACTGACCCCTCTGGGGACCTGCGGGCCCCAGAGGGCCAAACTTCAGGAACAGTTGACAGTCCATCGTAGTCGAGAGCATCGGAGCAGGCGGAGTTCCACCTGGATGATCCGGCCGAGCGGAACGTGATGTACGAACGCGTGATCCGGGAGGCGACCCGGGCTGACGACCTGCGTTCCTACCCCAAACGGAGCGGTGCTCCGGCAGGTCTGGCGGCAGCTGTTCCTCCCCCTGCGTACGGCGGAGCTGGGAGGAACGGTTCCCGGACCGGAGGTTCGCGGCGTAGGCGGCACAGGCCCGTCCCGTCACCGTGGATCCCTCCCGCGAGCGACTTGCCCGCCTCGCCCCAGTTCCTGGGGACGACTTCGGACCGATCAGGCAGGCGCTCGGGCAGCCGTTACAAGATCGCCGTGATTGCCGCGACTGTTTCGTCGGCCCAGGTGTGGTCGAGTGGACCGACGTCAAAGATCAGCCGGTACCACAGAGAGCCGTAGACGAAGTCGAGTAGCGGCGTCGTGTGCTCATCGGGGAGCTCGCCCCGGGCTACGGCCCGGTCCAGGAGAGTTCCCAGGGCGGCCCGTCTGGTGACGAGGAACCGGTCCCGGACGTCATGGGCCACGGCCTGGTCCGTGGCTGCCGCCGCCGCGACGGCACGCAGGAGACGCACGGTGGTGTGGTCGGCGGACTCGACGGTGGACCGCAGGAAGGCCCGCAAGTCGCTTGGCAGGGTGCCGTTGTCGGGGAGCGGGATGGTCTCCTGCCCGCGTTCGGCCATCGCGTCGAGGATCACCTCGGTCTTGGATCGCCACCAGCGGTACAGCGTCTCCTTGCTGACGCCGGCCCGCTTCGCGATGGCCTCCATGGAGAGCCCGGCCGGTCCCACCTCGCCCGCCAGCGCCAGGGTCGCCTCCAGGACCGCCATCCGCGCTCGCTCGCTTCGCGGCCGCCCTGGCTGGCGGACGGGTTGTTCGCTCACCTCCGCATCGTAACCGAACGGTCCGTTCGGTATCTGGTGTAGCGTTTGCGAACGGGTCGTTCGGAAACGGAGGTTCGCGATGTCCGCGAGCAGCACCATGCAAGATCGTCACGTCGCCRTCCTCGGCGGCAGCGCCGGGATCGGTTTCGCCACGGCGCGGCTGCTCGCTGGCCGGGGCGTGCAGGTCACCCTCGGCGGGCGCAACCGCGACCGACTCGAGGCCGCGGTCAAGGAACTGGGCGGTACGGMCAGGGGACTTGAGGTGGATGCCGAGGACGTCGGCGCGTTGCGGCGGTTCTTCAGCGAGGCGGGACCGATCAGCGACCTGGTCGTCACAGTCACCCGGCGTGGCGGGGCCGGTCCGGCGGCGGAGCTCGCCGACACCGACCTCGCCGGGGCGTTTCTGGGGAAGCCGGTCGCCCATCTGCGGGCCGTGGCGCTGGCGCTACCGACACTCGCCGAGGACGGCTCGATCACGTTGGTGACCGCGGGTTCGGCGCAGGCCGCGTTGCCGGGGACCGCGGGCTTGGCCGCGGTCAACGGCGCTCTGGAGGCCGCGGTGCGACCACTCGCTGTCGAGCTGGCCCCACGGCGAGTCAACGCCGTGTCCCCCGGCGTCATCGAGACCGGCTGGTGGGACGAAATGCCAGAAGACGCCCGACGGGCCGCGTTCGACCAGTTCGCACGTCGGACTCCGGTCCGGCGCAATGGCCGACCCGATGACGTCGCCGCGGCGATTGTCGCGGTCCTGGAGAACAGCTTCATCACCGGCGTGGTCCTGCCCTGCGACGGCGGGCTGCGGCTTACCTGACCGGCTCGGACGCCCGCCCGGGACGATCAGCGGGCCGACGTCTGGAGTCCCGTGCCGGATCGGCCTAGCCGATCCGGCAGGTCC
>NZ_MBLO01000017.1 GCF_001854805.1 Pseudofrankia coriaricola
AGTTATTCCAGAGCCTGGGGCAGGTTGCCCACGTGTTACTCACCCGTTCGCCGCTGACCCGAAGGTCCGCTCGACTTGCATGTGTTAAGCACGCCGCCAGCGTTCGTCCTGAGCCAGGATCAAACTCTCCATCGATGCTCTAAAACTCCCTCGATGGGAGAAACCCCGACAAAATATGGACACAGATCCGTAGATCGTCCATCAAATGCCAAAGGAACCTTACAAACCCCCACAGACAACACCAGCACCAGACCATCCAGGCCCGACACCAGCACCACCCGCGGAACGGGGTCAAAATATGGCACTGACTTCTATGGCACGCTGTTGAGTTCTCAAGGAGCGGACGCATGAACCAGATCCACACCAACGGTGTGGACACCGGCGCTTTGACTCGCTGATCAGAAGACCAGATGGATCGTGTCAGCCTGCTCCGATTGCTCGGCGACCGCCACGTCCGGCGTCCCCTTCGGGATGCTCCCGGCGCTAGCTGTCGGATCCGCTCGAACCTCACATGTGGGGCTCGGCGTTCCGCCTGTTCCGGCGCCGTGTAGAGAACATTACGGTCGAGCGGCGGCAAGCGTCAAACGCAGACGACCAAAATCGATGTGAGCTGTGTCACAGCATCGGCGACCCGACTGGACGATGTTGGCTGGTATGGGAGTCTGGTTGGCCGGGCTTGGTCCGCATCCCACTACGGCGATGGGACTTCGGCGGATCGCCTAGGCTTCGGCCGCCTTCGGACCGCCGGCCGTCTTCCGCTCGTCCAACGGCTTGGGGCTGCCCAGCGGCATCGGGCCCGCGGGGCGCCGGGGCCCGATTGCTCACCGTCGGGTTCCCCGCCAGCCACAGCCGCCACGGCAGGTCGTGGGCCGCCCGCACGCCGACGCGCGGTCCTGTCAGCACGCTGCCGATGCCGCCCTCGGCCCCTGGGCCCGGCCCCTGCTCGACGATGATCGGTCCGCCGCCCGTCACAGGCGAGCCGGTCAGGGATCCGTCGACGCCCAGCACACGCGCCAGGCGGCCGGGGCCGCGGGCGAGGTCCCGATCGGTCAGCCGGGGCGCACGCGCACGCGCCACGTCCAGCCCGTCCAGGACCTCGCCGGCGCGCACCAGCACCGCGGCCGCCCAGCCGGCCGGCTCGCAGACAAGGTTCAGGCACCAGTGCATCCCGTAGATGAAGTACACATATGCCCGCCCGGGCGGCCCGAACATCACCTCGGACCGCGGCGTCGGTCCGCGCGCGGCATGCGAGGCCGGATCGTCCGTCCCGCCATATGCCTCGACCTCGGTGAGCCGCACGCGGACCGGCCCATGCCGGACCGTCGCGCCGAGCAGGTCCCGCGCCACGGTCAGCACGGGCCGGACATAGAACTCCTCAGGCAACGCCCGCCCGGCGGGTGTGGCCGCCGGCGGCTCACCTGCCGGCGGCTCGGTCTGCCCTGTCCGCGCTGTCTGCCCCGCCGGCACCGGCGACCCCGGTGCCGGCCCAGGCGACGTCGCCGGGCCCAGCCGCGCCACGGCGGCCTCCGGCACCGCCTGAGGGGCGCCGTCAGGGCGCGGCCCGGCGCCCGGGCCGGTCGTCAGCCGACGCCCCACGCCCGGTCGGCGGCGAGCGTGCCGCGCAGAGCCGCGATCTGGTCGCGCACCCGCGCCGGCGCGGTCCCCCCGGGCGCAGACCTGGCATCGAGGGCCCCCGCGACCGACAGCACCGCCCGCACGTCGGGCGTCAGCTCGGGGCTGATCTCGGCCATCCGCTCGTCGGACACCTCGTGCAGGTCGGCCCCCTCCACCACGCACCAGGCGACCAGCGCGCCCACCGCCTCGTGCGCGGACCGGAACGGCACCCCGCGCCGGACGAGGTACTCGGCCACGTCGGTGGCCAGCGAGAACCCGTCCGGCGCCGCGGCGGCGAGCCGCTCGGCCCGCACCTTCATGGTCGCCACCGTTCCCGTCACTGCCGGCAGCACGACGAGCAGGGTGTCGACGGCGTCGAACACCGGCTCCTTGTCCTCCTGCAGGTCACGGTCGTACGCGAGCGGCAGGCCCTTCAGCGTCGCCAGCAGGCCGGCGAGGTGGCCGATGAGCCGGCCGGACTTGCCCCTGGCCAGCTCACCGACGTCGGGGTTCTTCTTCTGCGGCATGATCGAGCTGCCGGTGGCGAAGGCGTCGTCCAGTTCCACCCAGGCGAACTCTCGGGTGGTCCACAGCACCAGCTCCTCGCCGAGGCGGGACAGGTGTACGCCGATCATCGCCGCGGCGAAGAGGAACTCGGCGGCGAAGTCGCGGTCCGAGACGGCGTCGATCGAGTTGGCGAACGCCCGGTCGAAACCGAGCTCGGCGGCGACGCCCTCGGGGTCCAGCGGCAGCGACGAGCCGGCCAGGGCACCGGCGCCGAGAGCGCAGACGGCCGCCCGGCGGTCCCAGTCACGCAGTCGGTCCACGTCGCGGGCGAACGCGTGCACGTGGGCGAGCAGCTGATGGCCGAACGAGATCGGCTGGGCGTGCTGAAGGTGGGTCATCCCGGGCGCCGGCGTGTCGACGTGCGCCTCGGCGACGTCGACGAGGGCCTCGGACAGGCCGGTCACGGCCGCGGCGACCTGGCGGGCGGCCGCGCGCAGGTAGAGGCGCAGGTCGGTCGCGACCTGGTCGTTGCGGCTGCGGCCGGCGCGCAGCTTGCCACCGAGGGTCCCGAGCCGCTCGATCAGGGCGCGCTCGAGCGCGGTGTGCACGTCCTCGTCCTCGACGGTGGGCAGGAACCGCCCGGCCGCGACGTCGGCGGCCACCTCGTCGAGCGCGCCGAGCATCGCGGCGAGCTCGACCTCGTCGAGCAGCCCGGCGCGGTGCAGCACCCGGGCGTGTGCCTTCGACGCGAGCAGGTCATACGGGGCGAGCCGCCAGTCGAAGTGCACGCTCACCGAGAGCTGCGCGAGTGCCTCAGCCGGCCCGCCAGCGAACCGCCCGCCCCACAGCCGCAGCGGCGCTCCCCCGGCCTCGCTGGCCTGGCCGGCCTCCCGCGCCGTCTCGCCCGGGCTGCCGCCGGTCGTCTCCACCTCAGTTGCTCCCTACGTCACGCGACTGCCTGCGTCGCGGCCTCGTCTGTGTCTCACGGCGTCTCACGGCGCTCGTGTCTCACGGCGCCGCGTATAGCGCGTGTCACGTCGATCGGCGTGACACGGACGTTCGTACTCGTGGCTGCCCTCGTCGCCCGGCCGCTGACGGTGACCAGCAACCCGTGACCAGTAACCAGTAACCGATGACCTCGGCCGACGTCTACCTGGCCGGATGGGTGCGTTCGCGCCGACCGCTCGACGCGCCGCCCCGTGTTGCCCGGTCAGGGCCGTCCGGGCCAGTACGGCTCCGGTGGGTCAGGCCCGGCCTACCGTCTGGCGTCAGTTCACGCGGGTGGGGGCACGCTCCAGGCGCTCGCGCGTCCCCGGTGGCACCGGCACCGATACGGATCCGCCGGCCGGCGGATCCTCCTCGTCGTCCCCGCCGAGCCGGCCACGGCCCTCGGCGAGCCCGAGCAGGCGGGCGGCCAGCCGGGGCCCGGTCGGCACGGCCGCCGCCGCCGGCGCGGCCACCACCGTCGGCTCCAGCCCGCCGCGGGCCGCGGCCGGCTCGTCCTCGCCACCGGCGGGCGGCGCGAGCGCCCGGCAGACGACGAGGACCGTGTCATCGCCGGCGATGGTGCCCATGACCTCCGGCAGTGCGGCGCGGTCCAGCGCGGACGCGAACAGCTGCGCGGCGCCCGGCGGGGTGCGCAGCACGACGAGGTCGCCGTTGGCCTCCGCCGACACCAGCAGGTCCTCGCACAGCCGGGACAGCGGCAGCCGGACCGTCTCGGCCGGCGCGAGCCCCGCGTCGACCGTGTAGACGAGGGTGCCGTCCTGGCCGCGGACCTTGGTCGCGCCCAGCTCCTCCAGGTCGCGCGACAGCGTCGCCTGGGTCACCCGGACACCTTCGGCCGCGAGCAGCCGGGCGAGCTCGGTCTGGGAGCGCACCGGGTGCGCCGCGACCAGCGCGGCCAGCCGTGCGTGCCGGGCGCGTTTGGTCAGCGGCGCCGCCGGCCTCGTGCCCGATGTCATAGCACCCCTGTAGTCGTCACGATGGAGTCGGTCGCGGGGGGACCCGCCGCGAGGATGCCGGAGCCTCGACGATGCCGCGGCCTCGCGGCCATGAGGCGTGCGGCCATGAGGCTGTTTCCCGATGTCAGACGGCCGCCCCGGCGACGGTCGTCGAGGGCGCGGCGCCGTTCGGGCCGCCCGCGCCGCCGGGGCCCGCGAACAGGAAGCCGAGCAGTGCCTTCTGGGCGTGCAGGCGGTTCTCGGCCTGGTCGAAGACCACCGACCGCGGCCCGTCGATCACTGCGCCGGTGATCTCCTCGCCGCGGTGCGCCGGCAGGCAGTGCATCACGATCGCGGACGGCCCGGCCGCGGCGACGAGCGCCTCGTTGATCTGGTACGGCCGGAACGTGTCGACGCGGCCGGCGGTGCTCGGTTCCTGGCCCATGGACGTCCAGACGTCGGTGTAGAGCACGTCGGCGCCGTCGGCCGCCGCGCGCGGGTCGTTCAGGACCTCCACGGCGCCACCGGTACCCGCGCCGATCTCGGTGGCCTGGCGGACGACGTCCGCGTCCGGTTCCATGCCCGGCGGGGTGGCGATCCGGATCCGCATCCCGGCCATCGCGCCGGCGAGCAGCAGCGAGTGCGCGACGTTGTTGCCGTCACCGACATAGGTCAGCGTCACGCCGGCCAGCGAGCCGAACGCGCCGCGGATCGTCTGCAGGTCGGCGAGCGCCTGGCAGGGGTGAGTGAAGTCGGACAGCGCGTTGACCACCGGCACGGAGGCGGCGGCGGCCATCCGGTCGACCCGCTCCTGGCCGAAGGTGCGGATGACGATCGCGTCGACGTAGCGGGACAGCACCCGCGCCACGTCCTCGATGGACTCGCGCTGGCCCAGCTGAACCGTGTTGGCGTCCAGGACGACCGGATGGCCGCCGAGCTCGGCGACGCCGACCTCGAACGACACCCGGGTGCGGGCCGACGGCTTCTCGAAGATCAGCGCGACCGACGCGCCGGCCAGCGGGCGGCCGGCGGCCGGGGAGCGCCGCGTCGCCTTCAGCCGGTCGGCGGAGTCCAGCACCGACGCCTGCTCGGCGGGCGTCAGGTCGCTGTCCAGGAGAAAGTGGCGGATCGTCATGGGCTGACCTTACGGTTCGGGCGCCGACTGAACGCCGGCTGGATCTTGGGCCCCTTCGGCATCAGGAGGCCTGTTCCGCCCCGGCGGTGGCGATGCCGGGCAGGGCCGCGAGGAAGGCATCGGCGTCGGCGTCGGTGAGCACGAGCGGCGGGGCGAGCCGGACGGTGCTCGGCGCGATCCCGTTGACCAGGAAGCCGGCGGCACGGGCCGCGGTCTCGAAGGCGCCGGCCGTCGGCGTCGACAGTTCGATCGCCCGCCACAGGCCCGCGCCACGCACCCCGGCGACACCCGGAACGCCCGCCGCCGCCGCGGCCCGGATGCCGTCGGCGAGCCGCTCGCCGACCCGCGTGGCCGACGCCAGCAGCCCGTCGGACTCGATGGTGTCGAGGACGGCGAGCGCGGCCGCGCAGACGACGGGGCCGCCGCCGAAGGTGCTGCCGTGCTCGCCGGGGCCCAGCAGGCTCCCGGCTGCGCCGAGGCCGACGCAGGCCCCGATGGGCAGCCCGCCGCCGAGCCCCTTGGCGAGCGTGAGGACGTCGGGCAGGACGCCCTCGTGCTGGTGGGCGAACCAGGCCCCGGTCCTGCCGATGCCGCTCTGCACCTCGTCGAGGACCAGCAGCGCCCCCGTCTCGTCACACAGCGCTCGCGCGGCGGCCAGGTAGCCGGGCGGCGGCGGGATCACGCCGGCCTCGCCTAGCGTCGGCTCCAGGAACACCGCGGCGGTGCGCTCGCTGATCGCGTCCTTCAGCGCCGCGGCGTCGCCGTATGGGACGAACCGCGCGCCGGGCAGGAGCGGCTCGAACGGCGCCCGCTTGCCGGGCTGGCCGGTGATCGACAGTGCCCCGAGCGTCCGGCCGTGGAACGAGCCGTCGGTAGCGATGATCTCCGTGCGGCCCGTCTTGCGGCTGATCTTGATCGCGCACTCGTTGGCCTCGGCGCCGGAGTTCGCGAAGAACACCCGGGCGTCCGTGCCGACCAGGGCCACCAGCCGCTCGCCGAGCAGCACCTGCGGCTCGTTGACGTACAGGTTCGACGTGTGGCCGAGCTGGGAGAGCTGGGCGGCGACGGCCGCCCCGACGGCCGGGTGGGCGTGGCCCAGGGCGGACACGGCGATCCCGGCGAGGAGATCGACATACTCCCTGCCGTCGGCGTCCCACACCCGGGTGCCCTCGCCGCGGGTGAGCGCTACGACCGGCCGGCCGTAGGTGCCCATGATGACCTTGTCCCGCCGGTCGAACAGATCGGGCCCGGCCGCGCTGACGGCGTCGGCGGCCGGCGGGACCGCGGTGGTCGTAGTCACTGGAGGCCTCCGGTCTTGGTGGTCATGGTCGGCGCGGTCGCGGCTGGCATGGTCGCGGCTGGCATGGTCGCGGCTGGCATGGCGGGCCGGGGCATCGCGGCGGGATCCGCCCCCTTCGCATCCGGGGTGATCAGGGTGCCGACGCCCTCGTCGGTGAAGATCTCCAACAGGACGGCGTGCGGCACCCGGCCGTCAAGCACGTGCGCCTGCGGCACGCCGCCCTGGACGGCGCGCAGGCACGCCTCCATCTTCGGGATCATCCCGGCGGTGAGGCTGGGCAGCAGCGCCTCGAGCTCGGTGGCGTCCAGCTCGCTGATCACCTCATCCGAGTCCGGCCAGTCGGCATAGAGGCCGTCGACGTCGGTGAGCACGACGAACTTGGCCGCGCCGAGGGCGACGGCGAGCGCCGCGGCCGCGGTGTCGGCGTTGACGTTGTAGACGCCGCCGTCCTCGCCGCGGGCGACCGTCGCCACCACCGGGACCTTGCCCGAGTCGAGCAGCGCGTTCACCGTCTCCGGAGCGACCTCGACGACGTCGCCGACCAGGCCGATGTCGACCTCCTCGCCGTCGACGATCGCGCCGCGGCGCCGGGCGGTGAACATGTTCGCGTCCTCGCCGGACAGGCCGACGGCGAACGGGCCGTGGTTGTTGACCAGGCCGACGACGTCCCGGTTCACCTGGCCGACGAGCACCATCCGGACGATCTGCATCGTCTCCGGGGTGGTGATCCGCAGCCCGCCGGCGAACTCGGACTCCACGCCCAGCCGGTTCAGGTGCGCGGTGATCTGCGGGCCGCCGCCGTGCACGACGACGACCCTGATCCCGGCCAGCCGCAGGAACACCACGTCCTCGGCGAACGCCTCGCGCAGCGCCGGCGTCGTCATCGCGTGGCCGCCGTACTTGATCACGACGGTGGCGCCGTGGAACCGGGCGAGCCAGGGCAGGGCCTCGACGAGCACCCTGGTCTTCGGCAGCGCCGCGTGCCCGCGCGCCCGCGCCGGCCCGCCCGCCCGCGCCGCCGCGCCGCCGGCGCCGTCCATAACCGTCATGACCCCTTCTTCCAGAAACCTGTCTTTTTCTTCCAGAAACCTGTCTTTCGCGCTTACCCCATGTCTTCGCGGAGTCCGGCACGGCGCAAGGCCGCAAGCGAAGCGAAGCGGACTTGTGACGGGCCGGACGGAGCGAAGACCGTGAGCGGAGTCCGTGCACGGCCCGGAGGTCACGACCGCCGCGAAGCAAGGTCGTGGCCGTAGGGCCGTGCACGGACGGAGCGAACCATCAAGTTGAGTAGGCCGAGTTCTCGTAGACGTAGCCGTCGGTCAGGTCGTTGGTCCAGATCGTCGCCTCGGCGCCGCCCGCGTGCAGGTCGGCGATGATGGCGATCTCCCGGCCGGAGAGGTCGACGAGGTCGCGTGACTCGCCGGGCGCGCCGGCCCGGCAGACCCAGACGCCGTTCATCGCGACGTCGAGCTCGTCGGGCTCGAAGGCGGCGCTGGTGGTGCCGATCGCGGCGAGCACCCGGCCCCAGTTGGCGTCCTTGCCGTAAAGGGCGCACTTGAGCAGGTTGTTGCGGGCGATGGCCCGGCCGACCTCGAGCGCGTCGTCCTCGGTCGCCGCGCCGGTCACGGTGATCGCGATGTCCTTCGTGGCGCCCTCGGCGTCGCCGATCATCTGCCTGCCGAGGTCCATGCAGACCTCGGTGACGAGGGCCGTGAGCTCCTCCTCGGGCAGCGTCACGCCGGACGCACCGGAGGCGAGCAGCAGAACGGTGTCGTTGGTGGACAGGCAGCCATCCGAGTCGATCCGCTGGAACGTCAGCCGAGCCGCCTCCGACACCGCGCGGCCGAGCGTCGCCACGTCGGCGACGGCGTCGGTGGTGACGACGACGAGCATCGTCGCCAGGGACGGAGCGAGCATCGCCGCGCCCTTGCCCATGCCACCCACTGTCACGGAGCCATCAGCCGATGTCCGGACCGCCTGCTTGCTGACGGTGTCGGTCGTCCGGATCGCCTCGGCCGCGGCCGGGCCGCCTTCGGCGGACAGGTGGGGAACGGCCCGTGTCACGCCGTTGAGGAGCAGATCCATCGGCAGCCGGACACCGATCAGGCCGGTCGAGCAGACCGCGACGTCGCCCGCGCCGATCCCGAGCGCCTTCGCGACGTGCTCGGCCGTGTGGTGGGTGTCGGCGAAACCGTCCGGCCCGGTGCAGGCGTTGGCGCCGCCCGAGTTGAGCACGACCGCGCGCAGCCGCCCGTCGGCCAGCGCCTGGCGGGTCCACTGGACAGGCGCGGCCTGCACCCGGTTGGTGGTGAACACGCCGGCCGCGGCGTCCGACGGCCCGTCGTTGACGACGAGCGCGACATCCGGACGCCCGGACGGCTTCAGACCAGCCGCGGCACCCGCGGCCCGGAAGCCCTTCGGGGCGGTGACGCTCACGGGCGTTCCTCATTTCTTCGAGAGCACGATCTCCGCGGGCGCGGGCGACGACGCCTCGCGCGGTGGGACGGCCGGGACGGCCGGGATGTCAGGGGGCGAGGCCGGTGACGGGCAGGCCCGTGGTCTCCGGCAGGCCGAGCATCAGGTTGGCGCACTGGATCGCCTGGCCGGCGGCGCCCTTTGTGAGGTTGTCGATCGCCGAGACGACGACCACCCGGCCGGCCTCCTCGTCGACCGTGGCCTGCAGGTGGACGGTGTTGCTGCCGAGCGTCGCGGAGGTACGGGGCCAGCGGCCCGCCGGCAGCACCTTCACGAACGGCTCGTCGGCGTAGAACGCGCGCAGGATCCCGGTCACGAGGTCCTCGTCGAACCCGAGGGCGACGGGCAGCGCGGGCGAGGCTGCCCGCTCGGACGGGCGGGCGGTGCAGGTCGCGAGGATGCCGCGCGGCATCGGGGCGAGCGTGGTGGTGAACGACATGCGGACCACGGCGCCCGGCCCGGGCGCGGCGGCGGCGACCCTGGTCAGCGTCTGGACGATCTCCGGCCGGTGCTGGTGACGGCCGACCTTGTAGGCGGTGACGTCACCCATGACCTCGGAGCCGAGCAGGTTCGCCTTGGGCGACCGGCCGGCGCCGGAGGTGCCGCTGGCCGCCACGGTGACCAGGTCGGACGGGTCGATGACGCCGGCGACGATCAGCGGGGCGTACGCCAACGCGACCGCCGTGGGATAGCAGCCGGGGGCCGCGACGCGACGGGCGGCGGCGATCTCGGCGCGGGCGCCGGGGATCTCCGGCAGTCCGTAGGTCCAGGTGCCGGCGTGCGTGCCGCCGTAGGCCTTCGCCCAGGCCGCCGGGTCGGCGAGGCGGAAGTCGGCGCCCAGGTCGACGACCTTGACGTCCTGGGGAATGGTCGCGGCGACGGCCGCGGACTGGCCGTGCGGCAGCGCGAGAAAGACGAGGTCCGCGCCGGCCGCGACGGCCGTCTCCATGTCGACGAAGTCCCGGCCCGCCAGGTCCGGCAGGTGCGGGTGTATCTCGGCGATGTCCTGGCCCGCGTTGCTGTGCGCCGCGACCGCTCCGATCTCGATCTCCGGGTGCCCGAGCAGCAGGCGCAGAAGCTCGCCGCCGCCGTACCCGCTCCCGCCGATGATCGTCGCTGTCATGCCCATGGCCGCAATTCTATGCACGCATCCGTATGGACATCCAGCTTTTTTCGCGGCTCACCGCAACCGTGGGTGGGCTGACGGTCCGGTCGGGTCGCGGACAGGACGGCGCCGGCGGGTTTGGTCGCTGCGACGATCGAGTCATGACGGCACTGGCCGGATTCGGAGTGGGATGGCGGCCCGAGCTGGCCGCGGCCCTCACGGAGCGCGCCGACCTCGGGTTCGTCGAGGTGATCGCGGAGAACGTCCCGCTCGACCGGCGCGGACGGCCAACGCGGTCCGGATCCGCGCCGACAGACCTGGGCGTGCCCGTGGTGCCCCATGGAGTCGGGCTCTCCCTCGGCGGCGCCGAGCCACCCGCCCCGGCCCGCGTGCGCCGGCTCGCCGCCGTCGCCGAGGCCGTCGGCGCGCCCCTGGTCAGCGAGCATGTCGCGTTCGTCCGCGCGGACGGCCACGAGGCCGGGCATCTGCTGCCCATCCCGTACACCCGCGACGCACTGGACGTGCTGATCGCGAATGTCCGGATCGCGTGCGCCGAGCTGCCCGTGCCACTGGCGCTGGAGAACCCCGGCGCGCTGCTGCGCTGGCCGGACGACGAGCTCACGCCCGCCGACTTCCTCGCGGAGCTGGTCGAACGGACCGACGCGCTGCTGCTCGTCGACGTCGCCAACTTCCACGGCGACACGATCAACCACGGCCTCGACCCGGCCGCCACCTTCGACCGGCTCCCCTGGGAACGGGTCGCCTATCTGCACGTCGCCGGCGGCGTCACCCGTGAGGGCCGCTACCACGACACCCACCTGCACCCGGTCGGCCCGGAGCAGCTGGAGCTGCTGGCCGAGGCGGTCCGGCGGCTCCCGCCCGGACGGGCCGCCTACCTGCTCGAACGCGACGGTCACTACCCCCCGGTGGCCGAGTTCCACGCGGAATGTGAACGCGTCGTGACCGCCGCGGCCTACCCCGAAAGGCGGATGCCATGTCCGGCGCCATAGGGATCATCGGCCTGTTGGTCGCGTTCATCGCGGCGCAGGTGCTGCGTTCAACCGTCCTCGGCGGGCGGTCTCCGCGCGGCCGGCGCGGCTTCCTCGACGGGTCCGACGGGTCGGGCCCGAACGACGGCGGTCACGGCTGCGGCGGGGGCGGGTGTGGCGGCGACTGAGCCAGCCGGTCCCCCGATCGCGCGCGGCGCGGTGCCGGGCCGCGCGGCGGCGCAAGATCTCCCGATGGCCGAACCGCACGCGGAAGGCGACCGCGTCGTCGTGGCAGCGACCGACCCCGAGAGGCGGGTGTCATGATTGGCATGATCGAGATTCTGATCGTCATCGCCGTCCTGGCTGGGGGCGTGGCCGCCGTGCGGCTGCTGCGCGCCGCCGTGTACGGCCGGCGGTCGCCCCGCGGGCGGTGGCGCGGGGGATCATCCGGCGACTCCGGCGGCTGTGGCGACTCCGGCGGGGGCCATCACGGAGGCGGCCACAGCGGCGGAGGTCACGGCCACAGCTGCGGCGGCGGCCACAGCTGCGGCGGCGGGGGCGGGTGTGGCGGAGGCGGCTGTGGCGGCAGCTGAGCCGGGTGGCCGCCCTGCCGAGCCCGGCGCGGCCCGCGGTTCCACCTCGTCGTCACCTGCCGGCGCGCCGCCCGGTTCCGCCCCGGCGCCGACGGTCGACGAGGCGCGGGCTCGGCTCACGGCGCGGCAGGCCGACCTGCTCACGGCGCTGGTCGCCGGCGGCCAAGACCCGGTCGGCTTCGACCGGGGCACACTCGACGCGACCCGCCAGGCCCTGCTCGCCAAGCGCCGGGCCGGCGTCGCCCGGCGCTGGCCGGTCCTGGCGTCCGAGCGGGGATTCGCCGAGCTGTTCGACGTCTGGGCCGCCGCCCGGCCGCCCGCCGGCTCGTTCGACGACGGCCTGGCCTTCGCCCGGGCACACCCCGCGTTCCTGTCCACGGCCACCCGCGCCGAGCTGCTGTACGGCCGCGTCGGCGAACGCGGGCTCGCCGCGATCGTCGACCGATCCGAGGGCGGGGACGCCGACGGCGGGGGCACGCTGCTCGCGCTGCGCGCCCCCGGCCTTGGCACCCTCATCCTGCGGGCGCCCCACCGCCGCGCCCGCCGTTCGGGCGCGTAGGCGCGAGGCGCGCGAACACGAACACGGGTAACCGCGCGTCCGCTGGGCCCTTTCAGGCCCGAAGCGCCGCACCGGTGCGGCGGGTGGCCTCGGTAACGGCAGCGTCGCGGATGCCGTTGGCCTCCTCGGCGGTCAGCGTCCGGTCGGTGGCCCGCAGGCGCAGGCCGAATGCCAGCGAGCGCCGGCCGGCGCCGATCTGGGCGCCTTCGAAGACGTCGAACAGCGTCAACGACTCCAGCAGTTCCCCGGCCCCTTCCCGCAGCGCGGCGGTCACTTCCGTCACCGGGATGGCGGCCTCGACGACCAGCGCGACGTCACGGTCGGCGGGCGGGTACGGGGAGATGACGGGTGCCTCGACCGGGCCGCGCCGCAGCGCCGCCGCGAGCAGCTCATCGAGGCCCAGCTCGAAGGCCACCGTCCGTGGGGGCAGACCCGCGGCGCCGATCACCCGCGGGTGCAGCTCGCCGGCGTGCCCGACCAGCTCGCCGTCGGCCCACAGCGCCGCGCACCGGCCCGGGTGCCAGGGCGCATGCTCGTCGGCGGTGGCGGTCAGCTCGACGCCGACCGCGCGGGCGGCGGCGTGCGCCGCCTCGACGGCGTCGGCCCAGTCGGCCGGCCGGCCCTTGGCCAGCGCGCCTCCGCCCGCCGAGCCGGCCACGGCGTGCCCGGGCAGGACCGTGGCCGGCTCGCGCAGACCGGCGAAGACGCCGGCGACCCGGCGCGGCTGCTCGGGCAGCGCCGCGTTCAGCGCGGCGACCTCGTCGTCGGAAGGCCGCGTGAGCACCGACGGCGTCGGCACCGGCCGCGCCGGCTCGCGCAGCTCGCGGAACACCTGGCCGATCTCGAACAGGGCGATGTCCGGGTCGCCGCGGCCGATGTTGCGCGCGACCGCGTCGAACAGGCCCGGCAGCAGGGTGGTGCGCAGGTAAGCCGCGTCCTCGGCGATCGGGTTGGCGATCCGCACGGCCGCCCGCCGCCGGTCGTTGCCCGGCAGGCCGAGCAGGTCGGCGGCCCCAGCGCCGACGAACGGCAGCGTCATGACCTCGGTGAGGCCCTCATAGGCCAGCGCCCGGGCGACCGCCCTGACGTGGCGCTGCGACGGGGTGAGCCCGCGCCCTGCTGGGAGCCTGGGCAGGGTCACCGGGATCGTGTCGTAGCCCTCGAGCCTCATGACCTCCTCGACGAGGTCGGCCGGGCGGGTGAGGTCGGGCCGCCAGGACGGCGGGGTGACCAGCACGACACCCTCGTCGGCGCCGTCCTCCTCGAGGAGGCAGCCGACGTCGGTCAGCCGGCCGCGCACGCTCTCGTCCGAGTAGAGCCGGCCACCGAGACGGGTCGGCTCGGACAGCGGGAAGCGGATCGCCGAGGGCGCGCGCCGGTGGTCGACATCGGTGACGCCAGGCTCGGCCCGTCCGCCGGCGAGCTCGGTGAACAGCCGGATCGCCGCCTGGGCCGCGGCCGGGGGAAGCGCCGGGTCGACGCCGCGCTCGAAGCGCCGCGACGCCTCGGAGAACAGCCGGTGACGCCGCGCGCCACGGGCGACCACGATCGGGTCGAAGTGCGCCGCCTCCAGCACGATGTCGGTCGTCGACGGCGAGATCTCGGTGCTCGCGCCGCCCATGACGCCGGCGAGCGCGATCGGGCCCGAGTCGTCCGCGATGACCAGATCCTCGGGGTCGAGCACCCGGTCGACGCCGTCGAGGGTCAGCAGCCGCTCGCCGGCGCGTGCCCGGCGCACCACGATCGCGCCGGAGAGCTTGGCCCGGTCGAAGGCGTGCAACGGCTGGCCGAGGCCAAGCATGATCGCGTTCGTCACGTCGACGGCGGCGGAGATCGGCCGCATGCCCGACAGCGAGAGCCGCCGCGCCCAGGGCAGCGGGGTGGCGGCGGCCGGGTCCACTCCTGTGATCACCCGGGCGACATAGCGGTCGCAGGCCGCGGTGTCCTCCACCGTCACCGGGTAGCCGGCTCCCGCGTCGGTCACGCCGCCGGCGCCGGTGGAGTAGACGGCGCCGGTGGAGTAGACGGAGCCGTCGGCGTCGGCGAAGGACAGGCCGAAGGCGGTGGCCGCCTCCCTGGCAATACCGCGGATCGACAGAGCGTAGCCCCGGTCGGGGGTGATGGCGATGTCGAGCACGTCGTCGGCGAGGTCGAGCAGCTCGGCGACGTGCGCGCCCAGCGGGGCGTCGGGCGGGAGGACCATGATCCCGGCGTGGTCCTCGCCGATGCCGAGCTCGCTGGCCGAGCAGATCATGCCGTCGGAGACGTGCCCGTACGTCTTGCGGGCGGTGATCTCGAACCCGCCGGGCAGCACCGCCCCGGGCAGCGCGACCGCGACCCGGTCACCGACCGCGAAGTTGAACGCGCCGCAGATGATGCCGCGCACGCCCGCGTCCGGATCGGCCGCGGCCGATCCGGCGACGCGGACCTGGCACCAGCGGACGCTCTTCTTCTTGGCCGCGACCTCCTCGATCGCCAGCACCTCGCCGACGACGACGCCGGCGAGGCCTTGGCCGACGGCCTCGACACCCTCCACCTCGAAGCCGGCACGGATCAGCGCGTCGGCGACCGCGCCGGCCGGCGGCAGGCCGGGCACCTGCTCACGTAGCCAGGACATCAGGATCAGCATGGCCTCAGCCCTCGATTCCGAACGGGAGGCTGAACCGGACGTCGCCGTCGACGAAGTCCCGGATCTCCCGGACGCCGTGGCGCATCATCGCGGCCCGCTCCAGGCCCATGCCGAACGCGAAGCCGCTGTAACGGGTCGCGTCGATCCCGGCCGCGCGCAGCACATTCGGATCGACCATCCCGCAGCCGCCCGCCTCGATCCAGCCCTCGTCGGAGCAGACCCGGCAGGGCTGCCGAGCCGACTCGCCCCTGCAGTTGAAGCACTGCACGTCGAGCTCCGCGCTCGGCTCGGTGAACGGGAAGAACGACGGGCGCAGCCGGGTGGCCAGGCCCGTGCCGAACAGCTCGGCCGCGAACACCTCGAGCGTGCCGCGCAGGTCGGCCATCGTGATGCCCTCGTCGACCGCGAGGCACTCCAGCTGGCCGAACACAGGCGAGTGGGTCGCGTCGACGGTGTCGTTGCGGTAGGTGCGCCCGGGGGCGACGACGTAGACCGGCAGCGGGCGCGACAGCAGCGCGCGGATCTGCACCGGCGAGGTGTGCGTGCGCAGCAGCCGGCCGGAGCCCTCCGGCTCGACGTAGAGGGTGTCGTGCTCGCTGCGGGCCGGGTGGTCCGGGTCGAGGTTGAGCGCCTCGAAGTTGAACCAGTCGTGCTCGACCTCGGGACCCTCGGCTACCTCGTAGCCCATCACGACGAAGGTGTCGACGAGGCGCTCGGAGAGCACGGCGAGCGGGTGGCGGGCGCCGGCGTGGCGGCGGCGGGTCGGCATGGTCACGTCGACCCGCTCCTCGACCAGCACGCGCGCGTCGCGCTCGGCGGTGAGCTCGGCGAGGCGGGCCGTGTGCGCGTCGCGGACCGCGCCGAGCGCGTCGTTGAGCCGGCGGCCGGCGTCGGCGCGGTCCTCGCGCGGCAGCGAGCCGAGCTTCTGACGGGCGAGGACCAGCGCGGCCGAGCGGCCGTCGACGTGCGCGCCGCGCACGGCGGCGAGGTCCGTGAGATCAGCGGCGGCGGCGAGCGCGGCCAGTGCCTCGGCCACCGCCGCCTCAAGGCTGGCGGGGTCGAGCGGCCCGCCCGCGGCGGCGGGCTGCGGATCGGTCATCGTCTCGGTCATCTCATAGATTCCGGTATCAGCCTCTTGATCGGATGCATCGACTCGCTGGCAAGCAAATCATCCTTGTCTCGCACGTCGGTTCGGGCCGGGGCCGTCCCATGGCCAGAACCGGCACATCTTCCAGAGCCAGCAGGTCTTTCAGAGCCGGCCGTTTTCACTGAGCTGTCCAGCGGCCAGCAGCCTGAAGGCGCCAGATGCCAGCCCCGCGGCCGCCAGGTGCCAACCTAGACCCCCCATGGTCGAGCGAAGCTCGACATCGGGGGTCCGGGCGCAGGGGCCCCAAGGATCCGCGCCAGCGGATCCTTGGGGGAACGGGCCCCCGGAGCAATATCGCGGGCGAAGGGGAAGCTGCCCGAAGGGCAGCGAACAGACTGCACCGCCCCGTCTTCGCGGCGATCAGGTGAAGACGGGGGCCCCGGCGGGCAGGGCAAATCGGAACTCCGCGCCGCCGCTGGGCGCACGGCCGACCGTGATCGTGCCGCCGTGCGCCTCGATCAGCGCCTTGGCGATGTAGAGGCCCAGACCGGTGCCGTTGCCCCGGCTCGCTCCCCGCCAGAACTTGGTGAAGACGCGGGAGGCGTTGGCCTCCGGCACACCTTCGCCCTCGTCGGCCACGCTCACCTCGGCTCCCGTCTCCGCACCGCGCACAACGACCGTCACCGTACCTGCCCCGTGGCGCAGGGCATTGTCGACGAGGTTGTGCAGCACCTGCTCGATCTTGTCCGGGTCGATCCACATCTCCGGCAGCTCGCCGTCCTCGTGGACGACGAACCGGTCGGCCCCGGCGGTACCCGAGGCGATCTTGCCGGCGAGGACCCGGCGCAGGATGGCCTTCGGGTCGGCGATCTGCTTGCGCAGCTGGATGCGCCCGGCGTCGATCCGGGAGACGTCGAGCAGCTCGGTCAGCAGCCGGGTCACCCGGTCGGCGTCGGTGTTGACCGTGTTGAGCATGAGCTTCTTCTGCTCGTCGGTGAACCGCTCCCACTTGGCCAGCAGCGTCGCGGTGAACCCCTTCACGCTGGTCAGCGGGGAACGCAGCTCGTGGGCGACGGTGGCGACCAGGTCGGAGCGGTTGCGCTCGATCCGCTCCCGGCTCGCGGTGTCGCGCAGGCAGAGGGCGACCCGGACGAGCCGCCCGGCATCACGGGTGTAGCGGACCGTGACGTTGAAGTCGTGGTCATGCGCGGGGCCGGCGAAGGTGAGCCTCCGCTCCGGCTGGCCGGTCACCCTCGGCAGCCGGCGGCCGGGGTCGGACGCCTCCCACCAGTCGTTACCGCGTTCGTCGACCAGCGGTAGCACTTCGGTGACGTGACGCCCGGCGGCGGCGCGCTGGTCGATGTTCGTCAGGCCCGCGGCGACGGCGTTGAACACCATGACCACGCCGGCCGCGTCGGTGACCACCACCGCGTCGGGCAGGCCGTCGTAGGCCGCCGTGAGCGCGGGGGCGGGCCCCTCATCGGTGGCGGCGGACGCAGCGGCCGCGCCGGCCTGACCGGCGACATCGCCATTGGTCTCACCCGTGGCCTGCCCGCCCACGCGGGTGGGCGCCGACGTGACTGCATGGGTCACCGTCGTCCACCTCCCCCGGTGCCGTGAGTACCGGATCTGGCCATTCTGCGCGCCCGCGCGGACGCGTAAAGACACAGGGCCGTCGCGACCGCAAGATTCAACGACTCGGCCTGACCGTACACCGGTACCCGAAGCACCGCGTCCGCGGCGGTCAGGACTTCGGGTGGCAGGCCGTGCGCCTCGTTACCGAACAGCCATCCGGTCGGGCCGTCGAGCTCCCCGGCGTCGGCGGCGTCGTAAAGGTCGCGGGCGCCATAACCGGAGGTCGCGACCACGCGGCAGCCGGCGCCGCGCAGCCAGCCCAGGGCCGCGGCGAGGTCCGGCTCGACGACTACCGGCAGGTGGAAGAGGCTCCCGGCGCTGGCACGGACGCACTTGCCGCCGAACGGGTCCACGCCCTCGCCGGCGAAGACGACGGCGTCGGCGCCGGCGGCGTCCGCGGTGCGGATCACTGTCCCGGCGTTGCCCGGGTCGTTCGCGGCGACGCAGACGGCGACCAGGGCGGCGCGGGCTCGCATGCCAGGTTGTCCCGCGCCGTCGCCAGCCGGGCGACGCCCGGTGGTGCCAGGCGCGCCGATGGTGCCAGACGCGCGAGCTGTGCTGGCCGGGCTGGCGGTGCCGACGCCGGCCGGTGTGGCGGCCTCAGCGCCCGACAGGTCCGCGAGGCGGGTGCTGGGCAGCGTGGCGACGCCGACGAGGCCCTGCGGGGTGACCGTCTCGGACAGGGCCGCCGCGGCCGCGTCGGTCACGAGCCGAACCGGTAGTCCCTCGGCGGCGGCGCCGGCGACGAGCGTGCCGTGGCGGGCGCCGGCGGACTCGCCGACGAACAGCTCGACGAGCCGACCGGCGGCCAGAGCCGCCTCGACGGCCTGGAAACCCTCAGCGAGGAACAGTCCCTCGGCCCGGCGGGCCGAGGGACGTCGCAGCCTCCTGGCAGCGGCCACACTGGCCGCCCGCGGCCCCAGCGCCGCGGTGGCGCCACCGGGACGGCGGGTGTTCACCGAGCCCTTTCCATCGCCGCGACCACCCACCGCGTCTCGTCGGTCCGGTCCGGCTGGATGGAAAAGGCTCATTCCCTGCGGCACTCCGCGCGGCGGGCAGCCGCTCAGGCGGCCGATGGCTCCGCGGCGGCCTCCGCCACCGGCGGCACGGCGGCCCTGGCGACCTCGACCAGCGCCGCGAACGCCGTCGGGTCGTTGACCGCGAGATCGGCCAGGATCTTGCGGTCGACCTCGACGCCAGCGATCTTCAGCCCCTGCACGAAACGGTTGTAGGTCATGCCGTTCGCACGCGCGGCCGCGTTGATGCGGGTGATCCACAGCTGCCGGAAGTCACCCTTGCGGGCTCGGCGGTCCCGGTAGGCGTAGTTCATCGAGTGGAGCATCTGCTCCTTGGCCTTGCGGTACAGCCGGGACCGCTGGCCGCGGTAGCCGCTCGCCTGCTCGAGGGTCGTGCGGCGCTTCTTCTGGGCGTTGACCGCCCGCTTCACGCGTGCCATGAGGGCACTTTCTCCTAACGTTCTTGGTCGTCCGCCGCCGAGCTCCGAGGACGCAACCGCCCTGGGCAGGGCGGTGACCGTCCGCGGTCGACGGAGTGAGCCGCGATCCGGCCTCAGACCAGATCCGATCCTTCGAGAGTCGGGTCCGGTCCCGGTCCAGGCCGAGCGAAACTTGGCGGCGGGGGGTTCCGGGAAGCAGGATCCGCCGGGGCTCCAGCCGGATTCCGCTCACGGAATCCACGGGAGGCCGTTGCCCGGTGGACATTGCCTGGGAGGGCTACCCGGGAAAGCTGACCGAAGGGCCAGCGAACACGGTCAGCGAGCGAGCATGCGCGAGATACGACGGTTGTCCGCCGGGGCCAGCGTCACCTCGGGGTTGAGCCGCCGGGTCCGGCGGCTCGTCTTGTGCTCGAGGAGGTGCGCGCGGTTGGCCCGGCGACGCATGATCTTGCCTGACCCGGTGACGCGGAACCGCTTGGAGGCTCCGCTGTGCGGCTTCATCTTGGGCATGTTCTGTCCTGAGGTGGGTCGTTGGGAGACGGGCCGGTCACAGCCGGCCACACGGCGCGCGGGAGCGCGCCGCCCGTAGGCGACGTCGGGCCGGGGCAGGGCCGACGTCCAGGCAGCTCACCGCCCGACGACCGCCGCCGCGCGGCGTGACCATCGGGCGGTCATGACGTGTTAGACGGTTCCGGCCGGCTCTGGGGTGCGCAGCGTGCGGGCGCCCTTGTGCGGAGCCATGACCATCGTCATGTTCCGGCCGTCCTGCTTGGGCTGGGCCTCGACGTACCCCAGCTCGGCGACGTCGGTCGAGAGCCGCTGCAGCAGCCGGATACCGAGCTCCGGCCGCGACTGCTCCCGGCCGCGGAACATGATGGTGATCTTCACCTTGTCGCCGGCCTTGAGGAAGCGCACGACGTGACCCTTCTTGGTCTCGTAGTCGTGCGGGTCGATCTTCGGTCGGAGCTTCATCTCCTTGATGACCGTCTGGACCTGGTTCTTCCGAGCCTCGCGCCGTTTCTGGTCGGACTCGTACTTGAACTTCCCATAGTCCATCAGCTTGCAGACGGGCGGCCGGGCGGTCGGCGCGACCTCGACAAGGTCGAGATCGGCCTCCTGCGCCAGCCGCATGGCCTCCTGAATGGAGACGATGCCGATCTGCTCGCCCTCCGCGCCGACGAGGCGGACCTCAGGAACGCGGATGCGGTCGTTGATGCGTGACTCTGTGCTGATCTGGTTTCCTCCATGGCTCGACGCGCGGGCATGACCTCACCGCAGCGGAGCACCAAGCCCGGAAATCCCGGACTCCCGGCCGACATACTGCCCGGAGGGGACAGATCGACCGACCGGCGACCCGGCCACCTACATGGGCCGATCGGTGATCGGCCGGACCCGGCGGGTGCCGGGTGGTGGCTCGGGTGGAGGGCGAACCCCCGCTTGGCCCTGCCAAGCGCCGGAACGACCCTCGCGGGCCCGTCCTGGTGCCGCCCCGGTGAGGAGCGCAAGCGCGGCATGTGCGCTCGCTTAGCCCTACGCGCTCAGGTAACGACGCCTGGGCCGGTAACGACCGGGCTGACTGCACCCGTGCTACCGGACACCACGCTGGCGTCCCGTCCCGTAACGCACAGGAGCGATGCCCTATGCCGACCGTCGGCAGGCGGTCCGAGCCAGCGTAGCAGAACCTAGTGCAGTCGGTTTCGCTGCGCGCCGGCAGGCCGGCGGAGCTCTCGGCGTCGTTGCTGGTCAGGCCGGGTCAACCGGCTGGCGACCTCGAACAGTCGGTCTTACGTGGCCGCGGACACGCCGCCGCGAGGGCGCGGCGTCGAAGCCGGCCAGGCCGGGACCTATCGCCGCCGCCATCGGCGCGGTGTGATCCCCCGGCCGAGGCCGCGGCGCAGCGCGGCGGCGTCCAGGGGGCCGACGAACACGACGGCGGGGGCGCTCTCACCCGGGCCGGCGGCAGCGGCGCGCAACCGGACCGCGATCTCGTCGAGCCGCGCCTCACCCGCGGGGCTGTCCCCGGCCGCCGCGAGCGCGATCACCTCACCGGCCGCGCCGGTGCCGGTGACGAGCTCAGCCTGCCAGAGCCGCGCGCTCGTGGCGAGCCCGGCGGCGGCGAGCGCATCC
>NZ_MBLO01000018.1 GCF_001854805.1 Pseudofrankia coriaricola
GCGCCGTCCCCGCCCGCCGGCGGCGGCGTCGGCGGCGGCTCGTCGCCGCCTTCGACGGGCCCGGACGGGACGCTCGGCGAGGCCGCGAAACCGGCCGGGCCACCGGCGCCCTGCTTCCCGCCAGCGGCGTCGGAGGCGCCGGGGGCGCCCGCCAGCGCGCTGACGTCGAGGGTGGCGGTCACGGGCCCGGCGACGTCGACGACGACGGTCCCGTGGCCCAGCCGGGCCGCCTCGGCGCAGGCGTCCGCCGCCGGCACGGGCACCGGGCGCGCGGCCGACCGCCAGGCGGACAGCGCCGCCACGCTGCTGAAGACCGGCAACGCCGTCGCGCCCGACGGCATCCGCAGGGTCGCGAGCACCATCTCCGATGCCTTCTCGGAGAAATGGGGCCCGTGCCTGGGGGGCCCGGCATGGCCCCCGGCGTCCTGGCGCCCAGGGTCAGGCTCCGTGGTCGCCACGGCGGCCACCTCGTCGGCAGGCTCCAGCAGCCGGGACTCGACGCCGACGAAGACCCGGGCGCCGGTCAGCGCCGCGGCCACGGCACCCGCGTCTCCGGACTCCAGGGCCGCCCGCAGCCGCGGGTCCGCCTCGCCGCCGT
Organism: Pseudofrankia coriaricola; assembly: GCF_001854805.1. Lineage (GTDB taxonomy): Bacteria > Actinomycetota > Actinomycetes > Frankiales > Frankiaceae > Pseudofrankia. The sequence continues at coordinate 599 of NZ_MBLO01000018.1, forward strand.
CGCCCTGCCCCGGCGGGGTCAACAGGTCCACTGCCACCGGCCAACCCTACGGGGCCCCTGCCGGGCCGGGCACGTCCATCGGGCACCGCCACCAGGCCCCTCGCCCCTGGGCTGGCCGGCCAGCCCAGGGGCCGCCTTGGGTGACGGGCCGGCCTGGCGGTGACGAGTCGAGGCGCGGGGGATGCCGGCTATCCGTGTGGGCCGACGGCCGGGACGCCTTGGCCCGACCGGAGGGCGCGGGAACGTGGGACGGTGGAGTCCTCGCCCGGGTCTCCGGACCCGCGGCGGCCCGCCACCGCGGGTCGGCGCGGCGCGACGGCGCCGCGCTCCTCCCAGGGAACCTCGCGGCCGCCCTCCCAGCCGACTTCCCGGGCCGCCTGGGCGGATCCGGGCGTGGCCCCGGGCGCCAGTGGAGCTTCGTCGACCACGGCCGCGAGCGCCTCGAACGCGACCTGGGTGCGCGGGCGCAGCCGGTCCCACCGCATCGGCGCGCCGTCGGCGAGCGACGGGTCGAACGGGATGGTCAGCACGGCGTGCACCGGCTCGGCCAGCTCTGGCTGCTCCGGCGGCGCCGGCCGGCGCAGGCCGCGGCCAGGCGGCGGGGCCGTCTCGACGTACACGGCGACCGCCCCGACCGGCAGGTCGGCCCTGGCCGCCGCCAGAGCGGTCAGCGCGTCCTGGGCACAGCCCGCCTCCGTGAAACCGGCCTTGGCGGTGAGCACCACGGTGTCCGCGCGGGCCAGGAGAACCGCCGGCACCGGCTGCGTCCAGCCGGGCGGCCCATCGACGACGACGGCCGGGAAGAGCCGCTCGAGCAGGTCGACGGCCCAGGCGGCCTCCGCGGGGGTCAACCCGGGTCCAGTCAGGTTACGCAGCCCTGGCAGCACCTCCAGCCCGGACGGCCGTACAGTGCCCAGGAAGCGGCGCGCCTCGGCCAGCGAGGCGACCGGCGGGTCCGCGAGCGCGAGCTCGCGCAGGCCCACCCCGCGCCCCGGCACACCGGCCCGGTCGGCCAACGGGCCGCCCTGGTCGGGGCAGGCATCGACCGCGACGACCCGGCCACCCCGGCGGGCGGCGAGCGCGATCCCCAGCCCCGTGGCCACAGTGGTACGCCCGCTGCCGCCGCCGAACCCGCCGACGAGCACCCGCCGACCGCCCAGCCGAGTGGCCGGCACCGGTGCGAGAACCCCGCGCCCGGCCAGCTCCATCCCCCGCCACCATGCCGCCGCGAACGCCTCCGGAGACGCGAGCGAAGCGGGCGACCGCGGCTCCCGCGCCCGGGCCGTGACGAACGGGCCGGGCCCACCGAACCCGTCGTCCTCGAAGACCTGGTAGGCGGCCGGCACCGGCGGCGCGGGCACCGGCCGGGGCGCGGGCGGCGGGGTGTACACCACCGGCACTGGCGGGCTCGTGGGGCCGGCGGCCTCGCCCGGCGGCGGGAACGGCGGCCGGGGCGGCGCCTCGCCATAGCCGAACCAGGCCCGCGCCGAGGCGGCACCGGCCTCGGCCTCCGTCGCGGCAGTGGGGAGGGCCCACTCATCGGTGGTGTCGACGCCGTACGTGCCATGCGTGCCAGCGACGGCTCCGGCACCGTCTCCGACGGCGGGCACGTCGACGCCGGCGGGTTCGAGCCAGCCGGCGTACCCCGCCTGGTCGCGGACCTCCCAGCCGGCCTCCTCACGGATCGCCGGCCTCCCGGCGGGCCCCCCAGCAGACCTCCCGGATTGCCGACCTCCCAGATCACGACCTCCCGGATCGCTGACCTCCCGGATCGGCTCCCAGACCTCCCCGATCGGCTTCGCCAATCGGGCAGGGACCCCGGATCCGGCAGGGACCCCGGATCCGGCGGGAATCCCAGGGCCCAGCGGGCCGACGGCCTCCGCGGGTTCCTCGCAGCCCGCCGGCTCACCTGCGCGCGGCCGATCGGCCACGCCAGAGGGGCGAGCGGCGTCCGGCGGGTCCGTGACGCCCGCGAGGGCGGCGGGCGGGCGGGCGAGGCCGGACTGCCCGGTTTCGCCGGGCGGTCCACCAGCGCTGAGCCACTCGGCGACACCGAGCGGGTCGGCGGCGCTGGGCAGCCCGGCATCGGGCAGTTCGGCGGCATCGGGCAGTGCCGCGGCGCTGGACAGTTCCGCGACGCTGCCTGGCTCGGCGGTACCGGGGGCGTCCATGGCCGCCGTGGGTGTGTTGGAAGGGTCGGCGCCGCTCGGCGGCGCGGCCAGGGCCGCGGCCTCGCGAGCGCCCGCCGCGTCCCCATCGCCGCCGAACGTGACCGGGCTCGCCGCCGACGACGAGGGCGACTCGGGCGTCTCGGCCGGCAAGGACGACGGCGCCGGGTCCCACCACGGGCCTCGGGGCGCGGCGACGGGAGCTGGGATCAGGCCGACGTCGGGCACCCAGCCTGCGCCCGGCGAGTCCCCGG
>NZ_MBLO01000019.1 GCF_001854805.1 Pseudofrankia coriaricola
GGATCGGGCGGCGGGGGGACGTCGGGTCCGTCGCGGGCGCGGCACCCGCGCGCGGGTCCTGCTCGGTCGGCTCCCGGCCTGGGGCCGTCCGCGGCTCCCGGGACGCGCCAGCCTGGTCGACGGGCACGGCGGCCAGGCGCGGGCCGGAGCCGTCCGTGCGCGGGGCGGCCGTCCTGCCACGCGACGACGACCGGCGCACGACCGCCCGCTCCCCCGAGCCGTTCGAGAGCCGCAGGCCGAGCAGCGAGACCGGGCGCGCGTCGCCGCCGCCGGAGGTCGGCCCCGTGGCCGTCACCTCGTCAACGCCCGTCTCGTCCCCGCCCTGCTCCGGCACCTCGTCGTCGCCACCCGCCACTGGCGCTACCCGCACGTCACCGTCACCCGCCCTGCCTCTCCTCGCCGACATCCGCGACCGGTCAACTATCGCCGTTGACCCAACACCGACGTCGCACCGCAAGGACCCCGATACTCCGAGACAACACGGTCTCTCGTGATCCCCCATCCGACAAGACCGGATGAAGGGGACGTGTACCGCTTTAGGCCAGCGGCTGCAGCTCGGTGAGCACGACGGCCGCCTCCAGCGCGGCGAGCGCCGCTTCGCGGCCCTTGTCCTCCGCCGACCCGTCCAGCCCGGCCCGGTCCCGCGCCTGCTCGACCGTGTCGCAGGTGAGCACGCCGAAACCGACGGGCACCCCGTTGTCCAGCGTCACCCGTAGCAGTCCCTCGGTGACGAACTTGCAGACGTAGTCGAAGTGCGGGGTGCCGCCGCGGATGACCACCCCGAGCGCCACGACGGCGTCGTGATGTGCCGCCAGCCGGTCCGCGACGACGGGGAGCTCCACCGCGCCCGCGACCCGGACCACGGTCGGCTCGACGGCGAGCTTCACGTCCAGGCAGGCACGCAGCGCGCCATCGAGCAGCGCGTCGGTGATGTCGCTGTGCCACCGGGTGGCGACGATCCCGAGCCGTACCTCGGACGCCACCGGCAGCACCTCCTCGGGCGCTCCGATCCCGCTCACCGACGATCCCCTCCCTGGCAGGCCTCGGCCACCCTGCGGTGGCCGGAGCGCCGGCCGTGTCCTCGCCCGTTGACGCTACCGTTCGTGCCGGAACCGGTCGTATCAGTAGTCGTACCGGCAGTTGTCGTGTCAGTGGTTGTCATGTCAGTGGTCGTCGCATCAGCGGTCGACGGGGCGGCGCCCGACGGGGCGCCGTTCGCGTGCCGGGCGGTGTCAGTGACGCCGTCGCCGGTGCTGCCCGCCACACCGGCGAGGTCCGCCCCCGTGGCATCGGCCTCGCCGGTGTGGCGGGCGTCGAGGGCGTCGGCGGCCGGGGTTCCTGCCGGATCGGCGACAGGGTCCCTGCCGGATCCGGGGTCCCTGCCCGATTGGCGAAGCCGATCGGGGAGGTCTGGGAGCCGATCTGGGAGGTTAGCGATCTGGGAGGTCTGCTGGGAGGTCCGGAAGACGATCTGGGAGGTCCGGGCGACGGCGTCGGCCACCACCTGCGCGACCACCGCCGACGGCACAGCGGGCACCGCGGTGGCGACCGCGTCCGCCACCGCGCCCGCGACCAATTCGGGCAGCTCGGGCAGGCCCGGGATGTCGTGGCCCATCCGGTCCCGCTTGGTGGTCAGGTAGCGCAGGTTCTCCGGGGTGTGCGCGACCGGCAGCGCCACCCGCTCCACGATGGTCAGGCCGTAGCCCTCCAGACCCGCGCGCTTGGCCGGGTTGTTCGTCAGCAGCCGCAGGCCGCGCACGCCGAGGTCGACGAGGATCTGCGCGCCGGTGCCGTAGTCGCGGGCGTCGGCCGGCAGCCCCAGCGCCAGGTTCGCGTCGACGGTGTCGTGCCCGCTGTCCTGCAGCTGGTAGGCGGCGAGCTTGTGCATCAGGCCGATGCCGCGGCCCTCGTGGCCTCGCATGTAGAGCACGACGCCGCGGCCCTCGGCGGCGACCATGCCCAGCGCCGCGTCGAGCTGGGTGCCGCAGTCGCAGCGCAGCGAGCCGAAGACGTCCCCGGTGAGGCACTCGCTGTGGACGCGGACCAGCAGGTTCTCCCCGTCGTCGATGTCGCCGCGGACGAGCGCGATGTGCTCGACACCGTCGAGGGTGCCCCGGTAGCCGACCGCACGGAACGCGCCGTACTTCGTCGGCAGCTTCGCCTCGGCGACCCGCACCACCTGCTTCTCGGTCCGCCGCCGGTAGGCGATCAGGTCCGCTATCGAGATCAGCACCAGCCCATGTTCCCGCGCGAAGGCGACGAGTTCGGGCAGCCGGGCCATCGTGCCGTCGTCGTTGACGATCTCGCAGATCGCGCCGGCGGGGCGCAGCCCGGCCAGGCGCGCGAGGTCGACCGCCGCCTCGGTGTGGCCCGGCCGGCGCAGCACGCCGCCGTCGCGGGCGCGCAGCGGGAAGATGTGGCCCGGCCGGGACAGGTCGGCGCCGGTGGTCACCGGGTCGGCGAGCAGGCGCAGGGTGTGCGCCCGGTCCGCGGCGGAGATGCCGGTGCTGACCCCTTCGCGCGCGTCGACCGTGATGGTGAACGCCGTGCCCATCCGCTCGGTGTTGAGCGGCACCATCTGGTCGAGGCCGAGCCGGTCGGTGTCGCGCGCGGCCAGCGGGGCGCAGATCACCCCGGAGGTGTACCGGACCATGAAGGCGACCAGCTCCGGCGTCGCCTTCTCGGCCGCGAAGATCAGGTCGCCCTCGTTCTCGCGGTCCGCGTCGTCGACCACCACGACGGAGCGGCCGGCGGCGATCGCGGCCAGCGCCTCCTCGACCGTGCCGAACGCCGCGGTCAGCGCATCGTCGGACGCCGCCGCGCTCGCCGGCGCCCCCGCGCTCGCCGGCGCCGCCGTGCCCAGGGCCGTGCTCGTCGGTGCCGCGCTCATCGGCCCGCTCCCTTTCCCTCGAGGACGACCGGTCCCGCGGGTGGCACCGGGAACGGCGGCGCCGGCTCCAACCGGCCCACAACGCCGGGGAGCTGCCCGGGACCCGCGCCGCGGCCGGCCGCCAGGTGGCCCAGGGCGGGAGCGGCGAGCTTCTCGACGTACTTCGCCACGACATCGACCTCCAGGTTCACCGCCGCGCCGGCCTGGCGGGACCCCAGCGTCGTCTCGGCGAGCGTCGTCGGGATCAGGCTCACGGTGAACGTCGCCGGCTCGCCGCCGCCGGGCGAGCTGTCGCCGGACGAGCTGTCGCCGGCGGCGGGCGTCACCTCGACGACGGTCAGGCTCACCCCGTCGACGGCGATCGAGCCCTTCTCGACGAGGAAGCGGTCCAGCCCGGCGGGAAGCGCGATCCGGACGACCTCCCAGTGCTCGTCAGGAGCCCGGTCGACGATGGTGCCGACGCCGTCCACGTGGCCCTGGACGAGGTGACCGCCGAGCCGGTCGGCGAGGCGCACCGGCCGTTCCAGGTTGACCCGGTCGCCGGTGGCGAGCCCGCCGAGCGCCGAGCGGCGCAGCGTCTCGAGCATCACGTCGGCGGTGAACACCCGGGTACCCGTGCGCGGGTCGACCTCGCCGGCGGGTGTGAACGAGGTGACGGTGAGGCAGACGCCGTTGACGGCGATCGATGCGCCGTGGCGCACGTCCTCGAGTACTGCCGAACAGCCGATGGCCAGCTCGGCGGCGGCCGCGTGCTCCGTGACCGCGGCGACGATGCCGAGCTCCTCGACGATGCCGGTGAACATCCGACCTGCGTCCTTCCCGTCCGGCGCCCTGGCCGGGGGAACGGACGACGGTCACGCGGGTCGATGACCGGCGCGGCCGGCCGCACGGCCGGACACGCCGACGCCACGGACACGGCGGGGCGCCCGCGGGCGGATCCGCCTGTGCCCAGGCACGGCCCGCGCGCTGCCTCCCATCCGGACTTTCACCGTCGGTCCCGGAATTTCACCGGGTCCACCGCCCACTGGCTGTGGGACGGGTCGCGGACTGTCACCGCCGGCTCGGAGTTTCACCGACCCCGGAGCGCGCGTGCTGCTGATGTTCCCTCTGGGTGTCACCCCATGAGGGATCCTGGTAGTTACCTACGGACGAGTCTGGCACACAACCCGGGCCAACGTCGCAGCCCGCGTGGCCCGAAACGCACATTTTTGGGAGCTTTTGGGACGCCCGCCAGTCCCGCGGTGGCCCACGTCACCGACGCGGGCCGTACCGGGACACGCCGGCACCCTTCACGACGGCCGCAGCAGGTGGGCGTTGGCCGCGCGGACACCGGCTGCGAGATCGGGACGCTCGACGACGGTGACGCCGGCGGCGGCGAGCAGCTCGGCTCCCTGGCAGTCGACGAACAGGGCCGGCTCCCGCCAGGCGAAGACGACGCGGCCGATCCCGGCCGCGAGGATCAGTTCGGTACAGGTCCGCGGGCGCGACGCCCGGGCGCTGCACGGCTCCAGCGAGCTGTAGATCGTCGCGCCGGCCAGGCGCGGGTCCCTCGCCGAGAAGACCCGAAGAGCGGCCTCCTCGGCGTGGTCACGCGGGTCGGTGGCCCGCGACCAGCCCTCGGCGAGCACGGTCTCGCCGTCGACGCCGACGATCACCGCGCCGACCGAGAACGCCGTCGTCGACGGCGGGCAGCGCCGGCCGAGCTCCACCGCGTGCGCGAGCCACCGCCCGTCGGCATCCTCAGCCTCAGCTGTCACCTGTGCCTCCCCACCGCGTCGCTCCCAGGAAACACCCGTCGTGCGGCCAGGTCCCGGCGGGAAGCGCTCTTTCCCGGCCCGGGCCGGGAAAGAGCGCTTCCGCAGGCCACGCCCGTGAGACGCGCCTTACGGGCCCGGTGGTCACGGTCAGAAGGCCACCGCGCGCGGTGGCGGCGGGGTGAGGCGCCCAGAGGCGCGCAGCGCCTGGGCCCGCAGCGCCTCGACGGCTGCCGCCGGGTCGGCCGCGCCGTAGACGGCGGTACCGGCGACGAAGACATCCACCCCCGCGGCCGCGGCCCGCTCGATGGTCTCGGCGCTCACCCCGCCGTCGATCTGCAGCCACAGGTCCAGGCCGCGCGCGTCGAGCAGCCGGCGAGCCGCCTCGATCTTCGGCAGGACGCTGTCCATGAACGTCTGGCCGCCGAAGCCGGGCTCGATCGTCATCAGGAGCAGCAGGTCGAACCGCCGCAGGTCGTCGGCGTAGTGCTCGATCGGCGTCGCCGGCTTCACGGCGAGGCCGGTGCGGGCGCCGGCCGCGCGGATCGCGTCCGTCGTACGCGGGAGGTCGTCGACCGCCTCGGCGTGGATCGTGACGTTCGCGGCTCCCCGCTCGGCGAACCCCGGCGCCCAGCGGTCCGGGTTCTCGATCATCAGGTGGCAGTCGAGCGGGGTGTCGGTGACCTGGCGCAACGCGGTGACGGTGTCGCCGGAGAAGGCCAGGTTCGGGACGAAGTGGTAGTCCATGACGTCGACGTGCAGCCAGTCGGCCCGTCCCTCGACCGACCGCGCCGCGTCCGCGATCCGCGCGAAGTCGGCGGCGAGCAGGCTGGGATAGATCTGCGCGGTAGCCACCTTGCGAGGTTATGACGCAGACGGGGGGTACCCGTTGTGAGGTCAGCCGAGGGTCGACGGTCCGGAGAACCCGCGGCGCAGGAGCGCCAGGAACATCGAGTCGGTGCCCTGGCGGTGCGGCCAGAGCTGGACGAACGGGCCGTCGCCGAGGGCCGGCAGGCCCGGCAGGGAGGCGCGCGCGTCGAGCAGGCTGACATCGGCACGCTGCTCGAGGACGGCATCCACGACCTCGGTCGTCTCGGCCGGATGTGGCGAGCAGGTGACGTACGCGACGACGCCGCCCGGGCGGGCCAGGTCCAGCCCGCTGACCAGCAGCTGGCGCTGCAGCCGGGACAGCGTCGAGGCATCGGAGGCGAGCTTGCGCCAGCGGGCCTCCGGCCGGCGGCGCAGCGCGCCAAGGCCGGTGCACGGAGCGTCGATCAGCACCCGGTCGACCCGGCCGGCCGGCAGTGGTGGGAACCGGCCGTCCGCGCGGACCACGAACGCCGCCGGCCGCCGGTCGAGCGCGCCGGCGACCAGCGCGGCCCTGCTGGCCCGCGGCTCGCAGGCCAGCAGCACCGGCTCCGGCAGCCCGAGGCTCTCGCCCGCCCCGCCGGACGTCAGCAGCGCGGCCAGCAGGGCCGCCTTGCCGCCCGGTCCGGCGCACAGGTCGACGGTGACACCGCAGTCCTCGCCGAGCGTCGGGGTGCGGGCCAGCGCGAGTGCCATCAGCTGGCTGCCCTCGTCCTGGACGCCCGCCCGCCCGGTCGACAGCGACGGGAGCGCCCCCGGGTCACCGCCGCTGAGAACCACGGCGAACGGCGAGTACCGGCCAGGCTCGGCGGTCAGCCCGGCCGCCGCGGCCTCGGCGAGCAGCTCCTCGCGGCTCATCCGGTCGGGCTCGGCGACGAGGTGGACCGCCGGGCGGATGTCGTCGGCGACGAGCGCCGCCCTGGTCTCGTCGAGGTCGCCGCCGAGCGCATCGGCGAGGGCCTCGACGATCCAGCGCGGGTGGGAGGTGACGACGGCGAGGTGGCCGAACGGGTCGCGCTCGAACGGCGGCGCGGACAGCAGCGTGGCGACGTCCCCGCCGGTCTCGGCGACCCGGTCGGCGACCCGGCGCAGCACGGCGTTGGCGAACCGGACCGGCCGTTCGCCGCTGGTCGCCCTCACCAGGTCGACGGTCGTATCGACGGCGGCGCGCGCCGGCACGCGGGTGCGCAGCAGCTGGTAGGTGCCCAGGCGCAGCGCGTCACGGACGCCTGCGTCGACGGTGGCGACCGGGCGGCTCGTCACGGTGTCCAACAGGCCGTCGAGCAGGCCCAGGGCGCGCAGCGCGCCGTAGGCCAGCTCGGTGGCGAAGCCTCGGTCGCGGCCCGACAGCCGGCGCTGGGCGAGCAGCGAGGGCAGCAGCAGGTTCGCGTAGGCGCCGCGCTCGTCGACGCCCCGCAGCACCTCCCAGGCCACCATCCTCGCGTCGTCCACCCGCGGCCCCTGACCGCCGCCGGGACGTCCGGGGACGCCGGGCCGGTCGCCGCCCGGCCCCCCACCATGCCCGCCACCGCGATCGCCGTGGCCGGCGCGGCCGCCATGCCCACCGCCGCCATGCACGGTCATGAGGTCACCGTCGGTGCCGCGTCGGCCCACCGGGAGGCCGGCCGGCGCGAGGAGGCGAGCGGGGGTCGGGCCGTCACTGGAAGGCCTCGCCCTCGGTGGGGCGCAGGCCGCGTGCCCAGGCCGCCGCGGGCATCGGGCTCTTGCCCTCGGGGCGGACCTCGCCCAGAACGACCGGCCCCGTCCCGGTGCCGGCGGCGACCGTGTCCTTCCCGACGACGGCGATCTCGCCGGACGCCAGGGCCCGCCCGAGCCCGATGTCCTGACCTCTGGTGCCGGCCGGGCGGACCGGGCCCAGCTTGACCCGGTGGTCGCGGAAGGTCGTCCAGGCGCCGGGGGCGGGGGTGGCGGCGCGGGCGAGCCGGTCGACCGCGTAGTCGGGCAGCGTCCAGTCGACGCGGACCTCGTCGACGGTGAGCTTCGCGGCGAGCGACACGCCGTCGGCCGGCTGCGGGCGCGGCTCGAGGACGTCGTCCTCGATGCCGTTCATCGTCGCGGCCAGCAGCTCCGCTCCGGCGATGGCGAGCCGGTCGAGCAGGTCACCGGAGGTGTCACGGGGACGGACCCGCTCGGTGAGCGTGCCGAAGACCGGGCCGGAGTCGAGGCCCTCCTCGATCTGGAAGACGCTCGCGCCGGTGACGTCCTCGCCGGCGAGGACCGCGCGCTGCACGGGAGCGGCCCCCCGGTAGGCCGGCAGCAGCGAGAAGTGCAGGTTCACCCAGCCGTGGCGCGGGATGTCGAGCGCCGCCTTGGGCAGCAGCGCGCCGTAGGCGACGACCGGGGCACAGTCCGGTGCGATCGCCGCGAGCCGTTCGAGGAACTCCGGGTCACGCGGCCGTTCCGGGGTGAGCACGGGGATGCCGGCCTCGTCGGCGAGCTCCGCGACCGGCGACCGGGCGATCCTGCGGCCGCGGCCGGCCGGCCGGTCCGGCCTCGTCACGACGGCGACGACCTCGTGGCGTGGGCTGTCGACCAGCCGGCGCAGGCTGGGGATGGCCACCGCCGGCGTGCCGGCGAAGACGAGACGCATAGGGGCACCGATCCGCCAGGCCGCCGGCTCACGCCGGCCCCAGCCGTCCACGTTGACGCGAATATCGAAAACTAACCTAGCGGCGATCCCCACCAACCACCCGCCGCGCCCGCCGAGACGCGCCCCTACCGCCACCTACTGGGCCGAATGTCAGGCCGTGCGGCGGGTGAGGACACGATGGCGACCGGTCCACCACAAGCCAGCCACAGAAAGTGACAGCGCCTCTAGCGCAGTACCAACTCAACAACGTCGTCCACCCCGCACCACACAAACCACGGCCATACACCTGTGCCCGACACCACGCAGAGAGGACGCTCCACGTCCGACAGGCAGGGCGGACGCGATAGCGACCGATCCACCACAAGCTAGCCCAGAAAGTGACGGCGCCTCTAGCGCAGCACCAACTCAACCACGTCGTCCACCCGGCTCCACACGAACCACAGCCATACACCTGTGCCCGGCACCACGCAGGGAGGACGCTCAGCGTCCGACAGGCGGGGCGGCGCGTCCAGCGCCCGCCCGCCGCTCAGCGTCCGACAGGCGGGGCGGCGCGTCCAGCGCCCGCCCGCCGCTCAGCGTCCGACAGGCGGGGCGGCGCGTTCAGCGCCCGCCGCCCTAGGTCGCGCGGCCGAACAGCGGGTGCGGGGACGTCCTGACGACCGGCGGCGCCTCGTTGGCCCAGTCGGCCTCGCGGATCGCCTTCATCGCCGCCCTCTTGGTCTCGCGGTCGAGGCGGTCGATGAACAGGACGCCGTCGAGATGGTCGGTCTCGTGCTGCAGGCAGCGGGACACGATGCCGCCGCCCTCCACCGTCACCGGGTCGCCGTACATGTTCTGGCCGACGGCGAGCACCCGCTCCGGCCGGGGCAGCTCGAACGCCAGACCGGGCAGCGACAGGCAGCCTTCCTCGCCGTCCTGCATCTGTTCGGAGAACGGGCCGAGCACCGGGTTGACGAGGTGGTCGATCTCGTCATCGTCGTTGAAGTAGGTGAAGACCCGCAGCGACACGCCGAGCTGAGGCGCGGCGAGCCCGGCGCCGCTGGCCTCCCACATCGTGTCGGCGAGGTCGTTGACCAGCCGGCGCAGCTCCTTGTCGAAGGTCGTCACCTCGGCGGCCTTCGTCCGCAGCACCGGGTCCCCGAACAGACGGACCTCACGAACAGCCACTGGTCAAGCTCCTTCAGTGCGGGGGTGGTCCCATGCTACGGGCCAGGGCGTGTCGGCTCCTGCCACGCGCACGGTGTGACGGTCAGGGCCCGGCCCGCTCTCACCGGCCGTCAGCCAAGCGAGATCGGGTCGAGCTGGACGCGCAGGCCGGCGGCGGCGCGGCGGGCGTCCAGCACCCCGCGGGCCGCGCGCAGCGCGTCGGCGAGCTCGCCGCCCTGCTTGCGCGGCACCCGCACCAGTAGTCGTTCCCTCGCGCCATCCACGCCACCCGCCCCTGACCCGCCGGCCAGGCCGGGTCCGCCGGCGACGGCCGGCGGCGCCGCGGAACCGACCCGCCGGGCCGGCGCGGGCAGCGGCACCGGGCCGAGGACGTCGGCCGCCGCCGGGAGGGTCGCGGCCTCCAGGAAGGCACGCAGTGTCGGTGCGGCGCCCTCGACGGCGGCGATCCTGGTCGCCGGCGGGAAGCCGAGCTCCGCGCGGTCGTCGGCCTCGCGGCCGACGAAGCCGGCCGGGTCCCAGCGCAGCAGCGCCTGCACGGGAGCGAGGCCCTCGTCGGCGACCACGACGACCCGGCCCCCGACCGGGCCCGCCACGGCCAGCGCCGCCGCGTTCGCCCAGCGGCGCAGGGCCTCCTCGCCGGCGCGCAGGTCGGGCCGGCCGAGCAACGCCCAGCCGTCCAGCAGGAGCACCGCCCCGTAGCCGCCGTCGGCGACGGGCTCCGCCCCGGGGGTGGCGACCACCAGCGCGGGGCCGGCCGGGACGGTGGCGAGCACCTCATCGCGCCCGGAGGTACGCAGCGTGACGCCGGGGAAGGCCCGGCCCAGCTCCTCGGCGGTACGCCGGTCGCCGGTGACGGATGCCCGCAGCGCCGTCTCGGCGCAGCCGGGACAGGCCCAGTCGACCGCCGGCCGGCCGCACCATCGGCAGCCGGGCGCGCGCCCTCCGCCGGGCCGCCCGAGCGGCCCGTGGCAGTGCGGGCACCTGGCCGGGTGGCGGCAGGAGGCGCAGGCCAGCGACGGCTGGTAGCCGCGCCGAGGCACCTGCACGAGCACGGGGCGGCCGGCCGCCAGCGCCTCGCGGGCCGCCCGGACCGCCAGCGACGGCAGCCGCGCGGAGCGGGCGGCCTCGTCGCGGGCAACCTCCCAGTCCGAGCCGGTCGGCCAGACGAGCGGTGCGAGCTGCCTGGCCTCCCGGCGGGGCAGCACCAGCGGATGCGCCCAGCCGGACCTCGTCAGCGCCTCCGCGTCGGTGGAGGGGACGTGACCGCCGACGAGCAGCGCGGACTCCTCGAGCCGGGAGCGCAGCACCGCGACGTCGCGGGTGTGTGGGTAGGGCGCGCGCGGCTCGGCGTGCAGGTCGTCGCCGTCGTCCCAGACGGCCACGAGACCGAGGCGCTCGACGGGCGCGAAGACGGCGGCACGGGTGCCGACGACCGCCCTGGCGCGGCCGCGGCAAGCGGCGAGGAAGCGCCTGTACCGCTCGGCCGGCCCGAGATCGGCCCGCAGGCTCACCACCAGCCCGGCGCTGGGCCCCAGATCGGTGGTGAGCGCGTCGGCGACCCGGTCGACGTCGCGGTGGTCAGGGACGACCACCAGCGCGCCTCGGCCGCCGGCCAGCGTCGCCCGCACCGCCGTGGCGACCATGGCGGGCCAGGCCGGCCCGGGCGGCGCCCACCACACCGCCCGCGGCGAGCGCCCCGCCGCGAGCGCCGCGAGCAGGCTCGGTCCTGCCGGGTAGCGCCGCCACTCGCCCGCGTCGGCGGGCGGGGCCGGGTCTCCCAGATGTGCCTCGTCCGCGGCGCCGGCCGCCGCGGCGATGGCTTCCCCGACACCGGGCTCCCCCGCGCCGGATTCGCCGGCGGCGGTCTGCTCGGCGCTGGTCTTCGCTGTGCCCGCCGTCGCTGTGCCGGCATTCGCCGTGCCAGTCTTCGCCGCGCTGGCCTTCTCGGCCGCGGCATGGCGGGGCGGGACGGCCAGGCGCAGCACGTCGGCAAGGGTGCCCGCGTACCGGTCGGCGACCGCGCGGGCGAGCCTGGCCACCGGCCGCGACAGCACCGGTTCCGGCGAGATCACCTTCGTCAGCGGGGCGAGCCTGCCGCCGTGCTCGGACCGGTCCACCCGGTCGAGGACGAAGCCGTCGACGAGTCGCCCGGCGAACCGGACCCGTACCCGTGCGCCGGGCACCGCGTCCGCGGCCATCGACGCGGGCACCAGGTAGTCGAACGGCCGGTCAAGGTGCGCGAACGGCACCATCGCGGCGACCCGCGCGACCGGCAGCTCGGCCGCCGCGGCCGCGTCCCGGCTGGCCGGCCGCCGCTTCGCCACCGCCGGCTGGGACGCCGCGCCCGCCGGCTCCTCCGGACGCGCGGCCCCCTCGGCGGAGAAGCCGGGGAGCAGGTCCATGACCGCATTCGTACCAGGAGGCTCCGACAGGTCCGGCGCCGGGCGCACGACGGCCCCGGCCCGGCGGGCACCCCGTGACCAGGGCGGATACACCGCGGACAGACACGCCGACATCCCATGGGCTCGGATGTCCAGCCACGCGGCGGGCCGCGACGCCGATCCAGCGACCAGCGAGCGCAAGCCGGCCACAGCTGGTGACAGCGCACCGGCGCAGCGCCAACCCAGCCACCTCGTCAGCCCGGT
>NZ_MBLO01000020.1 GCF_001854805.1 Pseudofrankia coriaricola
GCGAGCGCAAGCCGGCCACAGCTGGTGACAGCGCACCGGCGCAGCGCCAACCCAGCCACCTCGTCAGCCCGGTCCCGGCCCGACCACCGCCACATGCCGGGGCCCGGAACCCACACGGGGAGGGCGCCTAGCGCCCGACACGGGGCGAGCGCGTCCAGCGCCTCGCCCCGACACCTGGCGAGCCAGGCATGTTCCCGTGGCCGGACGAAGCCCGGCCACGGAGAGTTCCGAGCGGGGCTCAGCCCAGGCCAGCCGCCTAGCCCTTGACGGCCCTCGCGAGGGCGTCGGCGCGGCTGGTGGACTCCCAGGTGAAGTCCAGCTCCGGACGGCCGAAGTGGCCGTAGGCGGCGGTCGGGGCGTAGATCGGGCGGAGCAGGTCGAGGTCGCGGATGATCGCGGCCGGGCGCAGGTCGAAGACCGACGTGATCGCGTCGGAGATCTGCTCCTCGGGGACCGTGGCGGTGCCGAAGGTCTCGACGAACAGGCCGACCGGGTGCGCCTTGCCGATCGCGTAGGCGACCTGGACCTCGCACTTGGTGGCGAGCCCCGCGGCGACGACGTTCTTGGCGACCCAGCGGGTGGCGTAGGCGGCGGAACGGTCGACCTTGGACGGGTCCTTGCCGGAGAACGCGCCGCCGCCGTGGCGGGCGTAGCCGCCGTAGGTGTCGACGATGATCTTGCGCCCGGTGAGGCCGGCGTCGCCCATCGGGCCGCCGATCTCGAAGCGGCCGGTCGGGTTCACCAGCAGCCGGACGCCCTCGGTGGAGATGTCGAGCGTCGCCAGCTCGGGGTCGACGACGTACTCCTTGATGTCGGGCGCGAGCAGCGTGTCGAGGTCGATGTCGGCGGCGTGCTGGGTCGAGACGACCACGGTGTCGAGCCGGGCCGGCTTGCCGTCGACGTACTCGATGGTGACCTGGGTCTTGCCGTCCGGGCGCAGGTAGCCGACCCGGCCGTCCTTGCGGACCGCGGACAGGCGGCGCGCCAGCCGGTGCGCGAGCGCGATCGGCAGCGGCATCAGCTCCGGGGTCTCGTTGACGGCGAAGCCGAACATCAGGCCCTGGTCGCCCGCGCCCTGCTTGTCCAGCTCGTCCTCGAGGGAGCCGCCGACCCGGTTCTCGTGCGCGGTGTCGACGCCCTGGGCGATGTCGGGCGACTGCGAGCCGATCGACACGCTGACGCCGCAGGAGTGGCCGTCGAAGCCCTTCTTGGACGAGTCGTAGCCGATCTCCAGGATCTTCTCCCGGACGACCGAGGCGATGTCGACGTAGGTCTTGGTGGTCACCTCGCCGGCGACGTGCACCTGGCCGGTGGTGATGAGCGTCTCGACGGCGACCCGGCTGCGCGGGTCGTCCTTGAGCATCGCGTCCAGGATGGCGTCACTGATCTGGTCAGCGATCTTGTCCGGGTGTCCCTCGGTGACGGACTCGGACGTGAACAGGCGCGTCGCCACTTGGTGGTACCCCCTGAAAGATCCGGCAGATTCTGACGAAGTTTACCGATGAGGCGGGAGGGGTACGCGAGGTGCCTCGTCGTCGGCCACCCGAGTGTCACCGGCGCGACCAAGGGGGCTCACACCTCCGCAACAACCCGGTCCGGCCGGGCGCCTACGCGAGGCGACCGGCGACCAGGTCGAGGACGCGGTGGGCCAGCAGGTCCTTGGTGGTGTGCTCGATGGTCGTCGCCGAGCCGTCGAGCCCCAGGACGACGGCCCTGTTGTGGTCGACCTCGAAGCCGAGCCCGGCACCGACCTCGTTGACGACCAGCAGGTCGGCCTTCTTGCGGTCGAGCTTCGCGCGGCCGAGGTCGAGCACGGACCCGTCCGGGCCACCGGTCTCGGCGGCGAAACCGACCAGCAGCTGGCCCGGCGGGCGGGAGTCGCGGGTGGAGACCAGCTCGGCGAGCACGTCCGGGTTGGGCTCCAGCTCCACCGGCGCCGGGACGCCGCCCTCTTTTTTGATCTTGTAGTCCTGGGGCTTGGCCGGGCGGAAGTCCGCGACGGCGGCGGCCATGACGACGACGTCGGCGCTCACCGCGGCGGCATGCACCGCGTCACGCAGGTCGAGCGCGGAGGTGACGCGCACGACGGTGGCGCCGGCCGGGTCGGGCAGGGCGACGTTGGCCGCGACGACGGTCACGTGCGCGCCCCTGGCCAGGGCCGCGCGCGCCAGCGCGTAGCCCTGGCGGCCGCTGGAGGAGTTGCCGAGGAAGCGCACCGGGTCGAGGTGCTCCCGGGTGCCGCCGGCGCTGACCACGACGTGGCGGCCGGCGAGGTCGGGCCGCGCGGCGGCCGGGCCGAGCGCGAGCACCGCGCGGGCGAGCGCGGCGATCTCGGCCGGCTCGGGCAGCCGCCCGGGGCCGGAGTCGGGGCCGGTAAGCCGGCCGACGGCCGGGTCGACGACGATGGCGCCCCGCTCGCGCAGCGTGGCGACGTTGGCCCGGGTGGCCGGGTGCTCCCACATCTCGGTGTGCATCGCCGGGGCGTAGAGCACCGGGCAGCGCGCGGTGAGGAGGGTCGCGGTCAGCAGGTCGTCGGCACGGCCGGCGACGGCCCGGCTCATCAGGTCGGCGGTGGCGGGGACGACGAGCACCAGGTCCGCTTCCCGGCCGATCCGCACGTGCGCGACCTCATCCGGGTCGGCCCACACGTCGGTGTGCACCGGGCTGCCCGAGAGAGCGGCCCAGGTCACCTCACCGACGAACCGCAGGGCGGACGGTGTGGGCACCACCCGGACGTCGTGGCCGGACTCGGTGAGCCGGCGCAGCACCTCCAGCGCCTTGTACGCGGCGATCCCGCCGGAGACGCCGAGCACGACGCGCGGGCGCCGGCCCGCCCCGCCCACGGCCGACGACAGGCTCATGGGCCTGCCAACCGGAGCCGTGATGCACGGGCAGCCGGATCCGTCGACGAGACTCGCGTCGGGGGTTCCAGGGACCAGGGGTCCCCGAGGATCCGCGCCAGCGGATCATGGGGGGAGGTGCCCCCCTGGGCCAGCATCACGCGGGAGCCTGGGAGCTTCCCCGGAGGGGAAGCGAACAGGATCGGCCCGATCGCGCCCACGGTCAGGAGGCAGGCGGGAGCGACTCGGGGGTGGCCTCGTGGGTGAGCAGGCCGGCGTTGATCTCGCGCAGCGCGATCGACAGCGGCTTCTCCTGGGCGCTGGTCTCGACCAGCGGGCCGACGTGCTCCAGCAGGGCCTCGCCCAGCTGCGAGTAGTAGGCGTTGATCTGGCGGGCACGCTTGGCCGCGTAGATCACGAGGCTGTACTTCGAGTCGGTCGCCTCGAGCAGCTCGTCGATCGGCGGGTTGGTGATGCCCTCGGGCTGGGCGGGTGTACCGGACAAGGTGGTCCTTCCGGTGGCTAGGTGCTCAGGTGGCTAGGTGCTCAGGTCTGGGTCTGGCGGTTCGAGGACGGCGGCCGGACAAGGCCCGTCGTCGGAGTCCTGGGAACCCGCCTCTCGGCCGCGCGGCTCCTTGGGACGCCCAGATTCCGTCTTCCGGACGGCGACCAGAGGGCCACGCGGTGTGGTCGAGAGGGCTGGGGGTCATCCCCAGAGATCACTCGGTAATCAGCAATGATACCAACCGAGCCGCCGCGGCCTCGACGTCGTCGTTCACGACGACCGCGTCGAACTCCGGCTCGGCGGTGAGCTCGACCCGGGCGCGGGCCAGCCGGCGCTCGATCACCTCGGGCCGCTCGGTGCCCCGCCCGGTCAGCCGACGGACGAGCTCGTCCCAGCTCGGCGGGGTGAGAAAGACGAACCTGGCGGCCGGAATCGCCGCGCGTACCTGGCGGGCGCCCTGCAGCTCGATCTCCAGCAGGGCGGGCAGCCCCTCGTCGAGCCGCCGCTCCAGCGGCGCGCGGGGCGTGCCGTAGCGGTTGCCCGCGAAGGTGGCGTGCTCGACGAACTCGCCGTCCTTGACCATCCGGTCGAACTGGTCGTCGTCGACGAAGTGGTACTCGACGCCGTCGGTCTCACCCGGCCTCGGCACCCGGGTGGTCGCGCTGACCGACACCCAGACGTCCGGGAAAAGCCGGCGGACGGCGGCGACGACCGTCCCCTTCCCGACTCCGGACGGCCCGGAGAGCACCGTGAGACCCATCCGCCCACCTTAGGGCGCCCAGGGGCTGGTCCTGCCCCGGGCGGGGGCACTAGATCGCGTCTGAGGCCTCCGGCCACACGAGGCTCCGCCATCATCGCGTGGACTTCGGCCTGGGTGCTGGGACGCCGAGGCCGGCCGGAGACGAGCCTCCCGGTCCCCCGGGGTGCCCGCTCCGGCCGGCCTCGGCCTGTCCTAGCCAGGTATGGCGAAGGCAGGCTGCCCCGCCGTCCCAGCGTGGTCACCGGCTCCCCGGCCGTGGACGCGCCGGGGAGCACCAACCCACCGGCGGTGTCCGCCGAACGCCGCCAGCGAGCCCGTAGAGGTCCCGCATCGCGCTGGAGGCGCTATGCGGGGGGACGCGCCGGCGCCGTCGTCAGGACGCCGCGCCGAACTCCTCCAGGAGCGCGGCCCGCTGCTTGGCACCAAGGCCACGCAGCCGACGGGTCGGGCTGATGCCGAGTCGTTCCCGGATTCGCTGGGCCCGAACGCGGCCCACCCCCGGAAGCGACTCGAGCACCGCCGAAACCTTCATCTTGCCAACGACCTCGTCTTCCTCGGCCTGTTCCAAGACCGCGGCCAAGGTCGTCTCCGCCTTCTTGAGCCTTTCCTTGAGGTCAGCACGCTGCTTTCGCGCCAGCGCAGCCTTCTCAAGGGCGGCTGCCCGCTGCTCGGGCGTCAGGGGCGGCAGGGGCACGGTTACGCCTCCTCAAATGGGGTGATCGCGACGCGCAACCTAGCGAGTACTGTCGCGCCGGTCTAGCGGGGGTCGCTCCATCCCAAAGAAGGTTTACCGACCCGAAACGCCGGGTTACGAGCCCACGAGACCGCTGGCGCACGAGGGCCACCCAGCCCGCCAACCGGCCGGGAACGTCGCCTCCATGCCAGTACGGCATGGAGATGCCCCAAGCAGCCCCGGATAGCGTTACCGCAGGTCAGCGGCCCGCGACGGGCCGCCAAGGGTGGCCGCGAGCGCCGCCGCGACGACCTCCGGATCGGCCGCGCCGGTGACCGGGCGGCCCATCACCACGTAGTCGGCACCCGCCGCGAGGGCCTCCTCCGGGGTCGCGACCCGGGCCTGGTCCGCCCGGTCCGCGCCCCTGGGACGGACCCCTGGAGTGATGAGAGTCACACTATTTCCGACCTCTTCCCGGAGCCGCTCGGCCTCCCATGGACTGCAGACCAGCGCGCCGGCACCCGCCTCCACGGCGAGCACCGCGAGCCGGCGGGCCGCGTCGAGGGCCGGCCCATCCCGCCTCGCCGCCGGCCGCGCGAGGCTTCGCCATCGTCGCGCGACCTTTGGCGGGGAGAGTCCGACGGCGGCGAGGTCGGCCTCGCCGAGAGAGGTCAACACGGTCACCCCGGCGACCGTGAGCGGCTCGACACCGGCCGCCGCCGCGGCCTCACCCGCCGCCTCGACGGCCGCCCGGACCATCGCCGCCCCGCCGGAGGCGTGCACAGTGACGAACCGAGGCCGCAGGACGGCGACCGAGCGCAGCCCGCCCGCGACCGTGGCCGGGATGTCGTGCAGCTTCAGATCGAGGAACAGCCCCGGCTCGTCGCCCGGAGCGCCCCCGCCGCCCAGCAGCCCTTCGGCGCGCAGCGCGGCGACGACGGCTGGCCCCTCCCGGTAGAACAGCTCCAGCCCGACCTTGAGGAGCGCCACGTGCGGCGCGACGGCCCGCGCCCACCGCAACGCGGTCGCCGCGTCCGGCGCGTCCAGCGCGACCGCCACCGGCGCCCTCCCCGAAGCCTGGACCGCCCCACTTGGCAGACCACTCACAGCTGCTCCCCTCTCACCGCCCAGAGGCGTCGCGCCGCCCCGTCAAGCAATCCGCGCGACCCAGCCACATGTGGTGACAACGCATCAGCACGGCGCCAACCCAGCCACACAATCAGCGTCCGACCAGGCCAGCGCCCGTCAGTCGTCCCACGAGCCCTTCACGCAACCTGACCACATCTAGTGACAGCGCATCGGCGCAGTGCCAACCCAGCCACGTCCTCGACCCCGGACCAGGCCAGCCCGGTAATACGCCCTAATCCGGAACCACGTGAAGAGGGCGCTCAGCGCCCGACAGGCGCTGCCCGGTTGCGGGCGCGGAGCGTCCGGCAACGGGAGCGCCCCAGGTCGTCCGGAGCTCCTCGTGGTACGACTGCAGCGGCCGAACGCCCAGCTCGCCGCGCACCAGCGACTCGATGCCCTGCACGCAGGCCGCCGCGGCCTGGATCGTCGTGATGCACGGGACGCCGGCCGTCACGCACGCGGTCCGGATCTCGTAGCCGTCCAAGCGCGGCCCGACGCCCCAGGGAGTGTTGATCACCAGGTCGAGCTGCCGCGCGTTGATCATGTCGACGCAGTCGACGAGGCCGTCCGCGGGCGCCCGGTGCTTGCCGAGCACAACCGCCTTCACCCCGTTGCGCCGCAGCACCGCCGCGGTGCCCTCGGTGGCGTAGACGGTGAAGCCGAGGTCCGCGAGCCGCTTGATCGGGAAGATCATCGCCCGCTTGTCCCGGTTGGCGACGGACACGAACACCCGCCCCGAGGTCGGCAGCGAGGCGTAGGCCGCCGCCTGTGACTTCGCGTACGCCGTCCCGAAGCCGCCGTCGATGCCCATCACCTCGCCGGTGGACTTCATCTCCGGCCCGAGCACGGTGTCCACCCCGTGACCGCCGGAGTCGCGGAACCGGCCGAAGGGCAGCACCGCCTCCTTGACGGCGATGTGCGAGTCCAGCGGCAGCGTCGCGCCATCGCCGGCCGCCGGCAGCAGCCCCTCGGCGCGCAGCTGGGGGACGGTCGCGCCGAGCATCACCCGGCTCGCCGCCTTCGCCAGCGGCACCGCCGTCGCCTTGGAGACGAACGGGACGGTCCGCGACGCCCGGGGGTTGGCCTCCAGCACGTACAGCACGTCGGACTGCAGCGCGTACTGGACGTTGAGCAGGCCGCGCACGCCCACGCCCCGGGCGATCGCCAGCGTGCTGTCCCGGATCCGGTCGAGCTCGGAGCGGCCCAGCGTGATCGGCGGCAGGGCGCACGCCGAGTCGCCGGAGTGCACCCCGGCCTCCTCGATGTGCTCCATGACGCCCGCGAGGTAGAGCTCCTCGCCGTCGTAGAGCGCGTCCACGTCGATCTCGACCGCGTCGTCGAGGAACCGGTCGACGAGCACCGGGTGCTCGGGCGAGATCTGAGTCGCCCGGTCGATGTAGTCGCGCAGCATCTCGTCGTCGTAGACGATCTCCATGCCGCGCCCGCCGAGCACGTAGCTCGGCCGGACGAGCACCGGGTAGCCGATCCGCTCCGCGACCGCGTGCGCCTCGTCGTAGGACGTCGCGACGCCGTGCGGCGGCGAGGGCAGGCCGGCGGCGGCGAGCACCTGGCCGAACTGTCCGCGGTCCTCGGCGAGGTGGATCGCCGCCGGGGACGTGCCGACGATCGGCACGCCGGCGGCGGCGAGGCGGCCCGCGATGCCCAGCGGGGTCTGGCCCCCGAGCTGGACGATCACGCCGGCGAGCGGCCCGGCCTGCTGCTCGGCGTGCACGACCTCCAGGACGTCCTCGACGGTCAGCGGCTCGACGTAGAGGCGGTCGGCCGTGTCGTAGTCGGTGGAGACCGTCTCCGGGTTGCAGTTGACCATGATGGTCTCGTAGCCGGCGTCCGAGAGCGCCATGACCGCGTGGCAGCAGGCGTAGTCGAACTCGATGCCCTGGCCGATCCGGTTCGGCCCGCTGCCGAGCACGATCACCCGGGGCTTCTCCCCCGGCGCGACCTCGGTCTCCTCGTCGTAGGCCGAGTAGTGGTACGGCGTGGCCGAGGCGAACTCGGCGGCGCAGGTGTCGACCGTCTTGTAGACCGGCCGGATCCCGTGGGCGTGCCGGAACGCGCGGACCTCGTCCTCGGACGTCCCGAAGATCCCGGCGAGCTGGGCGTCGGCGAAGCCGGCCCGCTTGGCCCGCCGCACCGCCACGACGTCGTCACGGCCGGCGGCGGCGGTGGCCGCGGCGACCTCGTTGAGGAAGACCAGCTGGTCGACGAACCACGGGTCCATGCCGGTGGCGGCGGCGAGCTCGGCCGGGTCGGCGCCGGCGAGCAGCGCCTGCTGCATGACCTTCAGCCGGCCGTCGCGCGGGACGCGGGCCTGCTCCAGCAGCGCGGCCGCCTCGCCGACGGGCGGGGTGAACGAGAACACCGCCGTCGGGCGCTCCAGCGAGCGGAGGGCCTTCTGCAGCGCCTCGGCGTAGCTGCGCCCGACGCCCATCGCCTCGCCGACGGACTTCATGTGGGTCGTGAGCGTCTCGTCGGCGCCGGGGAACTTCTCGAACGCGAACCGCGGCACCTTGACGACGACGTAGTCCAGCGTCGGCTCGAAGGCGGCCGGGGTGGTGCGGGTGATGTCGTTCGGGATCTCGTCGAGGGTGTAGCCGAGCGCCAGCTTCGCGGAGATCTTCGCGATCGGGAAGCCGGTGGCCTTCGAGGCGAGCGCGGACGAGCGCGACACCCGTGGGTTCATCTCGATGACGACGATCCGCCCGGTGCGCGGGTCGACGGCGAACTGGATGTTGCAGCCGCCGGCGTCGACGCCGACCGCGCGCATCACCGCGATCGCGAGGTCACGCATCCGCTGGTACTCACGGTCGGTGAGCGTCATCGCCGGGGCGACGGTGATCGAGTCGCCGGTGTGCACGCCCATCGGGTCGACGTTCTCGATCGAGCAGACGACGACCACGTTGTCGGCGCGGTCGCGCATCAGCTCGAGCTCGAACTCCTTCCAGCCGAGCACGGACTCCTCGAGGAGCACCTGGGTGGAAGGAGAGGCCGACAAGCCATCAGACGCCATCCTGGCGAGCTCGTCGGGGTCGTGCGCGAAGCCGCTGCCGGCGCCGCCCAGGGTGAAGCTGGGCCGCACGACCACCGGGTAGCTGAACTCGTCGGCGGCGGCGAGGCACTCCTCGACGGTCACGCAGATCGCGCTGCGCGCGGTCTCGCCGCCGATGGTCGCGACGATCTCCTTGAACAGCTGGCGGTCCTCGCCGCGGCGGATCGCGTCGATGTTCGCGCCGATGAGCCGGACGCCGAAACGCTCCAGCACGCCGGCGTCGTACAGCGCGACGGCCGTGTTCAGCGCCGTCTGGCCGCCCATGGTGGCCAGCAGCGCGTCCGGGCGCTCCTTCTCGATGATCTTGGCGACGATCTCGGGGGTGATCGGCTCGACGTAGGTCGCGTCGGCCAGCTCCGGGTCCGTCATGATCGTGGCGGGGTTGCTGTTGACCAGCACCACCCGCAGGCCCTCGGCGCTCAGCACCCGGCAGGCCTGCGTCCCCGAGTAGTCGAACTCGCAGGCCTGGCCGATCACGATCGGCCCCGAGCCGATCACCAGGACGCTGCGCAGATCCGTCCGCCTCGGCATCACTTACCTCCCTTCTCCGCCGAAGGAGGCGCGAAAATGTCCTTCCTTCGCGCCTCCGGAGGCGGCCCAGGCCGCCGGGTCCCTGCCGAAGGAGGCGCGAAAATGTCCTTCCTTCGCGCCTCCGGAGGCGGCGAATGCCGCCGGGTCCCTGCCATGAGCTCACAGAACCGGTCGAACAGGCCCTGGGCGTCGTGCGGCCCCGCCGCCGCCTCCGGGTGGTACTGGACGCTGAACGCCGGCACGTCCAGGCAGGCCATGCCCTCGACGACATCGTCGTTGAGGGCGACGTGGCTGACGGCGACCCGGCCGAACGGGGTGTCGACGTGCGTCCCGTCGGTGGGCGCCGCGACCGCGAAGCCGTGGTTGTGGCAGGTCACCGCGATCTGGCCGGTCGCGAGGTCCTTGACCGGCTGGTTGATGCCCCGGTGGCCGTAGGTGAGCTTGTAGGTGCCGAAGCCGAGCGCCCGGCCCAGCACCTGGTTGCCGAAGCAGATCCCGAACAGCGGCACGCCGGCGCGCAGCACGCCGCTCGCCGCCTCGACCGCGTAGTCGGCGGTCGCCGGGTCACCGGGGCCGTTGGAGAAGAACACCCCGTCCGGCTCGACGGCCAGCAGGTCCTCGGCGGTCGCCCTCGCCGGCAGGACGTGCACCTCGCAGCCGCGGGCGGCCATCGACAGCGGCGTGTTGCGCTTGATCCCCAGATCGAGGGCGGCGACCCGGAAGCGCCGCTCGCCACCGGCAGGGGCGACGACGTACGGCTCGCGGGTGCTCACCTCGGGGGCGAGGTCGGCACCGACCATCTCCGGGCTCGCCAGCACCTTGTCCAGCAGCACGGCCGGGTCGGCGGACAGGCTGGAGATGCCGCAGCGCATCGCGCCGCGCTCGCGCAGGTGGCGGGTGAGCGCGCGGGTGTCCACCCCGCTGATGCCCACGACGCCCGCCTGGGCGAGCTCCGCGGCCAAGCCACGCTCGGCCCGCCAGCTCGACGACAGCCGGCTCGGGTCGCGCACGACGTAGCCGGCGACCTGGATCCCCGACGACTCGTAGTCGCGGTCGTTCACCCCGGTGTTGCCGATGTGCGGCGCCGTCATCACCACGATCTGGCCGTAGTACGACGGGTCACTCAGCGTCTCCTGGTAACCGGTCATGCCGGTGGAGAACACCGCCTCGCCGAACGTCTCGCCGACGGCGCCGTACGCCTCGCCAGCGAACGCCCGGCCGTCCTCCAGGACCAGCACCGCCGGCTGCTCGATCACTGGTTCGCTCCGTCCGGGCACGGCCCTACGGCCCCGTCCTCCGGCAGGTCCGCCTCCTCTGCGAAGGGCCTGGCCAGTTCCCCTGCTCCCACTGTGCCTCGTTCCCTGCTCGGTCAGGACCGCCTCGGCGGCCCCCGTCACATCCCGCGCCCATCGGCGCTCATATCCTCGTCACGAGGAAGACCCGTCGCCCAGGCCCGTCGCTCAGTACCCGGCGCCCTCGCGGCGGCGCCGGGCCAGGCACTCCAGTTCCCGCTCGGCCCGGTCGCGGACCCGGGCCTCGTCGGGTGTCCTCAATGCTCGCGGCGCGGCCAGCGGCGCGTCACGTCGTCATACGGGTCGTCCCCGTCCCCGGGCTGGGACGACCCCCCCGGCCGCCCGTCGGCCGCGTACGGATCCACCGAGGCGTACGGGTCGGACGCCGCATACGGATCGGCCCGCGCGTAGGGATCGGACGCGTAGGGATCGGCCGGGGGCCGGGGGTCCCGCGAGGCCCGCGAGGCCGGTCCGGGGTAGCCGCCCGTCGCCGC
>NZ_MBLO01000021.1 GCF_001854805.1 Pseudofrankia coriaricola
GGCGGGCGGGGACCGGTCGGCTGGCCGCCGGGAACGGCGCGCGGCGCGGCCCGGCGGCCCGTGTCGGCGGGGCCCTGGGCCGGCGACCAGCCTCCAGGAGAACCCGGCTGGCCCGGCTGGCTGGTACCCGGTGCGCCGGCCGCCGGCGGTCGCGCCGGCTGGCCGGGACGAGCCCGCCGCACCGGTCGCGGCACGCCGGCGCCGCCCGGGCCCGCCGAGCCAGGCGCGGGAGTGGGCGGCGCGCCGGGTGCCGCGGGGCCGGCGCCGTAGGCCACACCGCGCGGGTTGCTCACGTACGGGTCGTCGCCAGTCCCACCCGCCGCGCGCGGGCCGGTGCTGTACGGGTCGGGGCCAGGCGCGACCGCCGCGCGCGGGCCGGTGCCGTAGGGGTCGGCTCCGCGCCGGTCGGCGATCTCCTGCTGCAGGGTGCGGCTGCTGCTTCGGCGCCCGGGGCGGCCGCCGCGGCCGGACGCGGCCTGGTGCCCTCCCGCCCCGTGCACGCGGCCGCGGGCGGCGGCGACCGGGACGCCGCCCTCGGCGCCGACGGGTTGGTTCCGGCGCGGCCGCAGCTGGCGCAGCGAGCGCGCCACCGGCCGCGGCGAGGTGATCTCGCCGTCCATCGCGCGCGTCGGCGGCCCGATCAGGTCGTGCACCGAGCGCATCACCTTCGGCTGACGGGCCCGGTCCTCGCCGCGGAAGCCGGTCTCCAGCTCGCGGCCGTCCAACGACCAGGCGATCACCAGCAGCCGCCCTGGGGCGGCCACCTTGCCGGCGTGCGCGCGCTCCAGCCGGGCGCCGCGGACGGCCTCCCGGGGGATCCAGAACGCCGAGGCCCCGCGGTCGACCCGTATCCCCGCCTCGTTGACGGTCATGTAGGCGCCGTCCTTGCCGGACAGGCCGCGGGCGGAGAACCACTCGAGCCACTGACCGGCGTCGGTCGTCCCCAGGTAGGCGCCGCGCAGCGGGGCGGCGAGCACCTCGCCCGCCTCCTCCGGCGGGGCGAGCAGCTCCGGCAGGCCCTCCTCCTGCTGGGCGGCGCGGCGCCGCCAGGTCTGGCGCAGCCAGCCGATCACCGCGACCAGCAGCAGCACGATGCCGAAGACCAGAAGCAGGCGCAGGCCGATCAGGCCGGCCCCCCCGTCCGCGGCGGCGACGTGCGCGGTGACCAGGTTCATACGATCTTCCCGTCGAGGACCGTGGGCCGTCCAGCGAGGAAGGTGGCGTGTACCTGTCCCGGCATCGTCATCCCCCGGTAGGGCGAGTTCCGGCTGCGGCTGGCGAACCTCGCGGGATCGACAACCCAGCGCGCCTCCGGGTCGACGAGGGTCAGCGTCGCGGCGGCGCCGACACCCATCGAACTCCTGACGTCAACGGGCACATCGGGCAGGCCGCCGATACGGGCGGGCGCGAGCGCCATCCGCTCGGCGACACCCGCCCAGTCGAGCAGCCCGGTCGTCACCATCGTGTCGATGACGATCGACAGCGCGGTCTGCAGGCCCAGCATCCCCGGCCGGGCCGCGGACCACTCGGTCTCCTTGTCCTGCGGGGCGTGCGGGGCGTGGTCGGTGGCGACGGCGTCGATGGTGCCGTCGGCGAGCCCGGCGCGCAGCGCCTCGACATCCTCGGCGGTGCGCAGCGGCGGGTTGACCTTGTACACCGGGTCGTAGGTCGCGGCCAGCTCGTCGGTGAGCAGCAGGTGGTGCGGGGTGACCTCGGCGGTGACCCGCCAGCCCTTCGACTTCGCCCACCGGATGATCTCCACCGATCCGGCGGTGGAGACATGGCAGACGTGCAGCCGGGAGCCGACGTGCCCGGCCAGCAGCGCGTCGCGGGCGATGATCGCCTCTTCGGCGACGGCCGGCCAGCCGGCCATGCCCAGGCGCGCCGAGCAGGTGCCCTCGTTCATCTGGGCGCCCTCGGTCAACCGGGGCTCCTCGGCGTGCTGGGCGATGACGCCGTCGAACGCCTTGACGTACTCCAGCGCCCGGCGCATCAGCAGCGCGTCGGCCACGCAGTGGCCGTCGTCGGAGAAGACTCGCACCGCGGCGGCGCTGGTGGCCATCGCGCCGAGCTCCGCGAGCCGCTTTCCGGCGAGCCCCTCGGTGACCGCCCCGACCGGGCGGACCTCGCAGTGGCCGGCGTCCCTGCCCAGGCGCCAGACCTGCTCGACGACGCCGGCGGTGTCGGCGACCGGGTGGGTGTTCGCCATCGCGAAGACGGTGGTGTAGCCGCCGAGCGCCGCGGCCCTGGTGCCGGACTCGACCGTCTCGGCGTCCTCCCTGCCCGGCTCGCGCAGGTGGGTGTGCAGGTCGACGAAGCCGGGCAGCGCGTACAGCCCGTCGGCGTCGAGCACCTGGGCGCCGGTCTCGGTCGCGTCCAGCGTGCCCGCGGCCCCGGTCCGGGCGATCCGCCCGCCGGCGAGCAGCAGGTCAGCCCGCTCACCGCCCAGTGGCCGCACGGCGCGCAGCAGCCAGGCCTCCGCCGGACCGGGCACCTGACCTGACGTCATCTGGTGACCTCCCGCTCGTCCCGCTCGTACGCCCCGCCCAGCAGCAGGTACAGGCAGGCCATGCGGACGCTGACCCCGTTGGCCACCTGCTCGACGACGGTAGACCGCGCGGAGTCGGCCACCTCCGAGGAGATCTCCATGCCGCGCACCATCGGACCGGGATGCATGACCAGCGCGTGCTCCGGCAGGGTGGCCGCGCGGTCGGCGTCCAGGCCGTAACGGCGGCTGTACTCCCGCTCGGTCGGGAAGAAGGCCGCCGACATCCGCTCCTGTTGCACACGCAACATCATGACGACGTCCGAGGCGGGCAGCACGGCGTCCAGGTCGTAGGAGACGTCCACCGGCCAGGCGGACACCCCGTGCGGCACCAGTGTCGGCGGCGCGACCAGCGTCACCTTCACCCCGAGGGTGTGCAGCAGCCAGACGTTGGACCGGGCGACCCGTGAATGCAGCACGTCGCCGACGATCGTCACGGCCAGGCCGTCGAGCCGGCCGAGCCGGCGGCGGATCGTGAACGCGTCCAGCAGCGCCTGGGTGGGGTGCTCGTGGGTGCCGTCGCCGGCGTTGAGCACGCTGCCGCGCACCCAGCCGGCGAGCCGGTGCGGGGCGCCGCTGGCCGGGTGCCGGCAGACGACCGCGTCTGCACCCATCGCCTCCAGGGTCAGCGCCGTGTCCTTGAGGCTCTCCCCCTTGGAGACGCTGGAGCCCTTCGCCGAGAAGTTGATGACGTCCGCGGACAGCCGCTTGGCGGCGAGCTCGAACGAGGTGCGAGTGCGGGTGGAGTCCTCGAAGAACAGGTTGACGACGGTGCGCCCGCGCAGCGTCGGCAGTTTCTTCACCGCGCGGTCCGACAGCCGCGCCATCTGCTCGGCGGTGTCGAGCACGAGCAGCGCGTCCTCGCGGCGCAGGTCCGCGGTGCTCAGCAGGTGGCGGTTCACCGGCCGGCTCCCGCGGCGGGCGCCGCCGGCCCGTCCGGGGAGACGATCAGGACGGCGTCGGCACCGTCGGTCTCGGTGAGCCGGACGGCGACCGACTCGCGCCGCGACGTTGGCATGTTCTTGCCGACGTAGTCGGCCCTGATGGGCAGCTCCCGGTGGCCGCGGTCGACGAGGACGGCCAGCTGCACCGCGCGGGGGCGGCCGTACTCGGCCAGCGCGTCGAGCGCGGCGCGCACCGTGCGGCCCGAGTAGAGGACGTCGTCGACGAGGATCACCACCCTGCCGTCGACGCCACCGTCCGGGATGTCGGTGACGCGCAGCGGGCGGACAGCCCGCAGCCGCAGGTCGTCGCGGTACATCGTCGGGTCGAGCGAACCGGTCGGCACCGCGACGCCCTCGACATCATGGATGCGGGCCGCGAGCCTGGCGGCGAGCGGGACGCCGCGGGTGGGGATCCCGAGCAGCACGACATCGGCGCCGCCGGAGGTCTTCTCGAGGATCTGGTGGGCCATCCGGCTGACGATCCTGGCGATGTCGGCGGCGGCGAGCACCGTCCGGCTCACCCGCCCCGCGCCAGGGCCGGGGCGGCCTGGGCCGGCGTCTTCGCCATCGGCGCCGGAGGTCCGGGAACCGGCATCCCCCAGGGGAGCGCCCAGATCATCAACGGGGCCGTCATTACGGCGAGCAGCGTCAGCCACCCAGCCCTCCTTCCCCGCCTCACGGGACGGTCCTTAAAGGAGCGGTCCGAACGACGGTACCAGCCACCACGCCCGCTACCGGGCGTCGCGAGGAAGCCCACGGCGTGCTTGCGGGATGTCACACCGTCCTGTCGCGCAACGTGCACGCTCCGGCGCGGCGGCGGTACGCTCACGCGCCGCGATCCCCACTCTCGATGACGCTCCCCCACTTGTCAGTCACCCAGAGCACTCGCATGGCGACAGGACGTAAGAGTGACGTGAACCTCGTTCGATCCGAGTCACATCACGTTACCGTTAGCCGACGCTGCTCAACGGGTGCCCGGCGCCCGGAAGTCCCGACGGAGTAGCGCCAGGAGCGACGGTAGCGCTACAGAAAGTGGTACAAAGAAAGAGGCGACACGACCCCCCTCATGTCGGGTCGCAACCGCCTGGGCACTACTATCGGTAACCGCCGACGGCAAGAGCCTCGGCTCCATCTGACTCAGACCACGACAGGAGTGGGCACTCCGATGTCCGACTATGCGAAGGCGCTCGGTGCTCGGCTGCGGGCAATACGCACCCAGCAGGGGCTCTCGCTGCATGGCGTGGAGGAGAAGTCGCACGGTCGGTGGAAGGCCGTCGTCGTGGGCTCCTACGAACGTGGAGACCGCGCCGTCACCGTTCAGCGTCTGTCCGAGCTCGCCGAGTTCTACGGCGTGCCGGTGGGCGAGCTTCTTCCCGAAGGCTCGACCGTCGCTCCGCTGGAGCAGTCTCCGCGCATCGTCCTTGACCTCGAGCGGCTCTCGCAGGTCCCGAAGGAGCAGGGCGGCCCGCTCGCCCGGTACGCGGCCACCATCCAGAGCCAGCGCGGTGACTACAACGGCCGCGTCCTGTCGATCCGCTACGAGGACCTGCGGTCTCTCGCGGTGATCTACGACACCTCGCCGAGCAAGCTCACCGAGCAGCTCGTGTCGTGGGGCGTGCTCTCTCCCGAGGCCGGCCAGGAAGCCGCCGCCTCGGACGCCGGATGAGGCGCTGAACGCGCTCATTCCGTGTCGGGCGCCTAGGGCGCCCTCCCCACGTGGTTCCGGGCCCAGGCATATGGCCGTGGTTGGTCTGGGTCCGGCCCAGTGAGGTAGTCGCGTTGGCACAGCGCTAAAGGCGCCGTCACCAGCTGTGGCTAGCTCTCGCGCATGCTCACCGGAGCAATGTGAGCCCCTGGGCTCGCCGCCAGCGGCCGAGCCTTCGGGACTGCGTGAACACATGATCTGACGCCGGGCACCAACCCGGTACGCCGTACGAGGCGGCGTACCGGGGCAGCCGCGGCCAGTCGGCCGGCCCGCTCGCGAGGCGCGCTGACCGGCGGTGACCTGTCCCCGCGGCTAGTCCGCGGCGGCCGGCTTGACGTCCAGAAGACTGGCGAGCAGGCCGTTGACGAAGGCCGGTGAGCGGTCGGTGGACACCGACTTTGCCAGTTCCACCGCCTCGTCTATCGCCACCCGGTCGGGGACGTCATCCCGCCAGACCATTTCCAGGACCGCGATCCGCAGGATGTTGCGGTCCACCGCCGGCATCCGCTCGAGTGTCCACCCCTCGGCGTGCTCGGCGATGAGGCCGTCGATCCGCTTCTGGTGCTCGGCCACGTCCCGGACGAGGTCCCGGGTGTACTCGTTGACCGGCGGGTCGGACTGGGCCGACCGCGCCGCCAGCGTCTCCAGCGGGGAGGCGGACCGCAGGTCCGCCTCGTAGAGAATGTCGAGCGCGCGCTTGCGCGACTTCGACCTGGCGCTCAGCTGGTCACCCGGCCGAGGTAACGCCCGTCGCGGGTGTCGACCTTCACCTTCTCGCCGGTCGTGACGAACAGCGGCACCTGGATGGTCGCGCCGGTCTCCAGCTCCGCCGGCTTGGTGCCACCGGTGGACCGGTCGCCCTGCAGGCCGGGGTCGGTGTGCGAGATCGTCAGCTCGACGCTCGCCGGGAGCTCGACGTACAGCGGCGCGCCGTCGTGCAGCGCCACCGTCGCGACGGTGTTCTCCAGCATGTAGTCGGCGATGGTGCCCACGACGTCCGGCGGGATCGGGATCTGGTCGTAGGACTCGCTGTCCATGAAGACGAACTCGGCGCCGTCGCGGTAGAGGTAGGTCATCTCCCGCCTGTCGACGGTCGCGATCTCCACCTTGACACCCGCGTTGAAGGTGCGGTCGACCACCTTGCCGGTGAGCACGTTCTTCAGGGTGGTGCGGACGAACGCCCCGCCCTTGCCCGGCTTGACATGCTGGAAGCCGACGACGTTCCACAGGACACCGTCGATGTCGAGCGTCATGCCGTTCTTCAGGTCGTTCGAGGTTGCCACAGTGCCGAGTCTCTCTATGCGATCCGCTTCGTCGAGGTCGCGGACGAGTCTACTGAGTCACTGGTTCGCTCCGTCCGGGCGGCGCGCTCTGCCTCTGGTTCGCTCCGTCCGGGCACGGCACTCCGGCCCCTTACTCGCTTCGCTCCCAAGGGACCTCCGCGCCGTGTCCTCCTCCGCGAACGGGCGCTACGGCGACCTCGCTGCGGCCCCCCTACGTCGCTTCGCTCGTAGGAGGGCCTCCGCGAGGCGCGCCTACGCGCCCAGCGCGGTTGCGTCCCGTCGCACGTCACCAAGCCAAAGCCGCACACCGGGCGGGGCCACTTCGCTTCGCTCGTGGGCGGGGCTCCGGGACGTCCCTACGAGCGAAGCGAAGTGGGGCGCCGCGTGGGTGCCGCTTCGGACTGGCGACATTCAAGTGCGACGCACCCATGCTGGCGCGGAGGCGGGCCTCCGCGGAGGCCCGGCCACGAGCGAAGCGACGTGGTTGGGCCGCAGCGGAGGTCGCCGGAGCGCACGTGAGCGCAGGAGGACGGCGCGCGGAGGTCCCGTGGGAGCGAAGCGAGTACGGGGCCGTAGCGCGCCGCCCGCACGGAGCGAACCAGCAACAACCTTCTGCCCCGGCCCCGACCGACCCGACCCGACCGGCCGCCTCGCTTCGCTCGTGGCTTGGTCAGACGTCTCTGGATAGGCGACCCGCCAGCGCGCGCAGCGCGAGCAGGTAGCTCTCGACGCCGAGCCCGGTGATCGTCCCGGTCGCCACCGGGGCGATGACGCTGACGTGCCGGAACGGCTCGCGCGCGGCCACCTGGGACAGGTGCACCTCGATGAGCGGCCCGGTGAGCGCCGCCGCGGCGTCCCGCAGCGCGTACGAGTAGTGCGTCCACGCACCGGGGTTGAGGAGCACCGCGGCGCCGGTGTCGGCGGCCTGGTGCAGCCAGCCAATCATCGTCGCCTCGTCGTCGGTCTGCCGGCAGTCGACGGTGACGCCGAGCTCCGCCGCGGTCTTCTCGACCTCGGCGACCAGCTGGGCGTACGTCGTGGGCCCGTAGACCGCCGGCTCCCGCCTGCCGAGCCGGCCCAGGTTCACCCCGGACAGCACCAGGATCGGCGTCATCAGCGCGCTCCTTCCCCCGAGGCCACCGCGTCGAAGGCGGCCCGTACCAGGGCCGGATCCGGGTCGGCGAGGATGCGGGCCGAGCCGAGCGCGTCGAGGACGACGAAGCGCAGCATCCGCCCGCGCGACTTCTTGTCGACCCGCATCGCGGCCAGCAGGTCCGGCCAGGCCTTCTCGGGGTAGCTGACGGGCAGGCCGACCCGGACGAGCAGCTCGCGATGGCGCCCGGCGACGGCAGCGTCCAGACCGACGGCGAGCCGGGACAGCTCGGCGGCGAACACCATCCCGACGGAGATCGCCGCGCCGTGCCGCCAGGTGTAGTGCTCGACCTTCTCGATCGCGTGCCCGAGGGTGTGGCCGTAGTTGAGGATCTCGCGGCGGCCGGCCTCACGCGGGTCACCGGAGACGACGTCCGCCTTGACCCGGATCGCCCGCTCGATGAGCTCGGACAGGTGGGCGGCGCCCGTCGGGTCGGCGTCCAGCAGGTCGAGGATCGCCGGGTCGGCGATGAAGCCGGCCTTCACCACCTCGGCGAGCCCTGCCGCGGTCTCCGCGGGCGGCAGCGTGGCCAGGAGCGCCGTGTCACAGAGCACCGCCACCGGCTGGTGGAACGCGCCGACGAGGTTCTTGCCCGCCGCCGTGTCGATGCCGGTCTTGCCGCCCACGGCCGCGTCGACCATCGCCAGGACCGTCGTCGGCACCTGGATGACGTCCACGCCGCGCAGCCAGCAGGCCGCGACGAATCCGGCGAGGTCCGTCACCGTGCCCCCGCCAAACCCGATCACCACGTCGTCGCGGGTGAAACCGAGCCGGCCCAGCTCGTCCCAGCAGCGCCCGGCGACGGCCAGCTCCTTGGCCGCCTCCCCGTCCGGCACGGCGACCGGGTGCGCCTCCACCCCGGCGGCCAACAGGTCCGCCACCGCGCCGGCGGCCTGGGCGGCCATCGCCGCGGGGTGCAGGACGGCCGCCCTGGTCCGCCCGGCGGCCATTCCGGCGAGCTCACCGACCAGGCCGTCCCCGACGAGCACCTCATACGGCCGGTCGCCGGCGGGCGCCACCGCCACCCGCACCGGCTCGGTCGCCGTCCCCGCCCGCGTGGCGCCGCTCGTCCCGCTCACGCGGAGATCCTCGCAAGCACGTCCTCGGCGACCTCTTCGAGGGTGCGCCCGCTGGTGTCCACCACGAACACCGCCACCTCCTCGTAGAGCGGGCGGCGCTCCCTGAGCAGCGCGGCCAGCCGCGCCCGCGGCGCCTCGATCAGCAGCGGGCGGTCGCGGGCGAGGCCGACGCGCCTGGCGGCGTCGGAGACGTCCACCTCCAGGTAGACGACCGTGTGGCCGGCGAGCGCCGCCCGGGTGCCCGGGTCGGTCACCGCGCCGCCGCCGAGAGCCAGCACCCCCGGGTGCTCGGCGAGCCCGGCCGTGACAGCGTCGCGCTCGGCGGCCCGGAACGCGTCCTCGCCCTTCTCGATGAAGATGTCGGCCACGGTCATGCCCAGCGCCGCCTCGATGTCGGCATCGGTGTCGCGCAGCGTCACCCCGAGCCGCCCGGCGAGCAGCTCACCGACCGTCGTCTTCCCGGCCCCCGGCGGCCCCACCAGCACGGCCACCGGCCGGACATCGCTCACTGTGTCTCGAGTTCGCTCCGTCGCTTCACTCCCTCCGCGGGCGTCCTCGTCCCTCGGACGACCGCTCCGCTCGCTCACTCCTGCGCTCACGAGAGCACCGCCAGCGACTTCAGGTACGACTCGTAGTTGCGCCGGGTCTCCTCGACCGAGTCGCCGCCGAACTTCTCCAGTGCGGCACCGGCGACCACCAGCGCGACCATCGCCTCCGCGACGACGCCCGCCGCGGGCACGGCGCACACGTCGGAGCGCTGCGCGATCGCCACCGCGGTCTCACCGGTCGCGACGTCGACCGTCGACAGCGGCCGGGACAGCGTCGAGATCGGCTTCATCGCGGCCCGGACCCGCAGCACCTCGCCGTTAGTCATGCCGCCCTCGACACCACCGGCCCGGTCCGTCGCCCGCCGCACCCGCTGGACGCCACCTTCCGGGGCGAGCACCTCGATCTCGTCGTGCGCCGCCGACCCACGCCGGCGCGCCGTCTCGAACCCGTCACCGAACTCGACGCCCTTGATCGCCTGGATGCCCATCAGCTCGCCGGCCAGGCGCGCGTCGAGCCGCCGGTCGCCGTGCACGTAGCTGCCGAGCCCCGGCGGCAGGCCGTAGACCAGCACCTCGACGATGCCGCCGAGCGTGTCCGCGTCCTTCTGCGCCTCGTCGATCGCGGCGACCATCCGGGCGCTCGTCGCCGGGTCGGCGCACCGGCACGGGTCGGCGTCGATCGCGGCGAGCGTGCCCGGGCCTGGCAACGGCGTGCCCGCCGGAACCGCGGCCTCGCCGATCGAGAGCACATGCGAGAGCACCTCGACGCCGTAGGCCTGCCGCAGGAACGCCTTCGCCACCGTCCCGAGCGCCACCCGGGCGGCCGTCTCGCGGGCGCTCGCCCGCTCCAGCACCGGGCGGGCGTCGTCGAAGCCGTACTTCTGCATGCCGGCCAGGTCCGCGTGCCCCGGGCGGGGGCGGCTCAGCGGCGCGTTGCGGCCGAGCCCCTCGAGCTCGGCCGGGTCCACCGGGTCCGGCGACATCACCTTCGACCACTTCGGCCACTCGGTGTTGCGCACCACCACGCTCACCGGCCCGCCGAGGCTGACCCCGTGCCGCAGGCCGCCGAGCAGCTCGATCTCGTCCCGCTCGAACTTCATCCGGGCACCCCGGCCGTAACCGAGCCGCCGCCGCGCCAGGTCGTCCCCGATGTCCGAGCTCGTCACCCGGATCCCGGCGGGCAGCCCCTCCACCGTCGCGACCAGCGCGGGCCCGTGCGACTCCCCTGCCGTCA
The DNA here is from genome assembly GCF_001854805.1 of Pseudofrankia coriaricola. Lineage (GTDB taxonomy): Bacteria > Actinomycetota > Actinomycetes > Frankiales > Frankiaceae > Pseudofrankia. Next base: position 10,492 of record NZ_MBLO01000021.1, read on the forward strand.
ACCACCGCACCATGCCACCAGTGTTTCACGCGCCGGACGCGAGGCTGCCCGCCACGAGACCTGCCGGGCCCCGCCGTCCGCGGTGGCGGCCCGCGAGCCGCCCGGGTCGGGCTCAGCGCGCGCGCCACAGCCGCACGACACCGTCCCAGCTGCCCGCCGCCACTGTGTGCCCGGCCGGGGCGAACGCCACCGACACCGCCGCGGACGCGGTCCTGGTGACGGGGCCGTTCATCGGCTCGACGTCCTCGTGGGGGTTCCCGGGATCACTCAGGTCCCAGAGGCGCACCTGGTCGAACGTCGCCCCGGGCATGGCGCGGCCGCCCGCGGCCAGCGTGCGGCCGTCCGGGGCGAACGCCACCGAGCTCGCGTCGAGGTCGGTGTCGCCGGCCCTGCGGAAGGCCTGGACGCGCTTACAGACCTGCACCGGCCGAGCGGGGTCGCTCACATCCCAGAGGGCGACGCTGCTGTCGCGGGGCTGTCGGTTGAGGCCGGCCGCGACCGTGAACGCCAGGAGCCCGCCGCTCGGGGAGAAACACAGCGTCGACACGTAGAAGAACCGCTCCTGGGTGGGCCGCCAGAAGTCGAACGTCGGCCCCAGCCCACGATCGCCGAGGTACCCGACGACCGGCACCGAACCCGCCCGCGCCGGTCGCGCCGGGTCACTCACGTCCCACAGCCGCACTATCCGGCTACCCGTGCCGTGCGTGGCGAGCAGGTGGCCGCCGGGAGCGAACGCGACGACCGTCCAGTTGCCGCCGTCGCGGCTCGAGAACTCACCCATCGAAACAGGACGGTCACGGGCATGCAGGTCCCACAGACAGACCCTGGCGTCACGGTGCCCGGTGGCCAGGACCCGGCCGTCGGCAGCGAAGGCGGCCGACTGCACCCCGGCGGACCGAATCACGGCGAGCCGCGCGGGACGGGCCCGATCGTTCGCCAGGTCCCACACGTCCACGCCTCGGAACGACCTGGTCGCCATGGTCCGGCGGTCGGAGGCGAAGATCGCGTTCCGGCCCTCCATGGGTGCGCCGAGCGGGACGGGGTCGGCCGGATCGCCGACGTCCCACAGCTGGACCCCGGAGCTCTGACCGGGGAGAGCGGCGGCCCACGAGGTGGCCAGCGTCCGGCCGTCCGGAGCGAACGTGACCCGGACGGCGTTCTCATGGCCGGTCGACAGCTCGGCGACCAGGCGAGGATCCGCGATGTCGGACCACCGTGCGGGAGGCCGCCGCGCCCCCGGGACGACAGGACCCACAGGTCCGGCGGAACCGGGCACCGGATCCTCTGACGCGCGCGGTGCGGTCGGTGCGGGAAACGCGAGGAGCCCAGACGACGCGGGAGACACGGACGGCTCAGGAGACCTCGTCGAGGGCCCGGGAGACCAGGGCGTCTCGGCAGGCGCCGGCGGCGCGGGGAACGCGGGGTACGCGGGCGGCGCGGCCGGTTTCGCGCGGTGGCCCGCCGGAGCCAGGTCACCGGGAGCGTCCCGCGGCACGCCGTCGGGCCGCTCACGCGCCGCGACAACGGGTGCCGGCGGTTCATGTATGGGGAACGCGGGCGGAGCCGGTGGCTTCGCGCGGCCGTCGACGGCGTGCCGGATCTGGTCGAGCAGCCGCTGGCGGGCCTCGTCGGGCGGCCGGCCGAACAGGTCGATCGACACGACGCCACTCAGCAGACCGGGCCGCGGGCAGTCCTCAAGGCGGATCGGGACCAGCCTGCGGGTGAAGCCACGAGGGTCGGCGTCATAGGCGGCCTGCCACTCGACCTGCCCGTAGACCGAGGCCAGGTAGGCGTGGGAGAGCACCGCGATCGTCCGCCGGGCGAACCGGATTCCCTCCTGCATCCGGAACTGCCAGTTCGAGCCGGGCACGAAGTCCCAGAGCTGGATCAGGACCCGGTAGCCGGCCTCCTCCAGTTGCCAGGCGATCCACTCGGCCCACCGGCCGTCCACCGCCGTGTACGAGACGAAAAAGTCCCAGGCGCCAGGCTCCGGAGCCGCCCCCGCATCCTCCATAAGCGGAGATCATCCCACGGCGTCGCGAGCACCGAGCCCCCACAACCAGCACCGCACCGGGCGCATGCCTACATCACCGAGGCGATGTAGGCCTACATCATGACCCACAGGACTCAGATCACGCTGGCCGACGACCAGTACGCGCGGCTGCGCGCGGAGTCGCGGCGCAGCGGGCTGGGTCTCGCCAAGCTGGTGCGCCGGGCCATCGACCACACCTATGGGACCGCGCGCCCGGACCAACAGCGGAGGACTCAGGCACCCGCGCCGGTGACGAGGATCGCGACGAAGGCGCCGAGCAGCAGGTGCGGCCCATAGGCGATGGGGTCCGAGCGGGTGGCTCGACGGGTCGCGAGCAGGACCCCGGCGTAGAGACCGGCGATGACCAGGCCGGTGAGCAGGCCCAGAAGCACCGTCGACGGACCGAGCCAGCCAAGGGCGGCGCCCAGCAGGCCGGCCAACTTGACGTCGCCGCGGCCGAGGCCACCGCCCGGGATCAGGTACATCGTGCCGAAGACGGCGAGCAGGACACCGGCCGCCGCGGCGGCGGCGATCGCATGGTCGGCGTCCCAGGTATCCCGGCTGAGACCGTCGACGACCGCCGCGAGGCCCAGCAGCGCGGCGAGGACCGGGTAGCTCGGCAGGACAATCGCGTCCGGGAGCCGGTGGACCCGCAGGTCGACCGCCGCCAGCACGATCCCGGCGACGGTCAGGTAAAGGTAGGCGGGCAGCCAGCCGGGACGGTCGCGCAGCACGGCCGCGACCGCCGCGACGGCGATCGCCGTGACCGCGGCGAAAGCCGCCGTCGACGGGACAGGGCGGCGCACCGGAGCGCCCTCGTAGGGGGCGAACGCGCCGACTACCCGGGGCATCAGCGGCACCGTCGCGACCGCGGCCACCGCGAGCATCGCGGCGACGACCAGCCCCACCTCGCAACCCCGCGACGCGCGCTAGCGGGCGCGACTGGTCAGGCCCAGGCCGTCGGGGCCTGGGAAGGCGGACGAGGTGGCGGCGCGGTGGGTCAGGGCCTGGGTGCCGGCGGCCATGAGCAGGCCCACGTCGACCACGCGGCCGGTGAACAGGGCGACCTGCTCGGCCGCCTGCGCGGCCAGCACCACCATGCCGCCGGCGACGCGGGCGCCGGAGCGGTACGCCGTCACGGCGAGCGCCGTCGGCCACGGGTGGTAGAGCAGCTCGACGAGGGGGCAGCTGGCCGGCCAGGTCCACTCGGCCACCTGGTCCGTGATGCCCTCGGGCGTGGTCGCGACCACCAGGTCGGGGCCGGACCGCAGGCCGCCGGCGACGATCTCCCAGGGCAGTGCGGTGACGGTGAGGCCGACGCGCTCGCCGATCTCGGCGAGCGGGGCGACGGCGGCGGGCCGGCGGGCGATGACGCCCACCCGGCGCACCCCGACGCTCGCGAGCGCGGCCACGGCGGCGCGCGCCGTCCCGCCGGCGCCCAGCACGAGCGCTCGCACGGGCGGCGCCATGAGCGCCCCCGGCAGCGCCGGCATCGCCGGCTGGTCGGGCGTGGCCGGCGACCAGGCGGGCAGCGTGGGCGCGAGCATCGTCTCGGCCCCTCTGGGCTGCCGGCCGGCGCCGAGGACCTGGCGTATGGCGTGCCGGATGCCGGCGATGTCGGTGTTGTGGCCGGTCAGCGTCCCGTCCGGCTCGACCACGATCGTGTTGAGCGCGCCGACCAGCCGGGCGCTCTCGTCGAGCCGGTCGACGAGCGGGACGGCGGCCGTCTTGAGCGGCATGGTCAGCGACAGCCCGGCCCAGCCGGGCTCGCCGCGGATCTGCTCCAGCACGGCCGGCAGCGCCGCCTCGTCGGCCTCGATCGCCGTATAGGACCAGCCGTCCAGCCCGAGCGCCTGATAGGCCGCCCGGTGCAGCACCGGCGAGAGCGAGTGCGCGATCGGCGAGCCGAGCACGGCGGCCCGCCGGGACGCCGGCAGCGGCCGGGAAACCTCAGCCACAGTGATCACCGCCCCGCGTGGGTAGGGGTTTCTCCCGGCCCGAGACCGCCGGCATGGTGGCGAACGCAAACACGACGGATCATCCTGACACAGCCGAGGGCGTTGGTCCAGCCGCGAGCCACGACGCGTCCAAGGATCGCGGCCGGTGGCCTGGCTCAGCCACCGCTGCTGCCGCCCTCCGCCTGATACCGGGAGAGCAGGGTCGCCCACTCCGCGTCGGTGGTGGCGAACTCCGTCCGCAGCGACTTGGGAAGGTAGACGAAGTAGTACCAGCCCCCATCCGCACCCTGGTACGGGTTCAGAGCCGAGTCCAAAGCCCACCGCCCGGGGTTCGCGATGGCGCCCGGCGGCAGCCCCCGCACCTGAGGGCTACGGGTGTTGTAGGGGTTGTACCTGTTGATGAGGTCTCCGATCGGCCCGGTGGGCCTGTCGAAGGCGTACCGCGTCGTCGAGTCCATGTCGAGCCGGTTGAAATGGCCGGTCTGGTCGTTGAGCCGGTTGTAGATCACCCGCGCAACCTTCGGACCCTCGTCGTGGCCGTTGACCTCCATTTCGATGATGGACGCGATGGTGATGATCTCGGCCGGGGTCTTGTCGAGCTGCGCCGCCTTACCTTCCAAATCGAGCGTGGCGGCCATGCTCGTGAACTGGTCGACCATGTGCTGCAGGGTCTGCACGGGCGTGTCGTTCGGGTTCAGGTCGTAGGTCGTCGGGAACAGGTAGCCCTCGACCTTGTTCTTCGCGCTCGGGCCCGGGTCCTTCCAGAAGGCCGGCAGCCGCAGCCCATGGCCCGCCGGGTCCTTGACGATCGCCTCGTACTGGTCCTTCGGCACGCCGAGCTTCGTGGACAGCTCGGTGATGATCCAGTCGACCGTCCTGCCCTCGGGGATCGTGAGCCGGTACTTGTTCGCCTTCGACTTCGGGTCGAGCAGCGCCTCGAGAGCCCCGGCGGCGGTCATCTGCTTCATCAGCGTGTAGGTGCCCGGCTGGATCTTCACAGAGTCCGGGTTGTTGGCGGCGGCCGTGCGGAACGCCTTCTCGCTCTTGACGACGCCGGCGTCGAACAGCACCTTCCCGATGTCCGTCGCGCTCGCGCCCTTGGCGATCGTGATGGACGCGCTGCCGCTGCCGGGCCCGGGATAGTCGGGAATCTCCGGCGAGCCGCCGATCTTGCCGATCATCTTGCCGCCGACGAAGATCAGACCGCCCAGCACCAGCGCCACCACCACGAGCATGGCGAGCAGCTTCGGCAGCGCACTGCCGCGCCGGCTCCCGCCGTCCGCACCCCCGCGCCGGCTCATGCCACCCAGCGGATGCGCGCCGCGTCGCCGATCGTGCTCGTCCGCCAGGTCGGCGTCGTGATCCAGATCATCATCCAGCTCATCGTGGTGGCCCCGGCCGGGGCGGCCCAGGTCATCGTCGTCCAGGAAGTCGTCGTCGTCGAAGTCGTCGCGAGGTACGCCGCGACGGCCATCCTGGCCTGTCCGGCCGCCTGGCGCGTGCGGGCCGTCCGGATACCGCGCGTCACCCGAGTCACCCGTGTCACCGGGGTCGTACTCGTCCTCCGGCGCGGTGATACGGAAACGCAGCGCCTCGGTGCGCCGCTCAGTCCCCGCATGGCGGGGATGGCCTGACGGCCGGCCGCCCTCACCCGGCGGAGGGGGCGGCGGGGCGTGGAACCCGCCGGTGCCGGGGTTCCTGGCGCCCGCGGGGTAGTCGACGGGCGATGCCGGCTCGGGCCGCGCCTGCTCGCCGTAGCCTCCGCCCGGGTCGCGGTACCCGTCCGGCGGCAGTCCGGCCGCCTGAGCGGCGGAGGAGCCACCGGCGCCGCCCGCGCCGAACAGCCCGGCGGATCCGGACGGCCCGGTCGAACTGGAGGGTCCCGTCGAGCCGAACAGCCCGGCCGAGCTGGACGGCCCGGTCGAACCGAACAGCCCAGCGGAACTGGACGGCCCGGTCGAACCGGAGGGCCCAGTCGAGCCGAACAGCCCGGCCGAGCCGGAGGGCCCCGTCGAACCGGAGGGCCCCGTCGAGCCGGAGAGCCCGGCCGCTCCGGGGAACCAGTCGACGGCGGGCCCGCCACCCGTACCGGAGCGCCCCGCGCCGGAGGCGTATCCGGCCGTGCCGTAGCCGCCATCAGAACCGGCGACACCGAAGCCGGTGTCCCCGCTTGGCCCGGTCTGGCCCTGGGAGGACGGGTACGCGGAGGACGAGTACGGATCGGCGGGAGCGTGCTGGCCACCGCCGGTCAGGTACCCGGCGTCCAGATAGCTCGTTTCCTGGTGGCCGGGTCCCGTGTCAGGGTGGACAGGCCGGCTCGCGGTGAAGTAGCCGCCCGGCTGCTGGTCGCCGGTCCGCGGGTACGGGTCGACGAGGAACGGGTTCTGGTAAACGGCCGCGTCGGCGCCACCGCCGGCCGCGGCGTCGTGGCCAGGCCCGCCGCCGCGGCCGTGGTCGACCGCGGCCTGGTACCCGGTCGCACCGTAGACGGCTCCCTGGCCAGCCACGGGCTGCTGGTAACCGGCGGCCGGATAGCCCCCGGCGGGATGGTGACCAGACGGGCCCTCGGCCGCCGGCTGGTAGCCGGTCGCGCCGTACGCGCCGCCGCCGGCCTCGTGGCCGCCGCTCCGGTAGGCCGTCGGCTGGTGGCCGTCGCCGGCCACGCGGCCGGGCGTCGGGTATGCGCTCTCCTGGTAGCCGCTCTGGTAGCCGGTGGGCGCCTGGCCAGAGGCCGGCGCGGAAGGCTGGTAGCCAAGCACGTCGTGGCCCGGTGCCGCGGCGCCGTAGTTCGCGTCGCCGTATCCGGCGGAGCCGGTGACGGTCACGCCGGTGGGCGGACCGGTCACGAGCGGGCCGGTCATCATCGGCCCCGGGTACGCGCCACCAGCGGTCGGAAGACCGGCGTACGGGCCGGAGACGGCCTGCCCCGCCCCGGCCGCCGACGCGCCGAAGACAGTGGGGCCGGACACGGACGGGCCGGACACGTCCACCGCGGGGAAGGCCGGCCTGGCCCTCGGGGTGAAAAGGTCAGACCCGGTCGAGGTCACATTCGGGTAGCCACCCGGGTAGCGGGGCTGGTCGTCGACGGTGAAGACATCGCCGTAGCCGGGCCCGGCGGCCGGGAAGTCGGTGGCGGGACCGCCGGCGGCGGGCATGCCCGGCGGGCCACCCGCCATGGGTGAGCCACCGACGGTGATGTCCGCCGCGTCATCGTCCGGGCCGCTCACCGCGAACGGGTCGACGGGCCGGGCGCCATCTCGCTGAGAGCTCGACCATGGTTCGTTCCCGTTCCCGTACCCGCCCCCGACACCGTTGTCGAGGTCCCAGTACTGGCTCACCGATCTTCCGTCGGCCGGCCCCCGGGGGGCAGGCCGGGCGCGCCGGGCGCACCACCACGGGTGTCCAGGGCGTGTTGCAGGATCTGCACGGCTGCCTCCTGGTCGACGAGATCGCGACGGGCACGCGATCGCATCCCACGCTCGGCCATTCTGCGATGCGCCGCCACTGTCGTCAGCCGTTCGTCGACGAGCCTGACAGGTACCGGGGCGACCCGGTCGGCCAGTATCCGCGCATACTGACGCGCCGCGCTGGCCGCCGGCCCCTCCTCGCCGGAGAGGGTCCTGGGCAGACCGACCACGACCGCCACCGCCCGCCGCTCCCGGGCGATCTCGGCAAGCTGGGCTATATCTCTGTTTTCGGACACGTCCCGACGAAGGGTACCGACCGGAAGCGCGAGCACCCCATCCGGGTCGCTCGCGGCCACACCGACGCGCACCGTGCCCACGTCGACCCCGAGCCAGACCCCGCGCGGCAGCTCCCGCCGCTCCGCGCGATGCCGCGGCTTGCGCCGCCGATCCGGCGCCGATCCACCCCTATCCGCCCCCGCTGGTCCCGCTGGTCCCGCCGACGCCGCCGGAGCCGCCGGCTCGGTCGGTACCGGCTCTACCGGCGGCCCGGCCAGCGGCCCCGGCGCGGCGCCAGCCTCAGTGCCCGGCATGCTGGCGCGCGGCGCCAGCCTCGGCGACCAGGTCGCGGACCCTGGCCAGCGCGCGGCCGACGCCGGCGACATCCCCTCCGCCGCCCTGGGCGACGTCGGGCTTGCCGCCGCCGCGCCCGCCGAGCTCGGCGGTGGCGACCTTGACCAGGTCGCCGGCCTTCAGGCCGAGGCCGCGCGCGCCCTCGGTGGTGACGACGACGAGGAACGCCCGCTCGCCGGCCGCGGAAGCCGTCGCGACGACCGCGGGACGGTCGATGAGCCGGCCGCGGACGTCGAGCGCCAGCCTGCGCAGGTCGTCCGCGGACGTCCCGTTCGGCGCCTCGGCCGCGACGAGCGCGACCCCGTTCACGTCGACCGCGCTGTTCGCGAGGCCCGCGGCGCCGGCGAGGACCGCCTCGGCGCGCAGCCGCTCCAGCTCCTTCTCCGCGTCGCGCAGCCGGGTGACCACGTCGGCGACCCGGTCGACGAGCTCGTCGGGACGGGCCTTGAGCGCGCCGGACAGCTGGGAGACCAGCAGGTGCTCGCGGGCCAGGTAGCGGAACGCGTCCAGGCCGACGAGGCCCTCGACCCGCCGGGTGCCCGCGGAGATCGACGACTCGGAGAGCAGCTTGACCGCGCCGAGCTGGGCGGAGCGGGCGACGTGCGTGCCACCGCACAGCTCGCGCGCGTAGTCGCCCACGTCGACGACGCGCACCCGCTCGCCGTACTTCTCGCCGAACAGCGCCATCGCGCCCAGCCGGCGGGCCTCGTCCTGGGTCGTCACGAACGCGGTCACCTCGAGGTCACGCAGCGCGATCTCGTTGACCTCGTCCTCGACGTCCGCGAGCACCGCCGCCGGCACCGCGCCCATCGAGTGGAAGTCGAACCGCAGCCGGCCCGGCGAGTTCAGCGACCCGGCCTGGGTGGCGGACTCGCCGAGCGCGCGGCGGAACGCCGTGTGGACCAGGTGGGTGGCGGTGTGCGAACGGGAGACCGCCCGGCGCCGGTCGGCGTCGACCGTCACCTCGACCTCCGTGCCGAGGCGCAACTCGCCGCGCAGCACCTTGCCGCGGTGCATGACGAGGTCCGGGATCGGCTTCTGCACGTCGAGAATCTCCACCTCGCCGCCGTCGAAGGCGAACCGTCCGAGGTCGGCCTCCTGGCCGCCGGACTCGGCGTAGAACGGCGTCGTGTCGATGACGATGCCGACCTCCTCGCCCTCGCCCGCCGCGGGGACGCCCTGCCCGGTCGCGGCCGACACCAGCCCGACGACGGTCGCCGTACGGGACAGCTCGGCGTAGCCGGTGAACGACGTCGGGCCGGAACGGGCCAGGATCGGGCGGAACGCCGAGAGGTCGACGTTGCCGATCCGGCGGGCCGCGCGGTCGGCCTTCGCGAGCTCGCGCTGGCGTTCCATCAGTCGGCGGAAACCCGGCTCGTCGACGGTGAGGCCCTGCTCGGCGGCCATCTCCAGCGTCAGGTCGATGGGGAAGCCGTAGGTGTCGTGCAGCTGGAACGCCTCGTCGCCGGCGAGCTGGGAGGCGCCGGCGGCGCGCGCCTTGCCGACCGCGGTGTCGAAGATCGTGATGCCGGTACGCAGGGTCTCCAGGAACGCCTGCTCCTCGGCGACGGCGACGCTGGTGATCGCCGCGGCCCGGTCGACCAGCTCGGGGTAGATGGAGCCCATCGCGCCGCGCACGACGCCGAACAGGTCCTCCATCACCGGCTCACGCCCGCCGAGCAGGCGGACGTTGCGCACCGCGCGGCGCAGCATCCGGCGCAGCACATAGCCGCGGCCCTCGTTGGAGGGGACGACGCCGTCGGAGATCAGCATCGCGGCGGTGCGTGTGTGGTCCGCGATGACGCGCAGCCGCACGTCGTCGGTGTGGCTCTCGCCGTAACGCCGGCCGGTCAGCTCGCCGGCGCGGTCGAGCACCGGGCGGGAGATGTCGATCTCGTAGAGGTTCTCGACGCCCTGCAGCAGGGTCGCCATCCGCTCCAGGCCCATGCCGGTGTCGATGCTCCTCGCCGGCAGGTCGCCCAGGATCGGGAAGTCGTAGCCGGCGCCCTCGCCCCGCTCGAACTGCATGAAGACGAGGTTCCAGACCTCGAGGTAGCGGTTCTCGTCGGCCTCAGGGCCGCCGTCGCCGCCGTACGCCGGGCCGCGGTCGAAATAGATCTCACTGCACGGGCCGCACGGGCCGGGCACGCCCATCGACCAGTAGTTGTCCTCCTTGCCGCGGCGCTGGATGCGCTCCGCCGGCAGCAGGCCCTTCCAGATCTCCTCGGCCTCGTCGTCGTCGAGGTAGACCGTCGCCCAGAGGTCGTCGGCCTTGAAGCCGTACCCCTCGGTCAGCAGCTCGAAGGCCCACGGGATCACGTCGGCCTTGAAGTAGTCGCCGAAGGAGAAGTTGCCGCACATCTGGAAGAACGACGCATGCCGGGCGGTCTGGCCGACGTTGTCGATGTCGACCGTGCGGACGCACTTCTGCACGCTGGTCGCGCGCGGGGACGGCGGGGTGAGGTCACCGAGGAAGTAGGGCTTGAACGGCACCATGCCGGCGTTGACCAGCAGCAGCGTCGGGTCCTCCGCGATCAGCGAGGCGCTGGGGACAACAAGGTGGCCGCGCTGCTCGAAGTGGGAGAGAAAGCGCCGGCGGATCTCGGCCGTTTCCATCGGATTCACGTCGTCCAGAGTCGAGTTGGTAACGGGCAGTGGCGGCGACCGGCCAAGGCGGCGGTCAAGGGTGACACGACGGAGCGGCACGGTGTGGAGCACGGCCCCCCCAGCCGCGCGTCAGCCCCGTACAACCTAGTACGTGAGATCGGGGCCGCTACGGCACGCGGCCTCGGCGTACCCACGTCACCGTACCGCCGCGCCTCGTGACGAGACCACGGAGTTTCGCCGGTGGCCAGGTGACGCCAGGTGACGCCAGGTGACGCCCGACGCGCTACAGGCGGCGCGGATCCGGCAGGCTCGGCGCCTCGGACGCGCCCGCGGGCAGCTCGTCGTCCTCGTCGTCGTAGAGGCCGAGCGCGTCTCGCAGCTCGTCCTCGCGCTCCGCCATGAACTCGCGGACGTCGGCCATGAACTCCGACAGCGACGCCACCAGCGAGCCCGCCATGCTCCCCGGCGACAGCGCCGCCGCGGCCTTGGCCGCCTGACGGACGACCAGCACCCCGGCGACCGCGCCGAAGGTGACGTAGAAAAGCCGGCGCGACATCTAACGGCCCCGCACCGGCTCGTCGAAGTCGGCCGCCGTGGGCTGGGCGGGCGCGGCGCGGCGGCTCGCCCGCCCCGCCTTCTTCTCCGCCTTCATCTCGGCCGCGACCCGCGAGCCGACCTCGGCGCGCACTCGCTTCGCGGCGGCCTGCCGCACCCCGTAGGACAAGGCCGCGACCCGCACGATCGGGCCGCCGACGGTCGCCGCGAACAGCGAGGTCATCGACGACACGTTCGTGCTGATGGTCTGCACGTTGGCCGTGATCGCGTCGATCCGGTCCAGCTCCTTGTTGACGTGCGAGAGCGCGACGTTGACCTCGTCGACGGTGGCGCCAGCCTGGCGGACCCTGGCGGTGCCCTCGTCGATGGCGATGCCGGTCTGGCGGACCCGGGCCGCGGTCTCGTCGAAGATCTTGCCGAGCTTGTAGAGGGCGTAACAGCCGAAGAGGACGAGCACGGCGAAGGCGCCGGAGGCAATCAGCCCCGCCATCGCGCCACCGGACATCTTCGCTCCTCCTCTATGGTGGTCCGGGCCCCTGCGTCGCCGGGATCTGCCCGGAACGCGAACACCGGTCGTGTCAGGACCTTACCGACCGGACGCCCCCAAGCACGGCGCGCCCCGCTATGCGGCGGTCCCGCGCCGGACGCTCCGCGCCCGGCGCCGGGCACCGCCATCGGGCGCTGAGCGCCCTCTCACGTGGTTCCGGGCCCTGGCATATGGCGGTGGTAGCGCCTGTCTGGGTGAACGAGGTGGCTGGGTTGGCGCTGCGCTGAAGCGCCGTCACCAGTGGCGGCTGAGCAGCGTGGATCACTCACCAGGACGAGGTACTCCGCAGCGCTGCCAAGCTGGGAGACCGTGGTGATTCTAGGCACCCTGATCACGCCCGTCGGGGGGTTCGGGTTGCCGCACGCCGCGAACCACGGCGCGCAGCTCGTGGGCGCGGGCCGCCGCGCGCCGCTCGAAGCCAAGCTCGCCGGGACGGAAGTAGTCGACGCCCACCAGCTCGTCCGGGGCGTACTGCTGACCGACCACGCCACCCGGGTGGTCATGCGGATAGTGGTAGCCGTCGCCGTGCCCGAGCCGGCGGGCGCCCTGGTAGTGCGCGTCGCGCAGGTGGGCTGGCACCGGGCCGCCCCTGCCCGCCCGCACGTCGGCCGTCGCCGCGTCGATCGCGCGGATCACCGCGTTGGACTTGGGGGCGAGCGCAAGGTGGATCACGGCCTGCGCGAGCGCCAGGCGCGCCTCGGGCAGCCCGATCATCTCCAGGGCCTGCGCCGCCGCCACGGCGACGCCGAGCGCGCCCGGGTCGGCCATCCCGATGTCCTCGCTCGCAAGAATGATCATGCGTCGGGCAATGAAACGCGGGTCCTCCCCCGCCTCCAGCATCCGGGCCAGGTAGTGCAGCGCCGCGTCGGCGTCACCGCCGCGCATCGACTTGATGAAGGCGCTGACGACGTCGTAGTGCTGGTCGCCGGCCCGGTCGTAGCGGACGGCGGCCCGGTCGACGGAGCGCTCGAGCAGCGCCAGGTCCACGGCGGCCGCGGGCTCGTCCTCCGCCGCGGGCTCCCCGGCCAGCTCGGCCTCCCGGGCTGTATTGGTCTCGCCGGCCGCGGGCTCCCCCACCGCCGCGCCACCGACCGCGTCCCGCGCCGGCGCCGCTTCGGCCGCCGGCGCCGCCGCGGCCCCGACCGTCCCAGCCCCGACCGGCTCGCCACTGAGCGCCTCGCCACTGAGCGCGTCGCCACCGGCGGCCTCGTCGCTGGCCGCGGCCGTCGTGCCACCAGCCGGCGTGGCAGGGACGCGGTACGCCGGGGCATCCCCGCCGATACCGGAAGCGGCCGGTGGTCGTGAGGCCGGCGCCCGCCGGGCCGGCGCCGGGCCGACGGCGGCCAGGGCCGCCTCGGCGCTCGCCTCCAGCGCGGTGAGCGCCCGGCGGGCGTCGCCACCCGCGAGCCGGACCAGGTGCTCCAGCGCGTCCGGGGCGATGCGCACCCGGCCGCCGTAGCCGCGTGGGTCGACCAGCGCCCGGCGCACCAGGACACGGATGTCGTCGTCGGTGAGCGGGGTGAGGGTGAACAGCAGAGAGCGCGACAGCAGCGGCGCGACGACGGAGAACGAGGGGTTCTCGGTGGTGGCGGCGACCAGGGTGATCCAGCCGCGTTCCACCGCGGGCAGCAGCGCGTCCTGCTGGGTCCTGGTGAACCGGTGGACCTCGTCGATGAACAGCACCGTACGAAGGTCCGCCGGCCGCTCCCCGTCGCCGGCCGGCGCGTCCGGGCCGAACAGGCGCGGCTCGCGCGCCAGCCCACGCGACTGGCTCGACCGGCTGCTCGACAGCACCTGCCGAGCCTCGTCGATCACCGCCCGGACGTCCTTCACGCCGGCCGTGACCGCCGACAGCTCGCGAAACCGCCGCCCGGTCGCCCGGGAAACGATGTGCGCCAGCGTCGTCTTGCCGGTGCCAGGCGGGCCCCACAGAACGACCGAGGTCGTCCCGCCGCCCTCGACCAGCCGGCGCAGCGGGCTGCCTGGGCCGAGCAGGTGGCGCTGGCCGACCAGCTCGTCGAGCCCGCGCGGGCGCAGCCGGTCAGCCAGCGGCCCTGTCGGGGCCTCCGGTACGGCACCAGCGGGCGCGGCGTCGGTGGCCGGGGACACCGTGTCGAACAGGCTCACCCGTCAACCGTACGGCGAGGGGTCATGGCACGGGCACCGCGCCCGCCTCCTTAGCGCTGGTTGGTCAGGTTGGGGCGACCAGTGGGTGGGAGTGGCTCACGTGGTCAAGTAGCGCTGCCAGTTCTGGTGGGGGTGGGGCGGTCGACCAGCGGTGCCAGTACAGCTGCAGGCGTGCCCAGGGGCACAGCCAGCCGCGGACCTGTCGCAGGGTGTCCTGCCAGACGATGCGGCGCCGCGGATTTTTCCCCCGCCGCCCCGCGGTCCTCGCGGGGCGCTTGTTCGGCTTGGTCGGGGGGTGGCGTGGTCAGCAGGCTGAAGGTGAATGCCAGCATCACCAGCTGCCAGTGCCGCACGATGGCCTGTTCGGAACGGACCTGGAAGTCCGCCCAGCCCAGCTCGTGCTTGGCCGGCTTGTAGTAGTGCTCGATCCAGTCCCGTAGCCGGTAGATCCGGTAGACCTCGGCCGGGTCCGCCTCGGCCATCGAGAGGTTGGTGGCCATGAACCAGGTCGAATCGGCGGTGAGGACCGTCGGGTCGGCGGTGGCGGCGATCAGGCGGGTGCCCTGGGCCGGTCCGTAGCAGGGGCCCAGTTCCAGCTCGGCGACGTGGCGGACCAGCGGTCGGTTGTGGCTGTCGGTCAGTACCAGGCGCCGCCAGGCTTCCAGTGGCAGGCGGGCGGCGGCCTCGGCGGGGGTGAACGCCGGCGGATGGGCGGGGTCGGCGACGAACTGCCAGGTGCCGTGGCGGGGGCGCAGGGCCAGCACGTAGCGGATCCTGGCCGTCCGCAGCCGCCCTTCGAGCTTGGGGTTCTCGCCGTAGACGCAGTCGGCCACCACCGCGCGGAAAGGCACCCCGGCGCCGCGGGCGTCCTCGATCAGGTCCCAGGCCAGCTCTGGCTTGGTGGCGAACGCCGGGTCGGCCTTGCCGGCGGGTAGTCGGGAGGCGGGCCGGTAGGGCCGCACCCCCAGCGGCACGTGCCGGGTGCCGTCGGCCCAGTGGCTGGTGACGGCCACGACGCCGTTGGCGGTGCGGCCGAGCTTGCCGATGTACTGCTGGGCCGCCAGCACGATGCCATGGCCGCGCTTGCGGTCCCCGGTCTCGTCGATGATGAGCACCCCGTTGCCATGCGGCCCCAGGTCCGGGTGCCGACGCCACAGCTCCACCCGCCGTGCGCCCAGAGCGTCGGGATCCCAGGGCGCGTCGTGCAGGAAGTGATGCAGCCGCTGCCGGTCGGCACCGGGAACCAGAGCGGCAAGCTCCGTCAACGTCTTGTTGCGCTCCCGGGGCAGCAGCAGGCCGATCAGGTAGTGCCGCAGCGCGGTGCGCTCAGCCAACCGGCAGAACAGGTCATCGAAGTCGCCGCAGAACCTGTCGACCGCCTCCGCCGTCGGCGCGGTCGGCTTGCGAGATGTGGCCATCGGGCACCTCCCACCGGAACGGCCCAGCCAGACACCACAACCGTACGTCCACCTTCCCTAACCTGACCAACCAGCG
>NZ_MBLO01000022.1 GCF_001854805.1 Pseudofrankia coriaricola
CTGGTCGACCGCCCCACCCCCACCAGAACTGGCAGCGCTACTTGACCACGTGAGCCACTCCCACCCACTGGTCGCCCCAACCTGACCAACCAGCGACTAGGCGCAGCGCCCGGTCCCGCGTCTTCTCGGAGACGTCCAGGAGCTGTGGGTGCGCGGCCAGGTGCGCCAACAGCGGGAGGCCCAGGTCGGCGGTGTGCGGGATCGGGATAGGTGCAGGAGGTGGCGGGCCGGGATCCGGCTTGTCGATCAGCTCGATCACCAGGTGGCTCCGATCGCGGCCCCGGTAGATGAGCCGCTTTCCCTCAGGGACCTCGTCCAGGGGAATCGACGCGAGCGCGCGCCGGTAGGCCGCCCGGACCGCCGCGGGCGGGTTCTCGATCCGCAGCACTCCGCCGGCCTTGAGCACCCGGTCCATCACGGTCGTCCCGGAGATTTCCGGATCGCCTGTCAACGGCGCCGGAACGGGCGCGGCCGTCGTCCTGTCCGTAGTTGGACGGGACGGCGATGTCCTGACCTCCGGCGTCCCGGCCGTCGTACCACCGGCAAGCAACAACCTTCCAGCCTCGGTGATCGTCGCGGTCCATGCCGCTCCATGGCCACGGACCTGGACCAAGCCGCGGGACGCCAACGCCCTGGCGGTCACACGGTGGCTGAAATCAGGCCACGCACGCTCAGGCGTGCCGTCCCCGATCCACTCGAGAATTTCACGCTGCCGGTCGCTAAGCCTGGCCACACACCTGTATGTAATGCGGGCGTTTGGGAGGCCCGAGGCGCCACGCCATCGAGATCGGCTTCGGCCCCGAAGCCGGCCACTGCTGTATCGCCGGCCCGGTTCGGCAGATCGACGACATGACGCCCCTCGCACACCACCAATCAAGATCATCTGGTATGGCCGGTCTGGGTCAGCTCAGGTCATAGAGCCAGTCGTCATGGGCGGCCAAGTAGTCGCGATTTACAGCTTCCTGGGCCGCGCGTCTGCCGCTCGTCAGGAGATCCTCGACGGCCGTGCGGTGCGACGGTCCGAGCCAGATGGCCAGTTCCGCTGCCGTGGCCGCGGTGACAACCTTCGGGGCGCGGCCGGGACGCATGCGGCGCAGCAAGGCGTCATAGAGCCCGTGCGCGGGCCTTACCGGAGGGAGCCGCTCCCGAACGGCCACGGCCGCCGCGTTCGCCGGGATGCGCAGGCCTTTCTCGTCGAGATCTCCGAAATAGGCGATCTCGACCACCGGCGGGTCCAACCTACCGACGGACAGGACCGAAGCCTCGAACGCGCCGCCCGCGCCCCAGCCAACCCGTCCGACCCGGTGGCCTGCGCGCTCTACCAGCACACGAACGAGTGAGTCGAAGGTGTCGCTGTTCTCAGCGATGAGCAACAGGTCACCGGGTCCGACCTGTTCGCTGGTGAACCGGACAACGACCCGGTAAGTCGCCAGCAGCTCGAGGGCGAGGCGGCCGTCGGCGAACAACTGGCTGGTCAGGAGGCGGCCAAGCCGCTTCTCATCGCCAAAGATCTCCAGGGAGCGTTCGCGCAGCGGGACAGAAACGACCCCACGGCGGGCGTACAGCCATTCGTTGATCTTTTCCAGGTCGGCCCGCTGCGTGGGGGTCAGCGGTGTGCCGGGTACCCAGTTCAGGTGCGGGTGCCAGACGGGGTCGTGCCGTGGGGCGGGTGCCAGGTCCGGTTTCGGGAGGGTCACGAACCGTGGTAGCTCGGGGATTGCCAGCCGGTCGTAGGACCGTGGGCTGGGCATGACGACGATCTCGTGGCGGGCGAGCTCGTCGAGGGTCTCTCGGAGCACGGCCCGCCTATGCACGCTCATCCCGAGCGCCGGGTCGGCCTCGTCCAGCAGCCTCCACAGATCGTCAAGGCTCACGCGTCGAGTGGTGCGAGAAGCGAGAGTTGCCGCGAGCCGAGTCGCGCGCGGGCTGAGCGGTGCCAACGACACGTCGTCGGCGCTCACGCGGGTCGGCCCGCCGACGTGCCCGCCGGGGCCGGGCGGGTGTAGACCCGTGTGCTGGTCAGGGTCCCGCCGCCGTCGGGCTCGCCGAGGCCGGCAAGGGAGCGCGTCATGAGTTCGTCGACAGTGAGGTATTTGAGTCCGGCGCGCAGGTCGGCGTCGTTGCGGAGCCTGATGATCAGTGGGAAGACGCTGAGCGCGTTCAGGTCGAACAGACCGGTGGTGTAGATCAGCTGGACGCCCAGGGCGTCGGCGACGGCGAGCTGGAGCTCCAGCAGATAGCCGGCCGAGGCACGGCCGATCGGGTTGTCCAGGAAGAGCACTCCCGCGTGCCGGCGGTCGGCGTAGCCGCGGTCGTTGGACCGCAGTGCCGCCATGGTGCAGTACAGGATGATCGCGGCTGTGAGCAGCTGGCCTCCGGAGAACACGTCGCCGATTTCGGCGACCCGCACCCGTTCCGCGCGCAGCACAGCGTCGGGTTTGAGGATCTCGACCTTGACACCCTTATGCATCGCCGCCCGGACTCCCCGCAGCAGCAGGCTCATCCCGTCGCGACGGATCGGTTTCTTGTCCTTTCCGCCCGGTGCCGCGGCGGATTCCGTCACGTCGTCCACGACCGCGCCAAGGCGTTCCTCGAGCAGCCGGGGTTCCGCGGTCTCGAAGGTGATCCGGAGGAACTGCTCGCCCGACCAGTCGCCGAGCCCGTCGGGTAGCTCGGACAGCCGGCGGGCCAGGCGCAACGTTCCGAGGGCGTGCTCGACCAGACCGCGGAGCTGGACGAGGATCGCGCCGCGGTGCCGGTCGATGTGGCCGAGGTCGATCTCCAGCGTGGCCAGCCGGGGCCGCAGCGCCGCCTCCCAGGCCGCGGCGTGCTGGGGGAGGTCGTCCCGGCCGACGCTGATGATCTGGTGGCGTACCGGGTTCGTGACTGTCGCGAACCTCGTCGTGACGGTGTACGCGAGTGCGTCCGCTGCCTTCCTGACAGCTTTGTCGGCCTCGTCGAGGTGTCCGGTTCGTTCCTCGACTTCGTGCAGGACGTCCGCGCGGCGTCTGCCAGCCTCTTCGACGTTCCCGGCGAACATGACGACGGTGGCGTCGGGAACGGCCGGCATGACGATCGCGAGCGCGGACCGGTGTGCGTCGAACCTGCCCACGAGACCCCGAGCCTCCCCGGCCTCACGGTCCACTGTCCCCAATTGGGTCCGCGCCGTCTCATGGAGGGTGCGGGCGTCCTCCCACTCCTGCTCGGCGCGTGCGACGAGTGTCTCCGCGTCGGTGATCGTGGTCGGGCGGGTATAGGGCGGTTCGAGTGTCACCTCCTGCGGGGGCAACCTGCGGTGCTCGCTACGCAGCTCACCGACTCGAGAAGCCTGCTCCGTGTGCTCTTCGTCGGCGGTCCGCAGCTCCCGCCCGCACCGCTCGGCCGCGGCTTCACGGGCCGGCGCGTCGGCGCCGTCGGGACTGGCGAGCAGAGCGACCGCCAGCGCCCGTGCAGACTCCGGGCGGATGCCGTTGACGGCAGTCAGTGCCGCCGCCTCCGCCCGCTCCGCGGCCCGCAGGTCACTTCGGAGGTCGTCTCCGACTGAGACCCGCTCGTAGGCCTCCTTCGCTGCCTTGTATGCCTCCCGAAGTGCGGAAACGGGCAGAGTCGGGGTCGGCTCGGACTCGTATCCGATCGCTCCGAGGATCTCGCCGATATCGCCGCGGCTGGTCGCGGCGACGCGGCGCTGGTCGTCGGCCGCCCGGCGCGCCTCGCCCGCCTCGCGGCGCAGCCGCACGGCGGTGTCCCGCTGTATCTCGGCCTGCCTCTCGTGGGTGGCGACCGCCACGTTGGCGGCGCGGACGGTCGCTTCGAATCCGGGCACGGTGGCGGTGCGAGCGGCGAGGGCAGCGAGCAGCTCGGCGGAGCGGCGCGTCTCGTCCTCGGCTTGCCGTAGGCCTGGCAAGCTTTGCCGGGCCAAGGCGAGCGCCTCATTGGCCTCCGCCCGGGCGGCGCGGACGCCGTCGACGGCCGTCTTCGCCTCGGCCATCACCGTGGCCGTGGTGGTGCGCACGGCCCGCAGGTCGGCGAGGGTGCCCGGCGGGTAGCCGTCTCGCCAGGCGGTCAGCCGACGGCTCAGCTCCTGGTCAGTAGTGAGCTGAGCGGTCAGTTCGTCGTGACGCGCCTTGCGCTGCTCCTGCTGGCGGGACAGAGCGGCGCGTTCGGCCTCGGCCTGGTCGGCGTCGAACAGGGCAGGGTTCGGCGGGACGAGGAACCCGATGCCCGCCGGCGGCGCGGCGGACTCGTTCGTGATGGCGATCGTCGTGCCGACCGCGACGACCGAGCGCGGCCACAGGCGCGCCTCGGTGAGGATCCGTTCAGCCGCGTCGAGATCGGCGCCGTCGTTGAGGACGATGCCGCCGACGAGGCTCGGATGGGATCTCAGGACGTTCTCCCGCCGATCCGGCGGGACCGCTGCCAGGTATTTCCAGCCGGGCCAGGCCGTGATGCCCGCGGCTTTGAGCAGGGCGAGCGCCTTGCCGATCTCGTCGGCGGGTGGCAGGAGCCCACCGGAGCCGAGCGTGTCCAGGAGCCGCTGGTCGCGCAGGCTCTCACTTCGTAGGTTGTCAGCCTCGTTCTCGGCGCTCTTGATCGCCTCTTCGAGGCGGACGAGGAGTGACGGTGTGTCGGTGTCGAGTTCGATGCGGTCGACGCCGAGCAGGGCTGCGAGCCGCTCGTCCTCCATCAGGTCCGCCGCGGATGTTTCCGCGAACTCCGCGCGCCGCGCCGCTTCGGCCGCGTCGGTCCTGGCCCGGGTGAATGCGCCCTCGGCGGCCAGCAACTGGTCGTTGCATGTCGCCAGGTCGCCGTCCAGCCTGTCCCGTTCGGCCTCGGTGGACCCGACCCGTGCCTTTGCTTCGTCGGCCGCATGGGCGCGGGCCTCGGCACGGGCGGCGACGTCCTCGTCGGGGGAGGTGAGTAGGCCGTCTGCGACCGCGGCCCGTACTGCCGCCGTCACCGCAGCCACCTGGGCGGCCGCGCTCTGGGCGCGGGCCTTCTCCTGCTCGCCTTCCTTGTCAGCGTCGCTCCTCGCGTCGTCGGCCGCCTTGGCCTCCTCGTCGAGCGTCGTGGCCGTGGCATCGTGGCGTTTAGCCTCGGCCATGGCGGCATCGGCGACGGCGAGCAGCCCGCGTGCCAGCCCGCGGGCTGCGGCGTCGCGGGCGGCGAGCGCTGGCGCGGCGCTGTCTTCGCTTTCGGCCACGACCCGGCGGATCGCCACCGCTTTCTCCCGGGCCGTGTTCAGGGCCAGGATCTTCTCGGTCTGCCGCCAGGCCTCGACCCGCTCCTGACGCTGGGCCAGCAGCGTGGTGAGCCGTTTCTGCTCGGCCACGGCTGCGGCGAGTCGCAGCCCGGCCAGCGTCCGGCGGAGCTCGGCGGTGATCCGGTTCAGCCGGCGGACCCGGCTGTCCGCGTCGCGCTCGACGGTCCGGGCCGTTTCGAGCCGCTCTTCCAGGATTCTCAGGCGTTCCTTCTCGTGCGCGTGGCGGGACTCGATGGACATCGCGAACCGGCCTGCCCGGGCCCGGCTTTCCTCGAGCCCGGCCCTCGCGGTCTCGGCCGCACCGGCGGTGGCCACCAGCGGCTCAAGGTGCGCCAGTGCGCCGACGACGAAGTCGCGCTCGGCGGTCAGGCCCCCGCGCTGGGAGAGCCGCGCCGCGTACCGGTCTACGAGTTCCGCCAGGCCGCGGGGTTCCTCCTCCTTGGTCACCGCTGTCAGCAGCCAGTCGACGAAGGCTTCGTCTGAGCGGAACGTGAAGGCATCGGCGGCCTCACCTTCGCCGGCGTTCATCCGCCGTTGGTAGCGGAACAGCTCCGGATCGAGCCCAAGACTGGCTAGATGGTCGGTCCAATCCTTCTGGTCGGTCTCCCAGCCCAATCTCAGGCCTGGATCCGCCCGGTGGGCCTCATTGAGGCGGTCTTTGAAGCCCGGGAGTCGTACCGGTTTGTCTCCTTCGACAACCGGAAGCGTGTCGAGGGCGAGTGTCGGGCTCGGATGGAAGGAATACCAGGCCTCCGCGAACCGGCTCGGGTCACTGGAGACGGTTTCGCCCTTCCAGGCGCTGACCTTGCCGACGACGACCGCCTGGCCGGTCCGTACGTGTCGCCATTCGAGGACGACGTGCGCGACGTCCCGAGCGAGCACGAAGTTCTCGAGCACGCGGGTATTCGTCGTCCCGACTATCTGGCGCCGGCCGGGCAGCATCACCGAGAAGATCAGTTTGATCAGCACGGACTTCCCGCCGCCGTTCTCCAGGAACAACACCGTGGCGGGGCTCGGCCTGCGCGGCACATCGGTATGGGCTGGCGTCTCACCATCCAGATCGAACATGGACGGCTGCGCTGCTGGCCTCGACACCGGGGCGCCGACGTTGCGCAGGTCAAGGGTGACGTCCTGGTAACGGGCACCCTTCGGCCCGACGGAAACCAGCCGCACCCGCGCCAGCTCGAACACCCTCAAACCCCCTATGTTCCGGCTCAGCCCAGCAGGTCGCCGCGGATGGTGTGCAGGCTGCCGGTGCCGTCCGTTACGACGACGACCCCGAGCTGGAGGAGCTCGTCGAACGCGGCACCGGCGGCGAGCTCACGCACCTGCACCTGGTAGCGCGGCGTTGTCCGGTACGTGCTCCCACCATCGCCGCCGACCTGGATCAGGAAGCCCTGCTCCGCGAGGAACTTCATCGCCTTCGTGACCATGGCACGCGTCGAGTCCCGCGTGCCGCCGACCTCCGTTCGCCGGGAATAGACCCGCCAGGTCCGCTCCAGCTCCGGCGCCTCCTCCGGCGGGTCGAGGTTCTCCTCCGCCGCGGCGGCCCGCTCGTCGAGCATCCGGCACGACTCACGAACAACCGCGTCGACCTGTTCGACGCTGAGCCGGCCGACATAGGTGTCGTCAGCCAGGTCCGCGGGCCGCGGAAACGCGACCGCGGCGACAGCCAGATGGATGAGACCGTGCAGCACCCGTTCCCGACGGTCCCGGACCACGGCGCGGCGTGAGTAGTCCTCCATCTTCAGCTCGAACAGCGACTCATCGGTCGCCGCCAGCACCAGGCCCGTACGGTCCGAGCAGCCCAGGATGACCAGGCCCAGCCCTGAGACGACCGCCGCCGTGGCGGCGGCGAACATCTCATCCGTCGCGTGCCGGCGCACCAGGTCCGCGTAGGAACGGTCGCGGGCCGGCACGAGTCGCGGCCGCATGCCGAAAGCGACCAGTTGGGCCGCGTCAGCGATGTCCGTGATGGTTGGGTTCTCGCTCACGCCGCGCCCTCCGAGGCCAGGCCGCTGTCCGCGTGGGCAGCGTCGTGGCCTGAGATCCGAGCGACACCCACCAGCAGGTCGGCCCCGCCGAACCCCTCGTCGTCGAGCCGGGTCCCGTCGTCGACCGCGATCAGAATCCGGTCATCGCCCTGCCTGCGGGCGGTGCCGACCTCCGGCGACACCGCGTGCAGCGCCAGCAGCATCACCAGCCTGGGTAGCTCGGCCTCCGCCGCCCGTGCGTCGGCGAGCAGGCCAGACAGCCTGCGCGGCACCTCAGACACGTCCAGCAGCTCTTCCGCCCACCTCCACTGCTCGGCGGTGAATACCTCCGGGTCGGGCAACGGCTCCAGCTCAGGCTCCGGAAGGCTCTCGCCGAGGTCCGTCCGGTCGGGCGCGGGACGTAGCAGCAGCTCGACCATGTCGAGTAGCCGCGGCACGACGGGCAGCCTCAGCCCCGTCCCCGCGCGGAAGAACTCGCCAGTCGGCTTCTCGGCGTCCGCGACGGGCAGGTCGAGCGTCGGCGCCAGCAGCTGGCCGAACAGGTCCACCGTCGCACGCAGCGGCGGGCCGGAGAACTGCTGGCGGTCCTGCTCTGTCCGGAAGAGGCCCCCCGCGTCCAGCAGCCGCGTCTGCAGCTGGGTGTGCCGCCGCATGCACTCCTCGACGATCTCGACGATCTCGACGACCGTCGCCGCCTTGCGTTTGCGCTCCGGTTCGACCGCCTCGTTCCGGACCGAACGGATCGTCGCCAGGATCGCGGTCTCCTGCCTGTAACGAGCCTCCACATGGGCCAGCGCCGTCGCGATCAGCTCGGGCATCTCCTGCTCCCAGTCGACCGAGCGGACGTCGCGCCGGGTCGCATCCAGACGCCGGCGCAGTTGCTCGGCGTACTGGATGGTCGTGTACCTGGCCTGTAGCGCGGCGGCCTGGGCATCCGCCAACTTGCCCCGGTTGATCAAGTTCTGGAGCTTGATCTCGGCGGCGATCTGCGCGGACTCGACGTCGGTGTCCAGGGCACCGATCAGGACGTTGATTGCCTCGTCGGACGCGCGCAGGTACACCTCACCGTCGGCACCAACCAGTTCGACCAAGAGCTTGAACGAGAACGTGAGCCGCCGATACCGACCGTCGGCCATCGTGCCGTAGAAGACCTGGAACCCACGGTCGACGCTGCCGACATTGATCAGATTGTCGAGAACCCACCGGGCCACCTGCTCGTGTTCGGCTGTCGTTCGGTCGGGAGCCTGCGCCGCGACGAACGGCCGAACCCGGGCGATCACCTGCTCCGGCCCCGCCCCACGGTCGAAGTCCATCGCGATGGCCACTTGGTCGAGGATCTGGAACGCGATCTCCGCCATCGCGTAGACCGAAGCCTCCGCGAAGTCCAGCCGGGACTTCCGCGCGTCGAGGTCATGGATCGGCCCCGTACAGGCCAGAGCCTTCAACCGACGAGCGAGCCCCTCGTCGATCGCGAGGACGTCACCACCCATCTCCCCCCGGTTGGTCACAATCCGAACACTATAGGCGACAGTGACTCACCTGATCTGCCCATCGCCGCGACACACATCGAGTCACCGCTGCGCACGTTGAAGAGCCCGCCACCGATTCCCGCGCTGGCTCGCTACCGCTAGCCTTCGGCCCGCTTCGCGCCGCGGTCACCGCTCGGGCGCGGGGGCTGACGGCGTTACGATGTTGTCATGATCGAGATGCCGCTGTCCGAGGGTGAGCGGCTGGCTCTTGTGGCTCGCGAGGTCGCCGAGTCGGGCCAGGTCGTCTACCTGACCGACCATGGCCGGCGGTTGGCGGCGATCGTGCCAGCGAGTCTGGCGGAACTTATCGAGCGCGGCGAAGCGCGCGGTGGCCGGCGGGTCCTGGGCGCCCGCGGTGTGGGGCGCAGCGGTCGGCATGACATCTCCGAGCGGATCGAGGAGATCCTCGCCAACGAGGTGACGTCGTAACCCTCGTCGTCGACGGAGATTCGGCCGTGAGTCTGGAAGGTCTCGACGAGCCGCCAGGTGAGCCCGCCACCCGGGTTGCCTACTACCGCCAGCGGCACACCGTAGCTGAGGAACATGCCTCCGCCCTGACGCGGACGTTCAGCCGGGAGACCTGGAAGTCGGGTCCTGCCACGCTGGCACAGATCAAGACGAGCCCTTCGATGCCCTCGGCGCAGCGTCTGGAGTCGCTCATGGCGAAGATGCGAGCGTTCGCCAGCGTGCGCTTGGTCGTCATGTGACGGACGAGCCATCCCGCTGTATTTTGTCACGAGTTCTTCACCCTGCGGGCCAAGGGCGGGAGCGTCCTGCCTCGACGGCCTCGAGTTTGGGATTCGGCCTCAGTCGTCACTGACTCTCCGGGTTGAAGTAGTCGGTGAATTGATCGGAGAAAGCAGCCTTGACCACCGTCCAGCACATCTCCATGCGTGTACCGTGGCGCGACCGGCTCTGGGACGACAAGGTCTGCCACAGTCCGCTCGACAACAGCTCATGCCTGTTGCTCAAGAACATCGGCGGCAGGCGGCGGGATGACTGGGAGACGGACGTCGCTGGCAGGTCCTTCACCGAACTACCTCGGTACGACCAGCTGCCGTGCCTGTCGGAGCGCGGCACCTTTATGTCCGCCCACGGGTACGTCTTGGAGAAGGAGCACCCGTACCGGTTCAACAGGGCGCTCAGTGGACACCTCGAGCCGACCAAGGTCTCGGTGCCGCCGTACGCGTTCGAGGCGGTGCCGTTCCGCTGGCTGAGCCGCGAGACCGTCGAGGCCGAACTCTGGGAGGAGACCGGCGAGTATCGGTCCGAGCGTGAGGACGCCGTCAACAAACTGCTGAGGTTCACGCCCGGGTGGGTGATGGACGGGCGCAATCAGCGTGCACTGATGGACCGCTTCTTCGAGGATGTCGTCGCCGGCGAGAGCCTGGTCCTGATCTACCTCAAGCACTCGCCCTTGCAGGAGGAATCGGCGCGGCGGTTGCTCGTTGGTGCCGCCACGGTGACGGCCGTGGCCTCCCCGCCGATGTGGAACCAGTCGGGCCGACAGCCCTTTGACTCCGCGATGTGGGAGACGCTCGTCAGTCACAGCCTTCGCCCGGACCAGAAAAACGGGATCCTGCTGCCTTATCAGGAGCTGATCCCGCTGCTGGAGGCCGGGGAGGACGTGAGTGGCGCCTTGGCATGGGCGCCCGAGGACGCAGCCGTGGAGTTCTCCTACGTCACCGAGCATGTCTCCAACGACACCGCGATCGCCGCGCTCAACTCGCTCCGCGCGGCCGCCGACGGCATGGCCGCGCTTGGCGTTGCCGTGCCTCCCGCCGCCATTGCATGGGCCGATCAGCAGATCGAGCGCCTGTGGCAGCTGCGCGGCCCGGCTCCGGGCCTCGCGGCGGTGCTCGGACACCTCGGTGTTGAGTCCGCTCACCGGGTCGTGCGGCGGCTGGTCGCCGAGCCCGACTGGATCCGAGACCCTTGGGGCTTGGTCGAGCGGGCGCTCGACCAGCGCGACCCCCTCGGCGCGGAGCTCCGTCTGCCAGCGTCCATCAAGCTCACCTGGCGGGGCTTCGAGTCCGACGAGCGGACCGCGCTGAAGATCCTCTCCGCAATGGACGTCAACCGGGAGCAGGTCGCCGATCTGATGAACGGGCGCTCCACCTGGCAGGTCACCGCCGCGGACCTCGTGGACAACCCATACTGCGCCGCCACCTGCACATACCGGTCGCCTCACTCGATCGCGCTGGCCACCGTCGACCAGGCATGCTTCCCTGCCAGGCATGTCCCATGGGTCAACTTGGTCGACACCTTGATTGGCCTCGACGATCCCGGAGACGCGCGACGTCTCGAAGCGCTGATGGTCGAGGTCCTGGAACGACTCGCCGAGGAGGGCGACACGCTCGCGAGCGAGCCGCAGATGCTGGCCGCTGCCTCGAACATCCCGCTGACCCGGGCATGCCCGATTTCCCACCCGCTGCTCGTGGCGCACAAGCTCGATCCGGCGCAACTTGCCGACTACGAGCGGTCGACGGCGCTGGTGGCGGCCGAGCTCGAGGGCGACCTGCCCGCGTACAAACTGCAGCACCTCTACGACGCCGGCCTGGATATTTCCGAGCACATGCGGGAACGCCGCCTGGCCCCCCGCTTCGACGTGCCCTTCGACCCTCGTACGTCCATCGACACCGCCTTCGGCACAGCCGATTCTTCGGACGCTGAGGAAGAGTTGGCTCGCGTGGAGAAGGCGGCCGGGCTCGGCGAACTCTTCGCCGCGCGGCTCTCAGTCCTGGTCGGCCCAGCGGGCACCGGCAAGACGTCCCTACTCAAGACGCTGGTCGCACGCCCGGAGATCGCTCAGGACGGAGTCCTTCTGCTCGCGCCCACCGGCAAGGCGCGGGTCCAGCTGCAGACCAAAGTCGGCCACAAAGCACAGACACTCGCGAGCTTCCTGGTCAAGAAGCGTGGCTACGACCCTGATACCGGGCGGTACCTGCCCGTGGAAAAGTCAAAGCGCTCCCGTTTCGGCCTGGTCGTGATTGACGAGGCGTCGATGCTTACCGAGGAGATGCTGGCCTCGACGCTGAGCGCGCTGCAGGGCGTGAAACGTCTCATCCTGGTTGGTGATCATCGGCAGTTGCCGCCAATCGGTGCCGGTCGTCCCTTCGTCGACATCGTCGAATGGTTGAAGCCCGATGAGTTCACCGGTCCGGTCAGGAGCGCGCCAGGGTATGTGGAGCTCACCGTGTTCCGACGTCAGAAGAGCGAGGACGGCGAGCGGCACGACTTGGCGCTTGCGCGCTGGTTCGGCGGTGAGGACCTTCCCGGAGCGGCCGACGAGATCTGGCAGCAGCTCCGCCTCGGGAAGCCGTCGGACACCCTGACCTACCGGCAGTGGGGCGATGCTGGTGTCGTCGCGACCCTCATGGCGGCGATCGAGGAGGAGCTTGGCCTCACGGATACCCCGGAGCCGGAGAGCGCCTTCAAGCTCACCTACGGTGGACGGATCTCGCCGGACGGGAAATGGGTCAATTGGCCTCTCGGCCTCAAAGGAGCGGGCGACCGCTGCGAGGAATGGCAGATTTTGTCGCCAACGCGTTCGCGTGTCTTCGGGACCGTGGAGCTCAACCGGCTGCTCAAACAGAAGTATCGGGCCGGCGACCTGGAGTGGGCACAGAGACGGTACGGTCATCGGCCCCCGAAGCCGCTTGGACCCGAACAGATCGTGCTCGGCGACAAGGTCATGCAGACCCGCAACAACAGCCGGGCCAAGGCCTGGCCCGACGGTGTCGGCCTCGACTACGTCGCGAACGGCGAGATCGGCGTAGTGGTCAGCCGGGCAAGCACGTCGCCCACCTACGCCAACGTCGAATTTTCCTCACAGATCGGAGCGACCTATGGCTACAGGCCATCGTCGTCGGAGGACCCGTGGCTGGAACTCGCCTGGGCGGTGACTGTCCACAAGTCGCAGGGCTCTGAGTTTGAGGTCACCTTCTTGGTACTGCCGGCGCGCGTGGCTGTGAGTCGAGAGCTGCTCTACACTGCGCTGACTCGGCAGACGAAGAAGGTCGTGATCCTGCACGAGGGCACGGTGGACGACCTCTTCGCGCTGGCGTCACCGGCGCTGTCGGAGACCGCGCGCCGCATGACCGACCTTTTCCGCAGACCGGCGCCGCGCGAGCTCACCATCGGCGACGACATGCGCCGATTCGATGGCAACCTAATCCACGTGGCCCCGGGCGACGTACTCGTGCGCAGCAAGAATGAGGTCATTATCGCCTCGATACTGGACGAGATTGTTCCGGATCGGTGGTCCTACGAGCAGCCCCTGACCATCGACGGAGTCACCAAGTACCCCGACTTCACCATCGAAACGGCCTCGGGCGACGAGATCATCTGGGAGCACCTGGGAATGATGCGCAACCCCAGGTACGTCGCCGACTGGGCTAGGAAGAAAGCATGGTACGTAGCCAACGGGTTCCGTCCCTATGACGAGCCCGACGCCGACGGTTCGCGCGGTGTCCTCGTTTGGACCGACGACCGCGGCGGAGTCGACCAGCCCGCATGGGCCGAGATGGCCAAGCAGGTCATGGGAGTCGCGGCCCCAAGACGGGCCGCCAGGAGGGCAGCCGGAAGACGGTCATGATTCTTCCGGACCCGGAATGTGCGTCCGGTCGCGGCACGGTGACGCGCGTGATCGTCTGGATCAGCTCGCCCGGTGACCCGGATCAGAGCTGCAAAGGGAGGAACGGGCTTGGGGCGCCGTGGTAGGTGATGACCAGGGCATCGCGGGCGCGGGTGGCGGCTACGAAGAGCAGGGATCGGTCCTTCTTGCGTTCGCGGTCGTAGCGGTGGGGGTCGGTGTCCTGGATGCGGTCGAGGAAGCCGCGGGGGATGTAGCCCTGGCTGGCGGCGGCGATGATCAGTTGTCGGTACTCGAGGCCCTTGAAGCGGTGCATCGTGCCGACGTGGACGGCGTTCGTGTCCGCGCCGGTGGTCGGACCGTCGGGTCCGATCTCGACGGCTTCGACGCCGTCGGCTGCCAGGGTGGCGAGTACGTCGGCCGCCAGGGCACGGGTGGGGACGCAGACGGCGATCCGGCCGCCGGACTGGGTGATGGTGCCGGGTTGGGCGTCGCCGAGCCATGCCCGGACCTGGGCGCTGATTGTGTGCTGTTCCTCGGCCCAGGTGTCGTGGCGGAGACGCTCAGGCTCGTCGCCGCTGAGCAGGCTGCGGTAACCGGCGAGGTCCTCGGCGCCGTCGTCGAGGTTGTCGTAGCTTTCGCCATGCAGGAGCTGAAGGGCGAACTTCAGGATCTGGCGGGTGGTCCGATAGCTGAGTGTCAGCTTGTGGGAGCGGCCCCGGATGTTCACGCCCAGGCTGCCGAGGCTGACGACGTTGTCGTAGATCCGCTGGTGGGTGTCGCCGACGAGGAACATGTCGTTGATGCCGGGCGCGACCATGGCGCGCAGCAGCTTCCAGTGCGCCGGGCTGAGATCCTGGGCCTCATCGACGATCACATGGCGGTAGCGGTGACGCGTTCCGGGACCGGACTGCTCCGCCATGCCGTCGGCGGCAGCCGCCGCGGCCCGGTCGGCGCGGGCGATCTCCAGCTCGGCCGCGCGCTCGGCGACCTGCTGCCAGGTCCACACGTTCTGGTCGGCCAGCCGCTTGGTGAACCGCTCGGTCAGCTGCCAGACCACGTCGCGGTCCTGGCGGGTGAGCTGCCGGCCGCGGCCTGGGCGCCGCGCCCGGAAGTAGTCGGCGCGGGAGCGCAGCACCTGGCCGAGGATGACCTGGGACCATTCGGCGGCGAGGAACTCGGCGCTGAAGCGGGTCTCGCCGAGTTCGAGGAGCATCGCCTTCCACTCGCGGATCTCGGCGTCCTGGCCGATGGTGCTCCGCCTGGAGTCATCGGCCTCGGACACGACCCGGGCGGCGAGACTGTCGATGTTGACGATGTCGACGCGCGCGGTGTGCCCGGCGCCGGCCAGCTCCAGCAGCCGGGTGCGCAGATCGGCGGCGAGGTTCCGGTTGAACGTGGTGAGGAGAATCGACTTGCCGGTCGTTCCTTCCGGCAGGTCGATCGCCAGGTGCAGAGCCCGGTGCAGGGCGACGATCGTCTTGCCGGTTCCCGGTCCACCGCTGATCCGCGCCGGTCCGTTGTAGGTGTTGTCCGCGAGCTTGCGCTGGGTCGGATGCAGGAAGACCTGCCACCGGGCGAAAGACTCGGCGAGGATCGCGCGCAGCGCCTCGTCGTCGCTCGTCACCGGCGTCGACGGCCGGACAACGGCAGCCGCGTAGTCGGTGGTGTCGACGGGTTCCGGCGCGGTGACCGGTGTGGTGACGATCTCCATGACCTCGTCGGCGGTCTTGCCGTCGTAGAGCGCCATGAGGACGTCGGACGTCAGTTGCGGCACGCAGTCGACGAACTGGAGCAGCTGGTCCTCGGTGGTGAGCTTCCGGATCGACGGGAGCAACGGCTCCGCGACGCCGAGTTGCAGCAGCGTGGCGTCGTCGACGTCGGGGAAAAGGCTTGCACCCTGTTCCGGGATGACCGGGTCGGCCGGGGTGGACCTGGGCGACGTCCCGGGTTGGGGTTCGGCTTTGCCGAGGACGCGGCCGACGATGCTGTTGCCGACGGCGGCCAGGTCGACGACCTCGATGCCGCCGGTCACCCGGTTGATCTCGTAGGCGTAGCGGTCGAGGTCGTCGTAGACCTCCTTGCGGTCCTTGACCGAGACCAGGAGATAGTCGC
This sequence comes from Pseudofrankia coriaricola, assembly GCF_001854805.1. Lineage (GTDB taxonomy): Bacteria > Actinomycetota > Actinomycetes > Frankiales > Frankiaceae > Pseudofrankia. Next base: position 15,493 of record NZ_MBLO01000022.1, read on the forward strand.
CACCGCCGACGTGCAGCAGCAGCGCCCGGTGGTCCTGGCCGACGCGGGCCGAATAAAGGCGCGAGCCGCCCTTGAGCTGCTTGAACCGAAGTGACGGGTGGTTCGGATCGGCACGGAACTTCGACTGGAACTCGTACACCGCACCCTTCACGACCCGCGGCAGTTCGAGGATCTCCTTGTCGGCCCGGTCGAGGATCCGCAGGGTGACTCGGACCTGGGTACTCACCGTGTGCTCTCCTGATCCTCGGCCAAGTCCGCTTCGCCGACGGTATTGACGATGCTGTTCCGTGGGTCGTTCGACGGGACGGGCCGACGGCCGACATCGCGATGGATCCGGGCGGCCAGATCCGTGGCGGTCCAGCCGGTCGCTGGTCGGACGTCCCAGCCGGCCTCCCGGTAGGCCTGGTCCCGGTTGACGGCCTCCTGGTCGGACTCGTCGACAGGGGCGAGAACGACACCGATCCGCGCGTCCGGCCAGGCCAGCTCCGCCTGCCAGGCACTCGCGCCCAGCTCGAATCCGACCTCGGGCACCGGAACGGCGCCGGCAGCATCCATGGCGTGTCCGGCCAGGGCCTGGACGAGTTCGACAAGCCCAGGTTCGTCGGGGTCGACCAGGGCAAGCACTTCCCGCCACGCGGGGTCGGTGAGCGTGCCTGGCCCGCTCGCGGAGCGTGCGGGCCGCGCGGGTGTCGTCGGGCGACCGAGCCAGGTGGAGGTCTCCTGGTCGAGTGCCCGCGCCGCCTGTGCGTCGTCGAAACCGGCACCCTCGGCGGCGGCGAGCAGGGTCGGATCGAAGTCGTCGAGGCCGGTGACGGTGAGCTGGACGGCGTCGCCGGCGCCGTCAGCGAGGAACTGAACCAGGTTCGTCCAGGCCAGCCACGACGCCCACCGCCGGCCGTGGGCCGACGCGATCCCGGCCCCGTCTAGCCCACCCTCGGCCTGGCCATCGGGTTCGTGGCCCCCCGCTCCATCGGCTTGTTCGTTCGCCGAGCCGACAGCCTCGTCCCGGTCATCGATGACGACCAGTGCGGAGAACACCCGGTTCGCCGCGCCGGCGCGGTCGTCGATCAGGGCGAGCACCGGGCAGCCGACGTCATCCTGCGCCCGCACCACGGTGATCGCTCCGGTGGAACGTGGCGCCTGCCTCCCGCGCAGCCCGGCGACGACGGCCGCGGGAACACCGGGCGCATTGACCGGTGTCCGGGTGACGCCCGTGGTTTGGAGCAGACCGGCGACCGTCGCCTCGGCTCGCTTCCGCCACCGGTCGCTGTCCGGGTCCGCGAGGAAGGCGAGGAGCTGGTCGACCGGGTTGACCCAGACGTACCGGTCCAGTTCGTCGGCCGGTCGCGAGGCCGTGAGCTGCCGGTAGATGCCGTGCGCCAGCTGCTGGGCCCGGCCCTGGTAGGGCGCGCGCGCCGGGGAGGGCGTGCCCGGCGTCCTGGTGCGCCACTCGTCGACGTCGTTCCAGGTGAGCTGGAAGACCCGCACCCCGTGGGCGCGCAGCCGGGAGCGTTTGTCGGCGTCGTCGGCGAGCCGGTTGTGCTCGGCGGAGGCGTGGTAGCGGAAGCCGTCAAGGTAGATGGCGGCCTCCATGGGAGGGCCGTCGAGCCGGGCGAAATGCACGTCGGGCCGGGTGCCGGCGATGGTGTGTTGCAGCCGCATCCGCCAGTGCGCGATCCCGCCGTCGGGCCCGGTGATCCGAAGTTCGGCGGCCCGGACGCCGCCCGCGATGATCGTGCTCGCGCTCAGCGTCCCAGGGGTGTCTGCGCGGGCTGCCCAGGCCCGTAGCCCGTCGAGGAACCGGGCTTCCAGCTCGCTTTCCACCAGGTGGATCATCGACGCTTGGTCGGCGGGGGCGCTGTCCGTGACCTCCCACTCGTCGAGCAGCTCGCGCAGGACGGCGACGGCCTCGGCCCGCTGGATCTGGGCGAACTCGTCGCGGCGGGCGTAGCGCAGCAGGCAGCGCGGGCAGCCCGACCGACCGGCGTCGGCGCAGGGGCAGTTCTCGATCGCGTCGAGGGCCGCGGTCAGGACCCGGTGGAAGCTGTCCGGGTTAGCGAGCCGGTGCAGGTAGCCAGTGCCGCCCGGCTGGCTGTCATAGAGGACGAGGAACTGGCGGGTCGTTCCGGTCGCGGCGTCGGGCATGACCGCGGACGTGAGCCGCAGGTGGTCGGGGCTGCCCCGGTACGCGCGGGCGATCCCGAGCCGCAGCGCCGCCGCGAAGGACGCCCGCCGGGTCGTGATCGACTGGGTGAGGGCAGGCACCAGGATGCGAATAGCCTCGGTGCGCAGCTCGTCCGCGAGCAGCAGCGGCTGGTGGCGTGCCGACGTCGGAGTACGGCGGTGTCGGCAGTAGAGCCGGTGGTGCTCATGGCCGCGTAGCCCGTCGCCGGACTCCGACCGTTCGCCGTTCATGGTCCCCGGGCCTTCGGCGTTCTGGCCGAAGCCAGCGCCGCTGGCCGTGGTCGCGGGCGGGCCGTCCACGGCGGTACCGCCGCAGTCGACGCACACCTGGAACGGGTTGAGCGACACCGTCTCGCCGGCGAAGAGGTCAGTCGGGTTCCGGTCGGGCCGGGTCGCGCCGAGGTTGAACGTACGGACGATGGCGGGACGGGCATAGTCGACGCCGAACGTCGCGCCAGTGTGCCGCCAGGAGCGGAAGATCCGCGCCGGATCGACGTCGACGGTGGTCAGCGTCGTGTAGAAACGGCCCTCGCGGTCGTCAACCTCGTCGCGGATTCGGACGTCGTCGCGCCGGTCGATCGCGGTGACCCGGGTCGGGCGGAGCACGGTGAACTTCGAGCCGGAGTCGCCGATGCCGGTCTGCCGGCAGCGGTCGCACGGCCCGGTGCTGTCGACGAGGTGGCCATAGGAGTCCTGCGACCCGCCCGACGAGCCGACGGCCAGGTCTGGCTGGGGGGTGCGCACGAAGCCGCAGGCGGGGCAGATGCGCCACGTCTCCCAGGCGGGCTTCGTCCGCGGGCCGATGTCGAGGCCGGTGACGCGGTGGGCGTAGCCGCGGACGTAGTACGTGTTACCAGGAGCGATCTCGGTCAGTGCCTGGCGGACAGGGCGGTCGTACTCGCGGACCTCGCTGACGTACCGGCGCTCGCCGTCGGCGCTCTGCTCCTCCCAGGTGAGGGTGGCCTCCAGCGTCGTCGCGCCGTCGAACAGTGCGTAGTTCGGCAGCAGACCCAGGTCGACGAGGGTGCCGTGCGCCGATCGCCCGGTGATCTCGCCGGCGAGGCGGGCGAGCGCGCCCCGCTGCGCGGACAGGGCCCGGTAGTCGCGGCGCTGGTCGTCGTCGGACTGCAGCAGACCGGCGCGGGCCTGGTCGATGACGTCGAGCCGGCCGCGCAGGCTCGCGATCCGCTGCTCCCACGCCGCCACGGCCGCATCGATCGTGTCCCGCAGGCCGCCGACGGCGAACTCGCGCAGCTCGGCGGCGGCCGTCGCGCTTAGCCGCGCGCCGCCCCCACCGGCTGTGTTCTCAGCCCAGGTGGTTTCGTCGCCGGTGGCGGCACTGTTGTCGGCGCTGTCGGCAGGCGCGTTCTCGGCGGGACTGTCGTCGGTGACGCCGAACAGGCCGAGGAAGTTCTCGACCTCAGCCGCGCCGATTTTCAGCGCGGCGAGGGTGAAGTCCGCGAGCCAGCCGTCGAGCCCGAACAGCGCCCCCGCCCGGCGCGGCAGCGAGCGAGCCCCGGGCAGCCGGTCGCGGGCGGCGAGGTCGACCAGGTGGGCGAAGTACTGGCGGCGCAGGATCTCGATGGCCGACAGGTACGTGCCTGGTGGCGCGATCTCCCCGGCGATCATGTCGCGGGGCTCCGTCAGGTAGTACTGCTCCCGCTCACCCCGGCCCAGCAGCGTCAGCACGAACGCGTTGCCGCTTGCCCGGCCCGCGCGGCCGGCGCGTTGGACGTAGTTCGCCGGCCCGGCGGGCAGCGACGCGAGCAGCACGGCCTCCAGCTCGCCGATGTCGATGCCCAGTTCGAGCGTCGGCGTGCAGGAGAGCACGTTCGGGTCGGTGTAGTGGGTGCCGTCGCGGAACTTCCGCTCCACGGTCTCGCGCTGCTCCCGGGTGAGCAGGCCGGTGTGCTCGTCGGTGACGACCCGGAACGCGCCGCTCTCCCGGTAGAGCCGCCGGTAGTAGTCATCGGCGGTCCGCGGCAGCACGGCGTGCCGCAGCGTCCCGGAGCAGCGGTAGCGGTGACACGGCTGGCCGACCCATGTATGAAGCCGCACTGGTGGAACGGTCTGCGTCCACGCGCAGGCATCGCAGCGGACCCCCGCCGCCCGCGCCTGCTCGTCGTCGAGGCTGACGACGCTGAGGTGGCCCGGCTGCAGGCCGTAGACCGTGATCCCCGATGTCGGCGTGGCGCCCCGGCGGGGCTGGCGGGAGTTGCCGAGCGGACGGACGATGACCCGCTGGGCGACCGTGCCCTCCTCAGCGAGGAGGGGGAGCAGTGCGCGCAGATAGTCCGACGCGTGGTCGCGGCTCAGCCCGAGCGTACGGGCCGTCCAGTCCTGGTACCAGTTGCCGGTGCTGGCCAGCACGTCAAATTGGGTGCGTGGCCGGGGCGCCGTCATGAGGAACGCCGGCGCCCCCAGGCCGCGGGGGAACGCGGGCATGCCGTTCGGCCGGCCACCCCAGATCCGGAATCGCCGGCCCCCCTCGGCCAGGTACTTGTCCAACCAGTGGTGATAGACGGCGCCGCGGATCCGCAGCCGCTCCAGCAGGCCCCGCAGATAAGCGTCGTAACGCGCGTCCGTCAGCTCATCGGGCAACAGCGGCTGGACCTGGGAGCGCAGCAGGGTGTCACGGGCCAGGCCGCGGATCCGCGCCGCATCGCGCAGGTCGACCTCGGCCGCGACCGAGCGGGTCAGTTCCAGCGTGCGGCCATTGCGGGACCGTAGGCCGAACTCGAGAACGGTGGCGAAACCGAGCCGGTCGGCCAGCAGCCGCCAGGTGGCGCGCCGGCCCCGTTCCCGGCCCGACAGCAGCGCGTCAACGCCTTCGACGTCGTGCAGTTCGGGCGGGACCAGGGCTGCCAGCGTCTCCGGGTCGGCGGCATCGGCGATCAGGTCCGCGATCAGGTCGTTGAGCGCGACCGGCTGCCCGTCCGTCAGCTGGGCGGCGAGCAACGCCCGCAGCGAGAACGTGAACGCCCGGGCCGCGACGAACCCGGCCCGGTGGGCCGCGTCCTGCACCGAGTCGTTGAACAGCAGTGTGTGCCGGGACTTCCGCGTCGGCAGCTCACCGCCGGTGAACAGCTGGCTGATCGAGACGGATGCCAGGGACGCGAGCCCGGCGCCCAGGTAGCGGATGCCCTGCTCCAGGCCACAGGCCGGGCAGCGGTCCGCCTCCGCGCCGGCCTCATCGGCGAACGCGCACAGCACCGCAACCCCCGCCTGCGCGGCCGAGGGGTCGTAGACATGTAGCGCGGTGCCCGAGGCGTCGAGGATCATCACCGGGTTCTCGGCCGGCGCGGCGCGCTCCTGCCCGGTCGCCTGGATCAGCGCCCGGACCCGCTTCTTCTCCCGGCCCACCCCAGCCCGGTAGATCTTGGTCGGGTCGGCGACGAGCTCGTACGGGTTGCGCTCCGGCGACAGTGCCGCCCAGCCGGACCGGCCACAGTGCCGGCAGTACACCGCCGGCAGCAGCGGCTGCCCACTGTCCGCGACCACCGGTACGGCCGACGCCGCCGCGTCGCCGGATGCGGCCGGGACCGTCGGGGCGTCGCCGTCGTCCATCGCAGCCGTCGTCGCGAGATCCAACGCCGGCGTCGGCGCTGGACGCTGCTCGCCGTCCCACGCGAACGCAGGCCCCGCAGCGACCGCGCGCAGCAGCCGGGAGACGGCCCGCACCCACAGGTGGGTCTCCACCGCGACGAGCGGCCGGTCTGGGTTATCCGGGTCGCGGGCCGCCGACAGCAGCGCGACGAACCGGGCCAGCGCCGCCGCCGCGACCTCCGGCTGGCTGGTCAGGGCCACACCCCAGGCACGCAGGTCCTCGCGGGGGAAACCTTCCAACGCCTCGCCGGCGGTCCGCGGCAGGTCGCCGAGCAGGCGCAGCACGGCGCGGGTCAGCTTGTGCCGGCGCAGCAGCGCGCCCAGCAGCGTCGGCGTCAGCGGCCCCTCGGCCGCCGCCGGGCCGAGCACGGCGACGGCCAGCGGGCGCATCGCCTGCAACTGGCGGGCGCGAACGACCTCGTCCTCGGTGGGGCCGGCGAGGCCGAGCGCGGGACCGTCCAAAGGCAACGCGGCGAGAGCGGCCGGATCCGGGTCGGGGAGCGACAGGTCTGGTTCCTGGAGCACCTCGGCCGGGGAGAGCCGGTCCTCACCGATCACCGAGGTCTCGTCGAACGGCGTTCCGAAGATCTCCTCGGCGACGGCACGGATCGCCAGCGCCGTGTCGTCCGCGATCGCGCCCGAGCCGAGTGTCGCCGAAGTCGCCACCGGGCAGACCGGGCCGAGCGGCCGGCCGGGCCGGGCCACGCCGGTGACCGCGCCGAGGCGGCGCAGCAGCATCGCGACGTCGGTGCCCTGCGCGCCGTCATAGGTGTGGAACTCGTCGAGCACGACGTATGCCAGGCCGCTGTCCTGCCAGAGCGGCACATCCTGCGGGCGGTGCAGCAGCTGGTCGAGCATCTTGTAGTTCGTGATCAGAATGTCGGGCGGGGCGCGGCGGATCGCTGCACGGTCGGTTAGCACCCGGCGGTAGCCCTCTGCAGGAGTGTCCCCGATGTAGAGGCCGGCCGTGACGGCGGCCAGGTCTTCGTGCTCCAGGTAGGCGTTCAGACGGGCCGTCTGGTCGGAGGCCAGCGCATTCATCGGGTAGAGCAGCAGCGCCTTCACACCCCGACGGCTCGCAGCGGCCTCGCGACGGCAGTGATCGAGTATCGGCACCAGGAACGCCTCGGTCTTGCCCGAGCCGGTGCCCGTCGTGAGTACGGTCGGCTCGGCCGGGCCGTGCTTCGTCGACAGCCGGGCGAACGCCGCCGCCTGGTGCGCCCGCGGCGTCCACCCCTTGCCCGGAGCCCAGTCGACATGCTCCCGCCAGCCGTCCTCGGCATCGCGGAACGGCATCCGGACCCGGATGTAGGGGCCGCGGTAGATCCCGTACTCCGGATCGTCGAGAAACGCCGCCAGCGCCGCCTGCTCCCCCGAGTCGGTGAGCGCGAACGTTGTCGTCAGGTACTGCGTCAACGACCGCCGCAGTCCCTCGGCCGCGATCGTCGGCCTCATCCGACGGCCTCCGTGGCTACAGGTTCCTCGGACTCCCGCCAGCCAGCGTCCCGGGCGGCCTGCAGCCGAGCCGAGAAGACAGCGTGCGCGGCCCGCATCTCGACCTCCCGGTCGGCCTTGTAGAAGGGGGCGACGTAGCCGGCGGGCGGGAGCCTGCGTTTCGGGTCCTCCAAGTGCGCCTGCAGCTCAATCCAGTCCGCTTTTTTCTGACCGTGTCCAAAGTTGTTGTAATATGATCCGATTTTGCGTCCGTTCGAGTCGAACCAGGTTTCAGCCTCGTAGTCGACAAGCTGTGGGAAGCGTGAGCGATAGAGAGCTACAAGCGCATCGGCGGTTATCCCAAGCCACGTGGCCACGATGGCGTCGATCTCGACAAGGGCGGCTCGCCGGGAGTATTCTGTTCTCAATGGCGCTTCCTCGGCCCATGCCGAAGTAACGCTGCCGAGCGCCGAGATTCGTGGCCACGGGACGGCCCATTCCTCTGACGATCTCCATAGATCGTCGTATAGCTCTGCCCAGAGCGATGAGTACGCATCAGTCAGACAGTTGAGGCGGAGGGTCCGCAGTAGGAGCGATGAGGCTAGCGGGTGACCGGATGATCCGGCTGGCAGTGAGCGCGCGTCGGATTGCCTAAGGTCGCCACGTCCGGAAATACGGATAACGTAGTCGAGTGGGAGACTGCTCCAAAAGCCTACGGCCAGCGCGGTGTCACGGGCGGAGGCGTACCCAAGCGAATGGACCGCGTCAATGTGCGCGGGGCCGGGCGGAAGTAGCGCCGCGTAGAGCGATCGCTCGGTATTCGCGGCGATGCGGCGGCGCCAGAAAACTCTGTAGTAGTCCGTATACGGATGCCCGGCCCACGTATCTTGAGCCGACAGGAACTTTTCTCGGGGGCAGCCACGAATGTAGTCCGTTGTCGGTATGGAGTCCGCCGAGAGCGCCGTTATCGGAACCGGATAGTCACCAGCGCCGGTCTTTGGCGGCTGCTTCGCGATTGGCGTAGAGACGTTGATCTGGGGCCCGCGAATGATTACCTCGCCCCAGCTGCGGGGGGCCTGGAAATTGGCTCGTATGATTCCATCATTCTTCGCGCCGGACTCGTCGTAGCCTCGACTTATCCACGGATTTCCTGTTCCAACTCGGCGCGGCCAGCGTGCTAGCGCCTCGATTGCTCTCTGCTCATCCGTATTTAGCGGGAAGAGGAGGCGACTGCCGAGAGGGTCTGCATCCGGCTCTTCCCCCAGTCGGCTCCAGTTCGCCAACACTTCTCTATCGACGAGTACTACGCGCTTCTTGTGTGGGCGAACATCCCAATGCCCGTGATGCTTCATTCCGGGCGCCTCTCCTGCGCCTTCATGACTTAGCGATCCCGTCAGTACCGAAGGATCGTATAGCCAGCTAAGATGGGTGAATGAAACGTCCCTGGGCTGGCCGTAGATGTGAACGCCGAATTGCTTATTCCAGTCGATATCGCTGAAGATGAGTCGGCGGTTATGGAAGTGAGAATGCAGCCGGAGGCGCCGGTAGGTCGCCGCGCGCAGTCGACGTTCCTGTGTTCCGGTCAAATGTGTGTCCGGGTGGATCATTCCACTGGTTCCGTTGATTCCAGAGTGCCGGAAAACCTGGATCATGAAGGCGCGGTAAAGGTTCGGCTGCGAGCCCACCAGGAGGTCGTAGGTGATCGGGGAGCTGAGCAAGGCGACCAGACCCGTGTTGGAAGCCAACTCGTCCAGCAGGTACGCCCGCGTGGAGGACACCGAAAGCCGTGTCGACTTTCGTGACTTCCAAATCTCGACGGGCGGCTGGTCGTCCAGCATGAACCACGGGTCATGCTCGGCGAGGACCGCGCCTTCCTCCCAGCGTGGACGGACCCAGGGAGGATTTCCTACCTGGAGGTCGAAGCCACCGTGCTTGAAGACCTGGGCGAACTCGACTTCCCAGTGGAAGAAGCCCTGGCGTTTGGCGATCTGGTCGACGGTTTCCAGCCAGGGGAAGAGTTCCGGGAGGCGGGTCCAGTCCTCCTGGCCCATCCACGCGGCCAGGCCGTCCTCGTAGTCCTCGAGGGCGTCGAGGGACGTGAACTGGCTGACCAGGGAATCCTGGGCGACGTCGCCCCGGCCGACCAGGGCGGTGGCGAAGCGGATCCAGTCGTCGAGGCTCGCCAACGGGACGGCGCCGCGGAACCGTTCCGGGCGCTTCGTCGCCTTCCCGCCGGACGACGCGGACCGGCCGTTCGCGGCGGCGGGCGGGGCGAGCGTCAGGCCGGCCTCCTCGCCGAAGATCGACAGCTCTTCCCACGTCACGACCCTGGTCGCGTCGTCGTCGGCCGCGGGGCGGCGCTCAGCCGCCGGCTCGGGGGCGGCGCTGGTGACGGTGAGCGGGGCGCGGCCGTAGTCGGGAGCGGTGCCGTCCAGCAGCGCGGCCCCGTCGACGGGCCAGAACCAGAGGGCGCACCAGGCGTCCATCAGCTTCTTCAGCCGCCAGTACGGCGTGCCGGGCGCCTCCAGGTCGTCCTTGATCTTCTGGCGGGAGACCAGCTCGCGGACCTCGGGGAGGTCGTCGGCGCCCCAGACGTTGATCTGGCGGCGGATCTCGCGTTCGGAGATCTCCAGGCGCTGCTGGACGAGGCTCCACAGGTACTCGACGCGCCGGGCGAGCGCGGCCAGCTGGTCCGCCTGGCTGGGTGCGCTCTTCTTGCCCTTCGTTGTTGGCGCCTTTGTGATGGCGCGGCGCCATGCGGCGAGTTTCTTCGCGTCTACGGGCGCGAGTTCCTTGGCTTCCTTCTCGGCGGCGACCGCGCCCCAGCCGGTGGCGGGCAGCAGGAAGTGGTGGATGGCCCCGGCGGGCAGCTCGCCGTCGCGGAACGGGTGGTCGACGGGCGCGGTGTTTAGCCACGAGCGGTCGGCCAGCGTGGCGGGCAGGTAGTAGCGGCGGCCGGCGCCGACGAGGGAGTTGCCGCGGCGTAGGTGCAGGCCGAACCACGGTGCCTGCAGGCCGGCGTGCATAACGTTCAGCCAGAGGGAGACGTCGGCGAGCTCGATGGCGGTGGCGTTCAGGTCGACGCCGTAGCTGTTGTGCAGGGCGATGTAGGCCTTGGCCTTCTGCAGCTCGACGGTGTAGCTCTCCGGGTCGAGTGTTTCCTTCTTCTCCTCCTGGCGCCGGCGCAGGTACTCGGCGGCGACCTGGTTGATGGCCTCGTTGAGGAACGCGCCGGAGCCGAGGGCCGGCTCGCAGATCGTCCAGTCGAGCATGTCGCGGGCCTTGAAATCCGGGCCGGCTTCCTCGATCCGGTATTTCAGTGCGAGCTGGACGGTGACCTCGGTGAGCGACTGCGGGGTGTAGTAGGAGGCCGACGTCTGCCGGTCGCGCCCGGAGAGCCGGTAGACGAACGAGCCGGCCGGGTACCGCCGGCGTTCGTCAGTGCGGTGACCGTCGTCGTCGACTGTGTGGACGAACACCTCGGCCGGGTAGTCGTGGGCCTTGGAGGCGGGCACCGTCCAGGAGCCGTCCTTCGGGTCGCCGCCCTTCGCGACCTCGTAGAGGTCCTCGCCGGCGATGAAGCCGGAGTAGGACATCAGCCCCTCGTAGACCGCGCCCAGCTGGTTGATCCCGAGTTGGGCGTAGGAGATGAACCCTGCCCGCTTGCGCCCACCCCCCTTGATCTTCCGGCCACCCTTGGTGATCATGAGGCGGCGCAGGACCCGGTAGAGGACGGCGTTGCGCAGCCGGGTGTCGATCGGCGGCCGCGGCCCGCCAGCAGTGTCCTCGTCCTCGTCGTCGGGCCAGGGCAGCGACTGGCCGATCAGCGTGATGGCGTCGGGGGCGAACAGGTCGGAGCGCAGCGGCTCGAACCGGATGCCCTCCCCCTCGCTGACTTTCGGCGCCGCCCGGCCGGCGCGCCGCCGCGCCTCGGCGTCGGCCTTTGCCTCCTCGGCCGCCGCCCTGTCGGACGTGGGTCCTCCTTCGGTGGCTGCGGCATCGGTGTCGGTATCGGCGTGCGTGTGACCGTCTGGGGGCGTCGCGCCGTGTGCGCGGTAGCCGTCGTTGACGACGCGGAACAGCAGGTCCAGCGAGTCGAACAGGTGAGTGCCATGACGCGAGGCTGGGCCGGGGGGCAGCCGGCGGGAGACCAGGTCGCCGAGTCGGGCCAGGCTGTACCCGTCGACGTACTCGGGATGGTCGACCGGGAGGACGTGTAGCTCGGGGCGGGCCTCGGCGTAGAGGAGGACAAGGATCCGGTAGAGGTAGCGCAGCGCTTCCCTTGTCAGCCGGGTGCCGAGGGACTCCAGGTCGTCGATCTGCTCGGGGCGGATGCCGGCCTCGGCGAGCCGGGCGAGGACCTCGTTCGCGATCAGCTCGACGGACTCTCGCAGCCCATTGCGCAGTTCGGCGGTCACGCCGACGGCCTGCTTCTGCGAGCCCGCGATCAGGTCGGCGAGCGGCTCGGCACCGCCGGCCTCCGGCGGGCACAGCGCGTCGGCGCCGAACAGCGCCGCGATCACGTCCAGTTCGCCGCCGGGCTTCGTGTCGTTGCGACCGAACGCCACGTCGAGGTTCGCGGCGAGGAAGCGCGCCTCGCCCCAGGTCCGCCGGTCGGCGAGGATGACGACCGCGCCGGCGAGCAGCAGCACGAAGCGGGGCGGCTCGTCGGTGGCGAACAGGTGCGAGACGAGGCGCATCCCGTGGGTGACCCGCTCACGTGGGCCCAGGTCGACGGGGTCCAGCAGGCGACCGGCCCCGGCCGGATCGACCGCGGCGTCGATCTCGGTGGCCCAGCCGCACTCGACCGCCCACACCCCGTCGACCGCGGCGGCGAGCGGCACGGCGACTTCGACGCCGGCGAGTACGACGGTGCGGGTGTGCCGGTCAGGCTGGAAGCAGAGCGCGCCGAGGATGTGGTCGTGCAGCCGGTGCAACTGCTGGGCACGTTCGGCGTTGTCGCTGTTGCCGTTGAGCCCGACCAGGCCGCTCTTGCGGTCGTAGTAGGTCTGCCGCAGGCCGCGCAGCCCGGCTCGCGGCGTGACCGCGACCTCGACCGCGACGGTCGTCTCCTCGGCGGCCTGGCCGCCGTCGCCGGCAAGGACGAACCGATGGTCGATAGCGGCGGCCTCCGCGACGACGACCTTGCCTTCACTACTGGGGGTCGAGCCGGCGGCCGCGTCACCGTCGGTGGTCGTGGTGCCATAGCCGGGGTCGGCCTCGGGTTCGACGAGCGTGGCCGTGACGGCCGGAACCACGGCGGCCTTCTCCCGCTCGGCCCAGCGCGCGGCGACCGACTTGCGGATCTCGCCGGGGAGGACCTCGTCGAGGAAGTACGGCGAGAGGTACTCGCCGCGGTTCGTCAGCGCGTCGAAGCTCATCGGGACGCTCCCGTCGGGATCTGGGCGGGGACGGCCGGGGCAAGGACAGCGAGGACCCGCAGCAGCGGCTCGCCGGTGGTGCGCAGGCGTTCGACCAGGTCGCGCTGCCGCTTCTCGGTGTCGCGCACCCGCTGTTCGCGTTTCGTCAGCTGGCGGGCGGCCGGCCCGTCGTCCCGCCGCTCGGCTCCCTGCTGTTCGAGGTCGAGGGGCAGGCTGGTCTGCACCCACCGGTCCAGGCGGGACAGGTACCCGTTGAGCGGCTCGGCGACCTGCGCGTTCCAGTCGGCCCGCCGGGCCTCGAGGTGTGCCCTCGCGGCGGCGACCACGTCCGGGACCAGGGCCTCGAGCGGGGCGAGGTCGACGGCGGCCTGGGTGTTGGTCATGTCCGGGCCGACCTTGGCCGCGGCCAGTGCCGTCTCCATCGGGCGGATGCGGTCCGGGCCGGGCCGGCCACGGACCGCCATCCACTCGACCACCGTCGGCTGGCCGAATTCGTTGCAGTACACGCCCTGGACGAGGAACTCCGGCTCGTCGACAGGCACGGTCAGCACCGGGGCCTGCTGCCGGTCGAGCCGGACCAGCACCTTGTCGACCAGCCAGTCGACGACCGGGTGGATATCGGTGATGAAGCCCTTATCGGGCCAGAGCGTCTCGCGACCGCGGCGGGACGCGGCCAGTGCCTCGCCCGCCTCGGTCTTGTCGAACGTCAGGCGTAGCTTCAGGTTCCCGTGCTGATCGCGCAGCCGGGCCAGATAGCTCCGGGGCAGGTCGGAGAGCCGCGCCTCCAGGTCCTCCGGCGCGTCGAACGACCTGAAGGCGCCGTCGCGCCTCAGGCCGACGGCCTGTTCGGCCTGCTCGTCGTAGACCTCGTTGAATGCCTCGTCGACGAACGCCGCGAGCGTGGTGAAGAGCTGAGGAGGCTTGACCGTCTCCGGCTCCGGGTCGCTGGCGTGCGCCTCGGCGTCCGGGTTCAGATGGGCACCGAGAAGGTCATAGGTCGCCTCCTGGGCGGCCTCGTCCACCTCGTCGGGCTGATCCTCGGACTGGTCGTCGTCAGCCTGGAGGCCGAGCGGGTCGTTGCCGCCGGTCGCCGGGCCGGTCGCGGAGCCGGTCGGCACGGCGCGGCGCGCGGAGCCGGCGGCGAGGGACTCCTCGACCGTGCGCCCGGCGAGGAGATCCTGCATCAGGCGGCGCTCCTCACGCTCCGCCAGGTGCAGGCCGGTGACCTCCTCGGCGGTCCCGAGGGCGACGTAGGCCTCCTCCTCGGCGGCGAGCAGCTTCGCCGCGACGGCCCGGTCGTCCAGGGCACGCGGCGTCGCCGACCGCAGCAGCAGGGCGGCGAACTCGGGGGCGTGGCGCTGGCCGTAGCGGTCGATCCGGCCGTTGCGCTGCTCGATGCGGATGAGGCTCCACGGCACGTCGAAATGGATCAGCCGGTGGCAGGCCCGGTGCAGGTTCACGCCCTCGGAGGCGACGTCACCGGTGAAAAGCAGCCGCACCGGGCTGCCGTCGAGGGAGAACTCCTCGACGACGCGCTGCTGGTCGGCGTCCGTCAGCTTGCCGTGCAGGAGCCGGGCGGCGCCGCCGTTCTCCCGCCGGTTGAACTCCAGGTCGAACGCCGCGTCGCTGAGCCGGCGGTTCGTCGGCAGCTGCGCCAGCGGCAGGCCGAGCCGCGCGGGCACGACCCTGGCGAGCCAGCGCAGGGTCGCCAGCCGTTCCGAGAAGATGACGACGCGGGCATCGGAGCGTGGGCCGACCCCGGCCTTGCGCAACTGTTCGAGCAGCTCGGCGAGCTTCGTCGAGTCGTCATCGGATATCGCGGCCGCCAGCCGATGCAGCTCCTGAAGCCTGGCCTGCTCGTCGGCCCGGTTCTCGGCCTGCCTGTGCGTGGGGGACTTCAGTCGGCTGTCGATCGTCTCCAGCAGTGCGTGGTGCGACGAGAGAAACGCCTTGGCGAGCGTGTACGCGAAAAGCTGCCGCCCGCCGCCGCCTTTCGCCTTCGGCGCCGCCGTGGCCGTGGCCGTGGGCTCGGGCGCCTGGACCCATTGCGCCGTCAGCTCCGCGAAGACCCGCTCCTCCTCCGCGCTGGCCGGACGTTCCAGGCGCAGGGAGTCGCCGCGGTCGGCCCACCGGTCGAGGACCTTGTCCCGGACCTCCGACGAGCGCTTCGTCCGCCGGATGTAGAGGTGCTCGATGTCCTCGGCCTGGTAGGTGTTGAGGTTCGCGATCGCCGCCGGGTCGAGCATCCGGAGCAGCTCGCCGAACGACCGCTTGTTGCCGTTGTGCGGGGTCGCGCTCGCGAGGATCAGGGCCTCGGTCTGCGCGGCGAGCGTCCGCGCGAGCCGGTTACGCAGGCTGTTCGCGCCGATCAGGTTGTGCGACTCGTCGATGACGACCGCGTCCCACCGGGTCTCCTCCAGGTGGTGGCCGTACATGCCGACATTCTTCAACGTGTCGATCGAGACGATGACCCGCTTGAAGTAGGTGAACGGGTTGCGGCCCGCCGGGATCTCCCGCTGGATTCGTTCGATGCCGACCGAGTCGAGCCGCACCAGCGGGATCGAGAACCGCGTCCACAGCTCGTGCTGGAACTGCTCGAGAACATGTTGCGGAGTGACCACCAGCAGCCGCTCGCCCCGGCCACGGCGGATCAGCTCGCCGAGCAGCAGCCCGATCTCCAGCGTCTTCCCGAGGCCGACGACATCGGCGATCAGGATCCGCGGCTGCAAGCCCGCCAGGGCCAGCTGGGCGGGCCGCCACTGGTATTCGAGCTTGTCCAGCAGGAACCCTTCGGTGAGCGTGAGGCGCCGCTCCGCGCGCGGCAGCGGGGTACGCCGCAGCACCGCCTCCAGGTACAGCCGGCTGCGGCGGAACTTCGTCGAGCCGTCCCGGACGAGCTGGGTGTCCTCCGGCCGCAGCGTCACGATCGTGTCCAGGCCCGGGCCGTCGAAGAAGGACGCCTCCAGCCCACGGACGAACTCGGAGGCGCCGACGACGCGCACCAGGTAGCCATCGTGCTGGGTTCGTGTCACCCCACGGACGAGCCATTCCTCGTCCCGGATGAGTACCCGCGCCCCCGGGGCGGGCGGCGCCAACGACGACGGAGGTGCTGTGACCACGAACTACCTCTCTCGGGAAAGCTGCGGTTCTGCCGCGGCGGCGAGCCGTCCGGACCGAGCCGTCGAACTGTTCACGCGAGGCGTCACCTCGCTGCGCGCGGGAGCGCCCGTCACAAGGGCGCGTCCCGCGCATAGGCGACGCGCAGCTCGTCCACAAGCCAGCCGATCTGCAAGGGGCGCGACGTCCGGGCCGGCGAAGGCGCCGTGGTCCTCGACCGCTCCGCCAGCGCGGGCAGCGGGCCTGGCGGGAGGAGAGGCGGGCCGATGACCGTGGTCGTCTCCGGGTCGAACAGCGCCGCCTCCGCCTCCGCCTCCGCCTCCGCCGCCTCCGCCTCCACCGCTGGCCGCGGTGGCGAGCCGTCCCCGGCGGTGTCCGGCCCGCGGCCCTGGGCCGGGATGCCAAGCGATAGCGAGGCGTCGGAACCGGTCGGTTCGGGCGCCGCATCGATGGCGACGCCGCGTACCGGGCCGGGCACGTCGTCGTCCTCGCCCGGTCCGGCGGTCACGCCGTCCGCGGCCGAGACATCCGGCGTCGCTGGTATCGGCGCGACGTACGTCGCGGCGACGAGTTGTCGACGCATCTCGCTGATCGATCCGGCTGCCTCGACGACGGCGAGCAGGCTGCGCTGCGCGTCCCGGACGGTGGGGCGTCGCGCCGGGTCGTAGGCGACCATGCCGGCGAGCAGACCGGTCAGCTCTCCTGGCACACCCGAGAGATCCGGCTCGACGACAGGGTCGGTGATCGCCCTGATAAGAGCGGGAATGCCACGGGGCTGGTAGAGGGTGTGCGCGGTCGCCGCGTAGACCAGCGTCGCGCCGAGCGCGTATACATCGGCCGCCGCCGCGATGGCACTGCCACCTGTTGCCTGCTCTGGCGGCAGGTAGGCCGGGGTACCGACGATGGCCCCGGACGCCGTGTTCTGCCCCGCCTGGCCCTCAAGGACCGCGAGCCCGAAGTCGATCACCTTCGGACCGTCCGGGCCCAGCATGACATTCTGCGGTTTGAGGTCACGGTGCAGCAGCCCAACGCGGTGAAGCTTGTCGAGCGCATCGGTCAACGTCATCCCAAGGACCGCGACCAGCGCACCCGCCAGTGGGCCGTCCTGCTCGACGTGCTCGCGCAGAGTCCGACCAGGCACGTACTCGAAGGCCAGCCACGGCGGATCGTCGTTCATCCCGTCGGCCTCGAACCGCGCATTGCGCGCCCCGTAGACCAGCCGCAGCGTCTGGATCTCCTCGGCGAACCGCCGCCGGATATCGTCCCCTCCGAGCAACTCAGGCTTGATCACCTTGAGTGCCACGTCTTCCCCAGTCGCCGACCGGGCGAGGTATACCCGCCCCATCCCGCCAGCGCCCAGCCGTGCCACGAGCCGGTACCCGCCGATCATGCTCGGGTCCGCGGGCAGCAGCGACTCCACCCGCGCCCCCCTTGGCTACGTCGCGTAGCAACCACTCACCTAGCTGGAGGAATGGAGTCTTCCATATGGCCCGGATACATGCCTAGGTGGGGCTGATGGGCGCCGATGGTGCGACATGAGTGCATGTGTGCAGCACAACGTGACGGCAAGGTTGCAACGTCTCGTGCTCGCGGAGTCGATGCGCCACGGAGCGGCTCGTCAGTCCGGCCTGCCGGGACGCCATGCTGCGTCGCCCAGAGCCGTGGTTCACCGCGTGGATTGGTCCCCGGTACTCAGGTCGGCGCCGGGTTCGTGGACAGCGGCACGGAGCGTTCATGGGGCCATCACCCGGACGTGCCTGCCGCCAGCGGCGTGGATTGCCGCCACGGCGGTCGCCCGACGGCGCGCGCCATTGGCGCGCCACGAAATCGGCATGCTGTGGACGGCACCTGTCCGTGTTCGCGGCCACTGGGTACAGTTCGTGCACTGTCGCGGAGTGTGGGCAGTCCTAGCCGGTCCGCGGCTGTTCGGACAGGAGGCTTGCGATGCAGCTGGACGGGGCCCCTCTGGGGAAGCTGCTCAGAACGGTGGAGTCGGGCGAGATCCAGCTGCCAGACTTCCAGCGCGAGTGGAAGTGGGACGACGAGCGGATCCGCTCGCTGCTCGCCACTGTCACGCTCGAGTACCCGCTCGGCGTCGTGATGACGCTCGAGACCGGCGGCGAGGCGCAGTTCAAGGCCCGGCCGCTGGCCGGGACCGCCGTGCCCGCCGACGCCGACCCGGCCCAGCTACTGCTCGACGGCCAGCAGCGTCTGACGTCGCTCTACCAGGCGCTGCTGTCGCGCCAGCCGGTCCGCACCTCGGACGTCCGCGGCAAGGAGATCTCGCGCTTCTACTACATCGACATCCGCGGGGCGGTCGACCCGGCGGGGGAACGCGACGAGGCCATCCTGTCCGTGCCGCCGGACCGCGTGCTGCGCACCGACTTCAACCGCGGGATCACGCTTGACCTCAGCAGCCGGGAGAAGGAGTGCGAGCGCGGGTTCTTCCCGCTCAACCTGGTCTTCAACGTAAAGGAAACCTTCGCCTGGCAGACGATGTTCGTCCAGTCGACGCCGGACGGCCTGGACCTCTGGCCGGCCTTCCAAGAGCAGGTCCTACAACCCGTGAACCGGTTTAGCGTGCCGCTGGTCAAGCTGCCCAAGCAGACCCGCAACGAGGCCGTCTGCGCGGTCTTCGAGAAGGTCAACACGGGCGGCGTCGTCCTCAACGTCTTCGAGCTGCTGACCGCCACCTACGCGGGCAACCGAGCGTACAAGGAGGAGTCCGGCGCCGAGTTCAGCCTGCGGGCCGACTGGGCGCGGATCTCCGGCGAGCTGGGGGATGCCTGCCCGGTCCTGAAAGCGCTCGAGAGCCTGGACTTCCTCCAGGCGCTGGCGCTCATCGTCAGCTACCGGCGGCGCCAGGATTTCCTCGCGCGCAACCCGCACAGCAGGCAGGCCCCGCCCGCCGTTGGCTGCAAGCGCAAGGACCTGCTCGCGCTCCCGCTCAACGCCTACCGCGAGCACGCGCAAACCGTGACCGGTGCGCTCGCCTGGGCCGGCGAGTTCCTGCGCACGCAGCACGTCTTCCGCCCCGAGGACCTTCCCTACCGGACCCAGCTCGCGCCGCTGGCCGCCATCCGGGCCATCCTCGGCGAACGCGCCGACACTCCGGAGGCACAGCGCAAGATCGTTCAGTGGTACTGGTGCGGCGTGTTCGGCGAACTTTACGGCGGCACGACGGAGAGCAGGATCGCCAAGGACGTCGAGCAGGTGACCGCGTGGGTCGATGGTGGCGGCGAGCCGGACACGGTCCTGGAGGCAAGCTTCTCGGCGCAGCGGCTGCGCACGATGACCTCCCGGCTCAGCGCCGCGTACAAGGGCGTGTTCGCGCGGCTGCTCGCGCGGTCCTGCTATGACTGGCGGTCCGGCGAGCTGATCACGGCGGAGACCCTGGTCGAGGATGCGGTCGACTTCCGGCAGGTGTTCCCGAAGGGCTGGTTCGAGCGCTCGTCGATCAAGGACGAGCGTATGACCAGCGTGGTGAACAAGACCCCTCTATCCGCGCACACCTACCGCACAGTCGTCACGCGCTCCCCGGCCGCCTATCTAGAGGTTCTTGACCGTGACCCCGAGATGCGTGGGGTGTGGGTCGACGACCGGGTCGAGTCGCACCTGATCGACCCGAAAACCCTGCGGGCCGCCGACTTCGAGGCCTTCTACCAAGACCGCTCCGAGCAGTTGCTCGGGCTGATCGAGGAGGCGATGGGCAAGCTGGCCGCTCAGGATGTTGCAGGGCCGGCGACCGCGACGGCGGAGCCGCCGGCCGGGTCCTCGCCGGGCGCGGCTGGCTGAAGGCGGGCAAGGGCATGGACGACAACGACCTGGCCGCGCTCGCCGGCACCGAGCTGACCATCAGGCAACTGGTCGGCAGGTGGGGCCAGGGCGCTCGCAGCCCCGACCTGGTTGCCCGGATCCGCGCGGACCTGGCGCGCGCGGGCCTGACGACCAGGCCGGCGTTCGACACCGAGCCGTCAAGCACGATAGTGAAGATCGTCTCCATCCAGCAGCCGCCACTGGCCGGCCCGGGTGCGTCCGGCGCCGCCGCGCCGGCGAACGGCACGACGGCTCCGTCGCCGCCCGGGGCGGGGCAGAAGAAGGGGCCGACCGGTTCTGGCACCGGCGCGGCGAATGGCCAGGGGCAGCCCGGAAGGCAGCAGGCATCGGCGGGCCGGGCGGCGAACGGCGGCACGGCGCCGCCGGCCGGGAGCGCGGCGAACGACCAGCAGCCTGACAGCGGCGACCAGGCGGATCAGCAACTGCCCGCGGCAGCCATGCGCGTCGATGACCTGCCGTCCGCGCGCGGCGGGGTGACCTCAGTGCCGCCCAGCGCCCAGATCAACGAGGTCACCACGCTCATGTGGCAGCACCAGTTCTCGCAGATCCCAGTGCTGGAGGGCGACTCCTATCTGCACGGGGTGGTGACCTGGGAGTCGCTCTTCCGGCTGTACCAGAGCTCGAAGGAGCGGACTGTCGCGAACGCGATGGAGCGAAGCTGTGCGGAGATCCGAGACCACGACAACCTGCTCGCGGTGCTACCGAAGATCGCCATGGACGACTACGCCATCGTCCGAAACCGGCAGCTGAAGGTCGTGGGGATCGTCACCACGGCCGACGTGGCCACCAGGTTCGGCGTGGTTGCGGAACCGTTCTTCGTTATCGGCGAAATCGAACGCCGCCTGCGCGCGTTCCTAGCCCCCGTGTTCGATGGCACGCCCATGCTGAAGAAATCCTGCGGCAAGAACAAGGAGTCCGTGTCCCAGCTGATGTTCGGGGAGTACGTGAAACTGCTCTCCGACGAGGACAACTGGCAGAAGCTGGGCTGGGACCACATTAACCGCGCACTGTTCGTCAAGATCGTCGACGAGGTCCGCAACGTGCGCAACGCCGTCGCGCACTTCCGCGCCAGACCGCTTACCCCCGCCGAGTCCCAACGCGTTCATGAACTCCTCGCCATGCTGAAGAAAATCAATCTGTAGGCGCCGGCGGCGTCACCGATGAGGGGCGCCGAGCTGCCCGAAGCCGAATGTGACCGCCTGGCCGACCTCCTCCGAGACCGCCTGACCTAGTGTCTCGTGGGGGCTGCGACTTTACGTCCCGTTGACTCGGCCGAGCGGGACATGCTCACGGACAGTGGCGTGGCGATGAGCAAAGAGATCGCCGCACAATCCAGCTGAGGGGGCAGCCGGATTCAGGAACGGGCTACAACGCTGGCCCCGCGGTCCTGCGAGCTGTGGCCCGGCCCAATCAGCCGGTGCGACCGAACCGGTGAACGCGCTCCGGGAGGTTATGAACCAGGCGCTCGCTGCCATACCCGCCGGCCGGTGGACAACCTACGGTGACGTCGCCGCGCTCATCGGCAGCCATCCCGTCCCTGTCGGCAACAGGCTCGCCAGCTACTCGGCACCGAACGCCCACGGCGTCCTACAGGCCGAGGGAACGGTCGCTCCCAGCTTCCGCTGGCCGGATCCCGGCAAGACCGACGACCCCCTCGACGTCCTGCGCGCCGAAGGCGTCCTCATCGACGCCCACGGCCGTGCCGCCGCATCCCAGCGCCTCACCGTTGACGAGTTGGCCGCCCTCGCCGGAACCTTCGAGTCCACCGACAGCTGACCGTACACAGCGACGCTCTCGGCCGGCCCTTACTGTGCGCCAGCCTTCCCAACCAGCAGGGCTGGGCTGTACGTCATGCTGTCGCGCGCCTGCAGGGATCTGGCCGCCTACCTGCTCCGCCGCGACGAGATCGACCAGGCCGACGACGACGAGACCTGGCTGTCCGCGACCCCCGGCCCCGGACCCGACGACCCGCTCGATCAGCTCGATCAGCTCGCGGCCAGGCTCGACCGGAGCCGCGCGGAACATTTCGCCGACGCCGACGCCGACGCCGACGCCGACTATGCCGAAGCCACCAGCGCGACGTTGCCCGGCCAGCTGGCGCTATGAGCGGCATGCAATCCATGGCCCTGGTTGGTGGGGGCCAAGGCAGTTGAGTGGTCAAGCTCAGGCGCCGAGTTGCCGCAGCGTTCGCCGAGCTCTGCCACGCCGTCTGATCACTGGCTCACTACGACTGACCTCCTGCCCGCTCCGCGCCGCGGTCGCCGCTCGGGCGTGGTGGGCTGACGGCGTTACGATGTTGTCATGACCGAGATGCCGCTGCCCGAGGGCGAGCAACTGACCCTCGTGGCCCGCGAGGCCGCCGAGTCGGGCCAGGTCGTCTACCTGACCGATCATGGCCGGCGGCTGGCGGCGATCGTGCCGGCAGGTCTGGCGGAACTTATCGAGCGCGGCGAAGCGCGCGGCGGCCGGCGGGTCCTGGGCGCCCGCGGCGCGGGGCGCAGCGGGCAGCACGACATCTCTGAGCGGATCGAGGAGATCCTCGCCAACGAGGTGACGTCGTAGCCCTCGTCGTCGACGCTGGCCCGCTCTATGCCTACGTCGACGCCGACGACCAGCATCACGAGGCGTGCGCCGACCTGCTGGAGACACATCCCGGCCCGCTGATCGTCCCGACCCTCGTCCTCACTGAGGTCGTCTACCTGCTCAGTTCCCGTCTCGGCACCCGCGCCGAACTGCGATTCCTCGGCGACCTCGCGTCCGGCGCCTTCGACATCGAGCCCGTCCACTCCACCGACTGGCTCCGTATCGCAGACCTTGTCAGCCGGTACCAGAACCTCCCACTCGGCACCGTCGACGCCTCCGTCATCGCCTGCGCCGAACGCCTCGGCATCGACGAGGTCGCCACCGTCGACCGACGCCACTTCGCCATCGTCAAGGCAAACCGGACACTGAGCCTCCTACCCTGAGGCGGATCGTCAGGTCGTAGCCCGCGAACCCGTACCTCCGCGAGGCCCGGCTGGGTCACCGGGGCGGTCCCGGATCAGGATCGCCCTGGCGAACACCTCTGCCTCGGCCTGCAGACCCAGCACCCGCTCGAGGGGCGAGAGCGCCAGGATCGCCTTCACCTGAGTACGCAGCTCAGGGTCGGACTCCCACGAGAGCGCGCGGGCACGCGCCCGCGCCGCTGCGGCCTTCGCACGCCAGTGCGCGGCCTCGGCTCGCCGGCGAGCACGCTCCTCCACCGCCAAATCTTCGGCCATGGTGGACATTTTCCCCTCGACCGCTGCTACGGCCGCACTCCACACGCGGGTCCGCCACAGGATCGCGATGCCACGCGAGTCGGCCCTGCGCCACGGGGTGCAGGGCTCGGGTAAGCACCGCTGGCGGGATCGGCTCCAGCGCCGCGTCCCACGCGGATCCGGAGTTCCCCGTTTCCCCGCCCCGACCCGTGCGAGCGGACGACGGCTGGGAGGGTGACTGTGTCGCTGCCCGGTGGTCAGAACGGCTGCGAAAAACTGTCTTCGCGGATGCCACCGTGGACGTCATCGTCGGCCACATCGTGCTGAACTGGGTCATCGCCGAGGCAATCCGCACGGGCATCGCCGATCCGGCCGGACTCGTTTGGTGGTCGGGAGGGACGCCAGCGGCGGGTCGGGCCGCGCGGGCCCGGACGCGGAGCAGGCGACTGCTGCTGGTGAGAGCGCGGTCGGCGGTGTGGGCGGCCGGGCCAGGCCGGACAGGTTCGTCCTGCGGTTGGAGCGGCGCCTCGGTGACCGTGGCGCGCAGCCTGTCAGCGAGGTGCCCTCTCGCACACTTGGATGTCGGAGCCATCAGGCTGTCTTAGCCGGCAGACTGTCTAACCCGGTAGTCTGCCTGGTGTGGAACGCGGAATCCCGGCGGGTGACATGAACATCGGGGCGGTTTGCCGGTACTACGACCGCACGGAGTCACGGCTGGGTTACCTGTATCTGCTGCGGGGGACGAAGCACTTCGGCTGGTACGAGGCCGGGGACTCCGGGTGGCGGTTCTCGCCGGCGATGCGCCGGATGGAGCATCAGCTCGGACGTCGTCTCGGTCTCGACGCTGGCTCTCGGGTGCTCGACGCGGGCTGCGGCATGGGCGAGGTCGCGCGCACGCTGGCGGCCGATTTCGGCCTGGATGTCACCGGGATAGACATTCTCGTTTTCAACCTCGATGAGGCCTGGCGCCGAAGTGAGCGAGCTGGACTTACCGGTAGCACCCGGTTCGTCGAGGGCGACTACCACGATCTCTCCCAGTTCGAGGACGGGGTGTTCGACGGGGTCTACACGATGGAGACGTTCGTGCATGCCGCCGATCCCGAGTGGGTGCTGGCCGAGTTCCATCGGGTTCTGCGCCCAGGTGGGCGGCTCGTGATGTTCGAGTACTCGCGGACGCCGGCGGAGCGGTTGGCGCCGGCCGCGCGGGCGGCGTTCGATGCCGTGTGCGAGCTCGGCGCGATGCCAGCCTGGCACCGTCTCAACCACGGCGACCTCGAAAACCTGCTCGCCTCGGCCTCGTTCAAGGTCGAGCCGGTGGAGGACGTGACCGCCCGCATGCTGCCGATGCTGCGCGCGTTCGCGGTCCTCGGCCGCGTTCCCTACGCCACCGCGCGGCGACTGGGCAAGACGGAGAAGGCCGTCAACGCGATGAGCGGCGTGGAGATGTGGAAACACCAG
The DNA here is from genome assembly GCF_001854805.1 of Pseudofrankia coriaricola. Lineage (GTDB taxonomy): Bacteria > Actinomycetota > Actinomycetes > Frankiales > Frankiaceae > Pseudofrankia. The sequence continues at coordinate 39,749 of NZ_MBLO01000022.1, forward strand.
GACGCGTGGCGGTACAACATCTACACGGCCACCAAGAACGCGTAGGCCTTCCGAAAGCGGTCGGCGCGTGCCCGCTCATGAAGCTGCGGTGATCAAGGCGGATTCGCCAGGGGTGTACCTGGCTGGCTGGGCCACGCCGTCGCACGGCACCGGCACCGCCGTCGGCGGCTGTGAGCGTGCCGAGTGCGTGACTGGCTGACGTCTCCTGGCTAGCCAGCTAGATCGTCGATCACGCGTAGGGTGATGTGAGCAGGACTGGGTACTGGCCGTGGAGGGGGATCGCTGGCGCGTCGCTTTAATACGGCGGGACCGTGTTTGCCGGATCGCCATTATATGGTTCCGGCGTTGTCGCGGCTGCCGGAGGCGCCGGGGCTGGTGGACCTCAACGCCTACTTCGTCGTACATGCGCCGCAGTAAAATGGCGAACTACAATGCGGATGGTGACCCGGGTCGCACAGCAATCACGGCTGCCGGGCGGATGGCTCCGGAGGAAGTGATGCACTTGGCGGACCTGCTCCGCGAACGGCGCCCCCGGCGCTGCTCCTGCACCAACCACGGATAGCACGTCCAAGACCTGCGGCGGCCCGGCAATCCTCCCGGATTATCGGCCGCTCCTGTGTTCCAAGCCCTGCGGGGCCTACCCCCATACCCCGGGCTGAGCGGGGCTCCTCCGGCGGGCAGGCAAGCTCTGCTTTGCCCCAGGGTTCTCGGCTGTGCAAGACCCGCCGTCGATGACTGTGCCAATCGTTCGGGTGCGGGTCTTGCACGGCCGGGGTTCCTGGGGCAACCCTCCGGGGGGCTGCGCGACGGAGGAGACACGCGGACTCACACCGTCCCTCCCCCTCCTCTGGTGGAAGGGCCGGGGTCCGGGGCAGAGACCCGGCGCGTCAATCGCCCACCGACTTAATCCAGGAACGCCAGGTTTCCGTAGAACACCCAGAATAATGTCGCTGCGGGCGTCCGGCAACGAGATTCTATCCCACCTTTCCCCTGCGCTATCTTGGCAAGGCGTTCACAGTTCACTTGATCGGCGTTTTCATCTTGAGACAGCCTGCCCCGCCAGCTTTACACGTGAAAGTTCGGCGGTCGCAGCTGCGTGATCCAGATCTTCAAGCATTTTCCGGATCTTCAGTTTATGGTCGTCAGACGTGTGGGGGTAACCTAGCTGCTTTTCTAGCGTCTTCCGTGCCCGCTTGACTTGCCATCTCTCCGAATACCATTCGGCCTGCGTCTTTAGCTGGAAGAGCATGGTGCCTGCAACTACCGATACCGTTGGAGCGACGTACATCAAGACTTGACCAAGGACCGTGTGGGTGCCTACCGTCTGAGCAATCGCTACCATACCCGTTCCACCACCGACGCCCCCAAGACCCGCATTGAGTGAGGCCTGAACTGGGGGATGATTTTCCGTGCGCTTCCGAGGCCGGCGAGTCTCCGAGGCGTTTGCTTCGGTCACTCCGCGCCCCGCTTCATGGCTGCCGAGCGCCTGCGAACGAAGTCCATGATGAAGCGTTCCGCCTGGGCCGGGTTCTCTAGATCAAGCCTTTCTTCCTGGCCCGGAGACCCAGCGTCGACACGGTCATCAGATGACCTCGCAATCCGCAGCCAAATCGACAGAACATCACGCAAAGAAATGGCCAGGGCGACGCCAGAAAGGCCGCCCATTATGAATTCTACGTTCAACTCATGAGCCCCCGTCACATGATCATTCTTCGCAGCTAGACGATTTCTCGGAAATTTCCTTTCGGTCGAAAGTGCCAGGCGCTGCGAGGCCGTCACGATCAATCGTCCAGCAAGAGGTCGTGGCCGGCGGAAGCCGGCTGCCACGATCATGGCGCAAGAGACCGCAGACGTCTAGGACGTACGCACTGTGCCTCGTCCATCCAGGGCTCCCCGTACAGCCCGCTGGTGTTAGGTCAGCTGGATACGGCTCGGTCAGAGGTAGAACTGGCGAGGTCAACCGGATCGGGCTGAGGTCCGGCCTCACAATCGCCGACGCGCCGACGCCCACGGGTGGGTGGCGGTCCCGACGCGCCCGGGGTGCCGAGCGAAGCGAGGCTGGGCCCCGGGGCGTGGCGGGGTGCCTTCTAGTGGTCCTCGCAACGCTCGGGCTTCTGGGGGTTGCGAGGACCGTGGCGTTTTCGGGTTCGGAGTGGGGGGTGCTTCGGGAGTGGTTCCTGGAGTTGCTTGAGGAGGTCGGCAGTGTCACGGTGGCGGCTGACCGGATCGGTGTGAACCGGAATACCGCGTTGGGCTGGGCGCGGAGGGCGGGCGTGCGTTCGGTCTCGCCCCGTCAGGCGGGCCATCCCGGCAGGGCGGAGTACGACCGGCTGCGGGCTGCGGGCGTGCCGCGTGCGGGGGCTGCTCGGCGTGTCGGTGTCAACGTGCGCACGGCTCGGGTGAGCCACTCGTTCTGGACCCGTATGACGACGACACGGCCTATGTCCGTGACCTGGGACTGATCGCCCCGGACGTCCCGGTCCGGCCGGCTAACCCGATCTATCGAGAGGTCATTGTCCGGGTGCTGTCGAGTAACTATCAGGACAGCGTCGCCACCGACCCACGTACCTTCGTGCGGCCCGGCGGGAGCTTCGACCTGCCCGTCGTGCTGGAAGTTCACCGACTGGTGGATCCAGAACGGCGAGCAGCTCACCAGCACCGGCCACTACGCGGAGGCCGCCGCGCAGCTCGTCCTGCAGGGCTATCTGCAGCGGGCGGTCAACGGGACCGGCACGATCGATCGTGAGTACGCGATCGGCACCGGCCGGGTCGATCTGCACCTGCGCTGGCCCTACACCACCCCCGACGGCGTCTGCCACGTCCAGCGCGAGGGCTTTGAGATCAAGGTGTGGCGTACCAACCGCGCCAACCCCCAGCCAGCCGCGCTGCGCCAGCTCGACCGTTACCTGGACCGCCTCCGGCTCGACACCGGCGTCCTCGCGATCTTCGACCAGCGCAGCGGCGCCCCCTCGATCGACACCCGCACCGGCCTGTCCACCATCAACAGCCCCGCGGGCCGCACCATCACCCTCCTCACCGGCTGAGGCCAGGGCGAGGCCCGGTCCTGCGCGACGCAACGCAGGTAGCACAACGTGCTCGGCGACTCCCGGACGCCTGGGGAGGTTCGGCCGGGGGTGCTGGCCTGGGATGGGCTTGAATCGTCCGTCAAGTTCCCGGACAAGCCCGAGGCGTTAGTCGCCGGGCAGGAGACGCTGAGTCAGATCAGAGCGTGAGGGCGCGGAGGTCGGCGGATGACCCCGACCAGGTCTGCAACGGCTACTTCGTTGTCCACGCGCCGCAGTAAAACGGCGAACCAGACGATCCATCGGCGCCGAGGTCATCGGCGCCCGGCTCACACGTCCTAAAAGACGGCTCCGGTGTCGAGTGCCCCGCGGGCGGGGCGGAGCTGTTCGCCGAGGTCGCGGACGGCTGGCAGTCGTGCCCTGTCTGGGTCGGCGCTGAGATAGCGGTGGATGCCGGCTGCTCGGTTGGCGGTGCGGCCGTGGGCGAGCTCTACCGCACCCTGGGTGTTAGACGGGTGTGGCGTCGTGGGCGGCGGCGATGGCGTCGATGCGGGTGGCGAGGTCGAAGTCGGCGGCGGTGAGGCGGTGGCCGGCGTCGTGGGTGGTGATGGCGAAGCGGATGGTGTCCCAGCGTAGGTCGATGTCGGCGTGGTGGCCGATGAGGCGTTCGACGTCGGCGACGTGGACGATCAGTGCGACGGAGCCGTGGTAACGGAGCCGGAAGGTGCGGGTGATCTCGTCGCCGGTCCGGGTCCAGCCGGGGTGGTCGGCGAGCTGGATGGCGATCTCGTCGTCGGTGAGCGGGGTAGGCACGTCGGAAATGGTCACGCCTCCGTTGCGGCGAGGACCTCGGCGAGGTCGGTGGCGACACGGGCATCCTTCCATGGCCGCATGCCATGACGGAGGGCGGCGAGTTCCCTTCGTAGCCGGGCGGATCCGGTTTCGGTGGCGATGGGGACGACCTGACGGGCGAGGTGCAGGGCCTTGTCGGGTTGGCCTGCCTGGGCGCAGGCGGTGGCGTGGCGGGTGAGGTAGACGCCGTGGTCGCGTCGGGCGGTGGGTGGGATGTCGGTGAGGAGGTGGTCCCAGAGGGCTACGGCTTCGTGGGCGAGGCCGAGGCGGCCGTAGCAGGTGGCACGTTGGATCTGTAGGTATCCGGGGGTGCGGTGGCAGGCGTTGCCCCAGGGCAGGTCGTCGTCGAGGCGGTCGGTGAGGGTGTCGGCGGTGTCGAGCGAGGTGTCGACGGTGGCGCGGTCGCCGAGTAGGGAGGCGCCGTGTGCCCGCTGCTGCAAGGTCATGAGTCGGACCTTGGGCGCGAGGGCGTCGCTTGTGGCGAGGGCGGCGTCGCACAGGTCGAGTACGCCGGCGCCGTCGCCGAGGTCGGTGCGGACCGAGGCGTGGTTGATGAGCGCGTAGGCGGTGAGGTGCGAGTCGCCGGAGCGCAGGGCGAACTCCTGGGCGATGCCACGCCAGAAGGCTGACGCGGCGAGGTCGCCGGCGTCCTGGTAGAGCCAGCCCACGAGAGCGGCGTAGGCGGTGCCGATACGTAGGAGGTCTCGGTGGGTGTCCGCGGTGGTGGCGCGGGCCAGCCGGTCGATGAGTTCGAACTGGGTCGCGACGATGCGGATGAGGTCGCGCGGGCCGAGCAACATGTCGGCCCGGTAATGCCCTTCGAGCTGCGTTTCGAAGTAGTCGGTCACCGCCGGGTCGACGGATCGGGCGGTGACCGGCCCTGTCGCCAGGGCGGGGCCGGCGACCGAGGTGCTGATGCCCGTGGCGTCGGTGGCTGGGGGTCTGCCCGCGAGTTCGACGAGTTCGCCGCCGGCGTTCAGCGTTTTGTCGAGCGCTGCGGCGATGCGCAGGCTGGGGGAGCTGCGGCCGCTTTCGAGGGCCCAGATGTGGGATTTTCCGCAGTGTGCCCGGCGGGCCAGTTCACGGATTGGCAGTTCGCCTCGCCAGCGTCGCAGGGCCTCGCCGAAGGTTTCCACTCCGCCATCATCCCGGCGATGCCCCAGGCCAGCCATCGCGACGTGTGTCCGTTGGTGTCCGCGGACAGCGGCGGACAGCGAAGTCCTTCCTCTCGGCAATGTCCGGCGGAACGATGCCGTTGGAAGGGAGGACGTGCATGGCTGGAATGGCTGAGAGCGTCGGTGTTCTGGATGACGAGCAAGGCGCGGCGGAGGCCCGCGCCGCGTTGGTTGACAAACTGATCGCGGACGGGATGATCACAACGCCGGTGGTGGAGGCGGCTTTCCGAGCGGTGCCGCGGCATCTGTTCGCCCCGGAGGTCTCGCTGGAGGCCGCGTACGCCGATCACATCGTGCGAACGAAGCAGGACAAGCAGGGGGTGACGCTCAGTTCGGTGTCCGCGCCCTGGCTGCAGGCCCGGATGCTCGAGTCAGCCCGCGTCGGCCCGGGAATGCGCTGCCTGGAAATTGGCTCTGGCGGATACAACGCGGCTCTGATGGCCGAGCTCGTCGGCCCGGCCGGCGACGTGACGACCGTCGACATCGACCCCGACGTGACCGACCGTGCCCGCCGCTGCCTGGCCGCTGCGGGCTACGACCAGGTGCGGGTCGTGCTCGCCGACGCCGAGGACGGCCTGCCCACGTCGGCCCGCTACGACGTCATCCTCGTCACCGCCCAGGCTTGGGATGTACCGCCAGCGTGGACCGACCAGCTGGTCGAGGGCGGGCGGCTGGTCGTGCCGCTGCGACTGCGCGGGCTGAACCGCACCGTCACGTTCGAGTCCCGCGGCGACTGGTTGGAGAGCACGTCGGTGCTGTACTCCGGGTTCGTGTCGATGCGTGGAATCGGCGCGCACGACAAACCCACCTTGGCGCTCGACGGAGAACGGATCACGCTCGTCTTCGACGACGACCTGCCCGACAGCCCCGACCAGCTGGCAGGTGTTCTGGGCACGCCCCGGGTTGATGTCGACACGGGGGTGATCTTTCCGAATCGGGTGTCGTTCGAGACGTTGCAGTTGTGGCTGGCGACCGCGTTCGATGGCTACTGCCACCTCGCCGTCGACAAAGAGAAGACGCCCGGCCTGATTCCCCCACCGGTCGGCATGGGCCACGCCGCGGTCGACGGCGCCAGCCTCGCCTACCTCGGCGGAGACAAGATCGACGACGACTGGTTCCGTTTCGGAGTCCATGGCTTCGGCCCGGAGGCCGCCACGCTCGCGGAGGCGTTCGCCGCGCAGGTCCGCCACTGGAATCACGTCCACCGCGACGGGCCCGGTCCTCGCGTCACCCTGCACCCGAGAAACACGCCGGACAGCGAGCTACCTGGCGGCCGCGTGATCGACAGGCGGCACAGTCGGATCGTGCTGTTGTGGCCGTAGACGGAGGAAGCCGGATGCACGAGGTCATCGCGAGCCCCTTCCTGGGCAACTACCTTCTGGTCCGCCCCGCTTCCCGGCGCGGCGTCAAAGCTCCGCGGCAGCGGTACACCGAACTCGCGGAGGCGTCCGCCGGCGGCCTGGTCTGCCCGGACTGGCTGGCGGCCACCGTGCGCCAGACCTGGCAAGTCGACCTGGATGGCCGCCGCGTCCGCGACGTGGTGCTCGTGCGCAGGGAGACCGCATACGGTTTCGGCCGGGCGTCCTACGAGCTGAACCTTGGCTGCAACTACGACTGCGAGCACTGCTACCTCGGCCTGAAAAGGTTCGAGGGCCTGTCCTGGCCGGACCGGGAACGGGCGCTCCACATGCTCCGGGACGCGGGGGTGCTCTGGCTGCAGCTGACCGGCGGCGAACCGCTGATCGACAAGCTGTTCCCGGACGTCTACCGACTCGCGAGCGAGCTGGGCATGATGCTCACGATCTCCACCAACGGATCCAGGCTCGCGAACCCCGCCATCCTCGACCTGCTCACCTCGGCGCGGCCCTACGAGATCGTGGTCAGCGTCTACGGTGCGACCGAGGCGAGCTACGACGGCCTGACCCGCCGCCCGGGCTCCTTCCGCAAGTTCCGCCAAGGCCTCGCCGCCGCGCACGAAGCCGGTCTGCCTCTGCACCTCAACCTGATCGTTGCCCGGCACAACGCCGACGAGGTCGACGAGATGCGCGCTCTGGCGGAGGGCTACCAACTGCCGTTCGATGAGTACACGAACATCTCCCCGACGATCTACGGCGGCGCCGAGACACTGCCCGCGCAGTCCAGCGCCCACCTGCGGACACGCAAGCCCTTCACCGGCTGCAACGCGGGCCACACGTTCTTCCACGTCGACCCGCACGGCAAGGCGTCGATCTGCAAGGTCGGCCGGGACCCGCACGTCGACCTGCTGGCCGAAGGCGTCGACGGGCTGGTTCGTCTCGGCGGCATCGCCGACGGCCTGCTGGCCCGTCAGGGCGGATGTTCGGGCTGCACGCTCAGCGGCACCTGCGGTACCTGCATGCCGCTCGTGACGCTCTACCGCAAGGCGGCGGCATCCCCGTCCGCCTACTGCCAGCACACCGAAGGGAGGTGACACCATGACGGCCGTGATGGTCGAACTCGGACCACGTCCCGCCACCGTCGACGACGACAGCACCGAGCTGCAGCTCGTCGAGGACCTGGACGTACTGTCCGCGTCGGACATGTGCAGCTGCAGCGCGGGCGACAACAACCCCTACTAGACGATCAACCGGCCCGCCCGGGCGCCCACCCGCGCCGCCCGGGCGGGCCGAACCATGCGAACGGAGAGGGATCGAGTAACGGTGTCGATGACGCGAATCGGCTGGGCCGACCTGCCCGACGAGATGCAGGCCGCGGTCGAGGACAAGATCGGGCCTGTACTCGGCCACACCTCCGCGGACGGCGGAGTGAACTCCGCGATCGCCGCGACACTGCACACCGCCGCTGGCCGGGTCTTCGTCAAGGGCATCCCGCTGGACCATCCGCAGATCGGTGCCCAGCGGCGGGAACGCGACATCAACCCGTCCGTGCGCACCCTCGCCCCACGGCTGCTGTGGGACCTCGAAACCGCGGGCTGGAGCCTGCTCTGCTTCGAACACGCCCCCGGACGCCACGCCGACTACACACCGGGATCGGCGGACTTACCTCGGGTTGCGGCGATCCTGAACGACCTTGCCGCCATCCCGTGCCCACAGCTTTCAACGATGAAGAGCGTCGAGCAACGCTGGTCCGCCTACGTGCGGCCGGCGCAGCGCCACCACCTGCACGGCACCCACCTGCTCCACACCGACTTCGCCCCCGACAACATCCTGATCAGCGCTGACCGGACCCTGCTCCTCGACTGGGCTTGGCCCACCATCGGCCCTGCCTGGGCCGACCCCGCCGTGCTTCTCGTTCGACTGATCGACGCCGGCCATCCCGCCGCTGCTGCGGACGCCTGGGGCCGTCACCAGTTCCCCAGCTGGAACGATGCGCCTTCAGGAGCCGTCACCGCCTTCACCGGAGCACTTGCCCAGATGTGGACGGAGATCGCCGAAACGGATCCCCGACCCTGGAAGCAGAACATGGCCTCCGCCGCCCGTCGGCTCGCCGACCGCCGAGCCAGTTGACACTCGGCCGCCGCCAAACAAATCCGTCGAGGTCGCGTTGACATCGCCCGATGACTCGACACTGATCCGTATATTGAACAATAGACTATCTATGCGGGTATACTCTCCACCAGCTCTACGCTCGAGACGATCCTGTGGTGGCCGGCCGTGATCCGGGACGAGTATCGGACATTAGGTTCACAGGCCTTCTAGTTCACTCTCCAGCTGAAGTGCTAATCTTCGCCCTCTGATTGTCGGATCATGGTCACCAACACTCTGCCTTCGCGAGGTGACGCGATCCCGCTGGTTGCTGGCGTGTTCCTCAAGAATCTCCATGATCTGCGGCTCGATGGATTTCCATCTTGGACTGATGTCCAACTTCAACATATACGGTGCAATGGGACCACTGACCGAATCTGGCCGAGTGACGGGTTCGCAGGTCTGTCGGAGTGGGAGTAGGGCGCGATCTCTAGTGATTAAGCAGGGATTGAAATTCAATTCATCGATGCTGGCGCCGTAATCAAGGAATCGGAGAAAAGTAAGGTCCCACATTGCGGTCCAGGTCGCGTGGACGGCATCCGATGTGCCAATTTTCAGCAAACGCTGGACGTAATCATGCTCGCCTGAACAGCCAAAGAAAGCGTTGAGTGCGACCTTGAATTCCAAGGGGCTTCCGACCATAAGATCTGTGTCGATCCATCTAACTAGCTTCCGGAATCTTGCAAGGCGGTCCTGTGGGCCCGAGAACTTCGACGCCAAAAGGATTCGGAGTTTCAATAGTATGGCATAGCCTGGAGCTTGCATAAGAGTGAACAGGCTGAGGTCCGACCGGGTGCCTCCAGACCAGTCGCGCGGCGATTCGTAGGCGCCGAGCGGGTACCTGGTCGCGGCGGGTTGATGCTCGGCGAACTCTGCCTCAATTTGCTCTGGCGGCCAGTAAGAGATAACTCGCCACGCATGACCAGCCCGATGAACCCTTTCGGTATCAGGTGATTCTGCAAGTCTTGATCTGCAGGTCTCTTCGATCGCGACGCCAGGGATTATGTCGTCTCCCGCAATCGACAAGAGTGTATTCTTGAGTCTGACACTTGACTTGAGGGGAAGATTATCTTGGTAGAACCAGTTCTCGCCGTCTATCAGTACATTGCTATCCAGGTATATTTGGCGTCGGAGCGACGGCCGGTAGTTCTTTGATGGTATGAATGTGCAGCCCTCAATGTCGCCGACATCGGGCGGGACTGCGTACGGAACCGCACGAACTAGACCTCCGACAACGCGTTCCTCTTGGGCACCTTTTCGAAGCCACTGCGACACCGGCTCTCGGGGGCGGGTGCTGCGGCCTGTGACGACCAGGCACTCCGAATGCCGCCTTAAGTCTCGCACCCATTCGGAGGGGGGATCTGTGTGTGAAAATACCTTGTCCCCGTTATTCGCGCGCAGAATTACGTGTGCGTCAGAATATTCAAGCCTAAGACCATGTACCTCGGTCGCCTGCCTCCATAAGATGCGGTTCCGCGGAAGAGTGAGGATCTTGGTAATTCCGGTCCACTCCGTCGCTCCGGACGGAGGTCGCCCGATCATGTATCGAAAGGCGTCCCACCAAAGAACTGGCGGAAACTTGCCTTTCCTTGTCCAGAATAGATTGTCTCCACCTACGTCTGGATCGCTGTCACCCTTCCATCGGACCGAGGGGATGTCGATAATCTTAGTGACGGAAGGCAGGGTTCCGTCGGCAATCAATTTTTGCACTGCTGCGCGAGCATTATAGATTGGTTCGACCCGGTCGTCTTGAGGGAAGGCGTTATCCGAGAATACAATAAAAGCTAGAATCTCCAGGACTTCTGGAATTCGTAGCAGCATTATCCGCTCAATGCCGAGGGTTGGATCGGCTAATTCTCCTGCTGAATAATAATGCGTGACTCCGAGTTCCTCGGAGGTAACTCCGAGGTTGGGAGGGAGATCTGCAAGCCCGGGAAATCTGAGTGCGAGTGTTACGGTATGTCCGGCGGCCATTTCCCTCCCCGCTGGATTATTCGACCGAGGTTCGCCCGCTCTCATCAAGATTGCTGGACGAGTGCGGCTGATGGCAGATGCGATCGTCTGTACGGTCTTCCCGACCTACTGAAATACTTCAGCCAATCTCTGTGATGTTAGCCGGCCTGTGCGCTGGTTTCCAAGTTTTTGACATGGTGCCTCCCTGCACCGACGATGTACCGACCCGGCAAACTGTCGGCGGATAGGGACGAACCCGGCAAACGGCACCCTCTGGCCGACCGGGGTGACGCAAATCCTCGATGCTCGCGGACGATGGCTGGTCCGGACTTCCATCTGATCTTGGTGTCGGGGTCGCCGCCGCTTCTCACGATGCCGTCCGCGATGCATCGGCCCTGCGGATCTCACGCCGATGGCCTCCGGGTGCGTGGCGCGATGCTCCATCTATCAGCGTGTCGGTGTAGCTCTGTCGGAGAAGCGGATCGTTGTCGCCAACGATGGGCTCAGAGCACCGAAGCCGGAGGCAACGCGCGCGGGCTGGCAGGCAGTTGGGCTGCGAGGTCGCAGATGGCGGGGAGGCGAGACCAATCCGGGTTGGCGGTCAGTTGGCGGTAGATCGCTGAGGCGCGATCCACGGTGCGTGGGTGATTGTTGCCGGCTGCCGCGCGCAGGGCGTCCCGGACTGCTGTGGCGGTTTGCTCGGGGTCGGGTGTCTGGCGGCGGAGGAAGGCGCGGGCGAGTGCGAGTTGTGTGCCGGCCTGCTGGACGAACCGGCCTGTACCGGCGAGCAGCGCGAGCGAGCGAAGTCCGTGATGCTCGGCGTCTTCGCCCCTGCCGACGTAGCCAAGGGTAACGGCGCTGAAGGCCTCATAGGTCTCCTCGTCACCGGGTTCGGGGCCGGGGAGGAGCGGGCCTGTCCAGATGTTGTCGTGCATGGTTCGCAGCGCTTTGAGGGCTCCCTCGGCGTTACCGGTCTGGGCGAGCGCGCGGGCCAGGGAACTGGCGAGTGTGGGCACCACGTAAGGGTGGGCGCCGGGCAGGGATCGGCGGGCGAGGGCCGCGGCGGCGGCGAAGTCGCCAGCGAAGAACGCCACTGCGGAACGCATCACCGCGACCGAGCCGGCGAGCAGAGTGTCGCCGACGGCGTGGGCGTGTTGGGCGGCGAGGACGAGGAAAGTGAGTGCCGTCTTGTTGTCGCCCATGTCAAAGGCGAGTTGACCTCTGTAGTAGGCGTACTGGCCGGCGACGAGCTCGAGGTCGGTGCGGGTCGGGCCGGTGACACGGGTGTCCAGAAGGGCTTCGGCGTCGGTCCAGGCGCGTTCGATCGGAGCGACGAGGTCGGCGTGTGGGGTAAGCGCGTAGCGCGTGGTCAGCTCGTGGATTCCGTGCTGCAGCTGCACCAGGGTCAGCGGGTCGGGTGTGGCGGCGGCGATCGCGCGGGAGATCCGCGCGGCCTGCTCAGTTGGGCTGGCGACGGCGGCGGTGCTTGTCAGTAGTACGCCGGCGGACAGCACATCACGGCGACGCGTCGGACTCACCTCTTCAAGCAGTGCCGGCGGGACGTTCTCATCGTCACCTGGGTTACCCGATAGGTCACGGTCCGGCGTAGCGGTAGGTGAACCCAACAGGCTCGCGGCGTCGAGTCCGAACATCGCCTCCAGGACGCGGCATGACGCGGGGTGCGGCAGGGAAGGGAGACGGCCGGACAGCCAGCGGGTGGCCTGGCGGTGGCTGATCGCATGGTCGCGGCGGTCGGGGCCGGCGCGACGGCCGGCGCGGTTGAACTCGCGGACGAAGTCGTCGACGGTCCAGTGCCGTTCGCGCAGGAGCTGGGCGAGACGGGTTCTGGGGGCGGGCGGCTGGGTCATGCCGCGCCTCCTCGGGATGGGGCGGATCGGACATCTTCAGGATCGGGATGTTCGGACGTCCTGTCACGGCGCCGCTGCGCGGCGTGTCGAAACATCCCCAAGCCGGCGTACGGACGTCCCTGAGACGGCATACGGACGTCCTCAAACGGCACTCCGAGGGCCGCCGTCCGCCCGACGACGCCGGGGTCGACCTGGCGTCGGACAGCTGGCGGGCAGGAGTCACTGGGAACGGCGGACCGGGTGCGGCGACGGTGACGGCGCGGGCCTGCCGTCGGCCGGCATCGAACCCCGGCGGCGGGCCCGTCCAGGCTCGCTGGCACGGGAACGGGAGGTCCCCGATGCAGGTGATGATCGATGTGGATGGCGGGCCCGGTGGCCTGGCCACGGTGGACCTGAAGCCGTTCCCGTTGCCGGCGCGACCGGGGGTGGTCTGCGACCGGCTTCCGAGGATGGAGCCGGTGTTCGTGGCATCGCATCCGTTCCCAGCCGAGTCAGCGGCGCGGTCGTTGGCGGGGATGAGCGGCGAGCGGGTGCTGGTGGCGTGCCCACCGCTAGTCTCGCCGGGGTTGACGAGGTTGGCACTGGCGGTGGGCCGGCTGCTCGCCGACGTACGGGAGGCGGGCTGGCCAGGCCCGGTGCCGGTCGTGGTCTGCGCGGTTCGGCCGCGGTGTGCGTGGCAGTCCGGCGAGATCGTGCTGCCGCACCTGGTGACGGTCGTGACCCCGCAGGCGGCTCAGCTGCGGGTCGTGTGGGAGCTGACAGACCGCTTCCGGGTCGCGAGCTTGCTGTCCAGCGCTGTCCCGGCCGATGCGCTGCCAGCGGCGGTGGCCGCGTGACACCGGCCCCGGCCGGCGTGGCCGTTCGAGATCTGGGCCCTGACGTGCCTGATGGCGAGGCGCATCCTGAGCCCGGCGGGGAGGGCTGGGCCTCGATTGCCGAGGCGCTCAACAGGCGGATGGCGGCTTGCCGGATGAGTCAACATCGGCTGGCCGAGGTGTCGGGGATCTCGGTAGCGACGATCCGCATGCTTCAGCGGGGCGCCGGTGGTCGTCGGGCCCGCGACGACACCCTGGCCGCCCTGTCCCGGGCACTGGACTGGCCGGGCGACCACCTGCTCAGGGTTCTCCTCGGCGAGCAGCCCGCCGACGTCGCCGGCAGTCGGCCAGGTGCTATCGGCGTCGGGAAGCGGCGGTCCGGCCAGGCCGAGAACCGCCGGGAGAACGGACGCGCCACTGATGCCGCGGGCGGTACCCGGGCCGGGCGGCGGGTGGCCGGCGGTGACGGTGAATGGCGGTCGCTGGCCGCGGTTGCCGAGGACTTGAGCGTGGTCGTCGAGCTGCTTGCCGACCTGCTCGACCGGTTGGCTGACCTCCCTGCGGTTAGGCAGGGATGCGGATCCGCAGCGGGGGAGGACGCGGTGTCCGACGTCGGGAGCGAGGGATGCTTGTTCGGGGTGGTGAGCTTCGCCGATCCCGGCCACACGCGGGCGTTGGCGGTGTGTCTGCCGTTCGAGTCGCCGAGCGCTGCTCGTGCGTACGCGCGTCGCCAAGGCTTGGCGCACAGCCTGGTCAGCCCGTTGGCGTTCGACACGACCGCCGACGCGGCCGTCGACGGCGCCGTCAGCAACGGGCAGGACGATGCGGCCGAGACCGCCACCGAACTGGTCGTGGCGCGCGCCGGCTGACGCGCCGCCTTGGGCCGGCCGCTCGCTGATTGCTGCCGGCGCAATGGGGACCTACCTGTGCCGTCTTGGGGCCTGCGATGTCTCCAGGGATGTCCTGCGCGATGCGTGCATCCGCGCGATTACGTCGCGATGCCGTTCGCGGTGTCTCTTGCGATGTCGTTCGCGGTGACAGCGGGCGGCAGCGTCGGGGCTTTCGGGTATCCCGCGCCGCCCGGGTCTGGGCCGCGCGGGTGCCGTCCTGGCGAGCGGGAGGCGACATGGCGCGGCCCGATCCAGGCCCGGTCCAGCGAACCGGGCCACAGCTGGCAGCGGAAGTCGACAGCCGTCCGGAGGGTGCTGACCCGGTCCGGCCTGGTGGGGCAGGTCGTCGGTGATCGCGACGGCAAAAGTGCTGCGGGTCCGGGCCCGGGATACCGGGCAAATCGCGAGGGCGGCGCGGGCGGTCGTGAACTACGTCCAGGGTGGGCAGCCGCAGGCGGCCGATCCGTTGGCGCGGTATTACGGCCGGGGCCACGCGCAGGGGCGGGCGCGCGGGTCGGCGGCCGGGCTGGTCGGGCTGCGGGGCGAAGTGTCCGGGCTGGCGTTGGAACGACTGCTGCGCGGCGAGCACGCGGTCACCGGCCGGCCGTTGCTCGCGGCGACGGGTTCCGCGGGCCGGGTGATCCGCCTCCCCCCTGCGGACAGCGGGGCCCAGACGACCGACCCCAGACCTGATGATCTGTTGACGCTGGCGCAGGCGGCGGCGCTGGCCGGGGTCGGCGCTACCTATCTACGCCGCCTGGTCAGCCGTACCAGTCCCACTCCCGCAGCAACCGCACCACCGACGATCGATATCTCTGCCGCGGTCGGCGTGCCTGCTGATGACCGTGCCAGCCCGGCGGCGCCACTGGTCGGCGAGGGGACCGTCCAGCAACCGGCGAACCAGCTGGCCGGGGTGCGAGGGCCGGACGGGCGGTGGCTGGTCCGGCGGGGCGAGTTGGACCGGTGGTGCGCGGCGCGGACCGCGCCGGCGACCGTGATCGGCTACGACGTGGTGTGCGCGGCGCCGAAGTCGGTGAGTCTGCTGTGGGCGTTCGGCGACGACGCGCTTCGCGCCGATGTCGCCGCCGCGCTGGACGCGGCGGTGGACGCGACGATCGGCTATCTGGAACGCCATGGCGCGTTCGGGGTCGTGTGTGGCGAGAGCCGTCACGCGTTGGGCCTGGCGGTGGCGTCCTATTTGCACGACGTCTCGCGCAGCGTCGAGGCGCACCTGCACGTCCACAACATTGTGATCAACGCGGTCGTCGTCCCCGCCGAGCCCGACGGCGAGCCGCAGGCGGGGGAGGGGTGCTGGGAGTGGCGGGCGCTCGACGGGGAGCTGTTCCTCGCTGAGGTCAAGACCGCCGGCCACGTCGGCGCGGCGGTGCTGCGCCACGAGCTGTCCGCGCGCCGTGGGGTCGTGTGGGAGTCGGCGCGTAACGGGGTTGCCGAGATCGCGTCGTTTCCGCCCGATCTGTTGGCGGCGTTCTCGACGCGGCATGGCGAGGTCGTCGAGGAGTTCGCCCAGCTGGTCGCGGCCGGTTTCGAACCGTCCGCCGCGACCGAGGCCGCGGCGCAGCGCGGCTCCCGCCCCGCCAAGCGGGTGCTCGCCGACGCCCAGGTCCAGGCGCTTCAGACCGAACGGCTGGCGGCTGCGGGCTTCACGGTCGAGCAGATCCGCGGCCTCGCCCCCGCACGGCCTGCCCCGGCCCGTCCCGCTGTCTTCGACGAGGAAACGGTCGGCGGGCTGTTCACCCGGCTGGCCGGGCCGGTCGGGCTGACCGAACATGCCACGACGTTCACCCGCCGCGACGTCGTCCAGCATGTCGCCACGTTCGCCGGAGACCGGCTCAGCGCGGACGGCATCGAGCAGCTCGCCGACCGGTTCCTCGCCGACCAGCGGGTCGTCGTCCTGCACGACACCGGGCGCACCCGGCGCCGGCATCAACCCGAGTGCCTCTACTCCGTCGAAAGCCTGCTCGCCGCCGAGGACACCGTGTTCGCGCTGATCCGCCAGGGCCAGGTCGCCGCCGGCGCCCCACCCCGGCTGCTCGTCGACCCGGCGAGGCTCGACTCCTCTCTGGCCGCCCTCGTCGCCCCGGCCCCGACGGCACTCGCCCCTGAGGAACGGCCGGCGCTGTCCGCCGAGCAGATCGAGCTGATCCGCCGACTGCTGGCCAGCGGCGACCTGGTCCGCCCCATCGTCGGCCCGGCTGGGACAGGCAAGACCGAGGCCATGCGCGCCCTGACCGTCCTTGTCACCGCCGCCGGGCGCGGAGTGTTCGCCACGGCGCATGGTGGCCGGCAGGCCGAGGAGCTCGCCGAGAGGATCGGCGTCCCCGCTCGGGTTGTCACCAGCTGGCTGACGCTGCTCGACAACGTCGACGACCCGGCCGCCGTGTGGCTGCCGGGGTCGGTGCTGATCGTCGATGAGGCGACCCAGGTCTCCACCCGGCACGCCGAACGCCTCCTGCGCCACGCCACCCGCACCGGCACCGTGGTGATCCTGCTCGGCGATCCCGCCCAGCTCGGCTCCGTCGACGCCGGCGGCTGGTTCACCCACCTGGCCACCCACACCGCCGACATCCCCACACTCACGACGGTGCACCGCCAGGTTGGCGCCGAGATGACACCGATCCGCGCCGCGCTCGCCGCCCTGCGCGCCGACACCGCCCCGGCGACCCGCGCCGCCCTGACCCGACTCGCCGACACCGGCCACATCGCCCTCGCCGACACCGCCGACGCCCTCCTCGAGCGCGCCGTCACCGACTGGTACACCGAACGCCGCCAAACCCTGGCTGCCGCGGCTGGCGACGCCGCGGCGAGCGGCGCGCCGGAACGCGCCGAACCCGACAGCGCGAACGGCGCGAACGGCGCGAACGGCGCGGACACGCGCCGCGCAGGCGGCGCGAACCAGATGAGCGCGCCGGTACGCGCACCGATCCGCGCCGCCTCTCCCGGCCCAGCCGCGCCGACCGCCGCCGCCTCGAACACGGGGCCCGTGCCGACGGGAGCCCGCCGCATCCGGCGGAGTCCGAGAACCGCGCCGGCCCGGCCGGCAACGGTGCGCATGATGGCCGAGCGGCAACGCGACGTCGACACCCTCAACACCAACGCCCGCGTCCTCCTCGCCGCCGACGGCACCCTGACCGGCCCAGTTCTGACCGCTGCGGGACGGGAGTTCCAAGCCGGCGACGAGGTCATCACCCTCACCCAGGCCGGCCACACCCTCATCCCCACTGGCCGGCCAACGTCGGCCTACATCCGCACCGGCACCGTCGGCATCATCACCGCCGTCCACCCCGCCGACACCGCCCACGAGCAGACACTCGAGGTGTACTTCCCGAGCAAAGGCACCGTGCGCGTGCCCTGGGAGTACCTGACGCACCGGTTCGAGGACGGCCGCGACGGCGGCCTCGGCCACGCCTACGCCATCACCGCCGCCAAGGCCCAAGGCGCCACCCTGGAGACCGCCCGGGCCATCGTCCCCGACGACACCACCCGCCCGGCGCTCTACGTCATGCTCTCGCGCGCCCGCACCGACCTACACGCCTACGTCCTACGCCGCGACGAGCTCCGCCACCGTGACGACGACGAGAACTGGCTACCTCAGATCGCCGACGCCGAGGCCGGCGGACCGCTCGATCGACTCGCCGACCAGCTCGCCCGTACCCGGACCGAACGCCTCGCCACCGACCGCGACCCCGACGCAGCTGCCGTCCACCAACTCCGCCTCCGCCACAGCCTCGCCGAACTCGCGGCCCTGCGCTTCACCGCCGGACCGGCATACCGACCCATCGGCGCGAGCACGAACCGGGCCAGCGCGGCCGCGCCTGATCGCGCGCCGGACGCGCCGCGCCAAGCGCCGCCGGCGCCCGCCGACGCGCCGCACGCTCCGCCGTCCGCGCCATCCACCGGGACGGCCGCGCCGGACGGGGCGCCGTTCGCGCCGACCCGCGCTGGTCTCCCACGCCAGGTGGCGCTCCGGCGCGCCGAGCTCGCCGCCGAAGCCGCGCTCCGCGCCGCCGCGCTCACAGCCCCACCGGCCGCGCTGCTGGCTCGGATCGGCCCGCGGCCCACGGCAGGTTCCCAGCAGGCCGGCTGGGAGGACGCGGTCGCCGCGCTGGCGATCTATCGAGCTCGCCACCAACCGGCCGCCCCCGTCCACGACCCGGGCCCGCCACCCGGCGCCTACCCCGACGACCGGCGCCGCGACCCGTGGCTACGCCACTACGACCAGGCCGTCCACCTCGCCGCCACCTGGGCCAGCACCCTCCCGGAGCCGGCCCAGGGCCGGTTCCGCAGCCCGCGCGAGAGCGTGCCGCGCGACCAGGCGATCGCCGGTCTGCACGCCCTGCTCGATCACGGCCACCCCGCCGACCAGATCCACACCGCGCTCACCCGCCAGCCTGTCACCGACGTCCAGGCGGCCGCCGCGGTCCTGGCACACCGCGTCGTCGACCTGTGCACGCAGGCCGGGCTCGACCCGGCGCTCTACGACCTCCCCACGCCACGCACCGCCCAGGACGAGTGGAACCAGACCACCCGCCTCCTGGAGACCGCCGAGATCGGGCACCTCGCCACCCGGCCTACCGGCGACTTGGCCTCCGAACGCCGCACCCTCGACGAACATCTCCGCCCGGCGGACGATGCCGACGCGGGGGAGCTGTCTTCGCGAGACCGCGCCTTGGCGCAGACCCGGCTGGCCCGGCTCGACGCCGCGCTCGACCGCCACACCAGCCACGCCCTTCTACGTGCCCAAGCCGAACCGCCTGGCTACCTCGTCGCGCTGCTCGGCCCCCGCCCCACCGGGCAGCACACGACCGCGTGGGACGACGCCGCCAGGCGCGTTGAGCACTACCGCCACCACCACGTCGGCCTGCCCCACAGCACCCCCGCCATCTCGGGAGACGCCGACCCTGCCCGCGCAGCGCTCGGGAACCGCCCGCCCGACCCGCACGCCGCCGCGGCCTACGACCAGGCCCACCAACCCGGGCCCGACCTCGACCCGCAACTACCGCTGTAATCGGTCGCTGGCTTTGGCGTGCGGGCCGACCCCTGGTTCGGCCGAAGCGCGATATCGGTTATCTCGACAAGCACGGAGCCAAGCCTTTTGGCTCTCGCACGCCCGATCGGCGACGCCAGCAGAGCGCAACGCCCGGATGATGCTCGAGGCCCCAGCAGCCGGCGGCCGTATGCACGTCGCGCGCTAGTACGGCAGCCGTAGTTTTGTGATCATTTGATCTGGGTGGGCTGGTGGTGGGTGGCCGGGTCGGCATGGCCGGGTGTCGGTCCCGGGACGCGGAACGGCCACCGGTGATCGTCGCGGGTTTGTGACGACTCGTTTGGATCTACCGGTGGCCGCGGGCCACAGCATAGACAGTGATCGTTTACTGGGTGAGTTCGAGGGGCTGCTCGACCGGATCGGTGGCCGGTTTAGTCGGGTCGAGACCCGGCGGCGGGTGCGGTCGTTCCTGCTCGGACTGATGGCGGGTCTCGGGCGGGCGAACTGCTGGACGCTGGCCGAACAGGCCGGCGAAGCCAACCCGCACGGAATGCAACGGCTGCTGGCCCGGGCGGTCTGGGACGCCGACGAGGTCCGCGACGACCTGCGCAGCTATGTCGTCGAGCGGCTCGGCACCGGTGGCGCGGTGTTGGTCGTCGACGAGACCGGCGACCTGAAGAAGGGCAGCCACACCGTCGGCGTCCAGCGCCAGTACACCGGCACCGCCGGCCGGATCGAGAACGCCCAGGTCGCGGTCTACCTCGCCTACGCCACCGACCGCGGCCACGCCTTCATCGACCGCGCCCTCTACCTGCCACGTTCCTGGACCGAAGACCGCGACCGGTGCGCCGCGGCCGGCGTCCCCGAGCAGACCGGGTTCGCCACCAAGCCGGCCCTGGCCCGCCAGATGCTCACCCGGGCCCTCGACGCCGACGTGACGGCAACCTGGATCGCGGCCGACGAGGTCTACGGCAACGACCCGGCCCTACGCAAGGAGCTGGCCCACCGCGGTCTGGGCTATGTCCTCGCCGTCGCGAAGGACCACCGGATCGTCACCGGTATCGGCACCCGCAAGGCCGTCGAGCTCGCCGTGCGCCTCCCAGACCGCGCCTGGCAGCAGGTCTGCGCCGGCGCCGGCTCGAAAGGCCACCGGTACTACGACTGGGCGCTGCTCGACACGACCGACACCGACCTGCCCGGCCGGCACTGGCTACTCGTCCGTCGCAACCAGACAACCGGCGAGTACGCCTTCTACCGCGCCCACGCCCCCAGCCCGGTCCCGCTCGCCGCCCTGGTCCAGGTCGCCGCCCGACGCTGGCACGTCGAGATCGGCTACACACAGTGCATCTGAAAATGGCGGCGCTGGGGTGGGCGGGCCGATAATCAGTGTGGATGCGTTGCTGCGGCTGGCGGCTTTGGTCGTCCGGTTGCGGTCGGTGACGGATAGGTCCGGAGATGGTGAGAGATGTCCGGCGAGCGTGGTGAGCCCCCCAGTCGGGGGTGTGGCCGAGGCTTCCCGTCGAGCGG
This sequence comes from Pseudofrankia coriaricola, assembly GCF_001854805.1. Lineage (GTDB taxonomy): Bacteria > Actinomycetota > Actinomycetes > Frankiales > Frankiaceae > Pseudofrankia. Next base: position 60,360 of record NZ_MBLO01000022.1, read on the forward strand.
CGGGGGATGGCGGTGCGCCTGCTGGCGGGGTGGCTGGCTCGGGTCGTGATGGCCGGGGGTGGTGCCGATGAGCACGGCGGGGTCTGTGCTGGGCAGCAGGTCGGAGAGCCGGATCCGGCCGGAGCACACTGATCGCGCGGCGGTTGTCTATGTGCGGCAGTCCAGCCGGCAGCAGGTTGTCGAGCACGCCGAGTCGACGCGGGTGCAGTACGCGCTGGTCGAGCGGGCGGTGGGTCTGGGCTGGGCGCGGTCGCGGGTGATGGTCATCGATGACGACCTGGGTGTGTCGGCGGCGGTCGCCGGTTCCCGGGCGGGGTTCGCGCGGCTGGTCACCGAGGTGACGATGGGGCGGGTCGGTCTGGTGCTGGGGGTGGAGATGTCCCGGCTGGCCCGCACCGGCCGGGACTGGCATCAGTTGATCGAGCTGTGTTCGCTGGCGGGGACGTTGCTGGCCGACCTCGACGGGGTCTATGACCCTGCCGTCTACAACGATCGTCTGTTGCTGGGGTTGAAGGGCACGATGTCGGAGGCCGAGCTGTGGCTGATCCGGCAGCGGATGTGGGGCGGGAAGCTGGCCAAGGCCGAACGCGGCGAGTTGGCGTGGGCGCTGCCGATCGGCTACTGGCGCGACCGCGCCGGGCAGGTGGTGTTCGACCCGGACGAGCAGGCCCGGACCGTGGTCCGGCTGGTCTTCGACCTGTTCGACCGGCTCGGGACGGCGAACGGCGTGCTGCGCTGGCTGGTCGAGCACCAGGTGCAGCTGCCGGTGCGTTCCCACGGCGGGGTCGACAAGGGTGAGCTGACCTGGCGGCGCCCCAACCGGGAAACCCTGCAGGTCATGCTGCACAACCCCATCTACGCCGGGTACTACGCCTACGGCCGCCGCCGCGTGGATGCGCGGCGCAGGAAGGCGGGCCGGCCCAGCACGGGGCGGGTGGTGCGCGCGATGGATGACTGGCATGTGCTGCTGCCCGACCGGATGCCGGCCTACATCAGCGCCGACCGGTATGCCGCGAACCTGGCCCGCATGCAGGCCAACCGGCAGATCGCCGCCTCACCTGGGGCGCCCAGGTCGGGATCGGCGCTGCTGGCGGGTCTGCTGCGCTGCGGACGGTGCGGGCATCGGATGACGGTCAGTTACCACACCCCGGCCAGCCGGTTCCCGTCGCATAACTACCACTGCGGCTACCTGCTCGCGACCTATGGCACCGGCCAGGCATGCCAGCACCTGGCCGGCCCGGCACTGGACCGCTTCATGACCGGCCAGCTGCTCGACGCCGTCGCCCCCGCCGCGTTGGAGGTCTCCCTGGCCGCGGCCGCCCACGCCGAGGCAGACCGGGCCGAGCTGGACACCCTGTGGTGCCAGCGGCTGGAACGCGCCCGCTACACCGCCCAGCGCGCCCGGCGCCAGTACCAGCTCGCCGAACCGGAAAACCGGCTGGTCACCCGCCAGCTGGAAACCGACTGGGAGACGGCGCTGGCCGACCTCGACCGACTCGAAACCGACTACCAACGGTTCATCGAGACACGCCCGCAGACGCTCACCGCCGCCGAACGGGCGACCATCACCGCCCTCGCCCACGACCTGCCCGCGCTCTGGAACGCGCCGACCACCAGCCAGACCGACCGCAAACAGCTCCTACGCGCCCTGATCGACGAGATCACCGTGACGGTCGTCGGCACCAGCGAGCTCGTCGACGTCACCATCACCTGGGCCGGCGGGCACCAGACCCGCAGTCGCACCACCCGCCCGGTCGCCCGCCTCGACCAGCTCTCCTACTACCCCCACCTGGTCGAACGGATCACCGAACTCGCCGGTGCCGGCCACTCCAGCCGGCAGATCGCCGACCAGCTCAACGCCGAGGGACTACGCCCACCCAAACGCACCACCCGGTTCGGCCCCGGCCAGATCCTCACGCTGACCCGACGGCTCGGAATCGGGGTCCACCACCCCCGCGACACCCGCACCGCCCTGGCCAACCCCGGCCCCGGCCGGTGGTCAGTGGCCGGCCTCGCCGTCGCCCTGAACATGCCAACCGCCACCCTCTACAACTGGATCTACCGAGGATGGATCACCGCCGAGCGCCACCCGGACGGCAGATCCTGGATCATCCTCGCCGACGACGCCGAGATCAGGCGGCTCCGCGAACGCCGGGACCGCCCACCCGGCTACTACACCCGAGCCCGCTGGACCCAGCCCCGCCCAGCACCGCCAGACCACGGCATGAACGGAACCCGGACATGAAAGACGATCACAGCTTCAGGAGCACCAACAGTGGCTCACTGAGGAAAGCTTCCAGACCTGCAAGGAACTCACCGCCCTCGACCAGCACCAGGTCCGAACCTGGACGTCCTGGCACCGCTGGACGATCCTCGCGATGCTCGCCCACGCCTACCTGACCATCACCGCCGCCGACCAACGCGACCAGCCCACCGACGACCGACTGCTACCCATCACCGTCAACGCGACCCGCAGGCTGTTCCTGGCATTCCTCGCCCTGCCCACCGCCACCCTCGACCACATCCTGCGCTGGTCCTGGTGGCGACGCCGCCACCAGGCCAACGCCAAGACCAGCCACTACCGACGACGCAACCATCAACTCAACTGATCACAAAACAGCGGCTGCCGTACTAGGCCCTCTCCCGCAGCACCGGAACCCGTTCGACGACCGCCCGTCCAACGACAGTCGCGAAGATCATTAAATGGCGCCGTATTGCTATAGATCTTGTATTGAAAGTATCTACCTATAACCTTGAGCCGGCGTTGAGCCGGCCCGCCCAGGACTTGCCCACACCGCCTCCAGCATCGCCCCTGCGCCGGTGGCGAGCACGGCCCGCGGAGCAGGAGCAACTACAACCCCTCGGGGGTCACTGCGACGCTCCGGCACCTATGGGGGTGGCGGCTACGCCGCCACCCCCGAGGACCTCGGCCTTGTAGCCTGCCAGAACTCGATCCGGCGGGTCGGCGGCGTTCGTTGATCACGCTGCCGAGGATCTTGCGGTGGTGGATCGGGCCGTTGAGAGGCGCGGCGGTCGGTGGACCAGCCGGCGCACCCGGATCCCTGCGGCAGCAACCGGGCCACCGCGGTCAGGATCGCGCGGTCGGGCCAAGTGAACCGGGGCCGCCCGACCTGGCGACGCAGTACCGAGCTCCTGGCGCAGCACCAGTACCTCCGCCGACTTCGCTGCGGCGCCGCGGGTGAGCAGGACGAGCCAGCCAAACACCTCCGTCATGATTACATATCCCACTCGCAACCCATGGCAGCAATTATGTCCACGACGCGCGGCGGTAAACCCGCAGGTCAGCGGCCCCGCATCGAGTTCTGGCACGGTACAAGCGCCGTGACATGCGGGTGACACCCCACAGCCCAGTTCCGGGGCCTGGTGAGTGTCCATCAACCTCCGAGATCGGCAGAGGCGTGATCAAACAGTCATCTACTTGCGCTATGACAACCAGGCCAGTCGAGGCGAGGCCGGGGGGAAATTTCTCCCGCTTCCCGGACTCGAGCGTTCCTCATAGCGTCAAACCTGGGCACGCCGAACGCCTCCGCCGAGGCCAAGGGCGTAATTGCCAGCTCGGACGATTCGTCGAGGAGGATCGATGGCCGAGAAGATGTCCCGCCACCAGGTCGACACGGGGTGGTATGTGACCGCGAGTGTCCGGAGAAGCCAGAGGCATCTGGTCGCCGACGACACAGACCGAAACGCGCTCTACTACCCACGATCCGTAGCCAAAGTTGTCAGCCACCCGCTCATCGCTGGAAACGACGACGTGGTACGCGACGTCCTCGCACTGTCCCTGATGCACTACCTGGACTCGACTGTCGTCCTAGAGCAGCAGATCGTCAATCCATGCTTCCTGACGATCTGCGACGATCAGCTGCCGGTGTCCCTACCGGCCGAGGCTAGGTCCCGCGCGTACATGTACTACTGCGACGAGGCGTACCACGCACTGTGCGCCGACGACCTCGGCACCCAGGTGAGGGAGCGCACTGGCCTGGCGCTGACCAAGCGCACCCCCGGATTTCTCATCGACCTCGGCGACGCGTTGCTACAAGTCTCCGGCGACCACCTGCGAGCACTAGTGGAACTCGCCTTCACGATCGTCTCCGAAACGCTGATCTCGCAGTCGCTGCTCCGGATCCCTGCAGATCCAACGGTCGTACCAGCGGTCCGCGCGTCCGTCGCAGACCACGCGCGCGACGAAAAAAACCACCATGCGTACTTCGCGCGTTTCCTACCAGTTTTCTGGCCCTTGCTGGACTCGAGGACCCAGGAGGCGCTTGGCCGTCTTTTTCCACGGTTCATCCGGTCGTTCCTGGAACCGGACAGGACGGCGCTGGCCTTCATCCTTCGCCAGTACGTCACCGCCGAGGAGGCGGAGATCATCATCACCGAAACCTATCCGCCGACCGTCGTCGACAGCGACGTCCGCGCTGCCGCCAGGGCGACGCTGAACCTGTGCGAGCGAACTGGTATGATGCGCATTCCGGCGATTGCTAGCGAGTTCGAGCGTGCGCACCTTGTCCGAGTACCGCACCACTGACCGAGGTACACGCAAGCGGCAACACCTCACGGGGGTAGCCAGGCCCGCTGGTTAGCCACCTGCGGGAGCGTCGACGGTCGAAAGGCGGGGGTTGCTTTAACGGGAAGGAGGGCACTGTTCGGATCCGCCATTTCGACTCCGTTGCGATCTTAGAAACGCGGAAATAGGCGACGCGCAAGCGGAACACTATCAACTCAACGGATAGGGCCAAATGCTCGACGATTATCAGGACAGCCGCCGCTGGGACAACGAATACGAACGCCGCGGGATCCCGTCGAGCCGGCGGAGCGAGCCATCCGGGGTCCTCCTTTGGGCTCTCGATAACTTCGGCCGCGTGACATCGCACGCCTTCCCAAAAAAGGCGCTAGACCTCGGATGTGGTACCGGGCGAAACTCTTTGGATCTCGCAAAGAAGGGCATCGATACCGTCGGTGTCGACTACTCTCAGAACGCAATCTCGCTCGCGAGAAAACGACTGGAGGAGGAAGATCCGGCGGCGACCGCCACGTTCAGGAGACACAATATCCGCCACGCACTACCCTTTGCTTCTGGCGAATTCGACTTCGCCACGGATACCTTTGTCTACTTCCATGTTCTCCCAGAGGATGACCGTAGATCATACCGAGCTGAAATAGCCAGGGTTCTCGGGCGGAGGGGCATCCTGCTGCTCTCGCTGGCCACCAAAAACGATGGATACTATGCAAGCTGCCCGTCGATCGACAACTGGCGAGCCAGTTCTTCAATCGAACTGAAGCTTGACCCAGAGGCTGGTGTCGGCAACATTCTTCCGAGCCAGGACGAACTTCTGGAAGAAATGTCCGATATCTTCCTTCTTCGCATGTTCTGGATCAAGCGAGTAGACGGCAAGATGCACGGAAAAACCTACGCTCGAGAGACCATCGGCACGCTCTGGAGTCCGAAGTAGACTGGCGGCACGGCACGGGGAAGCCAGTGTCTTGCTTTACAAGCATTACCTGGCATGAAAGACGACAGAGGTCCGGCCACCGGCGCGCGGCAAGGATTTGCGGGGGCACGTATGAACGCGCTCGGAGGAAACGGCGAACTGTCGTCGCCGGCGGCCTGGATCGATGAAGCGTTGCAGCGGAGGGGGGTTTCCCGGGCTGGACTCGCTCGAGGACTGGGGAGAAGCAGGGAAGAGGTACAGCGCTGGGTGACTGGTCGTGAGCAGGTGCCTCGGGCATACCTGCCGGAGATCGCCAGCCTGCTCGGCCGCGGCGACGAGATTGGCCTCCTGCTTCGCCTTAAGGATCGGGAAGACCTGCACGATCGGCTTCGCCGTCAGACGCAGCATTTAGCGAAGATGTGTGCGATGTCGTCCTCGGCCCTGCTGGCTGTCGTCGAGAAGGGCGTCTCCGGCATCGTAGCCGCCGAGCAGCACCGCGACGAAGTCGATCTAACAACGTTCCAGGTCAAGGTAGTTTCCGACGCAATCTTCGTCATCAGGATGTGGACTGATCTCTCCCAGAAGGCGGACGCACAGGTCCTGACTCCCGACAACATCCGTCGACACCTGAGCTACCCAGTGAACCATCTAGTCGGGCTAGCCCTCGGACTTCCTCAGGCTCTCGCAGAGCTCCCGGGGTCCGAGACGCTCGCGGAGATCGGCGACCGGGTCCGCGGCCAACTACACGCCTTGGCCCGGGACAGGTCAGACGTTGCCCTTACAAGCTTCATGAGCCAGCACGCCATCCATCTGCTGGGTCGGTACGGCAACGCTGAGGAACAATCCGAGGTGAGTCAGCTCGTCGTCGATGCGACCGCGAGCGAAGAACCATACCTTCGTCGCCTCGGCTATATGGGCCTCATACTCGGTGGCGCCGACGATGAGATCGCCTCTGAGTACGAGCACCTCCTGCGTCACGACGACGAGATGGCGAAAGCCGATCTGTTCTTCGACGGGGCTCACTACGGCGACCTCATACTAGACCACCATGGCCTCCCAAAGCACATCGAGAGATTTCCGAGACTACTGTCGAACCTGGTTCGACACTTCGAGTCACCAGGCCAATACTCTCGCCTGAGGGAGATTGACTCTTGGCGCTTGCTGCGGATACTTGATGAGGTGGGCGAGCCCCAGTTTGCGGACGCCGGATTGGCCTCGCGGCTTTTTGGCGTCCTTGAAGACGCCCCGGCGTCCGGAGGCCCGGCTTCGCGGGAGGCTCGCCGGCGAATTCTCGGGATCGCTAGCGTCGCCGACGCCGTAGGCAAGACCGTTCCGTTCTCCCCAAAGAAGGCGATCTGGGATTTCTTTCTATCATACTCTTCGCCAGATATTAGGTGGGCCGAATGGATCGCTTGGCACTTGGAGGAAGAGGGTTACAGGGTGCTGCTGCAGGCATGGGACCTGGTCGCGGGCGGCAACTGGATGACGATGGCGCAGCGCGCCGTGCAGCGCTCCGATCGTACGATCGCCCTAGTATCGCCCCACTATCTGGGCTCGCTGAGCAGCGAGCCCGAATGGCAGACCGCCCATGCGGCAGACCCACAAGGGCTGCTGCGCAAGCTAGTTCCGATCAGGGTTGAGGACTGCCAGTTGCCGGGCCTGCTGGGGCAAATGAAGACCCTAGATCTGTTTGGGCTCGGCCCCGCCCGCGCCCGCGAACAGTTGATCGCCCATATTACTGCGGTCCGGTTCGGGCGCGCAAAGCCTTTGCAGCCACCACCTTTCCCGGGTGAGAGCTGATGGTCTGGATTCGGTTCAGCAAAATACATAAGGTCGTAAGGTCACACCGGTATCGGAAGGAACTATCGTGAGCGCTACACATATCGGCGATCGGGACGTCGATGAACTCATTAGACTAGCGACGGAGGCGACCGAGTTCGCCTATGCCCCTTATTCAAGGTTCCGCGTCGGTGCGGCACTCATGACTGGGGGTGGCCAGTTTTACTCAGGAGCGAACGTGGAGAACCGGTCATACCCTTTGTCTATATGTGCCGAGCGCGCCGCAGTAACCAAGGCGGTCAATGAACGCAGGGCAGACCTGGAGATCATCGCCATCGCTGTCGCCGAGAGCAAGGGCGGACCGTGCGCGCCCTGCGGTGGATGCCGGCAAGTCATCTCCGAGTTCGCTCGTGCAGGCGCAATCCTAATCTACAAAGATGGGCGCGGAATTTTCAAGCGAGTGGCAATCGAGGAAGCGCTGCCAGAAGCTCTGGCGTTTCTCACGGAGATACCACCCAGATAGTATGTTCTAGTGTCTTGAACCGCCAATTCTTATATAGATTGTGTACCGGGTTATCTGGGCGCCGGCAAAGTTGCCGGTTAGCAATTCAGGCTCTTGATCGTCGCGAGTGGTCGTTCGAGGCAGCGGGCGGGGTGGCGTAGTACCTGGGCGATGTTGGTCGCGCCGGTCATGCGCAGGATGCTGATCGCGAGGTTGCGCAGGCTGGCCATGACCTTGGGGCCGTTGCCGGTGCGAGCGCGGTGGTGATCCTCGTCGAAGGTGACATCGCGGACCCAGTGCTGCTGGTTCTCGAAGACCTGTGGCCACGAGTGAGATCGGTGAGCAGGTTGCGTACCGGCTGTCGTGTCGGCTGCTGAACGTCTCGGAGCCCTGGATCTACAAGTGACGGGAGGGCGACCAGTCAGTGTGGCGGGCACGTCGTCAGGCGCTGGCACAGACGGTGCGCTGGCTGTGCCAGCTGCACCGCGGTGTCTACGGCTCGCCGAGGATCACCACCCAGCTGCGCGCCCGGGGCTGGTCGGTGCCGAATACACCGTCGCGGCGTTGACGGCCGAGCTTGGCCTGACCGAACGGGCGTGTCATGACGACAGCTCTGTCTCACTTTTGGTGGTGACGGAGCGTTAGCCGAGGAGGATGCGGTCGCATAGCAGGGGGAATCCTGTGCGACCGCGCCTCTGGCGCATGATCCTTTGGGTCTTGGTGTTGACGCTTTCGGTGCCGCCGTTGCGGTGGGGCTGGGCGGGGGCGTTGTTCGCGGCGTCGCGGTCGAGGTCGAGTCCGCGAGTGAATGCGTGCAGGTGGGGGAGGTCGGCGGCGCGGGCGGTAGTGATCCATTCTTCGAGCCGGTGGGCGTTGTCGGTGGCTGGTTGAAGGAGAAGCCCGGGGCGTACCTGTCCCTACACCCCAGAACAACGAGCCTAGACCGACACGCTGGCCTTCCGGTAAACACAGCCGCCGCGAACGCGAACCTGCTTCTCCACAGGCGACGCCGCTCCTGTCCATCAACCGAAGGAGCATCAAGATCACTGTGGGTGTGAAGTGGGTGCGGAAGCGCCGGCACGAGCCGTCACACAACGGCACCAGGCAGCAGGGGCGGACCGTGAAATCCCCTGCGGCTACAGACACCGCGGCATCGTCCGGTCCACCCCGACACCAAACGACAGTTACTCTCCGTGACTCTTAATCCGCGGGTTCGGGGTTCAAGTCCCTGGCGGCGCACCCGTACACAGGCTCTGACCTGCAGTTTTGCCCGATTTTTGAGATCTTGTGAGCTGCGGATCGAATCCGCTGGAATGCCCTGAAATGATCTCGGTGTGTATAACATATACGAGGGCAAAACGGACGGTCTGACCTGCGCCTTCATGTAGAGGGTCTTACGCCGCCCCGCCTCTTGATCATTTTGGTGTGCCCAATGTGTGCTCATCTGTTTCGGGCAGGTGCGTCAACCGGGACCCCAAGGTCCGGACAATTCGAACGAATGTTCGCCGCGAGTCGGGTGGCACGTCCGATGCGCAGGGTCACGCAGGTGCGATCAAACGCCGAGACGGAGCCCGCCCACGACCGGCCGCGACCGAACCCGCGCAGGACACTCCCGCCCGCAGGCCTGGTCGCTCGTAGGCCAGCGTCCTCGGGCTGCCACGCCGACCTCGCCGACCATCCCTTACGATCACGCCTGTGGGAGGGGCGCCCGAATCGGGATTCGAAGTTGCGGGTCGGCAGATCTTCCTCAGCACCGGGCCGAAGACACAGACAGTGAACGTGTGCAAGCCGGCGAACCGCCGCGGCGCCTACGAAGTCGTCTACCGCCTTCCACTAGCCTCGGCGATCACACCGCGCGATGTGTCCATTCACGGGTGTCTGACCCGTCAGGCTTGCGACCTGCGGAGACGTCGAGGTGACGCTCGCGGCGCTGCTGTTGGCCCGCGACGAAGTACCAGGTCATGCGGTTACTGGTGCGTAACCCCTGAATGGACACCGCGCGATGTCCCCGCCCTCGAGAGCCTGGAGGCCCTCGGGATCTGGCTGACCACGGCCCGCAACGCCCAGGCGGAAACACCCGCCGGCCGCCCAGTCGCCCACCAATGTCCCTGCGGCTGCGGCTGACAAGGTGTGGTTGGCCGAGGCGGTCGACCGGGTGGAGCGGGCGATCGACCAGCTCGTCGACGACTTTGCCGCGCATCCTTTCCGCCACCGGGTCGAGCATTCGCTGCACCTGCAGCTTTACCGTGCCCTGGCCGACCATGACCAGCTCGACAAACTCGTAGCCATCGGCGGATCAGACCGACACGCGGGCCTGATCCACAAAGAGTGGCCGATGTCTGCCGCCGACCACGGGCGTCGTGGCCTGTTCGACCTGGTGGTTCTCGCGCCCTCGCAGCTGGCCATCGCCGGTATTGACCAGTATCTGCAGGGCAGGATCGAACCTCCGGTGGCGATCGAGCCCGGCCTCGGCTACGGCCTGGCCCACCTCACCGACGACATCACCGGACTCGTCGACAGCCACGTGCCCTACGGCTACATCGTGCACTTCTCCCGCCTGACCGCCGCCAAGGACACAGCCACCATCGAGAGGACCCTCACCACCACGCCCCCGAACGTACGGACGGCCTACGCCCGCATCCTCCCCGACGGGAAGATCGCGCTGAAACACCTCGCCGACGACCACGTAGCCACCTCGGTACCCGGCAACCAGCCAACGGCCGCCAGCACCTGACCACCGCCGGCTTCAACCAGGTAGACATGCGCTGTCGCACAAGCGCCGGCCGGTCGAGGTGACCACCCAACGGGCGCCGGCCTACCCGCGGGGTCCTCGACGAGCAGCTGCCCGCCGCCCACCACATCGATACGCGGTACGCCAACGACAAGATCGAAGCTGATTACGGCCGGTTCAACGCCCAGCTGCGGCCGATGCGCGGACTGAAACGGTTGCGCTTCGCCCAGATAATCGGCTCCAGGCGTGCCTTCGTCCAGAACCTTCGGCGCAGCCACTCTGCAGCTGTACTGGCACCGCCGGTCGACCGCCCCACCCCCACCGGAACTGGCAGCGCTACTTGACCACGTGAGCCACTCCCACCCACTGGTCGCCCCAACCTGACCAACCAGCGACTAGGTACCAGCGCACGCCGAGCCCGATCACCTCGGGCGGGAACCGGAACCCGGCGAACTCCGACACCGGCACCGGCGGGCGAGGGCGGCGACGAGACACCACTCGATCATGCCTCGACCACCCGAGATGGACCACGACATCGGCCCATGCGGCCCTGCCCAGATCCTGGCCTTTGAAGTTCCTGGCGTGGTTCTCGCACGTGGTGCTCGAAGTCCCGTTGCTCGAACTGCTCGGCCGGCACCGTCACCGCGGCCACGGTCGGCGTGCCACCTGCCCCGGTGGCTGTCGGCCTGGTCTGGGGGTGTTAACGGGCGGCGCTGAGGTAGGCGACGGCGAGCGCCATGGCTAGGCCGCCGAGCAGCAGGCGCAGGGCGTTGTTGGGTAGCCGGCGCTGGAGGCGGCGCCGAAGTAGCCGCCGACCGCCCCACCGGCCCCGCAGGCAAGCCCGAGCGCCCAGTGTCGCGCGATGTTTCCCGGCGTGGTCAGATGATGTGGGCCGCGTGAGCGGTATCGGACCCACAGAACGCTGATTCGATCCTCCGTCACCTAACGTTCGAAACGACGAAGGTACTCGTCGACAAGGGCAATCACGTCGGCATGGCCTGTTGTCACTCCTAGGTCCACTTCCATCGCGATGATGCGCGCAATGCCGTCGAGAAGCACGCTGGCCGCCGCCGGGGAGATTGGTCCTGCGTCTGCTCCTAGTTCCTCCTGAACCTGGGCGACGGCCTTCTTTTCCACCTCCCTAAACTGCTCGGCGTAGGCGGCGATCTCCTTTTTTATCACAGACCGGTCCTGCGCGAGGACGATGAACTGCATCAGAAGATTCACGTCGCTGGGATCTGTGTTGATCTTCCAAATGGACCTCAGCGGATGGCGCGAGGAGAGCGCTCTTTTCTGGCGGCGCAGGTTCGCCTCGGCTCCTTGCCGGAATACGGCCAGGAAGAGTTCGTCCATGTTGTGGAAGTAGTAGTGCACGAGTCCGGGATTGACGCCCACCTTCGCGGCGACTCGCCGTGCGGTTACCGCGCCGTGTCCCTCGTCGAGCATGAGTTGGGCTGTCGCGTCGACGAGGGCGGCCCGCGTCTTGGAGTCGGCCGTGCCCCTTCGTCGGGCTGCCGGAGGGGCGCCGGCCTTGGTATCGACAGGTGACTGTTTCGGAGCGTCGGAGCGGTCCGAGTCCGACGCCTCCGCGGCAGGCCGGCCCGGAGGATTCGCCATCGTCACAGCGTATCGGCAGGATCGGCCGCACCGACAGCGAGAGGCTGGCGCACTGCGGCTCCCGACGGGCCCGGTGGACTCGGTCGGGCCTTGCGGTGGGCCGGCGTCGCCATGCCCCGACCGGCGGAACCGCGGCACCGCGAACCGGAGGTGGGCGGCGTCGGTCGAGGTTGACTCTGCGGGCGGGCGAGTGTTAGACATGCGTCCAGCAATGTTGGACGGACGACCAGCATGATCTAGCTGGGCGGGTGTACTTCTGTCCCGTCGTCGAAGGTGAGCGGGGTCGCGTGGTAATCGATGTCGAGTCGGTGGAGTTCTTCACCGAGCCAGCCTTGGTGAACGATCCGTATCCGTATTTCGATGCGCTGCGGAGCAGGTGCCCGGTGCATCCGGTGGCGCATCCGGGTGCAATGCCGTGAAGCTTAAGTCGATCTTGGATGGCTGATCTTCCGCTGTTGCTGGCCGGCGGGTTGGTACGGCGTGGCGGCGTGGCATCTGTGCTG
>NZ_MBLO01000023.1 GCF_001854805.1 Pseudofrankia coriaricola
ACGGCGCCCGGGCGGCTCGGCGGACGCCGACGCGGCTCTGGGGCCGCGGGTGCCGGCCCCGCCCCCGCAACCGGCGGCGCGGCCGCTGGTGCCGGGCGCGATCGTGCCCGGGCCACCCGGAGGCGTGCTCGACCTCGCCGCGCTCGCCGAGATCGAGGACCGGCTGCGCGTGATCGCCACCGAGAGCATCGAGTCGGCGACGCGCCGCGGCGAGGTGGGCCGGCAGGTGGCCGACCAGCGCCGCTCGCTGACGTCCGCCGCGTCGTCCGTCGCCACCGTGCTCTGGTTCGACTCGCTGCGCACTGAGGACCGGGTCAGCGTCACCCCGCACGCCGCGCCGCTGCTGGCTGCCGTCCACCAGGTCCTCGAGGCCTCCCGCCCGGCCGACGCCGACGCGGACGCGGACGCTGCCGCCGCGGAGCTCGTCACCGACTCGCTCGCCCAGGACGCCGGCGGACCTCCCGAGCCGGCCTCACCGGTTCGGCGGGAGCCCTGGGGGACGCGGCTGCCGCTGCCCACAGGACCGTCGGCGCGGGCGCTGCGGGCGACCGGCGCCGGCACGGTCGGGCCGAGCGGGACGGTCTGGGGCGCGCTCGCGCGCCGGCTCGCCGGTGCCCGCTTCGACCACGCTCCCGGCGGCCGGGCGGTCTGCATCCTGCGGTATCCGGAGCTACGCGACGCCGCCGTCTGGGAGGCCGTCACCGACGAGCGCACGCCCTACCTCGGGGAGCTGCTCTGGGTCGTGCTCGTCACCGGCGCGGCCGTCGGCGCCGAGGCCGAGGGCGTCGAGCGCGCGGGCCTGTCCGGCCCGGCCGGGCCGGACCGCGCGGCGCGGATGTTCGAGGCCGCCGGCTGGCAGGTGCTCACTCTGCGGTACGGACGGCGGCTGGCGGGGCTGTTCCGCCGCCCGGGCGGGCAGGCGTTCCGCGGCCGGCTCGCCCGGATGAGCCAGGACGAGTACCGCGAGCTGCTCGTCACGCGCGGCCCGGAGCTGCGCCGGCGGCTGGCGGGGCCCGGCGCGGCCGGGGCCGGCATCGCCGGGCTGGTCGACACGCTCACGGACGACGAGATCCACGCCGCGCTGCGCGACCTCGGCGGCCACGACCTCGCGCTGCTGATCGACGCCGTCGACGACGTGGCCACCGACCGGCCCACCGTGCTGTTCGCGCACACCCACGACGCCTGGACCCGCGACCCCGACGTCCACGAGGTGCCCGCCCGCGCCCCGCGCGCCGAGGCTCCCGCGGCCGGCGTCAGGTCCATCCACCCGATGAGCGCGGGCGCGGTGGTCGTGCCTGCGGCCAGGAACGCGGGCACGGCGGGCTCGGGCCAGCTCGCGCCGCCGGCCGGCTCGCGCGGCGCCCGGCTGGCCACCCATGTCGCCTCGTACCTGGACCAGGCTCCGCCGCCGGCGCCAGACCCGCCGGCCCTGCCCGTCGACCTGGACCCGATCGACGGCGGCGGTACCTGGGCCGGCGAGTCGGAGGCGCGGCCGGGCGAGCCGGGGGCGGTGCTCTCGTCCACCCAGGCGTCCTTCGGTGCCCTGCTGCGTGGCCTCGCCGGACTCGCGCCGCGGGCGGCCGGCGCCGTCGTCACGATCTCGACGAGGGACGCCGACACCGTCGTCGCCGGCTGGCTCGACCCGACGACGTCCCGGGACACGGCCAACCACGAGCTACGCGGCCCACGCGGCCCGGACGAGCCGACAAAGGCGACCGGTCCGGACGGTCCGGACGGTCCGGGGCAGCCGCGCGACGCCGACGGGGCGGCGGCCGGCCCTGCCGGGGCGCCGCTGGTCTCGTCGGGCGGGCGGCGCCACGTGGCCGGGGCCTTCCCGGCGGGCGCGTTCACCGGGGTGCTGGGCAACCTCGCGGTGGCGTGGAACCGACAGGGCCTGCCGCTGCTGCCGATCGGGGTGACCGACGAGCTCGCCGCCGGCCGGGTCGTCCCGGCCTGGGCGGCGGGCTGCGCCGTCGACGGGCGTTCGGTGCTGGCGGTCGCCGACACCGGGGCGGGCGGGCGCTTCGCCGGCCCCACGCTCGCGCTCGCGCTGGCCGCGACCGGCGTGACCGGCCTGCCCGGGGTGACCCGATACGAGCCGGCGTTCGCCCAGGACCTGGCCTGGTGTCTACTGGCCGCGCTCGCGCGGCTTGGCCGGGCGGACGGTTCGTCGAGCCTGCTGCGCCTGTCGGCGCGGACCGTCGACCAGCGGCTCGCCGCCGTCCCCGCCGCCGGCCCCGCGCGAGCCCGTAGGCAGGCGGCCGTCCTCGCCGGCGGCTACCGGCTGCGCGACGGCGGCCCGGCGCCGGCGCTCACCCTGGTCGCGATGGGCCCCGTCCTGCCCGAGGTGCTGGCCGCGGCGGACGAGCTGGAGGCCGAGCTCGGCGCGGGTGTCGGCGTGGCCGTCGCGACGTCGGCGGACCTGCTGTTCGCCGCCCTGCGCGCCCGAGACGCCCACCTCCGCCGCGCCGGCGAGGTCGGCCACGCGGTCGCCGGCGGGCTCCACGGCGTCGTCGCGGACGGCGCGGGCCCGCGGGACTCGGGCCCGCGGGACTCGGGCCCGCGGGACTCGGGCCCAGCGGAGACGGGTCCGCAGGAGACGGGAACCAACCGTTCCTGGGTGCTGGAGGAGATGTTCCCGGCGTGGGCACGAGCCCCACTGGTCACTGTCGTCAACGGGGACCCCAGCCAGCTCGGCTTCCTGGCCGGAGTCCGCGGCGATCGCCTGGCCGCCGTCGGGCCGACCGCGGCCACGGACGGGCCGACCGCGGCCGCCGACCAGGCCTCGCCCGGGGGGCCCGTCGAGGTCGCCGCCATCGTCGGGGCGGCCCGTCGGCTGCTCACGGCCGCCGGCGGCGCGGCCGGCTGACCGGGCCGGACGCCGGCCGGGAGGGCACCGCGCGGCCGCGGAAGTCACGGGAGGGTCAGCCCGCGTACCGCTCCGCTGGCTCGGCTGACGCGACGGTCCCAGCGAGAGCGGGCGGCGCTCCCACGACGGGCAGCCAGCGCCGCTCGGCGGCGGTCGCCGCCGCGGCGGCGAGGAACAGGCGCAGCCGCTCCGTCACGCCACGGCGCCGCCACACCAGCGACCACGGGTAGACGGGCGACGGGTCGACCAGCGGGCGCACGACCAGGCCGTCGCCCGACCGCGGGCAGGACCGCGGCCAGGCCGCGACGCCGTCTCGCTCGAGCACCTCGTCGAGCATCGCGGACAGCGGAGTCTGCGCGGATGGGGACAGCATGAGCCGCACCCCGGCGCCGGGGAGAAAGGCCAGTGCGAACTCGATCCAGTCCGGGGTGTGTTCGGTGTTGCCGAAGACCCAGCGCGCCGCGCCGCCGCCCGCCCGAAATGTCTCTCCTCCGCGACCGTGACGAAATAGCGCACCTGCCGCAGGTTCAGGTCCACCAGGCCAGTATCCGGCGGGCGAGCCAGGCGGTAGTTGCCTTTGGGAAATATGGCGTTAACGCGTATTGGACGCCCGCGCGCGGTACTCCCGAGTGAGCTCCGGATATCGCGCGCATCATCTATCAATCGCGGCGGAACCGGTATTGGACCACCTGCCGGGCCAGGGATGTCCCACGGCCACCTGTTCGCGGCCATCGAGGCCAGCGGCGGCCTGATTCCGCAGCCTCCGGTCCCACTGCCCTGGTAACCGCCCGCCCGGCGGGCGACCGGTCCGTGTGACTGTGCCACAGAAAGTGACAGCGCCTTCAGCGCAGTGCCAACTCAGCCACGTCCTCAGCCCGGGCCCACGCTAACCACCGCCATATGCCTGTGCCTCGAACTAGGCCAGGAGGGCGCCCTGGCGCCCGAGGCGGGCGGCGCGCCCAGCGACAGAAAGTGACGGCGCCTTCAGCGCAGTGCCAACTCAGCCACGTCCTGAGCCCGGAACCAGGTCTACTACCGCCATACGCCTGTACCAGGAACCAGGCGGGGAGGGCGCCCTGGCGCCCGAGGCGGGCGGCGCGTCCAGCGTCCGCCCGCCCTAGCGGTCGCGCAGGGAGAGGGCCTCACGGCCGGCGGTCTGGGCGCCGGCCGTGTCGCCGCCGGCGGCGCGGATGCGGGCGACCTGCTCGAGCGCCCACACCAGGTCGCGCAGGATCTCGGGGCGGTCACCGACGATCTGGTGACGGCGGCGCTCGACGCCCAGCGCCTCCTCGAAGCCCTCGATCGCCGCGTCCAGGTCGCCGAGGGCTTCCTTGGCGCCGGCGACCTTGTCCAGCCCGACCGACAGGTCGCGCAGCACGGTCGGGTGCTCGCCGTACTCCGTGCGCAGCCAGCGCACCAACGCCAGCGACTCGGTGTAGGACTCCAGCGCGCCGGCGACGTCGCCGTGGTCGTAGCGCATGTTGCCGACCAGGCTCAGCGAGTGGAACAGGGCCCGCGGCACGGTCGGGTCGATGTCGGTGCCGCCGGCGACCGCGAGCGCCCGGCGGGCCGTCGTCACGCCCTCGGCGTAGCGGGCGAGCGCGCCCGCGGCGTCACCGCGCAGCCGCAGCATGTCGCCGACGTCGAGCAGGCCGCGGGAGATGTCCCGCAGCAGCGGGGCGACGTCGCCGTAGACGGTGATCAGCCCGCGGCGCACCTCGAGTGCCTCGGTGTACGCGTCCAGGGCGGACTTCATGTCGCCCTGCTGCTGGCGCAGGTCGCCGATCTTCTCGAGGGTGTTCGCGAGCCGTTGGCGGGCCTGCGGCGCCGGGGCCCCGCCGTCGGCGAGCAGCCGGTGAGCCAGCGCCAGGCACTCGGTCTGGATGTCCAGCGCGCCGACCAGGTCACCGAGCGCGGCCCTCGCGGCGCCGGCCCGTTCCAGGCTGACCCCGAGGCGGTGCTCGGACTCGGGGCTGCGGTCGGCCGTGGCCAGGTGCCGGTTGATCCGCAGAGCTTCCTCGTAGTTCTCCTGGGCGGGTGCCGCCCGCCCGTGGTCGAGCAGCGCGTCGCCGTGCTCGATGAGCACGGCCGCCAGGTGCGCGAGGTCGGCGACTCCGCTGGTAGCCGAGGCGACCCGCTCCCTGCTGACCGACACCAACGCGTCGAGCGCAGTGAGCAGGGTGTCCAGGTCACCGCGCTCTCTGGCCAGCTTCGCCAGCCGTTCGAGGTTCTGCGGGGTCAGCTGCTGTCCGGTGGCCGCGACCTGACCTGCGTGGTCGTCCATATCCGGAAGAGTAGTGGTAGCCGGGATCGATCACACTGGCGCTTGCGGGTCCGGTTCTGACGAGTTGCGGACGCAATGACGTCCCGCGACACCTTTGTCGCAGGACGTCACCCCCCACGTACACACCCGTATCAGCCCGGCCACCATTCATCGACCACGTCACTAGACCTTTGACGTCACCCCGCGCCCGGGTACGAGGTCGCCGCCGAGCAACGCGCACAACCCAGCCACCAATCGCGACAGCGCATTGGCGCACTACCAACGCACCCGCCACGCCGACCCGCGCCCGGGTACAAGGCCCCTGGCGAGCGACGCGCACAACCCAGCCACCAACGGCGACAGCGCCTTGGCGCACCGCCAACGCACCCACCACCCCGACCTCGACCCCGACCGGCCCCGGCGATACACGCCAGCCCCGGAACCAGGCCGGGAGGGCGCCCTAGGCGCCCGCGGACCTCCCAGATCGACTCCGCAAGCTCCGTCGATCCGGCAGGGACCCCGGGCGCCGCGGCGGGGCGGTCGCGCAAGCGACCTTCCCCGCCAGCGGCGCCCTAGCCGAAGAAGTGGCCGGGCGGGTAGGCGCGGTCGGTGCGGGAGCGGGGCGTGCCGCGCAGCGCGTCGGTGAGTGTGCGGGCCGTGTTGACCAGCGGGACGTGGCTGAACGCCTGCGGGAAGTTGCCCGTCATCCGGCCCAGGCGCGGGTCGTACTCCTCCGCGAGCAGCCCCACGTCGTTGCGCAGCGCCAGCAGCCGCTCGAACACTTCCCGCGCCTCGCGGACCCGCCCGGACAGCGCGTAGTTGTCCGCCAGCCAGAACGTGCAGGCCAGGAACGCACCCTCGCCGGCCGGCAGGCCGTCGACGGCGCCGTCCTCGGCGGTCGGGTAGCGGTTGACGAAGCCGTCCTCCAGCAGCTCGCGCTCGATCGCGGCGACCGTGCCGACGACGCGCGGGTCCGTGGCCGGCAGGAAGCCGACCAGCGGCATGTAGAGCAGCGCGGCGTCGAGCTCCTTGGAGCCGTAGAACTGGGTGAAGGTGGTGCGCTCGGCGTCGAAGCCACGGTCGCAGACCTCGCGGTGGATCTCGTCGCGCAGCGCCGTCCAGCGCTCCACCGGCCCGGGCAGCCCCGACTCGACGATGCCTTTCACGGCGCGGTCGGCGGCGACCCAGGCCATGACCTTGGAATGGGTGAAGTGCCGGCGCGGGCCGCGGACCTCCCAGATGCCCTCGTCCGCCTTGCGCCAGCCGGTCTCGAGGAAGTCCATCAGCTTGGCCTGCAGCGGCCAGGAGTCGTCCCGCCCGTCGACCTCGGTGGCCATCCTGGCGACGTGCAGGGCGTCGAGCACCTCGCCGTAGACGTCGAGCTGGAACTGGTCGACGGCGGCGTTGCCGACCCGCACCGGCGCGGAGTTCTCGTAGCCGGAAAGCCAGGAGACCTCGTACTCGGGCAGCCGGCGCTCCCCCGCCACCCCGTACATGATCTGGACGCGGGACGGGTCGCCGGCGACGGCGCGCAGCAGCCACTCCCGCCAGGCCAGCGCCTCGCTGGTGAACCCGGCGTCGAGCAGGGCCAGCAGCGTGATCGTCGCGTCGCGCAGCCAGCAGTAGCGGTAGTCCCAGTTGCGGACGCCGCCGATGTGCTCGGGCAGCGAGGTGGTGACGGCGGCGACGATGCCGCCGGTCGGGGCGAACGTGAGCGCCTTCAAGGTGATCAGCGAGCGGCGCACGGCGGACTGGTAGAGGCCGTCGTAGGTGCAGCCGGCCATCCAGTCGGTCCACCAGGCCTCGGTCTGGGCGATCATCTGGCGGACGGCGAGCGCCGGCGGCGTCGGCTGGTGCGACGGGTACCAGCTCAGCGAGAACGGGACGGACTGGCCGGCCGACACCTCGAACTCGGCGAAGGTCGCGAGATCGTGGCCCTCCATCGGCGCGGTGGTGCGCAGCGTGACAGCGTCCGGCCCGGCGGTCGCGGTCATCGTGTGCTCGTCGCGCCGGCGCACCCACGGCACGATGGAGCCGTAGTCGAACCGGATCCGGGTCTCGCTGCGCATCCGCACCCTGCCGGACAGCCCCTCCACCAGCCGCAGCACGGCGTGTGCGCCGGCCCGCGGGAGCATCGCGTCCGTGATCCGGACGGTTCCGGAGGCGGTCGTGAGATCCGTCTCGAGGACGAGTGTGTCGCCGCGGTAGCGACGGCTGACGCCGACGACCGGCTCGACCGGCGCGATCTTCCAGTGCCCCGCGTTCTCGTCCCCGAGCAGCGCGGCAAAGAGCGCCGGCGAGTCGAAGCGGGGCAGGGACAGCCAGTCGATCGAGCCGTCCCGGGAGACGAGGGCCGCCGAGTGGGTGTCGCCGATCAGCGCATAGTCCTCGATGAGGGATGCCACTACTGCTCCTAGCGCGATGTGCGGCGTCGCCCGGGCCTGGCGAAGCGCGGAGGACGAGCGCGCGCTTCGGCCGGGCGGGCGGGCTCCGCCGGGGTGTGCGGGAAGTTCGGTGCCGCGCGGCGATGGGCGGCGTCAGGAGGCCCAATAGGCCCCACAAGGCGGTACAGATTACGACCCGGCCGGCGGGCTAGGTTGGGGGTGCGACCCAAGCGAGTGGTCCTCGTGTGGGCCGGACCAGATTTGATGTCCCAACCCGACAGGGATTCCTCGACGTGACCGCAAGCCCCCCGACACCGGAGCCGGTTCCCGGAACGGCCCCCTCGCCGGCTTCCGAAGCCCCAACGGCCATACAGACTGCACCATCAATGGGCCCGCTGGCCAGGCCTGGTCCGCAACCCGACAGCACGGGGCCCTCGACGGCCGCCGTGCCCGGTCCGGCGAACGCCGCGTCCGCGTCCGCGGGCGCCGGCACTGGCGCCGCGCCGGCGCCGCGGCCTCGGCCGCCGAAGCCGTCGGCGTGGGTGAGCACGCGGCGTTACCTGCTCGACCGGCGCCGGCGGCCCGCGGTCGTGCTCGGGCTGATCGCGCTGGTCGGGATCGTGGTGTTCGGGGTGTACGCCGTCGTCGACGGGCCCCCGCCGACCGTCGAGGCGGTCGTCGTCTTCAAGGCGGAGACGACCGACGCGCAGAAGGAGGCGGTCCGCGCCGCCTGCCCGACCGTCGGTGGCGCCATCCAGGAGCCGCGGGACAACAACAACCTCGCGTCCACCCGCGCCTATCCGCTCCGCTACAACCTGACCGCGGCATCCACCTACGATCGGGCCAAGCTGTTCGAGTGCGTTCAGGCCCAGGCCGGTGTCACCGGCATCACCAACGAAACCCAGGGCCAATAAGGCGGTCCCGCGGCCGGACGCTCCGCGCCCCAGACCTCCCAGATCGCTTACGTCCCAGATCGCTTCGCGATCCGGCAGGAACCCTGTCGCCGATCCGGCAGGGACCCCGGGCACTGCGCTGATGCGCCGTCACCAGCGGCGGCCGGATTGCGTGCCTTGCTCACCTCAACGGCATAGCGCCATCGGCGGGGGTGTCCTCGGAATCATGGCGGCGGGCTTCCAGGACCTCGGCCGGTGTGGGCTGGCCCGCCTCGCGGGCCTGCCGCGCCTGCCAGAGGCTGACGATGATCGTGGCCAGCACGGCCACGCCACCGAAGATCACGCTGCCGCCGCTCCAGGCTGACGAGCCAGGCAGGTCGTCGTAGATGATCCAGAGGATCCCGGCGGCCACCATCCCGATCCCGAAGAGGATCGAGCCGGCCGTCGACCAGGCGCGCGACGCCGCGAGGTCGGCGAGGTCAGCGGCCTTCTGACGGGCGGCCTCGAAGCGGGTCCGCGCCCAGTCGTACTCCAGGCCGAGGATGAAGAAGCCGAGCGCGACGACGAGGAACCCCGGCCCCGGCAGCACGAGCATCGCCGCGCCAAGGCCGAGGACGGCGAGACCTAGCACCGTCAGCGCGATCCGCCGTAGCAGGCGGGCTGGCGACCTGAGCATGGCTGGCGGGCTCCCTCTGCTCGTTGGCGCGTCTTTCCCCCGGCGCCCTGACTTCATACTGCCTGGTAGAAGTTGGCCCGCGGAGCATTCGTGACCGCGGTCGCCGTCGGCTTCCCGACTCGCCCAGTCCGGATGGCGGTCGGCCGGAGCGGGGGATCGCTCCCGGCCCGGACCGGTTGAGTACCCCTGGGAGCGGTTAATGTGACCCTGGGCGACCCAATAACTCGGCCGCCTGGCTACCGGCCTCGGCTGGGGCGGACGGGGAGGCTGGACCGCTCGGCGCCGTGCGCTCACCCGGCGTGGCGCTCGCCGGCGATCCCGGTGGCACGAGCCCGGCCTTCCGACGGACGCCTCGTGGCTTCGCCGTCCCGGCAGGACCCCTCGGGGACTCCGACGGCGAAGCTGGCACGTCTCGCGCCGCCGGAGGTTGTCGGCGGACGACGAGCCGGAAGCCGTCGATCTAGCGACCCTGACCGACGACAGGCGACGAAAGGCCCCATCGTGGACATCGAGGAGACCGCGCTTCCCGGGATCGGGCTGCGGCACGAGTTCAACACCCGCGCCGGCCGGCGGGTCGGCGTCGTGTCGCGGCACAAGGGGCGGCGCGACCTCGTGATCTACGACGCCGGCGACCCGGACTCGGTCGCCGAGTCGCTCACGCTCACCGGCGAGGAGAGCGACGCGCTGTCGGAGCTGCTCGGCGCGCCGCACATCGTGGAGAAGCTCGCCGACCTGAGCAAGGTGTTCGCGGGCCTGGTCGGCGAACAGATCAAGATCGCGCCGGAGTCGCCGTACGCCGGCGGGCTGCTCGGCGACACCCAGGCCCGAACCCGCACCGGCGCCTCGATCGTGGCCGTCGTGCGCGACCACGAGGTGCTCGCCTCGCCCCGGCCGGACTTCCGGTTCGAGGCGGACGACGTCGTCGTGGTCGTCGGGACGCCGGACAACACCGCCGCGGTCGCCGAGCTGTTCCGCACCGGTTGACGGCGGGACGACGGCATGGAACACACTGCTTCGATTTTCATCGAGCTCGGCGGGGTCCTGTTCTGCCTCGGCGTCATCGGGCACCTCGCCAGCATGGTCGGGATCTCCCCGATCCCCTTCTACCTCGTCGCCGGGCTCGCCTTCGGCAAGGGCGGGCTGCTGCCGCTGGTCGCCAGCGAGGAGTTCATCAAGACCGGCGCCGAGATCGGCGTGGTCCTGCTTCTGCTCACTCTCGGCCTGGAGTACACCGCCGACGAGCTGATCCACGGCCTGCGCAGACAGGCCCCGGCGGGCGCCGTCGACCTCCTGCTCAACGCCGTGCCCGGCGTCGCCGCCGCGTTCCTGCTCGGCTGGGGCGGGACCGCCGCGGTCGTCATGGGCGGCGTCACCGCGATCTCGTCGTCCGGGATCATCGCGAAGGTCCTCGGCGACCTCGGGCGGCTCGGTAACCGGGAGACCCCGGTGGTGCTGTCGGTCCTGGTGATCGAGGACCTGGCGATGGCCGTCTACCTGCCGATCGTCACCGCGCTGCTCGCCCACCAGACGGTCGCGCGCGGCTCGCTGACGCTCGCCATCGCGCTCGGCGCGCTGGTCGCGGTGCTGTTCGTCGCGCTGCGCCACAGCTCCAAGGTCACCCGGCTCGTGTTCAACCCGAAGTCGGAGCGCAACGACGAGATCATCCTGCTACGGGCGCTCGGGCTGGCCCTGCTGGTCGCGGGCGTCGCCCAGCGGCTGCAGGTGTCGGCGGCGGTGGGTGCGTTCCTCGTCGGCATCGCCCTGTCCGGGCCGGTGGCGGAGGGGGCGCGCGAGGTGCTGACCCCGCTGCGTGACCTGTTCGCCGCCGTGTTCTTCGTGTTCTTCGGCCTGCACACCGACCCGGCGGAGATCCCGCCGGTGCTGGCCGTGGCGTCGGTGCTCGCCGTCGCCGGGGTGGCGACGAAGGTGGCGACGGGCTGGTGGGCGGCGAGAAGGGCCGGGATCGGGACGCTCGGCCGGTTCCGCGCCGGCACGGCGCTGGTCGCGCGAGGCGAGTTCTCGATCGTCATCGCCGGGCTCGCGGTCTCGGCCGGGGTCAGCCCGCGGCTCGGGCCACTCGCCGCCAGCTATGTGCTGCTGATGGCGGTGCTAGGCCCGCTCGCCGCCCGGTTCGTCGAGCCGGTCACCAGGGCAGGCCTGCGCCGCATGAACCGGAAGCCCGCCACGGCCGCTTCCAGCGGGCCGCTGTGACATTGGTTCGCTCCGTGCGGGCGGCGCGCTCCGGCCCCTTACTCGCTTCGCTCCCGGCCGCCAGGGTCGAACCGGGTCGGGGCTAAAGGTTGTTGATGGTTCGCTCCGTCCGGGCGGCACGCTACGGCCCCTTACTCGCTTCGCTCCCAAGGGACCTCCGCGCGCCGTCCTCCTCCGCGAACGTGCGCTACGGCGACCTCCGCTGCGGCTCGCCTACTTCGCTGCGCTCGTAGGCGTGCCTCCGCGGAGGTGCGCCTCCGCGCCGCACGGTCACCACCCGCTTGAACGTCACGACACCACAACACACCCGCCCGGGGGCCACGTCGCTTCGCTCGTGGGGTCGCCTTCCTGCCTGACCGGCGGCTCCCACAAAACGATCAAGATCCGGCTCAGACCAGGACCTCGATTCGTGCCGCTCAAGCGGCACGCAACCGAGCTGGCGCGGAGGCGCACCTCCGCGGAGGCCCGGCTACGAGCGAAGCGACGTGGTCGGGCCGCAGCGGAGGTCGCCGCAGCGCACGTGAGCGCAGGAGGACACGGCCCGGAGGTAGCCCGCGAGCCGCCAGGCGAGCGGGCTGCCGGAGGGCCGTGTCCGCACGGAGCGAACCAGAGACACAGACACACCCACCGGATGTGTCGCCCTAGGTGGCGGCTTTGGCAGGATGCCAACCATGAGCGGACTTCTCGAAGGCAAGCGGGTTCTCGTCACCGGCGTGCTGACCGACGCGTCGATCGCGTTCGCGGTCGCCCGGATCGCCCAGGAGCAGGGCGCCAACGTCGTGCTCACCGGCTTCGGCCGCGGGCTGTCGCTCACCCGCCGGATCTCGCGCCGCCTGCCGACGGAGGCCCCGGTCATCGAGCTGGACGTCACCGACGAGGAGCACCTCGGCGGGCTCGCCGACAAGGTGCTCGAACACGTCGACGGCCTGGACGGGGTGCTGCACGCGATCGGCTTCGCGCCCGAGTCGGTGCTCGGCGGCAAGCCGTTCGTCGACGCCGCCTGGCCGGAGGTGGGCACCGCGCTGCAGGTGTCGACCTGGTCGCTGGCCGCGCTCACCCGGGCGACGCTGCCGCTGTTCGGCGAGCACGCGAGCGTCGTCGGCCTGGACTTCGACGCCTCGGTCGCCTGGCCGAGCTACGACTGGATGGGGGTCGCCAAGGCCGGCCTCGCCTCCGCCGCCCGCTACCTCGCCCGTGACCTCGGCCCCCGCGGCGTACGGGTGAACCTGGTCTCCGCCGGTCCGCTGCGCACCATGGCCGCCAAGAGCATCCCCGGCTTCCAGAAGTTCGAGGCGGTCTGGGATGACAAGGCGCCGCTCGGCTGGGAGGTTCAGGACACCGAGCCCGCCGCCCGCGCCTGCGTCGCCCTCATGTCCGAGTGGTTCCCCGCCACCACCGGCGAGATCATCCACGTCGACGGCGGCTTCCACGCCATCGGCGCTTAGAGAAGGGCGATCGAGACTCGGCCGGTCAGAAGCGGGTGCCGCTGTAGGGCTGAGCGTTGGTGGCGAACAGTGTGTCGGCGGTGGTGAGGGCGGCCGGGTCGAGTACGTCGACCCGGCCGGCGGCGGCGAGCTGCCACCAGCGTGTTCCGCCCAGGTAGACCGCGCCGAGGGCGGCCACGCCGGCCC
Organism: Pseudofrankia coriaricola; assembly: GCF_001854805.1. Lineage (GTDB taxonomy): Bacteria > Actinomycetota > Actinomycetes > Frankiales > Frankiaceae > Pseudofrankia. The sequence goes on from NZ_MBLO01000023.1 coordinate 12,928, forward strand.
TCAGGCCGGCCGGCGCCTGTGCGGACAGCGCCAGCCGGGTGGCGCCGGCCTGGCTGATCTCGTAGACGCCCGAGTTCGCAGGCAGCAGGTCGTCGACGACATCGATGACGACGCTCCCGGCGCCCTGGTAGGCCCTGGCCGCCAGTGCCACCGGCACGTCCAGCAGCCGCAGCCACGTCTCGTCCTCGATCTCGCGGAACCGCACGGCGCGGTGGTCGGTCAGCGCCGCGGGCAGCGGGTCGTCGAGCGGCAGGTCGTCGATCACGATCCTGTCGACGAGGTCGAGGCCCAGCAGGAAGCGCAGCAGGGCCGCCCTGGCCGCGGGCGTGCCGGCGACCAGGTCGTCGACGACGATCGTCCGTTCGCCGTCCATGTGCCAGTCGACGGCCTCAGCCGGGTGGTAGCGCGCGAACCCGTCCTCGGCGCCGGGCTCGCCGTGCACCGCGACGTAGGCGATTCTTCCCGGCTTCGGCCGCGTCCGCAGCCGCCACCACGGCGCGGAACGTCCCATGGCGCCCGGCTGGTGCGCCGACAGGTTCTCGTGGACGGCGGCAAGCAGGTCCTGGCAGTCGGCCGAGTCCACGAGGCGCACCGGTCCGCCGCGCGGCGCGGTCGGCCGAAAACGAGCCTTGGACGTCGTCACCACGGCCTGCCCGGTCTGCGTCGCCATGCCGTACCCGAACCGCTCGTAGATCACCGCCTCGCTGGCCCGCAGCGTGGCGACGACGTCGCCGCGGGCGACGGCGTCGTCCAGCTGCGCGCGCATGAGCGCGGTGAGCAGGCCGCGGCGGGTGTGCGTCGGCAGCACACCCACCCCGGTGACGGCGGTGTGCGGCAGCCGCCGCCCGCCCGGGACGGCGAGCCAGCTCGCGAGCGAGTCGGTGGTGCCGACCATCTCGCCGTCGACGAAGGCGCCGAACATCCGGTCCTTCTCGAAGTACGCGTCGCCGTGTGGGTCCTCGGCGGTGAACAAGCCGGGATCGGGGAACGCGACCAGCGCCGTGCGGAACACCCGCATCCCCGCGGGCCGCTCCGCCGGACTGACGACCCGCACCTCGTGCCCGCCCACTGACTCTCCCTCCACACGCCGCCAGCCGGCCCCGCCCGGCCCAGGCATCCTCGCCTGTCCGGCGCCACCCGTCACGGGAGATTCCGGGAACAGCCGGGCAAGCGCGGGACCTGCGGACGGGCCGGACGGCCGGGCTTGGATACTGGACGACGGCGGGGGTTGGGTGAGGCTCGCGAAACGGGAGGCGGCGGCAAGGTGGCGGGACGTATCGCGGTGGTCGGCGGCGGGATCCTGGGACTGGCGGTGGCCAGGCGTCTCGGGCAGGTCGACCCGTCGGCCGCGGTGACCGTCTTCGAGAAGGAACAGGACATCGCCCGCCACCAGACCGGTCGCAACAGCGGGGTGGTGCACGCCGGCCTGTACTACACGCCCGGCTCGCTGAAGGCGACGCTGTGCCGGCGCGGCGTCGGCCTGCTGCGTGAGTACGTCGCCAAGCACAACATCCGCTACGACGAGTGCGGCAAGGTCGTCGTGGCGGTCGACGACACCGAGATCGACCGGCTCAAGGAGATCGCCCGCCGAGCCGAGGCGAACGGTGTGCCGCGCTGCGAATGGCTCGACGGCGACGGGCTGCGCGGGATCGAGCCGCACGCGCGCGGCGTCGCCGCGCTGCACTCCCCCACGACGGCGATCGTCGACTACCCGGCGGTCTGCCGGGCGCTGCGCGCGGACGTTCTCGACGCCGGCGGCACGGTGCGCACCGGCGCCGAGGTCGTCGGGATCGAGGAGAAGACCGACGGCGTGTGGCTGCGGGTGCGCGTGCGCGGGACCGCGCCGGTGGCGCCGAACGGGCACCACCCGGACGGTGACAGCGCCGCCGCGAAGGCCGAGCTGCGCGAGGTGACGGAGCAGATCGGCCCGTTCGACCTGCTGGTCTCCTGCGCCGGGCTGCAGTCCGACCAGGTCGCGCGGCTCACCGGCGAGGACCCGTCGCCCCGGATCATCCCGTTCCGCGGCGACTACTGGCTGCTGCGGCCCGAGCGGCGCGATCTGGTACGCGGCCTGATCTACCCGGTGCCAGACCCGCGGTACCCGTTCCTCGGGATCCACCTGACCAAGCGGGTCGACGGCGAGGTGCTCGTCGGCCCGAACGCGGTGCTCGCCACCGCCCGCGAGGGCTACACCGTCGGCACCGTCAAGGGCGCCGACCTGCGGGAGACGCTCGCCTGGCCCGGCATGCGCAAGCTGGCCAGGACGCACTGGAAGACCGGCGCCAAGGAGATGCTGCGCACCGCCAGCAAGCGGGCGTTCGTCGCCGAGGCCCGCCGCTACGTGCCGGAACTGTCCGCCGCGGACGTCATGCGCGGCCCCGCGGGTGTGCGCGCCCAGGCCGTGGACCGTGACGGCGGCCTCGTCGACGACTTCGTGCTCGCCCAGCACGGCCGCGTCCTACACGTCCGCAACGCCCCATCCCCCGGCGCGACGGCGTCCCTGGCGATCGCCGAGTACATCGTCGCCAAGCTCGTCCCCGAGCCCCAGACCGACTCCACCCGCCCCACCGATTGACCGCCATCACTGTGGCGGCCCGGCTTGCGGGCCGCTTTCGGCCAATCGGCGGGGACCCCGCGGGCAACCCGGCATGAGAGACAGCTCGCCCGATCAACGTCCCTGAATCGGCGATATGAACGCAGGTCAGGTCTCGGCGCCGTCGCTGATGGCGGCGAGCAGGGGGAGCACGGTCACGCAGGTCGGGGTGGGCACGCCGTACTCGGCGCCGATGCGGACGACGGCGCCGATCAGCGCCTCGTGCTCGAGGCGGCGGCCGGCTAGCCGGTCGTAGAGCATCGACGTGCCCGCGCCCGGCGGCTGGCCGCGCAGCCGGCGCACGGTGAACTCCGGCAGCCCTTCGGGCACCTCGGCGCCGTCGGCGCGGGCGACCGCGACCGCCTCCGCCATGATCGCGAGCGCGAGCTGGGCGACGTCGTCGCGACGGAGCACCTCCAGGCGGCGCCCGGTCAGGGTCGTCAGGGTGTTCGCGGCGCTGTTGACGCACAGCTTCGTCCAGGCGGCGGTGGCGAAGTCCTCGGTGAGGCGGACCTCGCCGGCCGTGAGGACCCGTTCGGCCAGCCGCTCGGCCAGCAGGACGTCAGGCACCTGCAGCACGCCGCCGGCGCGGTGGCGGACCACGCCGGGCCGCTCGGCCTCGGCGTTGATGTAGACGACGGCGGGCAGCACCTGGTCGGGGTGGGCGAACGCGGCGACCCGCTCGGCGTGGCGCACGCCGTTCTGCAGCACGGCGACGCTGGTTCCCGGCCCGACGGTCGCGGTGAGCCACGGCGCCACGGCCGGGATCTGATGGGCCTTGGTGGCGAGCAGCACCCAGTCGAACCCGTACGGGGGCAGCTTCGCCGGGTCGGTGACCACCTCGGCGGGCACCTCGGCCTCGACGTCGCCGCCGTCCGCCCCGGTCGAGACGACGACCAACTGGTCGAACGGGCGGCGGACGCACAGCCACACCTCAGCCCCGCCCGCGGCGGCGCGGGCCGCGAAGTAACCACCGACCGCGCCGGCCCCGATGACGGCGACCCTCGCGGAGGGCATGCCGGCGCGCGGCGGCGCCGGCCGCGCGAGCCGGCCGGTGACGAAGTCCATCTCCGGCCCCGGCGGTGCCGCGGTCCCCACCCTGGCACGCGAGGGCCGCTCGCCCGGCTCGGCCATGCCCGGAACCCCGTGATGGGCGGGCAGCGCCGAGGCCGCCCCGGATTCGGCCATACCACGAGACTGCCGGAACCCGGCCCGCACCGGCCACCGGACCGGCTCACCGCCCGCGGTGTTCTGCCCCACTGCGCCGGCATACGCCCAGTTCAGCCCCTTCCGCGCCGTCCTGCCCGCTCCGGCCCATTCAGGCCGTACCCTTCGCCGGCCTACCCGCACAGCGAACGCACTCCGGCTGTGCGTCCGCGGTGCGCGAGGTCTTCGCGATGCCCGGCAACTCGCGGTGCCCGGCAGGCGGGGTCTTCACGGTGCGCGGGTTACCGCTGGGTGGCGAGGACGACCTTGCCGAGCACGGAGCGGTCGCGCAGGCGGGCGATGGCGTCGTCGAAGCGGTCAAGGGGGACCACCTCGTCGATGGGGATCCGCAGCCTGCCGGCGACGATGTCGGCGGCGATGGCACGCACGGCGGCGACGCGCCGTTCGGGGGTCGAGACCAGGCCGGCGTAGCCGAGCAGGCTCAGCCCCTTGCGGTAGAAGGTGCGGCCGGGGAACGGGATGTCCTGGCCGGCGGAGACGCCGAGAATCACGATCCTCCCACTGATCGCCGCGAGCTCCACCGCGCCCGGGGTGAAGCCGCCGCCGAGCGGGTCGATGACCAGCGTCGGGCGGAAGTCACCGACCTCGGCGACCAGGCCGCTCGCGCCCGTCACCACCACCCGGTCCGCGCCGAGCGCCGCGACCGCGTCCGCCTTGGCCGCCGACCCGACCTGCCCGACGACGCTCGCCCCGACGATCTTCGCCAGCTGAACCGCGACGACCCCGACCCCGCCGCCGGCGCCGAGCACCAGCACCCGGTCGTCCGCGGTGACCCGGCCGAGCACGTGCAGCGCCTCGTACGCGGTCACCGCCACCGTGCCGATCGCGCCCGCCTGGGTCGGGTCCAGTTCCCTGGGCACCTCGACGACGGCGTCGCGCGGCGCGACGAGCGCGCCCGCCCAGGTGCCGTCACGGAAGAGCCCGAGGCCGGAGCCGGTGACGACGACGCGGGCGCCGTCGACGATCCCGGTGCCCTCGACGCCGATGGTCCGCGGCAGCCGGGCGGTGTCGCCGACGATCCCGACAGCGGCGTACGTGTCGATCGGGTTGACGCCCGCGTAGTCGACGCGGACGAGCACCTCGCCCGCCCCCGGTGCCAGCAGCCGGGCGTTCTCCACCACCTGTAGCGGCTCCCCGACCGCCACCAGCCGGACCGCCCTCGTCGTCACCCCGTCGCTCATCGCCGCGCGCCTCTCTCCCGGCCGGGCGGGCCGCCATCGCGCCCCCACCCGGCCGCACCTGTGAGACGAGGGGCACATCGCGGTTCCGGGCGACGAGAACCCCTGGTCGTTTCCTGCTGGGACCGGCCGTCGGATGCCACTCTGGCAGCTGGACCGGTGCTCCGGCGCGTGAGGCTTCCGGCGCGCGAGGCTTCGCCATTGTCGCGCTCTCCTCGGCCTGGCACCGTGACGGGAGTGCGTGGCGACAGGGTGGCAGCCGCCGGCGAGGCGGGAACCAGCGGCGAGGCGAGCGCGGGTGGCGAGGAGGCGGTGCCCTTCCCGGATCTGGGCCGGCGGTGGCTGGCGGCGCGCGAGGGGCTGGCGGTGGTCCACCTGGACGCGGCCGCGGCGGGCCCGGCCAGCCAGGCCGTCGTCGACGCGCAGACGTCGCACCTGGCCGCGGAGGCGACGCTCGGCTCGTACGGTGCCCAGGAGCGGGCGGCCGAACGCCTCGACGCGGCGCGGGCCGCCCTCGCCGGGCTGCTCGACCCGGCGCTGGCCGAGGCCGACGTGGCCTTCCACCACTGCGCGACCTCGGCGTTCACCGCGCTGCTCGACGCCTGGCCGCTGCCGCGCGGCGGGCGGGTCGGCATCGTGCCGAGCGACTTCTCCTCGAACCTGCTCGCCCTGCGGGCCCGCGCGCTGCGCGACGGCCTGGAGCTCGTCGACCTGCCGGTGCTCCCCGACGGCCGGATCGACGTCGACCGCCTCCGCCGGGGTGACGGCCCCGCGGTGCTGGACCGCCTGGACCTGGTGACGTTCCCCGAGGTGCCGAGCCAACGGGGCATCGTCCAGCCGACCGTGGCGGTGGCCGCGCTGTGCCGGGACGCCGGGGTACCCGTGCTGCTCGACGTCGCCCAGTCGCTCGGCCACGTCGACGCGACGGCCGCCGGCGCGACCGGCGGCGTCGCGGCCTACGTCGGAACGTCACGCAAATGGCTGTGCGGACCGCGCGGCGTCGGATTCCTCGCCGTGCGGCCCGACTTTGTCGACCGGCTCGGCGTACCCGCCCCGACGGGGTACACGGCCCGCTGGGAGCCCGACCCGGTGGCGCCAGGCGGTGGGCGGCTCGTCGCGTTCGGGGGCGTCGGCAGGTTCGACATCGGGGAGGCTCCGGTCGCGGCGCGGGTGGGGCTGGCGGCGGCGCTGGCCGAGCACGTCGAGGCGGGGCCGGAGCGGGTGCGTGCCCGCATCCAGGCCCTGGGCACGGCGGCGCGGAGGCGGCTCGGCGGGGTCGCGGGCTGGCGTCTCGGCGAGGACGCCGCCTCCCCGTCCGGGATCGTCACCCTCCGCCCTCCCCGCGGCATCGACCCGGCGGCGATACGCGCCCGCCTCCAGCGCGAGGAGCGCATCCTCACGACCGCGATCGACGAGACCAGAGCCCGCGACGCGGTCCCGGCGCTGCGCGTCAGCCCCCACGTTCACAGCACCCCCGCCGACCTCGACCACCTCGCAGAGGCCCTCGAACGCGTCACCACGCGGCCCGCGCCCTGACGGCTCGCCTGGATCCGCTCCGACCGCATGCGACCGCGGACCCTCTCCCTCAGCTGGCGATCCTCAGCCTCGCCGGGACGCGGGCGACGATGCCGATCTAGAAGCGTATGCACGAAGTGGATAAGGTTGGGCACGGAGCGCCAACCTGGATGTCCGCCCGGCGGTCGAGGGCCGAGCCGGACGGCGGCGGGCACGGGGCATGGTCGACGGCGTCCTCGTGGGCAGGACACCGGGCACCGTCGTCCCGTCCGTCCGCCGATCCGGACGAGGCTCCTGGGCGATCTCAGGCGGGAGGCAGGCGATGGCCAGGTCGCGGAAGGCCGCCGAGGAGGGCGCGGCGCGCCCGGGCGCCGACAGATGGGCCGCCGTGCCGCTCGGGCGGCGCGAGTTCCTCGGCGGGACGCTCGCCGCCGCGGCGGTGACGGTCACGGGTGTGGCCGGGTGCCAGTCGGGGAGCGCCGGCCCGGCGACGGCGACAGCCACGACGGGGCCGGCGGCCCCGCCCGGGGTCGAGGAGATGGTGGGCTGGATCGAGCAGATCGTGGCGCGGGGCGTACGCCGGCCCGGCTACCCGGCGGACAGCTGGGTCGAGGGGTTCGTCGCCGCGAAGTTCCGCGAGATCGGCCTGGTCGACGTACACACAGAACCGGTCGCGGTCACCAGGTGGGAGCCGACGCACTACTCGCTGATGGCGACCCCGGCGGGCGCGGCGCCGCGCGAGCTGCGGTGCTTCCCGGTACCGCTCGCCGCCCCGGCCGAGGGGCTCGACGTCGAGCTCGCGCATTTCGACGAGGCGGCCCCGGGCGCCGCGGCCGGACGGGCGGCGCTGGTCGACGCCAAGGTCGCCGCGCTGCCGCCTGCGCTGCCAGCCACCTTCGGGAGCGTCCCGAAGGACTCCGCCCAGCGGGTGTACGACCCGGAGGCCACGTTCGCGGGCGAGACGCAGGTCCTGCCGCTCCCCGCGGGCTCCGACGGCATCGCCCAGCAGGTGGTCGAGGCGGGCGCCGTCGCGTTCGTCGGGACGCTGCTCGACTACCCCGGCGACGACTGTCGCTACTACTTCCCGTACAACGGCAAGACGACCGCGATCCCAGGAGTGTGGATCAACGGGAGTGACGGCCGGTGGCTGCGTGACCAGCTCGCCCGCGGGAAGGTGCGGATCCGCCTCGACGTCGCGGCCAGCACCGCGCCGGCCCGTAGCGACAACATCGTCGGCGACCTCCCGGGGCCCGCGGGCGATGACGAGCTGGTGCTGGTCGGCTCGCACCACGACGGACCGTGGGCGTCGGCGGTCGAGGACGGCACCGGGATCGCGATGGTGCTCGCCCAGGCCGCCTACTGGGCCCGTGTTCCCGCGGCCGACCGGCCCCATCGGATGCGCTTCCTGCTGCACGGCGGGCACTTCTACGGCGGCGCCGGGCTGGTCGACTACGTGGCGAAGCACGGCGCCGAGCTGGAGAAGGTCGTCCTCGAGGTGCATCTGGAGCACGCCGCCCGCGACTTCGCCGAGCACGACGGCCGCCTCGGGCCCACCGGCCGGTGCGTGCCCCGCTGGTTCTTCACCAGCGGGATTCCCTCGCTGGAGAAGACGGTCTACGACGCGCTCGTCGCCGAGCGGCTGGGCCGCTCGATGCTGCTGGCGCCGGACGCGTTCGGCCCGGCCCCGCTGTCCGACGGTGCCTTCTACCACACGGCCGGTGTCCCGATCGTCCAGTTCCTCTCCGCGCCCTGGTACCTGTTCGACGAGGCCGACACCCTCGACAAGGTCGACCGTGACAGCCTGCTGCCCATCGCCCGCGCCGTGATCCGCGTCATCCAGTCGACGCGGGGCACCACGGCGGCGAAACTACGCGCCGGGCTCGTCACCCGTTAGTGATCCTTGGGACAACGGCCGCCGGGCGTGCGAAGGAAGATCATTTTCGCACGCCCTTTGGCCCTCTAGGGTGGCAGCACCGCGCAGGTCTCCGCGCCGCGTACGCCCGGGTCAGCCGCCGAAGGCGCGCAGCCACTGGGCCTGGTCGCGGAGGCGGTAGACGATGTTGGTAGCGGTGACGTCGGCCATCGGGGCGCTGCCGCGCGGCGGCGAGTAGAAGTGGCCGGGGTAGACCACCGGGTTGTCCGGGAGGGCGGCGAGCCGCTGCAGGCTCTCGTACATCTCGGCCGGGCTGCCACCGGGGAAATCGGTGCGGCCGCAGCCGTCGAGGAACAGCGTGTCGCCGGCGACCAGCCGGTCCGCGACGAGGAAGCACTGGCTGCCCGGGGTGTGGCCGGGGGTGTGCAGCAGCCGGATCGGGATCGCGCCGACCTCAACCGTGTCGTCGTGGTCGTGGGAGACGAGGTCGGTCTCGGAGACGCCGGTGACCCGGCGGACGAACTCGGCCTCGTTCTTGTGGACGTGCACCGGCGCCGGCGCCCTGGCCAGCACGTCCACGATTCCGGCGAGCGAGAAGTTCATCATCGTGCCACCGACGTGGTCCGGGTGATGGTGGGTGGCCAACATGCCGACCAGCCGCATCCCGTCGGCCTCGAGGATGCCGAGCAGGTCGTCCGCCGCATAGGCCGGATCGACGATGACGGCCTCGCCGGTCTCCCGGTCCCCGATGACGTAGCAGAAGTTGACCATCTGCTGCGCGATGGGGTCGTCGACGGCAAAGTCCCGCCCCGACAGCAGCTGACGGAAATACAGACGATCGGTCATACTCGCCAGGCTAGCCAAGTGGGGCGTGTCCGGGACCCGCCTGACGCACTGGCTTCAGAGGCAGCAGCCAGGGGCGTCGACCACCCCGCGAGAAGCGGGGACCACCAACCCGACCACGTCGACGGAAGCATCATGGGCGGACCACCCCACAGGCGGTGGGGACAAGGCTGACCTGCGCCGACACGCTTGGATCAGCCCGAAATGCGCATCCCGGCTGCTGCAGTCTGAAATCATACGACCATGTTTGGCATCCTTCGTCCGTGTCGGCACCGAATGGGCGATGAGCTGACGGCGACCTGGATGTCCCACCTCTGCGGGATGTGCCTGACGCTGCGCGACCGCCAGGGCCACTGGGCGCGGGCAGCGACGAACGTCGACGGACTGGTGCTGTCGGTGCTGGTAGCCGCACAGACCGGTGAGGCGGCGACGAGGACAGCCGGGCCGTGTGCCCTGCGCGGGCTGCGCACCGCCGAGGTGGCGACGCGGGACGACCGGGGCGCGATGCTCGCCGCCGCGGTCTCGCTGACCGCCGCCGCGACGAACGTCGACGACCACGTCGCCGACGGCGACGGGCCGTTCGCCCGCCGGCCGGTCGCCGCGCTCGCCGGCCGGTTCGCCGGCGCGGCGGCCCGCGGCGGCGCGAGCCTCGGCGCCGAGCTGGGCTTCGACGTGAACGTGCTGGAGCGCGCGGCCAGCCGGCAGCAGGCGGTGGAGGCCGCGGCCGGACCGGGCACGGCGCTCACCGTGGTGACCGCGCCGGCCGAGGAGGCCGCCGAGGCGGCGTTCGCGCACACGGCGGTGCTCGCGGGCCGGCCGGGCAACGCCGAGCCGCTCGCCGAGGCCGGCCGGCTGTTCGGCCGGCTCGCGCACCTGCTGGACACGGTCGCCGACCAGGCCGCCGACGACGCCAGAGGCGCCTGGAACCCGCTGACCGCCACCGGAACGACCCAAGCCCAGGCACGGGCGCTGTGCGACGACGCGCTGCTCGGGATCGAGCTCGCCCTGCGCGACGTCAAGTTCGCTCCCGCGGCCGACGGCTCCGCCCCGGACGGCTCCGCGCGCACCGCCACCCGCCTCTCTCGCCTCTCCAGCCGTTCCAGCCGTTCCAGCCGTTCCCTGCGGGCCGCCGGGGATCGCGGGCACGAGAGCTGCCCGCGCCACGGCCAGGCGGCCGGGCACGGCGCCGCCTGCTCGACCAGGCATGGGGCGTCCGCCCGGTCGTCCGGCGGCGGGCCGCGGCCGCGGCCACGCAACCGGCATGCCCGCCTGGCGCACCTGCTGCTCGTCCACGAGCTGGAGCTGGCGGTCGACAACGCGTTCCGCGGCGCCCAGCCGGGGCCCGGCCGTCCCGGGCCCGGCATGCCGCCCCATCCCGGCCCCGGCGGGCCGGGTGGGCCTGGCGGACCTGGCCCTGGGCGGCCGGGCCCCGGCCTCACCTTCCCCACCTGCCTCGCCGCGACCGGGATGTTCTGCACCTGCCAGATGTGCTGCGGCAACTACACGTCGCCCTTCGACGGCCAGCAGAAGCAGGGCATCTGCTCGGGCAACTGCGGTGACTGCTGCGACTGCTGCGACTGCGCTGACGGGTGCTGCAGCTGCTGCGATGGCTGTGACGGCTGCGACTGCAACTGCTGACGACCGAGATTCGTTTCCTGCGCTCCTATGCCGAGACGTTAGGTCTCGTCACCGTCTGCTGAAATGGTGCCGTGCCTCCCCCTGCCCCCCCGCTCCCCCCCGACGCCCGCCCCCCGGACGATCCGTCAGAAATCCCGTTCCCCGCCCGCGACGATGATGATGAAGACGGCCCCGGCGATGCCGGTCTGCACCGGCCTGACGATGGCATGTGGTCACCCGTAACCGTCGCGGCGGTGGATGATCATCCAATAGTGCTGCAGGGCCTGAGCATGGCGTTGCGCCAGCTGCCCGGCATCGAGCTGATCGCCACGGCCAGGTCGACCGAGGAGCTGATGTCCGGCGACGGCCGTCATGCCGACGTCGTGCTGCTGGACCTCAGCCTCGGCGACGGGTCGAACCCGCCGGACACCATCCGCCAGCTGATCGAACGCGGTATGGGTGTCGCCGTCTACAGCGCCACCGCCGACCCCGCGACGGTGCGCCTGGCGATCCGCGCGGGCGCCGCCGCGTTCGTGGCCAAGACCGACCAGCTGGAGGACCTCGCCAAGGCGGTCCACGCCACCGCGGATGGTTCCGGCTGGATCTCGCCGCCGCTGGCGTTCCTGCTGCTCACCGACGACGCCCCCGACCGGCCCCGGCTGTCCGCGCAGGAAAGACAGGCGCTGCAGCTCTATGCGGCCGGCATGTCGATGAAGAAGGTCGCGAGCCGGATGGGCATCGCGGTGGAGACGGCTAAGCAGTACATCGACCGGGTCCGCAGGAAGTACCGCGAGACCGGCCGCGAGGCCACCACCAAGATCGATCTTCTGCACCGCGCCGTGGAGGACGGCTACCTCGACCCGCCCGGCCCCACCGGTCTGGGCCCGCCGGCCTGACACCCTCGGGCGAGCCACGCCCGCCAGGCCGGGGTGGGAGACCACCAGGTGGACGCTGCTCCTAGTCAACGTCCGGGGGTCACCCCACCGCGTCGCCGCGGCGTCGCCAACTCCGGCGAAGCCGGAGTTGGCGGCCCGTGCGGCGGTCCCCTGAGGGGCCGCCGGCACGGGTGCCGGCAGGCTCGCGGGCTGCCGGCACCCGCCATGGCGGCGCCTGACCGTACCCCGCGTACGGCCCGGCGCCAGCCAGCCGGTGACCGTGGACATCCTCCCCCAAGGCGGTCCCGATCCCCCCGAACCCGGCTGGTGCGATACCGAGTCTGCCGGAGCCGGACAGTTCGGTCACGACCCCAATAGTCCTGCTCTTTCGTCCCCTATCAGGGGGTCACCCGGATCGGCCCGGCGGCCACCGCCGCGACGAGCGGCGGCGGCCGTCGGCGCGGCTGTCGTTCCCGCCGTCCCCCCGCTGGATGCCCGCCCACCCGGGTCCTGGCAGCGCGAGCAGCGCGGCGGCGATGGCCAGCAGGCCGCCGACGAGCACCAGCCACAGCCCAGGCCCGATCACGGTGGTGGCCTGGACGCCCGGCCCGGCCAGCAGTCCGCCACCGCGCAGATAGCCGATGTCGATCAGCGCGACGAGCGTCGTCGTGAGGCCCATGACGCCCGAGAGGCCCGCGACCAGCCGGCCGGTGTGCCCGCGCGGCCGGACGGCGAGGCCCGCCGCGGCGAGGCCCGTGATGATCCCCAGGCCCAGGGTGAGCCGGCCGTGCTGGTCCGCGTCCAGCCCGGCGACCGAGTACTCCACCAGCCCGAACGCACGCACCGTCGCCCAGGTCATCGTCGACGAGATCACCGTGAGCAGTGCCCCAGCCGCCGCGAGCGCGGCCGGCAGGACCAGCGCCACCCGGCCCCGCGGCCACCAGCCTGACCGCATCGGCGCGGTGGCGGCCAACCAGCCCGTCGCCGCCCCGGCCGCCCTAGGTACCGCGGTGGCCCCTCGGCCGCCAGGCGCGCCGGCTGGCTCGCCGGGCGGCGCGCCGCGGTGACGCGGCCGGGCGTCGGCGCCCGCCGGGCCGCTCGCCGCGGCCTGGCCATACGCCCCCGGCTCCGGGTAGACGGCATCCCAGCCCGGCCAGGCGGCGGCCGTGCCCGGCCGGGCCCACCGGGGGTCGGCGGTGGCGGCCGCCGCGGCGCGCCATGCCGCCCTGGCCGCCTGAACGCGGCGGTCAGGATCCCCTCCCGGCCCACCGCCTTCGGCGTCGCCGCCGCGCGGCGTTCCCGGACCCGTCCGGCCGCGCGCGGGCCCCGTCCAGCGGGGCTCCGTCCGCCGGGGCTCCGTCCGCCGCGGACCGGCGACGCCCCGCGACCCGGCGACGTCAGGCGTGCCAGGAACGGTGTGCGTGTCGGGATCGGCCTGGAAGTCAGGCACGTCCGCGCGCGACGGAACCAGTTGCTCGGCCACGCGTCGGTGGTACCACGCGTAACCATGCGACGCCCATCGACCACCGTGAGCAACCGACACCGACGCCCAAACCGCCCCCGGTACCGGCCGCCGCACCCGAACCGTGACCGACGATCAGCCAGGCTCCGCGTCGCCCGTCCGGGTCACAAGGCGGCGAGACCAACGCCGGCGGGCCCAGGGCCAGGGGCCCCGGTCCGTCGCAGATGTCGTCAGGTCGCCGTCCGACGGCCTCGTGCGCGGGTTCTGGCTAACGCGCGCGGTTCGCGCGGTGGTCGCCGGACTGCCTGAACGCCGGTGTCTCCGGGCGGTGGCGCGCGTCGGCCCGGCGGGGCGACGGTGGCGCCGGAAGGTCCGCGGATCCGTCCACCCGGGCACCGTCCACCCGGGCACCGTCCACCTGGGCACCGCGGCGGGGCACCAGCGCCGCCATCAGGGCGAGCACGCCGGCCGCGAGCGAGGCGTAGAGCCCGGCTTCCGGCTCCACCACGATCTGGTCGGCGGAGATCCCACGGAAACTCGCCAGTGTGGGCGGGCCGATCAGCAGGTCGCTGCCGGCTATGACGATGAGCAGGCTCGCGAGCAGCGGGCCGAGAGCCCCGTCACCCGACAGCCGTCGCCGGGCGAGCCCCGCCCCGCCGAGCACGGCCAGCGCGAGCCCCAGAACCACCGTGAACCGCCCGTCCCCCACGGTGAGCCCGGTGAACGTGCGCTCCTCGTCGCTGGTCGCGAGCGTGCTCCAGGGCGCGAGCGCCGCGCCCGCCGCCGCCAGCCCGGCGACGACCAGCATCAGGGAGGCCATCCGCCCGCGGGCCGGCCGGGCCGGCGGCGCGCCAGCCGGATCCGACGACCACCCACGTTCCGGGCCTCCGGCGGCATGATCCGCGCCCGGCGCGCCCCAGTCGCCGTCGGCCTCGGCGCCGCCCTCGTATTCGTCCTCGTATTCGTCTTCGTCAAAACCGTGAGCACCCTCGGCCGGTATCTCGTCCGCATCGTCGCCTGACGCGGCTCCGCGCCCGGCCGGCGCCACGTCCCGCCGGGTCTCGGGGCGGCGCGCCGGGCTTCCCGCCGGCGAGCCTCCCTGATCGGCGTGGCCGAGATGGGTCGGCGCCTGCCTGGAGGCCGGCGGGGAGGCCTGGAATGCCGGTCCGGCCTCGGCGGTCCTGGCATCCGCCGGCCGCACCCCGGCTCGGGACCCGACGCGAGGCAGGGCCGCGGTGTTCTCCGGGTTCAGGCCCGCCGGGTCGGCCTGGTGCTGGCTCCCGGAGCGGCGGGCGTCAGGTGGCCGGGCCGCCTCGCCGACCCGCCCCGCCAGCTCCGGTCGAGCAGGCTCGGACGGCGCGGTCTGCGCCCGTCTCGGTACCGTCCTGGGCGTCTCCGGCTCGGCCCTGGGGGACTGGGCCCTTGCCACCTCGGTGGCGCCAGACCGCCGCGATGGCCGGGGTGAGGTTCGCCGCAGCGACACCCACATCGTCGACGCCTCGGCCGGTGGCGTCCGCGGCCCGGCGGCGGCCCTGGGCTTGGCGGCCGGCTCCTGGCCGTCGGCGCGAGCCAGCGGCGCCGCCGCGGAGTCACGTGGCGCGGACGAGGGTTTCGCTGGCGCGGGCGGAGTCGGCGCCGCGGCCGCTGTGGGCGCCGCGGGCGCGGTTCCCGGCAAGGCCCGTGCGGCCGGCGAGGCGGGCCGGCCCGGCGCGCCGGGAGCGGCCTCGCCGTCCTTGCCAGTCCGCCCGAACCAGCTCCCGCTGGCATCGGCCGGGGACATCGCGGGCCCGGCACCCGCGGGCCCACGACCCGCGGGTGCCGATGGGGCGCTCGACGTCTTCGGCACGCCGGCTG
>NZ_MBLO01000024.1 GCF_001854805.1 Pseudofrankia coriaricola
GGAACCACCCGCCGTGGACCCGGCCGCGGTGGAACCGCCGACGCTGGAACCCGCGCCCGCGCCCGGTGCTCTCGGCGGCGCCGCCGACGGCGACGGTCCCAGGCGGGTAGATGAGCCCGACGGGGCCGCGGTGGGCGTCGGCGCACCCGGGCGCGCGGGCGGACCGGAAGGCGACGAGGCCGGGCGCGTGGCCGGCGACGGCGCCTGTGGGGAGCGCCTGGCCGCCGCACCGCCAGCCGGCGGCCGGCTGGAGGACGGTGCCGGCGAGGCAGCGGGGGATGCGGAAGACGCGGAGGGCCCTGCCGGCGACGGCCGGGAGGCCGAGGACGGCTGGCTGGGCGAGGATGCCCCTCCCTGCCCCGGCGCCGGCGAGGATGGCCCGACTGCTCCCGACCGGGTCTGCGGCGCCGAGGACGTCGAAGCCGACGGCGTCGGCCCGCCCGCGCGGGTGAGCGACGTGGGGCCTCGCCCGGGCGCGAGCGGCGCGGCCGGGTGTCGTTGCTGGCCGGGCGCCGCGGGCTGGGAGCGCCCGGCGCCCCCGCCGCCGGCCACCGGCGAGGAACCGGCGGGTGAGGCACCGGTGGCCGGCTTCGGCGCGTTCCCGGAGGACGAGCTGGCAGGCGGGAAGCCCGCCGGACGAGAGGACCCGGGCGTGGCGGCCGGCCGGGACGCACTGGGAGGCGCGGCCGGCCGGCTCACGGGGGCACCGGCCGAGGCCCGAGGAGCTCCCCCGGTCTCGGGCCGGCCAGGTTTGGCCGGCGCACCCGGGCCGCCGGGCGCCCCCGCTCCGCCGGGTGTGCTGGATTTGCCGGGTGTGCTGGATTTGCCGGGCGTGCCGGGGGCGCGGCTCTGGCCGGGCACGGCGCCGGGCCGGTTACCCGGCGGCGCGGCGGATCCGGAGCCTGGAGGCCCGGTTCCGTCCGGCCCCTCCTCGTTGCCTTTCTCGACCATCCACCCGCTCCCGCCGCCTGGTTCCACGCCGTCCGGAGCCTTCGCTCGACCGCCGCGACCGCGACGACCTGACAGCTCACGCCCGCGGTGGCCCACCCCAGGGCCACGAAAACGCCGACAGGCGGGGACCTTACCGAGCGATCGCCGCGACGCCTATGCGTGCCGCCGCCGCGGCCCCGCGGCCGGCCCTTCCTCCACCGCCGCGGTTCGGGAGGCCCGGAACGTCCGGGTGGCTCAGATCGCCTCGCCGATCCGGTGGACGCGCATCGTGTTGGTCATGCCGGCGACGCCCGGCGGCGTGCCCGCGACGACGACGACAAGCTCCCCGGGGCTGCACCGGCCGATCTTGAGCAGCGCCTCGTCGACCTGGCGGACCATCTCGTCGGTGCTGTTGGCGAACGGGACGACGAACGTCTCCACCCCCCACAGCAGCGCCATCTGGCTGCGCACCGCCGGGATCGGCGTGAAGCCGAGCACCGGGACGTGCGACCGGTAGCGGGCGAGACGGCGGGCGGTGTCCCCGGACAGCGTGTGCGCGACCAGGTAGCGCGCCCCGACCGCGGCCCCGACCTCGGCGGCCGCCTGAGCGATCGCGCCTCCGAGCGTGCGCGGCGCGGTCCGCAGCGCTGGGATCCGGGACAGGTCGTTCTCGGCGGTCTCGATGATGCGGGCCATCGTCGCGACGGACTCGATCGGGTACGCGCCCACGCTCGTCTCCGCGGAGAGCATGATCGCGTCGGCGCCGTCCAGCACGGCGTTCGCGCAGTCGCTGGCCTCCGCCCTGGTCGGCCTGGGCGCGCTGATCATCGACTCGAGCACCTGGGTCGCCACGATCACCGGCTTGGCCCGCTCGCGGGCGGCGCTGACCGCTCGTTTCTGGACCAGCGGCACGTCCTCGAGCGGCAGCTCGACGCCCAGGTCGCCGCGGGCGACCATCAGGGCGTCGAACGCCTCGATGATGCCGTCCAGCTCGGCGACGGCCTGCGGCTTCTCGATCTTCGCGATGACCGGGATCCGGATCCCGGCCTCGTCCATGATCGCGCGAACCTTGCTGGCATCCGCCGCCGAGCGGACGAACGACAGCGCGATCATGTCGACACCCAGCTCGAGTGCGAAGCGCAGGTCTTCCTCGTCCTTCTCGGTCAGCGCGGGGACGGTGAGCGCCGCGCTCGGGATGTTCATCCCCTTGTTGTTGCTGACCGGACCGCCGATGACGACGGTGGTGTGGACGTCGGTGTCCGTGACGCCGTCGATCGCCAGCGCCAGTCGGCCGTCGTCGACCAGGATGCGGTCGCCCGCCTTGACGTCGCCGGGCAGGCCCGAGTACGTCGTGCCGACCTGGTGCTGGTCACCCTCGACGTCGCGGACGGTGATCGTGAACTGCTCGCCGGGGACGAGGGTGACGCCGCCGGTGGCGAACTTCCCCAGCCGGATCTTCGGGCCCTGCAGGTCGGCGAGGATGCCGACGGCACGCCCGGCCTCGTCGCTGGCCTCACGGACCCGCCGGTAGACAGCCGCATGTTGCTCGTGGCTGCCGTGGGAGAAGTTAAGCCTGGCGATGTCCATTCCGGCATCGACGAGGGCGCGCACCCGCTCTGGGGAGTTGGTGGCCGGTCCCAACGTACAGACAATCTTGGCTCTTCGTGACACGGGTTCCAGCCTAGAAAATGATCGTCATTGATGTGGACGCCGGCCCACCATGTTGTGCCGGCGCGTCGTGCTTCACCCGCCACCTTCGGCGGACAGTCCCGCAGTAACCGTACATGCCGTAACCAGTGCAGCGTGGCGCGCGACGGCGTACCGTCAAGTCACCGGCATCTGCCGGCGCTTCACTGTGCATCTCGGCGCCCACGGCCGTTCAAGGTAACGCATCGCCGCGCGACCTCCGACCGGGGTACACCCGCACCGCCGCCCTCGGATCGGCGACAGCGTCTGCGCGCCCGCGCCCGGATGTGCTGTGGCCGTGACAGGCATGGCCGCGGGAAAGAGGGCAAAGAGGTAGTGACGCTGGTGCGGCCGCTGGGACGTCGGGCCCGACGCTCGCCGGCCCACCCGGGGGATGACCTCCGGACGCCCGAAATGTCGGGAGGCCGACCACCTCTCCTGATGCGCTCACGGACGTGTGCGGAGGTAGCGATGGTACAGCGGCTCAAGGACTTCCGGAGCGTGGGCATGAGTGTCAATCCGGCCATTCACCGCAGGCCGTCGGGCGATGTGGACATCGCCCTTCCCCTCGACGAGCCGGAGCCGTCCCGGGATGTGCCGGCTCGCGGTTCCAACAACATCTCGAGTGACGGTGGATTTACGGTGTCACCAACGACAGAGGAATAACGAGACGCCCCCGTCCTGAAATGTCGCCGCGGCCGGGTATGGCCGTATACGGCGGGTATCTCGGTGTAAGACGCTGAGCCCCCAACCGGGCAACCTGCCGGCGGGAGGTATCAGCGGCCCTGTGCCTGGCCCGCGGGCGCCCGGCGTCCGCCTCAGGCGGGCGTGAGGCGCCCGACCGCCGGGCCGTCCAGATCGCCGGCCCGGGAGGGGCCCGACGTCCCCTCCTCGCGGCCTGGGGCCGGGATGTCGGTGGCGAACTGGGTGCGGTAGAGCTCGGCGTACAGGCCGTCGCGTGCCAGCAGGTCGGCATGCCGGCCCTCCTCGGCCACCCGGCCCTCGGAGATCACCAGGATGCGGTCCGCGTCCCGGATGGTCGACAGCCGGTGCGCGATCACCAGTGCGGTCCGCCCGGTGAGCGCCGCCCCCAGCGCCCGCTGCACCGCTGCCTCGGACTCGCTGTCCAGGTGCGCGGTGGCCTCGTCCAGCACGACCACGCTCGGCTCCTTCACCAGCAGCCGAGCGATCGCGAGCCGCTGCTTCTCGCCGCCGGAGAGCCGGTAGCCGCGGTCCCCCACGACGGTGTCCAGCCCGTCGGGCAGCGACCGCACCAACGCGCCGATCTGCGCGGCGTCCAGCGCCGCCCACATCTGGTCGTCGGTGACCTCTGGGCGCGCGTAGGCCAGGTTGGCCCGGATCGAGTCGTGGAACATGTGGGCGTCCTGGGTGACGACGCCGACGGCGGCGCGCAGCGAGGCGAGCGTGACGTCCCGGACGTCGACGCCGCCGACCCGGACACTGCCCTCGACCGCGTCGTAGATCCTCGGCACCAGCTGGCTGATCGTCGTCTTACCGGCACCCGACGGGCCGACCAGCGCGACCAGCTCACCCGGCTGGGCCCGGAACGTCACGCCGTGCAGCACCGGCGCGGGGACGCGCGGGTCGAGCACGGCGACCGACTCCAGCGAGGCCAGCGACACCTCGCTCGCCGCCGGGTAGCGGAACGACACGTCGTCGAACTCGATGCTGGCGCCGCCGGCACGCACCGTCAGCCGCGTCGCTCCCGGCCGGTCGGCGATGGCCGGCTCGAGGTCGAGAACCTCGAAGACCCGCTCGAAGGACACCAGCGCGGTCATCACGTCGACCTGCACGTTCGACAGCTGGGTGAGCGGCATGTACAGCCGGCCGAGGTAGGCGGTCAGAGCGACGATCGTGCCGACCGCGATGTGGCCCTGCGCGGCGTAGCGCCCGCCGAGGCCGTAGACGACGGCCGTCGCGAGCGAGGCGACCAACGTCAGCGACGCGAAGAATATGCGCCCGTACATCGCCTGGGTGATCCCGATGTCGCGGACCCGCCCGGCCTGGCGGCGAAAGACGCCGACCTCGCGCGCCGGGTCGCCGTAGAGCTTGGCCAGCAGCGCGCCGGCGACGTTGAACCGCTCGGTCATCGTCGTGTTCATCTCGGCGTTCAGGCCGTAGCTCTCCCGGGTGAGCGCGGCGAGCCGGGGCGCGAGCGCCCGCGCCGGGAGGACGAACACCGGCAGCAGGACCAGCGCGATCAGCGTGACCTGCCAGGACAGGGTGAACATCGCGGCCAGCGTGAAGCTGACGGTCAGCACGTTGGAGAAAACCGCGGACAGGGTGTTCGTGAACGCCGACTGGGCGCCGAGCACGTCGTTGTTGAGCCGGGTGATCAGCGCACCGGTCTGGGTGCGGCTGAAGAACGCCAGCGGCTGGCGCTGCACGTGGTCGAACACCTGGGCGCGCATGTCGAAGATCAGGCCCTCGCCGACGCGCACCGACAGCCAGCGCTGCAGCAGCGACATCCCCGCGTCGACGAGGGCGATCGCGGCCACCACGCCCGCGAGCGCCTCGACGACGCCGACCCGGCCGGGAATAATCCCGTCATCGATGATCGCCTTGAAGATCAGGGGCAGGACGGTGCCCAGGCCCGCGTCGAGGACCACGACCAGCAGGAACCCGATCAGCAGCCGCCGGTAGGGCCGGGCGAAGGCGACGATCCGCCGGGCCGTCCCCGGCCGCAGCCTCTGCCGGGCGACCGACCTGTCGCGCTGGAAGCCGCGCATGGTCGTCCACGCGCCCGTCTGTCCCCCTGCCGGTCCCGCCATCCGCCGTCTCGTCACCTTTCCGGTCATGTTCTCGCCATATCGCCCGGCCCGTCGCCGGGCTGGCTGATGCCGCCGCGCGACCGCGCGAACCGGCACTGTTACCCAGATGCAAGAACCAGCACTACAGCCGCCATTCCCGCCGCGCCCTGGCCATGGCGCGGCCACCATGCGGTGATGTTCCAGCTCCGACCAATCACGCTAAAACCTCAACCGAGGTTGAGGTCAAGGAGGCGGCGCGCCGCCGGCCGCGCGGTGGGTCCCCCGTCCCAGCGCCGGATCGGCGCGCGGACCGACAAGGACCGACAGGGACCACTCGGGGAGGCGCACGGCGCCGGGCCGGTGGGCGGCGCCGATGGTCAGCCGGCGGGATAGCCCGCGAGGCAGCGGGCGAGGGCGGCGCGCTCCGCGGCGAGCGCGCCATCGCGGCCGCGCCCGGTGGCGGCGGCGCGTAGCAGCGCCTTCGCCTCGGCGGCAGCCTCGCGCGGGGCGGCGAGCAGGGCCGCGACGAGGTCGTCGACGGCGGCGTCGAGGCCGGCCCTGGGCACGACCCGCTGTGCGAGGCCGGCGGCCCGTGCCTCGGCCGCGGTGAGCCGGCGCCCGGTCAGGCACAGGTCGAGCGCGGTCGGGTAGCCGACGAGTGTGACGAGCATGGCGGTGACGCCGAGGCCGGGCACCAGCCCCAGCGAGGCCTCGGGCAGCGAGAGGACCGCGTCCTCGGTCAGGACGCGCAGGTCGCAGGACAGCGCCAGCTGTAGGCCAGCGCCGCTCACCGGGCCGGCGGCCACCGCGACGCTGACCAGGTCAGCCCTGGCGGACAGCCAGGTGAACCCGGCCTGCCACTCGGCGACGCGGCGCTCCACGGCGTCCGGCGCCAGGTCCGCGCCGTTCAGGGCGGCGCGGTCGGGGGTGCGCAACGCGGACCAGATGTCGCCGCGCAGGACGACCACCCGGATGTCGCCGGGCAGGGCCCGGCCAACGGCCGCGAGCGCCGCCGCCACCGAGGGCAGCTGGACCGCCGCGTCCGGGTCGTCCGTGATCGGACTGTCCGTGATCAGGTCGTGCGTGGCCGGCAGGCCGCCGGCCGGCTGGTCACCGGCCGGCTGGTCACCGGCCGGTCGCCTCCCGGCCGGTGGGCTGAACGTGACCGTCGCGCACGAACCCGCGACGGCCAGTCCAAGACCGGCCGCCGCCATCGTGGCGGCGGCCGGCATGGGCACGATCAGGCGGTCTTCTTCTTGCTGCCCCGAGTCGCCCCACCACGGCCCCGCAGGGTCGTTCCGGATTCGGACAGGATCCGGTGCACGAAGCCGTACGACCGGCCCGACGACTCGGCGAGGAGTCGGATGCTCTGCCCGGACTCGTACTTCTTGCGAAGTTCGGCGGCCAGCTTGTCACGCTCGGCGCCGGTGATCCGGGTCCCTTTCCTAAGCTCGGCCAATGTGGCCCCCTCCGTGTAGATGATCTGCGAACCGATCTTCACTCAGCTTCGGGAAACGCGCCACTCGAAGCACATGTGATCCATCACACGCGATCAGTGGCCCCCTGCCGCGCCCGTGGAACCCGACGTTGCTCCTGCTCGGCCCGCACGCGGGCGCAAGTCCCGACGCCCGAGCGGTTCCGGCGACAAGCCGTGACCCGCGCGCCGGGATCGGATCAACGCCACGGCGTCAGTCTCCCCAATCACCGCCGCCGTTCCTAACAGGGAACGCGGCGCGTCGCGGGTGACACGAGCCCACACGAGCCCACACGAGCCCGCACAGGCCGCCTGCCGCCGCCGGCCGCCGCCGTCGGCGATCGCCCGCGGAGCCCGAGTTGGCCGGGTGCCTTCCCCGCGCTGTCCAGCGAACACTCCCGGTGCTACGGCCAATCGCCGGGAACGGGTGGTGCCGGGGAGCCGGCCGGGCAGATCGCGCCGCCGATGGTTACCGTCATGGTGTGATCGCGGTACCGGACCTCAGGGCATGAACGCCGCCGATACCGCGTCCAGGCCCGAGTCGGGCGCCGACCCCCCGCGCGCCGATACGCCTGGTACCGACACTTCGGCCACCGGCACCTCGGCCGGCGAGGCCGGCGACGCGGACGCGGACACGGGTTCACCCTCGTCGGCGGCCGCCCGGGCCGGGCCGGCTGGGGAGCCCTCGGGCCGGCCCGGGGCCGTCCCACGCGCCTGGCTGGGCGGTCAGGCCGGAGAGGCCGCGTCGTGGGTCCTGGTCACGGCGGTGCTGGCCGGTGTCACGGCGCTGCTGGCCGCGTCCAGCGTCGCGTACTCGGCCAGCGGGCTGGCCGCGGGCAGGGGGATCGCCTGGGGCACGTTGCCGCTCGGCTGGCCGCCGCGGCTGGGGCCCTCGACGCTGCTCCCGCCGGTGGCGGCCGCCGTGGCGCTGGGCGCGGTCGCGTTGACCGCCCGGCGCAGGAAGGGCCTGCCGGCGCCCCCGTTCGGCCCGCTGCTGGGCCTGTCATATGTGGCGAGCGCCGGCTGGTGGCTCGCGCTGGGAGTGGCCTCCCGGCGGGGGCTCGGAGCTCCGGCGAGCCTCCTGGCCGCCGCCGACAGGCACCCGTCCGACCTGCTGGACGCGGCGAGCGGCCGGCCACCGGGGCCGGAGCTGCTGGTCTGGGGGCTCGGCCAGCTGGGGATTCGCGGCGCGACCGCGGTCGGGGTAGCGTTCACCCTGATCGGGGCGCTGGTCGTGCCGCTGGTGGGGCTCGCCGTGCGCTCGTTGTGCCACACGCCGGCGGCCCGCCGGCTGTTGCCGGTGCTCGTGTTCGCGCCCTGGGCGCCGTTCGCCGTCGCCGGGCCGGACGCGGTCACCGCGGCGGTCGCGGCGGCGGCGGTCGCCGTCGGCGTCGTCG
This sequence comes from Pseudofrankia coriaricola, assembly GCF_001854805.1. Classification (GTDB taxonomy): domain Bacteria; phylum Actinomycetota; class Actinomycetes; order Frankiales; family Frankiaceae; genus Pseudofrankia. The sequence goes on from NZ_MBLO01000024.1 coordinate 8,259, forward strand.
GCTCCGAGCGGGGTCGGAGCGCCTGGTGGGCGCTCGGGGCCGGGCTGCTGCTCGGCGTGTCCGGGCTGTTCGCCTATCCGGCGATCTGGCTGGGGGTGGCGGTGGCCGCGGCGTACTTCGTGCGTCGCCGCCCTATGCTCAACGTGATCACCGGCGCCGGGGCGCTCGCCCCGTTGTTCGCCCTGCGGCTGGCCGGGTACTCCTGGCCGGAGGGCTTGGCGCGGGCTGGCGCCGACCTGTTCGACCACGCCGCGCTGACCTGGCTGGTGCCCGACCTGCTGGCCGTGTCGCTGTGCTGCGGCCCGGCGCTGGCGCGGGCCGCGCGGCGGGTCTCGATGACGCCGGGCTGGCCGTTCCTCGTCGGCGCCGCCGCGGCGGCGCTGTTCGCCCTGCTGATGGGACTGGCGGCCGGCGGCGTGGAGGCGAGCTGGCTGCCGCTGTTCCCGTGGCTGGTGGTGCCCGCCCTCGCCCCCCGCCCACGCCCGGCGCTCCCCGGGGACACCAGCAGCGCCGGCAGGCTGCCGTACGGGCTGGTCTGCGCCGGCGCCGCGCTCGCCACCGCTCTGGCCGCCCTCCTCCCCCCAGGCTGAAGCGGTCCCCGGCCGTGTGGCCAGGGCCTGCCGCTGGCCGCGGCCGGCGAGAGGTCAGCTGGCGCTCAGCTCGGCGGGGGCGCGGGGGATGTCGGGTTCGAGGTAGACGCGGCAGGCCGTGGGAGTCGCGGCGCGCAGGCGGCGCTCGGCCTCGTCGATCGCCGCGGCGACCTCGGCGACGGTCAGCCCCTCGTCCAGGCCGATCTTCGCGGCGACGAGCAGCTCGTCCGGCCCGAGGTGCAGGGTCCGCATGTGGATCACGGCCGTGACCGCCGGCGCGGACACCAGCGCCGCCCGGATCGCGGCGACCACAGCGGGCGTCGCGGCCTCGCCGACGAGCATGCCGTAGCTCTCGACGGCCACCACGATGGCGACGACCAGCAGCAGGATGCCGATGGCAAGCGTGCCGGCGGCGTCCCAGATCGGGTCGTCGGTCAGCAGCGTGAGCCCGACGCCGGCGAGCGCGAAGACGAGGCCGATGAGGGCCGCGAAGTCCTCGAGCAGCACCACCGGCAGCTCGGGCGCCCGCGAGTCCCGGATGAAGCGCCACCAGGAAGCGTCGCCCTTGTGGTGGCGCGACTCGCGGATCGCGGTCCGGAACGAGAACCCTTCCAGCACGATCGCGACCAGCAGGACCACGACGGCGACGAGGCCGGACTCCAGGTGGTGCGGGTGCCGGAGCTTCTCGACGCCTTCGTAGACGGAGAACAGGCCGCCGACGCTGAACAGCACGATGCCGACCAGGAAGCCGGCGATGTAGCGGGAGCGGCCGAACCCAAATGGATGGTCCTCGTCGGCCGGCCGGACCGACTGGCGCTGGCCGAGCAGCAACAGGCCCTGGTTGCCGGAGTCGGCGACCGAGTGGATCGACTCGGCGAGCATCGAGGACGACCCGGTGAACAGGAACGCGACGAACTTCGCCACCGCGATCCCCAGGTTGGCGGCCAATGCCGCCAGAACCGCCTTCGTACCGCCGCCCGCGCTCACCCGAAACCGTCTCCCTCACCAGAAACCCGGGCCTTCCGGCCCGCGACCTGCCGGCAAGTCTGCCAACCCGCCTAGACGGACGCGCCTTCGGGTGCTTCTACACGCAGGTAGCAGGTCGGTCCGGCACGGATCCTCCGCCGGCCACGTTCCTCGCCCGGCTCACGCCAGGGCGATGAGTTCGAGAAGGTCCGGGGACCAGTTGTCCTCGACGCCGTCGGGCAGCATGAGCACCTTGTCGGGGTTGAGCGCCTCCACGGCGCCTGGGTCGTGGGTGACGAGCACGACGGAGCCCTGGTAGGTCGCCAGTGCCGAGAGGATCTCCGTGCGCGACGCCGGGTCGAGGTTGTTCGTCGGCTCGTCGAGCAGCAGCACGTTCGCCGCCGAGCAGACCAGCCCGGCCAGCGCGAGGCGCGTCTTCTCGCCGCCGGACAGCGTCCCGGCGAGCTGGTCGACCGTCTCGCCGCTGAACAGGAACGCGCCGAGGATGCGGCGCAGCTCCACCTCGGAGGTGTCCGGGGCGGCGGAGCGCATGTTGTCCAGCAGCGAGCGGTCGTGGTCGAGCGTCTCGTGCTCCTGCGCGTAGTAGCCCATCCGCAGCCCGTGGCCCGGGTTGACCTGTCCGGTGTCCGCCGACTCGACCCCGGCGAGGATCCGCAGCAGCGTCGTCTTGCCAGCGCCGTTGAGGCCGAGGACGACGACCCTGGTTCCCCGGTCGATCGCCAGGTCGACGTCGGTGAAGACCTCCAGCGACCCGTAGGACTTCGACAGCCCCTCGGCGGTCAGTGGGGTGCGCCCGCACGGCGCCGGGGTCGGGAAGCGCAGCTTCGCGACCTTGTCCGCGACCCGGGTCTCGGCGAGGCCGGCGGCCAGCCGATCGGCGCGGCGGTCCATCTGGTGCGCGGCGCGCGCCTTGGTCGCCTTGGCGCGCATCTTGTCGGCCTGGGCCTTCAACGAGTCGATCTTCTTCTCGGCGTTCGCGCGCTCGCGCTTGCGCCGCTTCTCGTCCTGCTCGCGCTGGGTCAGGTAGGTCTTCCAGCCGACGTTGTAGACGTCGAGCGCGGTGCGGTTCGCGTCCAGGTGGAAGACCTTGTTGACGGACTTGTCGAGCAGGTCGACGTCGTGGCTGATGACGATCAGGCCGCCGGTGTGGGCCCGCAGGAAGTCCCGCAACCAGACGATCGAGTCGGCGTCGAGGTGGTTGGTCGGCTCGTCGAGCAGCAGCGTCGCGTCGGCGTTGCCCGCGCCGGCGAACAGGATCCGGGCGAGTTCCACCCGGCGGCGCTGGCCGCCGGACAGGGTGCCGATCGCCTGGGCGAGCACGCGGTCGGGCAGGCCGAGCGACGAGCAGATCCGCGCGGCCTCCGCCTCGGCCGCGTAGCCGCCCAGCACGCCGAATCGCTCCTCGAGCCGGCCGTAGCGGCGTATGGCCCGGTCGCGGGCGGTGTCGTCGGCGAGCTCGGCCATCTCGACCTGCAGCTTGTCCATCTCGCGCAGGAGCTCGTCGAGGCCGCGGGCGGACAGCACCCGGTCGCGGGCGGACTCGGTCAGGTCGCCGCTGCGCGGGTCCTGCGGCAGGTAGCCGACGTCGCCGCGCACGTCGATCTTGCCGGCGAACGGCAGGGTCTCCCGCGCCAGCGTCTTGAGGAGGGTCGTCTTGCCCGCGCCGTTGCGTCCGACGAGACCGATCCGGTCCGCCGGCTGCACCCGGAACGACACCGGCTCGACGAGGATCCTGGCTCCGGCCCGCAGCTCCAGGTCGGTCGCGATGATCATGAAGTATGTGGCCTCTCGGACGTGAACGTGGGAGTACAGCCACGGCCGCGCGCGGCGGCCGCTCGTCAGGGCAGGCAGGGAAAGGCGGCCGGCGCTCAGCCCGTGGGCTGAGCCGGCTCGCTCACTCACTCCAGCTGGACGAGACGCTCCATCGGTTCCTGAGGCCGCTTCCGATCGGTCCGGGGCTCGGCCCCGGGGCAACGGGCACAAACATCGACGAGGCCTGCCCGCGGGGAACGACGGGCGGGCCCTGCCGCCTCCGTGCGGCCGATGGGCGCACTGTCCCGCGTCACGGCGGAGGCAACGCATCCAGCGTACGTGCGCCGAGGCGGCGAGATCCTCGCCGACGGTGTTAAACCGGCGTCACGGGGCGGCCTCTCGCCCGTTTGACGCGTCCGAGCGCCTGCGTCGCCATCCGCGCCCGCTCATCCTGACCGTGCTCTACCTGGGCATCGTTCTCGGCCCGCTCGCGGTCTGCCTGTCGCTGCGGTCCCGCCGCAGCGTGCGGCGCAACCGCGCGGCCAACTGGGGGCTGATCCTCGGGCTGGTCGGCTTCGTCCTGTTCTGGGTGCGGGTCGGCGGGGGCTAGCCCAGGCGGGTGACGTTCACCGTGACACCGAGCGACGAGGATGTGCCGCCCGAGTAGACGCCGCGCATGGGCGGGACGTCGTCGTAGTCGCGGCCGCGGGCGACGACGACGTGCCGCTCGCCCGCGCGCACGGCGTTCGTCGGGTCGAAGCCCCACCAGTCGCCGAACCAGCCCTCCACCCAGGCGTGGCTCTGGCCCTCGACCGTCTCCCCCGGCTCGGCGTCCACGAGCGGGTGCAGGTAGCCGGACACGTAACGGCCCGGCATGCCGGCCGCGCGCATCAGCACCAGTGCGAGGTGCGCGAAGTCCTGGCAGACGCCCTCGCACTGCCGCCAGGCCTCGACGGCGGACGTGTGCACGCCGGTGGTACCCGGGCGGTAGGTCAGCCGGTCGCGCACCCAGTCGCCGACGGCGAGCATGAAGTCGGCCGGGTCGTGCGCCGCGGCCAGCTCCCGGCCCGCCTCGACGAGCTCGGGGTGGTCGGGGGTGTAACGGGCGGGGCGGAGGAACTCGACGTGCCGGTCGGCGCTCTCGTCGGAGCGCAGCGTCGCCCAGCTCGCGACGTCGGCGGGCAGCCGCTGCTCGGGCGCGGTACGCACCAGCGAGCGCCCGGTGACCACCAGCTCCGTGTGCGGGGCGTGGATGTCGAACGCGGTCACCTGGGTGCCCCAATAGTCCCAGTACCGGTAGGTGGTGACCGCCGGCTCGGTGCGCACGGTCGCCTCCAGCGTCAGCTGCCCGCTGCCGGTCTGCGGAACGATCCGCGCCTCGTTGTAGGAGGACAGAACCGGGCTGGAGTACCGGTAGCCCGTCGAGTGCTCGACACGTATCTGCCAGCTCATATGGTGACCAGCCTGACCACGGGCTTTCTGCCCGTACCCGAGGCGCGGGGTCCCCGCGGATCGCGCCAGCGATCTGTGGGGTAGCTACGCTCGACACGTATCTGCCAGCTCATGTGCTCACCAGCCTGACCACAGGCTTTCTGCCTGTACTTGGAGCGCGGGGTAGCAACGCTCAACCCGGATCTGCCAGCTCATGTCGGTCCTCTCGGGGCAGGGCTACGCCGGTACCTCGGTGGCCCAGGCACGCGGCGCCTCCCGGGCGAAGTAGCGAGCCGTGATGGCGGCGCTGACCTCCGAGCAGGTCCGCTCCATGCCGCGCAGCAGCTCGGGCATGTCCTCGACCAGGTCGTCGACGCCGCGGAACTCCAGCTCCGTGCGGGCCAGGCCGACCCCCCGGCGGGCCGCGTCGTGCACCGTGGTCCGCCCGCCGCGGCGGCCGCTGTCGAGCTCGGCGAGGATCTGCTCGGCGAGCGCTAGCGACCAGTAGACCGAGCGCGGGAACAGCCGGTCCAGCAGCAGGAACTCGGCGACCCGGGAGGCGTCGACCGCGCGCCGGTACGTGCGCAGGTAGGACTCGTGCGCACCGCAGGAACGCAGCAGGCTCACCCAGCTCTGCGAGTTCGGGTCGTCGCCGATGCTCGACGACAGCAGCCGGGCTGTCATGTCGACCCGCTCCAGGCTGCGGCCGAGCGCCAGGAACCGCCAGCCGTCGTCTCGGGCCAGGGTGGCGTCCACCAGGCCGGCGAGCATCGCGGTGCGCTCGCGGATGTAGCGGAAGAAGATGTGGGGGCCGAGGCGACGGGCGAGCTGCTCGGTGTGGTCGAGCTCGTTCCAGGTCACGTTCAGGCATTCCCATGCCTCGCTGGACACGACCACCCGGGCACTGCGCGCGTTCTCCCGCGCCGCGGAGATCGCGCCGACGATGCTCGACGAGTTGTTCCGGTCGTAGCCGAGCAGCTCGACGACCAGGGACGAGTTGACGGATCCGGCGACGGGCGGGGTCCCCATCACGGCGAGCAGCTCGCGTCCGGCGGACGACTCGTCCAGCCACGGGTCCTCCAGGACGCGGTGGACGTGCACGTCGAGGATCCGCGATGTGCTCTCCGCCCGCTCGGCGTAGCGGCCGATCCAGAACAGCGACTCCGCGATCCGGCTCAGCAAGGTGTCTCCTTGTCTCTGGTTCGCTCCGTCCGGGCGCGGCGCTCCGGCCCCTTACTCGCTTCGCTCCCAAGGGACCTCCGCGCCGCGTCCTCCTCCGCTCACGTGCGCTGCGGCGACCTCCGCTGCGGCCCAACCACGTCGCTTCGCTCGTGGCCGGGCCTCCGCGGAGGTGCGCCTCCGCGCCGCACGGTCACCTACCGCTGCATGTCACCAATCCACCAGCGTGTCCGAAGTCGGACCCCTGGCCGGCGCCACTTCGCTTCGCTCGTGG
>NZ_MBLO01000025.1 GCF_001854805.1 Pseudofrankia coriaricola
CGGCTGGCTTTTGGCCAGCCTGCCAGCCGCTTTGGGCTGTGTTGCCCTTTGTGGCCTCCGCGGCTGGCTTTTGGCCAGCCTGCCAGCCGCTTTGGCTGGTCTCGCGGCTGACGCCCATGGCGTAGCCGGTCGCATGCAGCGTCTGCGAGCCGACGACGATCGCGTAGAGCGCGAAGCCGTGCTCGTTCGGGTCCCAGCCGCCGTGCGCCGAACCGCGGAAGAGCCCGAGGATCGCGACCGGGTCGACGCCCCGGCAGTAGGCGACCCCGTGCTCACGGTAGGACGGGAACGCCATGTCGTCGGGCGCGAGTGCCCGGGCGGAGCCGACCTGGGCTGCCTCCTGACCGCGCAGCGGGGCCCACAGCCCCAGTTCACCCTGGCGCTGCAGGGCAGTGGCCTCCTCGTCGAGGCGGCGGATGATGACCATGTCGGTATACATGTCCAACAGGTCCGCCAAGGTCACATCCGCGATGTGCGCCTCGATCTCCTGCGCGCTGATCTCTGGTCCGGCCGCCGCCACCCTTTGTCCGCTCGGTGTGAGCAGCTGCATCAGCTCCGTCACGTTGGCCAACGATAGACCGCGTGGGCGCGTCGGCAAGCCAGCAATCTGTAATCAGATCGATTCGAAAGGTAGTAGTCGTTGCTGCCGGCTCGTTTTATGCCCCGCTGGTGGGGCTTTGCCCCACGCTGGGCCAGACGCTCGGTGGCTCGGCGGCGCGGCTCCGGGGGCAAAGAGGGCGACAGCGGGTTGCCGGGCGATAGGCGCCGGGCGGCTCGGTACGGTGACCGGCGTGAGCGCATCGTCGGAAGCCACCTCGCACACGTCCGCGTTCCCGCCGTCCGGCCCGCCTGGCTCCGCCGTGCCGGTGCCGCGGCCACTGGTCGACGGCGGGTCACTCGGGCGGGTGGGCATCTGGAGCGGGCAGTTCGACTTTTCGCCGGCCGATGTCGTCCGCGAGGCGGTGGCCGAGCTCGACGAGCTCGGCTACCCGACGGTCTGGACCGGCGAGGTGAAGGGCCGCGAGGTGCTGGTGACGGCCGGGCTGATGCTCGCAGCCACCAGCCGGATCACCGTGGCCACCGGCATCGCGCAGATCCTCGCCCGCAACCCGCTGACCATGGCCGCCGGCCAGCTGGCGCTGGCTGAGGCGCACCCCGGCCGGTTCCTGCTCGGCCTCGGCGTCTCGCACGCCGAACTGATGCAGATCCGCGGCGCGCCGTATACCAAACCACTCGGCCAGATGGCGGCCTATCTCGACGAGATGGACCGGATGGCCGCCGAGCAGTACCGGGCGGTGCCGCCCGATGGCACACCAGTCCGGGTGCTGGCCGCGCTCGGCCCGAAGATGTTGGAGCTCGCCCGTGACCGCGCCGATGGCGCGCACACCTATTTCGTTCCGCCCGAGCACACCGCGGCCGCCCGCAAGACGCTCGGCTCGGGCAAGGTGCTCGTTCCCGAGCAGGCGTTCGTGCTGGACACCGACACCGAGCGAGCCCGGGAGCTCGCCCGCCGGCACACCGGCTCCTACCTGCGGCTGCCGAACTACACCAACAACCTGCGCCGCTATGGGTACGGCGACGATGACTTCGCGAACGCCGGTTCCGACCGGCTGGTCGACATGATCGTGCCGCATGGCGGCCCCGAGGTGCTCGCGCGCCGGGTCACCGAGCATCTCGACGCCGGCGCCGACCAGGTCGCCGTGCAGGTGCTCGACTACGACCGCCGCGGCCTGCCGCGCCGCCAGTGGCGCGAGCTCGCCCCCGCGCTGCTCGCGCACTAGCAGAGACCGACTTCGGGACGACCACTTCGGGGACGGCACGTTTCAGCACAGAGCGGGAGATTCTACCCCAGGGTGGATGACCCGGCGTGACCGGCCCGCCCGTGCGAGCCGACAGTGTGGCCCCGGTCGCATGTGGCACGTAGGTGCTGCCTACCGTGTCCCTGATGGGGGCCAGCACGGGGTGGGGTGAGCGGTGATGCCGGCACGGCGGAGCCCAGGCAGGCTGGGCAGGACCGGCGGGAGCCGGGACGAGGGCCCGAGGAGCAGAGCCGCGGCGAGCGGCCGGCGGGCGGCCAGCGTGTCCGCGGCGAGGACCCCGGCCTCCGAGGTACCGAGGGAGAAGGGCTCGATGGCCGTATCCAGGTACCGGTCCGCCGGCCGCCGCCGCGGGGCGCCGCGGATCGTGCTGGCGCTTGTCGCGGTGAGCGCGACGCTGATGGGCTGCGGACTCCTCGGCGGTGGCGACGACGGTTCGTCGGACGGCCAGGTGCATGCCGGCGCGCTCGGCCAGCCGAGCGCCCCCGCCACGACGGCGCCGCCCGTTCCGTCCGTGCCCCCGGGCGGAGCGCAACGAGCGCCCACGGGCGAGCCGGTGACCCTTGAGTTCGCCGGCGACGTGCACTTCGCCGGCTCGTCGGCGGCCGGGCTCACCTCTCTCGGCCCGATGATCCCGACGCTGACGGCGGCCGACCTCACCGTGCTCAACCTGGAGACGGCGATCACCACCGGCGGCGAGCCGGCGTCGAAGGCGTTCACCTTCCGCGCGCCGCCGCAGGCGTTCACGTCGCTGCGGGCCGCGGGCGTCGACGTCGTGAACGTGGCGAACAACCACGGCATGGACTACGGCCCGACCGGTCTTCAGGACACGCTGCGCGCCGCCCAGGCGGCGAACTTCCCCGTGGTGGGGATCGGGCAGGACGACACGCAGGCGTTCCGGCCCTACCGGACCGAGATCAAGGGCCAGCGGATCGCCGTGATCGGGGCGACCCGGGTGCTCGACGACGAGCTCGCCGCCGCGTGGACCGCGGGGCCGGGCAAGCCGGGGCTCGCCTCCGCCAAGGACCTGCCCAAGCTCCTGGCGGCGGTGCGCGCGGCGCGCGCCGACTCCGACACGGTTGTGGTGTTCCTCCACTGGGGGGTGGAGATGCGCAGCTGCGCGGGTGAGGACCAGACCGGCATCGTGCCCGCCCTGGTGGACGCGGGCGCCGACGTCGTCGTCGGCTCGCATGCGCACGTTCTCGAGGGCGGCGGCTGGCATCCGTCGGGCGCCTTCGTCGACTACGGGCTCGGCAACTTCGTCTTCTACGCCTCCGGCGTGAGCGCCACCACGGAGAGCGGCGTACTGCGGCTGACCGTCCAGGGCCGGGCGGTGACCCAGGCCCAGTGGGTACCGGCGCGCATCGTCGGCGGCCTGCCCCGGCCGGCCACCGGGTCCGACGCCCAGGCGATCCTCGCGGCCAAGGGCGCACTGCAGGGCTGTGCCGGGCTGAACCCCAACCCGCCGACGTGGGGCGCCATCCCCGTCACCAGCCAGGGCGGCGCGACCGGTGGCCCGGCGAGTGCATCTTCCCCACCGATTGGCTAGGTCGAACCGCGGCCATACCGACACGTCCGGCCCTGCGCACTCGGAGCCAATCCGGACCTCCCAGCAGACCTCCCAGATCGCTTCGCGATCCGGCAGGGACCCCGGCTTCGCGATCCGGCAGGAACCCCGGGGGACCCCGCGAGCGATCAGCGCGAAAAGCGGCGCCGGGGTCAGGGGCAGGAGACGCAGTCGGCGCAGCGGCCGTAGATCTCCAGGGTGTGCGCGACGTCGGTGAAGCCCTCGGCGGCGGCCACCTGCTCGGTCCAGCGTTCGATCTCGGGGCCCGCGACCTCGACGGCGTGCCCACACTCGCGGCACACCAGGTGATGGTGGTGCGAGCCGGTCGCGCAGCGGCGGTAGACCGTCTCGCCGTCGTCCAGGCGTAGCACGTCGACCTCGCCACGGTCGGCGAGCACCTGCAGATGCCGGTAGACGGTGGTGAGGCCGACCGGCTGGCCGTCGGCGCGCAGCTGGGCGTGCAACTCCTGCGCGCTGGTGAACGCGTTGGTCGCCGCGAGCGCCGCCGAGACGGCGTCGCCCTGGCGGGTGGACCGCGTCGTCGTGCCGCGGCCGGGCAGGCCGCGACCGGCCGAGACGGTCACGCGGCCGTCCGGTTCGTCGCTGGCGCGATCGCGGTTCGCGGTGGGCACGCCCTCCACTTTCTCATCTCCGGAGCTACGGGGGACCGGGCTGGACGGACTGCGGGGGACCGGCGGTCTCTCTTCTTCTAACGGTATTGACAACGGTTTTCATTTCAACCACGATCCGTGGTGAGGTCGTCGCGCCTGGTGCCACGACCGCCATCAGGAACCGTCAGGAAGTGGAGGGAGCTCCATGTCGCTCACCGTGACGCCGGACGTACTCGAGGCCGCCGAGGCGGGCCGGCTCTCCGACGAGGCGTTTGTCGCCTGCGTCCAGGAGTCGCTGCCTTACGCCTACGGTGTCGTCGAGCGGCTCGCCCGTCGGCTGCCGGCGGCCGTTGCCGCCGGCGCGTCCTGCGTCGTCGATGACACCGTGCCGCCGGACGACGCCGCGTTCGGCCAGTTGCTGCGCGCGTTCGCGAGCACGTCGATCCGCGGCGCGCTGGAACGGCGCTTCGGCGTCGCGCTTGCCTTCCAGAACTGCCACCGGGTGGGCGCCTTCTCACCCGGTGGGCGCGCGGGCGACGCCTACCGCCGGTTCACCTCGCCAGAGTCACAGATCCGCAACCAACGCCCTGACCTGGTCAACTGCTGAGGCTCACGCGCCCTTCGCCCGGCGGTGGGGGTGCCAACGGTGCACCCCCACCAAAGGCTGACCTAACTGGCGATATCGTCCAATCGAAAGCTTCCTTCACCGAGGCGCGAACCCCGGCCCCCAAGACGCGGCGCCTGGTCGCGGCGGGGTCGGCGGGTGCGCCCGCCTGACCAGGCGTGGTGTGGCGGAGCGGCACGATTGTGTGGCGCCAGGAGGTCAAGGAGGACGGCGGATGGAACGCCCCCGGACGGGGTCGCGGGCGGGCGTGCGCGCCGATGGGGAGCCGAGCCAGATCTGGGTCCGCTTCGCCATCGCCGGCGCCGCGCTCATCGCGGTCGCCGGGGTGCTGACCACCTGCACCGACGGACGGTCGTCCGGCTCGACCAGCTCTCCCGACAGCGTGTACGCCGCCTCGACCGTGAGCGACGACGTGATCGCCCGTTGGTATGACGGGACGCACGACGTCCGTCAGCGGATCGCCGACGACGTCGCGGAGATCCGCGCGCGCCTCTCGGCTCAGGACGGCAATGCGCTGCGCCCGGCCTGCACCACGCTTGCCGATGATGTGACCGAGGCCAGGGCACTCACGTCCGGCCCGGACACCGCCGCGCAGAACCTGTTCGATGCCGGCCTCGACGGCTACGGCGACGGCGTCACCGCCTGCGGGAACCTCTTCGACGGCACCCAGCTCAGCGTCGACGTGCTCCAGGAGCAGATCAGGAAGGGGCTCACCACCGGCGACGAGCAGTGGGCCGCGCTCGCGGCCCGGCTCTCGCTGCCGATGGCCACCGCTGCGGCGGTTCCCCCGTCCGAGGCGGAGACGAGCACCCCGCCGGACGCGGCGACGCCCGGCGCGCCCGCCTCCACGCCCGGAGCGACCAGGCCGACGCCCGTCCGCACGACCCCGCCGCCGACCGCGCCGAGAACCGGTCCCCCGCCCGCCACCACCACTCCGGCTCCGCCGCCCGCGACCACGGCGAGCCCCACCACGCCGACACCACCCGTGGACGAGACCACCCCGGCTACGAAGCCACCCTTGCCCACGCTCCCCGGCGGCGGCTGACCCGCGCCGCCGGACGGCGCCGCAACCCGATGGGCGATTACGGAAAGTAATGAGTCGTCGCGCCATGGGTTCAACGGTGGGTGAGGCGCACCGCCGCGAACGCGCAGGTACGGGTGTCTCGTCCCCCACACGGCCAGGGTGGGGGCGTCTGGCGCGGCCACCGGGCGTGCATAACCGGTGGACGACATGCCTACCCTGGATGGCATGGAGTTCACCCAGTCCGACAAGCTCGCCGGCGTCTGTTACGACGTCCGAGGTCCCATCCTCGACGAGGCGACTCGGATGGAGGCCGCTGGGGAGTGGATCCTGAAGTTGAACATCGGCAACCCGGCTTCGTTTGGCTTCTCGACCCCGCCCGAGGTTCTCGCGTCCGTGACCGCGAACCTTACGAGCGCCCAGGGCTACAGCGACTCCAAGGGACTTCCGGCGGCGCGTGTCGCCGTCGCCGAGTACCACCGCCGCAAGGGCCTGGCGGGCGTCGGCCCGGACGACGTCTATCTGGGCAACGGCGTCTCCGAAATGATCATGATGTCGTTGCAGGCGCTGCTCAACAACGGCGACGAGGTGCTTCTGCCGGCCCCGGACTACCCGCTGTGGACGGCCGTGGTGAGCCTCTGCGGCGGCAAACCGGTGCACTACCTCTGCGACGAGTCCGCGGGCTGGCTGCCCGACCTGGAACACGTCGCCGCCAGGATCACTCCGCGCACCCGGGCGATCGTGTTGATCAATCCGAACAACCCGACCGGCGCCGTCTATGACCGCGCGACGGTCGAGGCGCTGGTGGAGCTGGCCCGCCAGCACAGCCTGATGGTCTTCTCCGACGAGATCTACGACCGGGTTCTCTACGACGGCACGGAGCACGTCTCGGCCGCGGCGCTCGCCCCCGACCTGGTCTGCGTGACGTTCAACGGCCTGTCCAAGGCCTATCTGCTCGCCGGGTTCCGCGCCGGCTGGATGGTCGTCTCCGGCCCTCGCGAGCACGCCTCCAGCTACATCGAGGGCCTGAACATCCTCGCGAACATGCGGCTGTGCGCGAACGTGCCCGGTCAGTACGCCGTCGTGGCCGCCCTGGCCAACGACGAGGGCGCCGGCGAACTCGTGCTTCCCGGCGGCCGGCTGCGTGAACAGCGCGACACCGTGGTGAAGCTGCTGAACGACATCCCCGGGGTGTCCTGTGTGCCGCCGCGCGGCGCTCTCTACGCGTTCCCGCGGTTGGACCCCGACGTGTACGCGATCCGCGACGACGAACGGTTCGTTCTCGACCTGCTGCGAGCGGAGAACATCCTGCTGGTCCAGGGCACCGGCTTCCATTGGGAGAAGCCTGACCACGTCCGCATCGTCACCCTGCCAAACGTCGACGACCTCACCGCCGCGATCGGCCGCATCGACCACTTCCTGTCGACCTACCAGCAGATCTGAGTGGTGGGCGAGGGGGCTCGCGGCGCCGCTGTCCACATGACCAGGCGAGATTTCCACAGTCATGAGCGCCCTGTGGACAAGAGCTGTGGATAACTCGCCCTCAGCTGTGGACGCCGGGGCTGACGACCGAAGCGTGTCGCTACTTGGCGTTGCCAGTACCGGCCCCGTCGAAGGTAGATCATCGGTGCCGATGGACGCGGATCTCGCTGAAGGCGCTGATCTCACTGAAGGTGCTGAGCCGGACACGCGGGCGGACACCAGACGGGCGCGCCGGCCCCGACGGCCGGTGGACATCGCCGTGCCGGTGGCGCTCGCCGGCGCCGTCGTCGCCGCGTTAGGCGCGCTACACGTCGTGTTGGGCCGTCCGCTCTGGTACGACGAGATCTGGCGCCCGCACTTTCTCGCCGAGCCACCGGCGACGTTCTGGCCGGAGCTCGCGCACGCGAACACCCCGTCGGCGCTGGGCTGGGCGGTGCTCACCCGGCTCGTCGGCGACCTGGCCGGCTGGCACGCCTGGGCGTTGCGCGGGCCCGAGCTGGTTGCGCTGGTCCTGCTCCCGGCCGTCGTCTATGTCTTCACCCGGCGGTTCGCCGGCGTGGTCGCGGCCGGCCTCGCGGGGGCGTCGGTCGGGCTGTCCGGGGTGATCGTCGACCTGGGTACCCAGCTCAAGCCGTACTCGGTCGAGGCGCTCGCCTCCGTCGCCATCGTCTGGCTGTGGACGGCTGGACGCCCACGGGCTGGACACCCGCGACCGGCGACGGCGTCTCGCGCTGGCGACCCGACCAGCGGGGCCGCGCCGAGCGCCCAGGGCGCCGCGACCGCGCCGGGGCGGGCCTTGCTCGCGCGCGGCGCGGCGGGGCTGGTCGCACTGTTCTCGGTGCCGGCCGCCTTCCTGGTCATTCCGCTGGCCGCCGCCGATGTGCTGACAGCCGGACGCGGGTCGCGGCGCAGGCTGACCGCGGTGCTCGTGGCGACGCCCGCGCTGGCGATCTGCGGGCTGCACACCCTGGTGTTCGTCGGCCATCAGTCCAGCCAGCGGGCCAGCCGGTTCTGGGACACCCAGTTCCTCGCGGGCCGTGGCCCGCTCGAAGCGGTCCGGTTCGTCGCGGGCGAGGTGGTCCGGATCCTCGGCGGCGCGCCGACCGGCATCGACCGCTACGACCCGAACCTGGTGCACCCGGCGACGGACACCACCTTCGCCGCCGGCTGGCTCATCGCCCCCGCCGCCGGGGTGGCCTTCGCCGTCGGGACCGTCGCGCTCGCGCGCCGTCGCGACGGGCGGCACCTGATCGCCGCGGTCGTCGGCGCGCTGGTGCTCGCGCTCGCCGCCAGCGCCGGCCGCTACTGGCCATTCGGTGCCAACCGCACCAACCTGTTCCTCGTCCCGCTGCTGGTCGTCGTCGTCGCCACCGGCGCCGACCGCCTCGCCCGCCGCCTTGCTCGCCCCGTTGTCCGCCGCCCCGCGGCCACCTACCGGCACGGCCGCCCCGCGGCCACCTACCGGCACGGCCGTCCCGTTGCCGCGGCGGCGGTGCTGGCCGGTCGGGTGCTCGTGGCGGGTGGGCTCGCCGTGCTCGCCGTGATGCCGGTGGCGTCCGCGAGCGCGTTGGCGCCGTTGTGGCGGGAGCGCGCCGAGATCCGGCCGGTGGCGCTGATGGTCGACGCGACGGAGCAGGCCCGCCGGCTCTACCAGCCGGGTGACGTCGTCATCGTTGGTGGCCGGCTGGCCCGTTCCGGCTGGCTGTACGCGATGAGCGTCAGCGACGACCGTGCCTACCAGCCACCGCCCCGGACCTCCCAGCAGACCTCCCAGATCGCTAACCTCCCAGATCGGCTCCCAGACCTCCCCGATCGGCTTCGCCAATCGGGCAGGGACCCCGGATCCGGCAGGGACCCTGTAGCCGATCCGGCAGGAACCCCGGGCAACGCAAGCCCCACCAATCCGGCGGGAAGCCCAAACGCGCCGTCCCGCGTCGGCCCTCGCCTGCCTCAGGGCTCGACGGTCTTCCTCACCGAGGTCGGCGCCGGCGAGGGGCGCGTGGCGTTGGCGGCGCGCCAGGGCCCGCCCCCGAGCCGCGTCCTGCTGTTCGTCCTCGTCTACGACCGCTCGGGCACACGGGCGGAGCTCGCCGACCTGCGCGCCGCGGGCTGGTGCCCATCGGAGGCCTTCGACTTCCCGAACACGGGAACCTTGAACGTCCTGACGCACTGCCTGTAGCACCTGGAGGACGCTCCGCGGCGGGCTGGGCAGTACGGTCAGGCCGCGGGCCGTCTCGTCTACGTCCGCGCGACGGCGAGGCGCCCCGCGCCTCGCCGCATCGGGGGGGGCATGCCCCAAAATCTGCTGCGATGCCCGTAGGCTCCCGGTCTTGTGAGCCCCGTTCTCGCCTCGTCCCGAGCGGGGAACTTCGTCCGTTCGCTGTTGATCATTGGGCTGATGGTGATCATTTTCCGGGAGCTCTACCTACTGTGGATCTTCCATACCCCAGCCTGGACGTCGCGGCCCCCGGAGATCAAGTATTGCGGCTCCTACTACCAGCAGCGTGAAAATCCGCCGGACGTCTCCACTGCCGAGATGAACAGGATCGCTGGTGGCCGAGTGAAGCAGATCATGCGTTCGCCGGTATTGCGCCCGGTCGCCGCCTACCGCCCCGCGAAGGCCTGCCCGCGCTACGTCTTCGCCAAGGTCGACGACGACCGTTTCGTCGTCTACACCTTCCCGACCAAGTAAGCCGTCCGGGCGCTGGACGCGCCGGGCCGCCTCGGGGCCGGGTTTGGGCGGGAAGGTTGTTGCTGGTTCGCTCCGTGCGGGCGGCGCGCTCCGGCCCCGTACTCGCTTCGCTCCCACGGGACCTCCGCGCGCCGTCCTCCTGCGCTCACGGGCGCTGCGGCGACCTCGCTGCGGCCCCCCTACGTCGCTTCGCTCGTAGGAGGGCCTCCGCGAGGCGCGCCTCCGCGCCCAGCCCGGTTGCGTTTCGCTGGAACGTCACGAGTCCAGGGTCCGGCCTGATCTGAAGCCAGATTCCTGCGGGGAACCACCGACCAGACGCGAAGCCCACCTCACGAGCGCAGCGAAGTGCTTCCCGGTACCAGCCCTGGCCTAGTCCGGCGGGAGGTGACCGTGCTGGGTGCGGAGGCCCGGCCGCGAGCGAAGCGACGTGGCCCTGCCGAGATGGCGGCTTCGGGTTGGCGACGTACAGCGTGACGCAACCGTGCTGGGCGCGGAGGCGCGCCTCCGCGGAGGCCTGCCTACGAGCGAAGCGACGTAGGCGGGCCGCAGCGGAGGTCGCCGCAGCGCCCGTGAGCGCAGGAGGACGCGGCGCGGAGGTCCCGTGGGAGCGAAGCGAGTACGGGGCCGGAGCGCCGCGCCCGGACGGAGCGAACCAGCAACCAATGTCACAGCATCGGGCGGGAGGTGCCGCCGGGGTCGGCCGGAGAGTGGGGCGCCTCGCGTGCTGGGGTGACGGTGTAGACGCGGGCGTGGATGGACGTGCGCTGCTGCAGGGCGGCTCGTACCGCGCGGTGCAGGCCGTCCTCAAGGTAGAGGGTTCCCTCCCACTCGACGACGTGCGGGAACAGGTCGCCGTAGAAGGTGGAGGCCTCATCCAGCAGCAGGTCCAACGCGAGGACCCGCTTCGTGGTCACCAGTTGGTCGAGCCGGACCTGGCGGGGCGGGATCTTTGCCCAGTCGCGCTGGCCGAGCCCGTGGTCGGGGTACGGGCGACTGTCCCCGACCAGCTTGAAGATCACCTGAACCTCCTCGCCGTGCCGTCAGCCTTCACGCCACGGACCTACTCCCAACACCTCACCACCCGGACGGCACCGGACCGCGTGGCCGCTCGCCAGCCCCCGGATCGGCCGGCCGTTCCAGCCTAGAATCCTCCGTCCGCGCCCCGAAGCACTACCAGTGTCCGGCCCGTAGTTGCCCGGACCTTGAGACACGCGGGCCTTGTTGGCGTCGGGTAGTTGTCAACGTGCCCCGCCGTCGCCGCGGCGATCCGCGCGAGACGCCTGTCACACTCTCCTCCCATCGATTGTCCGGTAGGGGCCCGGTGTCGCCGTCCGTCCGACTGGCAGGGGGCCTTTGCTTGACGGGGAGGCCGCTGGCTACTTAAGTAAGGCTTACCTGATGACAGGAGGAACTCGATGCCAGCGGAGGAACCGGACGAGGCGATGGCCCGCGACGCGGTCCGTGCGCGCACCGTCCTGGCCGGCGCCCGGCACGCGCTGCTGACCGTGCTGGGACCGCGGGTGCGAGGCTGGACCGGCCTGATCGACGATGGCGGCGAACCGGTTCTGCTGGTCGGTGCCGACAGCCCGCCCACGCGCGCGGCCGCCGCTGGCTCGGCGCGCCGCTGCCGCCTCGATATCCCCGGCGCCGCGGGCGAGCGGCTCGTGCTCGCCGGGCAGCTGCGGACGGTGCCGGGCAGCGCCGAGCAGGTGGCCCGCAGGATCGCCGGGCCCGGCCTGACGGTCGAGGTGCCGCAGTGCGGCGGCGACGAACTCGCGGCGGTGGCGCTGTCGGTCGACGAGGTACTGCTGTGCCTGCCCAGCGTGGCCGAGCCGGGGGCGCGCCGGGGATGGCTCCACCGTGTCGCCGGAGGTGCCGCGAGCGCCGCGGAGGGCGGTGCCCTCGGCCAGGGCACCGAGCCGCGGTGGCCGTCGACGGCGAACGGCCAACGGATCGATCTGGCCGCCTACGCGCTCGCCGAGCCGGACCTGATCGCCGCGTACGCGCCGGACCTCGTGGAGCACCTGAACATCGCGCACGGCGACCAGCTGCGCCGGATCGCCGCTCATGGCCAGCCCGTCGCGGCGCCCGTGCCGAGGCCGTCACGGACGGCCGGCGCGCTCGGGAGCACGGCGACGGCGGACGGCGCGGGTTCGGCCGCGGGCACGGCCGGCGCCCTCGGACTGGGCGGCGTCGCGAGCGGAAGCGACTCGGGCGAGCCGGCGTGGACCAGACGGCTCGCGGACCCGACGGATCTGTCCGCCGTCGCCGCGGTCGCGATCGGTGACCTCGACCGCACCGGCCTGACGCTGTGGCAGGTCGGCCAGGACGGCGCGGACGAACTGCGCGTCACCTTCCGTCAGCCGCTCACCGAGCCGCGCTCGCTGGGCCTGGAGCTTCGCCGTCTGCTCTCCAACGACTAGCGGAGGCGGAGGCGCCGGGTACCGCGTTTGACAGCGGTATCCGAAACGGTTTTCATTACGGGCATGCGCCCTCATGAGGACCGGACGCCCGCGCGCCGGTCCGCCGTGCCCTGGAAGTACCGTCCGAGGGCCCTGGCGGCGGTCGGCGCGCTTGTCGCGCTTGGCTTCGCCACCTCGGCGCTGCTTGCCGGCTGCGCCTCGGCGGACGACGGCGGCAGCACCGGCGATGCCCACGACGGAAGGCTGCGTGTGGTCGCCACGACCACCCAGGCCGGCGACTTCAGCCGGGCGATCGGCGGTGACCTCGTCGAGGTCACCCAGCTGGTCAAGCCGAACGTCGACCCGCACGACTACGAGCCGTCGCCGGCCGACCTGGACGCCATCGCCACCGCCGGCGTCCTGGTCACCAACGGCGTCGGGCTGGAGCACTGGCTCGACGACGCGGTCTCGGCGGCCGGGTTCGAGGGCACCCGGGTGGTGATGGCCGACGGCGTGACCCTGCGCACCGGCACCGGTGGCGAGGCCGGCGAGCACGACCCGCACATCTGGCACGACCCGCGCAACGCCAAGATCATGGTTGCCGATGTCGAGCGGGGCCTCGCGCGGGCCGATCCGGCGCACGCCGGGACCTACCAGGCGAATCTGGCCACCTACTCGGCGTCGCTCGACGCGCTCGACCGCCGCCAGGCCGCCGCGTTCGCGACGATCCCGCCCGAGCGCCGGCTGCTGGTCACGAACCACGACGCGTTCGGCTATTACACGGCCCGCTATGGGATCACCTACGTCGGCTCGATCATCCCGAGCTTCGACACCTCGGCGGAGCTTTCCGGGCGAGCCATCCAGGAGATCGTCGCGAAGATCCGGGCGACCGGGGTCAGGGCGGTGTTCTCGGAGTCGTCGCTGCCACCGAAGACCGCCGAGACGATCGGACGCGAGGCCGGTGTCACGGTGGTCGCCGGCGAGGACTCGCTGTACGCCGACTCACTTGGCCCCGTCGGGTCCGCCGGCGAGACGTACCTGAAGGCCGAACAGCACAACACCGACGTCATCATCGGAGCGCTTCGGTGAGGCGGGGTGGTCTGGGGGCGGACCGGGCGCTGTCACCTGGTGGTCGACCGCATACCGTGGCCGTCATGAGTTCCGACGCTCGGGCCACCTCGGTATCCCCGTTGGGCCCGTCGCTCGTGACGCCCCGGTTCGGGCTGGCCGCGCTCGCTGACCGCGAGGCGCCGCCGGCTGTCGCCGGGCATGTGACCATGGCCGCGTCGGCCGCTGTGGCGGGGCCGGTCGCCGTGGCGGGGCCGGTCGCGGACGGCGGCCGCTCCGCGCCGCGCCGGGAGCCGGCCGCGCGGACCGGGCCAGCCGGGGGGGCACGGGCCGCCGAGGCGGCTCTGCCCGTCGAGCCGGCCGCCGCGGGAGTGCCGGACGCGCTGGTGCTCGCGGAGGCGACCGTCGCCTATGGCCGCACCCCGGCGCTGGAGCGCGTGAGCGGCCGGGTGCCGGCCGGGCGCACGGTCGCGTTGATCGGCCCGAACGGCGCCGGCAAGTCGACGCTGATCAAGGCGGTGCTCGGCCTGGTCCCCGTGGTGTCCGGCTCGGTGACCGTGCTGGGCCAGACGCCGGCGCGGGCCCGC
Organism: Pseudofrankia coriaricola; assembly: GCF_001854805.1. GTDB lineage: Bacteria > Actinomycetota > Actinomycetes > Frankiales > Frankiaceae > Pseudofrankia. Next base: position 13,873 of record NZ_MBLO01000025.1, read on the forward strand.
CGCGAGGTCGGCTACGTCCCCCAGGCGGACACCCTGGACGCCGACTTCCCGGTCTCCGCCGCGCAGGTGGTGTTGATGGGCCGCTACCGGCGGATCGGCTGGGTGCGCCGGCCGGGCGCCGACGACCGGGCTGCCGCCCAGGAGGCGCTCGCGGCGGTCGGGCTCGAGCACCGCGCCCGCGACCGGTTCGGAACGTTGTCCGGCGGGCAGCGTCAGCGGGTTCTGCTGGCCAGGGCGATCTCGGCGCGACCGCGGTTGCTGCTGCTCGACGAGCCGTTCAACGGCGTCGATACCGTCTCCCAGGACGCGCTGCTCGCGACGCTCGCGCGCCTGACCGCCGCGGGGACCGCCGTGGTGATCTCGACCCATGACCTGGCGCTGGCGCACCTGGCCTGCGATGACGTCTGCCTGCTCAACAGGCATCAGTTCGCGTTCGGGCCGCCGGCGGCGACCCTGACTCCCGAGCTGCTGCGCGCGACCTACGGCGGTGCCGCGGTGGAGCTGGGCGCCCACGGCGTCATCGTGGCCCGCCCATGACCTCGACCCGCCGCCGCCTCGCGGCCCGGGCCGCGAGGCGGGAAGGCGTCGGGACGGGCGCGGCACGGTGACACAGCTGCTGGTGGCACCGTTCGAGCGGCCCTACCTCACCCGGGCGCTCGTCGAGCTGTTGCTGCTCGGCGGGGTCGCGGCCGTCGTGGGGGTGTTCGTGCTGCTGCGTCGGCTCGCCTTCCTGACCGACGCACTCACCCACACCGTTTTCCCTGGCGTCGTCGTCGGCTTCCTGCTCGGCGGGCAGTCGGGGATCTTTCCGGGCGCCCTGGTGGTCGCCTGCGTCGCCGCCGGGCTGTTCACTCTGCTCGCGGCCACCCGCCGGGTCGGGGAGGACGCGGCGCTCGCGATCCTGCTCACCGGGTTCTTCGCGATCGGCGTCGTGCTGGTCTCGCGTCGCTCGTCGTACACGGCCGACCTGACGGCGTTTCTGTTCGGCCGGGTGCTGACCGTGCGTGTCTCCGACATCGTCGCGACGGCCGTCGTCGCGGCGTTCGTGCTCGTGATCCTGGCCGTTCTGCGTAAGGAACTGCTGCTGGTCGCGTTCGACCCTGAATCGGCCCGGGCTGCGGGGTACCGGGTGGCCGCACTCGACCTGGCGCTCAACCTGGCGATCGCACTCGTTGTCGTCGCCGCGGTGCGCGCAGTCGGCACGGTCCTCGTGATCGCGCTGGTCGTGGTCCCGGCGGCGGCCGCGCGGCTGCTCTCCGACCGCCTCATCGTGATCGTCACCGTCGCCGCGGCCCTGGGGATGGCGAGCGGCTGGCTCGGCCTGCTGGTCAGCTACCGGATCTCGGTGGACCACGGCATCCGGCTCGCGACCGGCGCGACCGTCGTGCTCGTCCTCGTCGCCGCCTACCTGCTCGCGCTCGCGGCCGCCGCCGTGCGCGCTCGCCTGCGCCCGCGATACCAAGGAGGAACTCGAGGCAGCCGGCGGGCCGTGGCCGCCACGCCCTCGCCCGACGACCCTCAGGCCGACGACCCTCAGTCCATGGCGACCACCCCGGGCGAACGGCCGGGCATGGGCACCCGCCATGGACTGACGAAGAACTCTGACGGCCGTCCCGGCGCGGCGGGTCCGGGCACCGAGATCGGGCTGGGCACGCGATGAGGCTGTGGGAGACCCTCGGCGACGGCTACACGCGCCGGGCGCTGACCGAGGCCGTGCTGGTCGGCATCCTCTGCGGGGCCGTCGGGGTGCACGTGGTCCTGCGGCGGCTGAGCTTCCTGACCACCGCGCTCACCCACGCGACGTTTCCCGGCGTCGTCATCGCCGCGCTGCTGGGCGTGCACCTCGTCCTCGGCGCGGGACTCTTCGGCCTGCTCGTCGTCGGCGTGGTCGCGGCCGTCTCGGGGGCGCGCGGCGGGGGCGGCACCCTGCCCTCGGCCGCTCCGGCTGGCCGCGGCGGGCGTGACCTGTCCAGCGTCACGGGCGTTGTCCTGTCCGGCGGGTTCGCCTTCGGCGTCGCCCTGATGTCCGCCCAGGATGGCTTCACCAAGGATCTGACGGCCTTCCTGGTCGGCTCCATCCTCACCGTCGGCACGACGGACCTCGCCATCACCGCCGGCGCGGCCGCCGTCGTCCTCACGGTGCTCGTCGCGCTGCGCAAGGAGCTGCTGCTCGGCGCGTTCGACCCGACCGCGCTCTGGGCCGCCGGCTACCCGGCGCGGCTGCTCGACCTGGTCGTGCTGCTCGTGGTCGAGGTGACGGTCGTGACCACGGTGCCCGCCGTTGGCACGATCATGGCGATCGCGCTGGTCGTCGGCCCGGCGGCGACCGCGCGGCTGTGGTGCGCGCGTATCGGCCCGATGACCGCCCTCTCGATGGCCTTCGGCGTCGCCGCGAGCGTCATCGGCCTCGCGGTGAGCGCCCAGTGGGACGTCGCCGCCGGCGGCGCCATCGTGCTCACCATTGCCGCCCTCTTCGCCTTCTCGCTGCTTCTCGCCCCCCGCGCCCATCTCGCCACCCCTCGCTCCCCGGCCGCGGAGCCCGCCACGGCCGGCTGAGACGTGATCCGGCGCGGCCTCCCAGCCCGGCGGGACATCTGACGCTCAGCTGACTGCGTGGGCAATAGTGATGAACGTTGGGGATATGGCAGAGTCACGGTCGTGACGACCGGTCGGAGCCGCCCGCGCCGGCCACCCGGCGCGACCGGCCCGGGGCGGCGCGAGCCGCTCGCCGCCCGCCGGTCCTCCGTGATGTTCACCGTGCGAGGCGGCCTGTCCGGTGTTCCGAGCCTGCCAAGGCTCCCGAGCTTCCCGACGCCGCGTCTCGCGTCGCCCGCCGGACAGCACGCCCCCGCCGGCCATCAGCTCGGTTCCCTGGGCTCCTCGGACTCCCTGGCCGGGCATCCCGCGGCGCCGGGCGTCCGGCTCGCCAGGGCGGTCGTCGCCGGCGGGGCCTCGACGAGCCTCGCGATCGCCGCGCACGCCGCCGCCGGTGGTGCCCCACCCTCCGCCGCGTTGGTCGCCGCCGCGGGCGCGCTGTTGATCCGGCTGGCCTACGGCCTGGCCGGGCGTCACCGCGGCCTGCCGACGGTGCTCGCCGCCCTGGCCGGCTCCCAGTTCGGGCTGCACATCGCCTTCGTCCTGAGCGGCCACCGGGCCGCGAACCCGGAGCATCACCATGTGGTAGCCCCGGCGGAGCTGCTCGCCTACGGCGGGGAGCACTACGGCGCGGGCGCAGGGTTCATGATCCTGGCCCACCTGGCCGCGGTCGTCGTCACCGGCGCGCTGCTGCACCGGGCCGAGGAGCTGTTGTGGGCCGCGGCCGCGCTGCGGGCCACGTTGCGCCACCTGACGGCGCGCGTCTTCGGACCACTGGCCGACGCCGTGTCCCGGCTGCGGCGCCTGCTCGCGTCGGTGATCGTGGGCCTTCCGCCGGCGATGAGCGCCGGGGTGACCGCCGTGGCGGCCACGCCACCGGTGCCGCCACGGGACATCCCGGTCGGACGTGCGGCCCGGCGGCGCGGCCCGCCGGCGCCACGCCACGCCCTGACACCCGCCTGACCTCCCTGCCTGACACCCGCCTGACCTCCCTGTACGTGTCCAGCTCACGCATGTCCAGCTCCGACACTTGAGCGGCCTCTGACCGTGCGAGCGGCATTTCCGCGTCGGTCCCCCCTCAGGGCCCCCGCCGACTGGCTGCCAAGTGGCGGGGAGCCCTGGACGTGCCGGTGCGTGCTGAGTCCCCACCTGGCCAATCGGTGGGGAGGAGCTACCGGACGACGCCACCCACCCCGCGGCTGACGCTGGGGTGAGGTCGGAGCCGGCCGGTCGCGTGGCCGTCCCCCCTGTGGACCAGGAGACGACGGCCGGGTGCTGGGCGGCGCGCGTCACGACGAGGCACATTCCACGACCGGGGGCCGAGCCCGCCGCCACCGCGCGGCGGAGTGGGCCGACCGGCGGCGCCTCGCCACCACCCGTGAGCCCCGTGGGCGACGGGCCCATGAGCGACCGTCCAGGGCGGGACCGCCGCGACGGTCCCGGGCGCCGGGTGGCATCCCCTCCCAACTTCTCGTCCACCTGTGTGGAAGGACCACCATGTCCCAAACCGTGTCCCGAACCATGTCCCGGGTCGCCCGGGCCGGCGGCGTGCTCGCCGCCGGAACCATCGCCCTCGTCGCGACGGCCCTGCCCGCCTGGGCGCACGTCAGCGTCGCCCCGACGAGTGCGCCCGCCGGCGGCTACACCACGCTGGCGTTCAAGGTGCCGACCGAGAGCGACACCGCGTCGACCACCAAGCTCGACGTCGCGTTCCCCACCGACGCGCCCATCGGCTCGGTGAGCGTGCAGCCGAAGGCGGGCTGGACCTACGAGGTCCACAAGGGCAAGCCACCCAAGCCGGTGGTGACCGACGACGGTGACCAGATCAACGAGGTGGTCACCGAGATCATCTGGACCGCCGCCGGCTCGCCGGGGATCAAGCCTGGCGAGTTCGACACCTTCGTCGTCTCGGCCGGCCCGCTGCCCGAGGGCGTCGCGTCGATCTCCTTCAAGGCGCTGCAGACCTACTCGGACGGCGAGGTCGTGCGCTGGATCGAGACGAGCACGGCTGGGCAGCCCGAGCCGGAGCACCCGGCCCCGACGCTGACGCTGACCAAGGCGTCGGCGGACGACGCGGACGACGGCGCCACGACGGCCGCCACGCCGGTGGCGGCCGCGTCGTCGGAGTCGTCGGGGTCGTTGTCGGATGGCACGGCTCGTGGGCTTGGGATCGCCGGGCTGGTCGTCGGCGTTCTCGGGCTCGCGGCGGCGGGCTTCGCCCTCGCCACGTCCCGGCGTCGCGCCGGTACGGGAGGCTGACGCACGCGCGTGGCCTGTCCGCCCGGTGGAACGGTCCTCGGGCGGACAGGCCCAGGCTTGTCCGCGGCCGCTTCACCTCGGGTTGCTCGGGGATGGCTCATCGGCGCTATGCGCCGCACCGCCGACGAGATCGGGACCAACCCGTGCTTTGGCGAGAACACCGCTGGGCGCGGTGACAGGAAGAGACTGAACGTTATGAGCGGTAAGACCGGCATCAAGGCGGACTCGCCGGGCCTCTCCCGGGGGTCGGCGGCGGGCGTGGCGGCCGATGAGCCCACGACGCCCTCGGGGAGCTCCGGTGCCGCGGCGGTCCGCCGGCCTCGGCGCCGGATCGCGGCGGCGGGGCACCGTCGGCGTCGGGCCGGGACGTTGCTGGTGCTGACGCTGGCCACCGCACTGGCCGTCGTCGGTGGCGCGGCCTCGCCAGCGTGGGCGCACGCCATCCTGGAACGGGCCACCCCGGCCGGCGGCACCGCCGTCGCCACCGCACCGACGAACATCACACTGGGCTTCAGTGAGGCCGTCCGCACCGACGCGAACGCGATCCGTGTGATCGACACCCATGGCACCCGGGTGGACACCGGCGGCGCGCACAGCGGCGCACACGCCTCCGACGTGACCGTGGCCCTCAAGCCGGGGCTGCCGAAGGGGACGTACCTCGTCAGCTGGCGCGTCATCTCCGCCGACAGCCATCCGATCGCGGGTGGCTACGCCTTCGGGATCGGCGAGGCGCCGGCTGCCGGCGCCGCGGCGGCGGCGAGCGCCACCCCGAAGGGGTCGGCCCTCACCGGGTTCACCTTCGGCCTCGCGCGGCTGGTCGCGTTCGCCGGAATGGCGCTGCTGCTCGGCGCCGTGTTCCTCCTGGTGGCGCTCTGGCCGGGCGGGCTACGCCGCCGCGCGCCGCGGCTGCTGATCGTCGGCGGCTGGGTGGCGGTGTTCGTCGGGTCCGTCGCCTGTCTGCTCCTGCAGGGCGTCTACGCCTCGGGACTGGGGCTTTCGGCGCTGGCACGCTGGGATCCGCTCGGGGCCACGCTCGGGGACCGGTACGGCCGGCTCACCCTGATTCGCCTGCTGGCCCTGCTGCTCGCTCTTCCGCTGCTCCGAGGACTGGTCTGGACCCTCGCCGAGGGAGCCGCCGACAGCCCGCCGCCCGCCGGCGCGGTGCGGCCCTCGCGCTGGGTGATGGCCGAGCTCGGCGGCCTCGCCGTCGCGGTCGCCGCGACGACGGCGCTCGTCGGGCACGCGGGCGCGGGCTCGTGGTCCTGGCTCGCCGCCAGCAGCCTGACGGTGCACCTGCTCGCCATGTCGATCTGGCTGGGAGGCCTGGCCGTGCTCGCCGCCGGGCTCCTCGACCGGCGTGCCTCGGCGGCCGTGACGACGGGCGGCCAGGGCGTATCGGCCGGCTGGGCCTCCGCTGTCGAGCGGGGGAACGCCGGTGAGACGGACGAGGAGGCCGACCTCGCCGCCGCTCGTGCCTACCTGGACGAGCAGGGCGCCGAGGCCGTACCGGTGCCGGCGGCCCGGGCCGCGGAGCTTGCCTCGGTGCTCCCGCGCTGGTCACGCACGGCGATGGCCGCGGTCGCCGCGATCGTGGTCAGCGGCACCTACCAGACCTGGCGCGAGGTCGGCACGCTGCCAGCCCTGTTCGACACCGACTACGGGCGGTTGCTGCTCTACAAGCTCTGGTTCGTGCTGGCGATGCTCGGGATCGGCTACATCTCCCAGCGTTGGATCAGGCACCACTATCGGCCGGTCGCGCTGGCCATGACAGCCGAGACGGATCCGGTGGGCCGCGGCGTGGCCCACCGGCGCGCCGCGGGTGGCGGCCTGGACGGCGCCAAGGCGGCCGCCGCGCCCGCCACACCCGACGCGGACGGCTCCGGGCGGGAGGTCACCGTCGGAGCGCTCGCCGCGCTGCGGCGTGGGGTGATCGCCGAGGCGGTGATCGCGATCGCGGTGCTGGCCGTGACCGCCGTACTGATCAACCGTGTCCCCGGCCGGTCCTCGTACGCTCCGCCGTTCCACACGACAACCGTCGCCGGACCCCTCACCGTCGACGTGCGGGTGTCGCCCACCCGGATCGGCCTGGAGGGCATCGAGGTCACGGTGCGCGACCCGCAGGGACAGCCGCAACGGCTGGTCGAGGCGTCGGTGACGCTGTCGCTACCGGCGGCCCAGGTCGGCCCGCTCGAGGTACCGGTGGTCGCGGCCGGCACCGGGGCCCTGGTCACCCAGGACGCTCAGGTCCCGCTCCCCGGGGACTGGCGCATGACGATCACCCTGCGGATCAATGACTTCGACCAGTACTCGACCACCGTCACCTACCGCGTCCGCTGACCCGTGAGCGCGGCCTTCGGCCCGTCGGCCGACGGGCTGTCCGGGGGGCGAGACGGCGAAGAGGGCCGAATGCTGGAGACCGACCGAGAGCCATGGTGAAGAAGCCGCCGAGTGCCCGGTAGCGTCGGCATGCGCGCCGCCGGCCGAGTCGCCTCCCGCTGTGTGGGGCCGCGCCGTCGTCACGAGGCATGGGGCTCGTGCCGGCTGGCCGCTTCTCGTCGTGTGAGGCCGGCCGTCGCCGCGGCGGGTGGCCGGAGGACGGAGACGGCGGTGGACAGACGAGGGAGCGGATAGATGGGTGTTTCGGCTGGTCCGCTGGTAGCCGAGCTCTACCGGTACCCGGTGAAGGGGCTGTCCGCCGAGCCGATCGGCGAGGTCGCGCTGAGCGCCGACGAGGGCGTCCCCGGTGATCGGATGTTCGCACTCGCGCTGCCCGACACCGAGTTCGACGAGGACCATCCGGAGGCGCTGCACAAGACGCGGTTCCTGATGCTGCAGCGCGACGAGGCGCTCGCCAGGGTCCGCACCGGCTACGACCCGGTCACCGGCCAGCTCCGCGTCGACGACGGCATGCGCCGCTGGTCGGCCGACCTCGGCACCGCGGCCGGACGGCGCGCCGTCGAGGAGTACTTCGGCGCGCTCGCCACCCCGACCGCCGGCACATCCGGCGCCGCCCCGGGCCACGGCACGGACGGCACGGGCATGACGGACGTGACGGACACGGTCCACGGGCTGCCCCGACTGGTCGAGGCCCGTGGCGGCCACCGGTTCACCGACGCGGGGCCGGCCGGGCCGGACCTGATGCGCGCGGTCTCCGTCGTCAACCTGGCATCCGTGCGCGACCTCGCCGCGCGGGTCGGCCAACCGGTCCACCCGCTGCGGTTCCGGGCGAACGTCTACGTCGACGGCATCCCGGCCTGGGCCGAGCGTGACTGGATCGGTAAGGAGATCACCCTGGGCCCGGTGCGGGCCCAGGTGCTCTCCGTCACCCGGCGCTGCGCCGCGACCACCGTCAATCCGGATACCGCCGAGCGTGACCTCAAGGTCGTCAAGGAGCTTTCCGCCCACTACGGTCATACCGAATGCGGCATCTACGTCCAGGTGCGCGGCGCGGGCACGGTGCGCCCGGGCGATGCGGTGACGCCGCCCGCGCCCGCGTAACGCCGCTCACGCCGGACCACCGAGAACGACCCGCTGAAAGGCCGCGCGACAATGGCCGAGTCTTGCGCGGCCGGAGGTGCGCCGGTACCGCGCCGTGAAGGTTGCCGACGATGGACCAGGACCGGGAGGACTCGTGCGGGTCGTGATCGCCGAGGACTCGGTGCTGCTGAGGGAAGGGCTGTCCCGCCTGCTGACCGACGCGGGCTGTGAGATTGTGGCAGCGGTCGGTGACGGTCCTGCCCTGGTTGAGGCGATCGCCGCCCACCGACCGGACGTCTCGGTTGTCGACGTGCGAATGCCGCCGTCGCATCGCGACGAGGGGCTGCGGGCCGCGATCACGGCCCGCTCCACCGTGCCGGGCTCGCCGGTGCTGGTGCTCAGCCAGTACGTCGAGAAACAGTACGCGGCCGAGCTGCTCGCCGACGGCGCCGGCAGCATCGGCTACCTGCTCAAGGACCGTGTCGCCGATGTCCGGGAGTTCGTCGAGGCCGTCCGGCGGGTGGCCTCGGGCGGCACCGTGATGGATCCCGAGGTGGTCGCGCAGCTCCTCGTCCGCACACGGCGCGACGACCCGATGGCCTCTCTGACCCCGCGTGAGCGCGAAGTGCTGCGGCTGATGGCCGAGGGCCGCTCGAACGCGGCGATCGCCGGCGAGCTGGTGGTGAGCGCCGGCGCCGTCGAGAAACACATCTCCAACGTCTTCTCCAAGCTGGGCCTGGAGGCATCCGGCAGCGACCACCGCCGCGTGCTCGCCGTCCTCACCTACCTCCGCGAGTCCTAGGCCGAAGTCGCGCCCCCGGAGGATCGGCTAGCGCCGATCCTCCGGGGACCCCTGCGGCGATGATGGCGAAGCCTCGCGTCCGGGAGGCCGACAGACACGGCATAGCCCCGAGGCGGCACGGCCGCGTTCAGACCGGGGCCGTCGTTCGAGCGAGGACTAGATGTTGGCCGTGTTTCCGGAGCCGACGGTGCCGGGAAGCGACGACGTGCCGCTGTTCGACTCGATGGTCGGAGGGTTCGTCGTCTTGGGCGCCGCGGGCGGCGTGCTCGGTGTGGACGACGTCGGCTGCGCGGGGGTGGTGGGAGCGCCGCCGTCGCCTGGCGTGGGCGAGGTCGTCGTACGGGTCGGTGACGGCGTGGGCGAGGTCGTCGTGCGCGTCGGTGACGGCGTGGGCGAGCTCGTGGTGCGCGTCGGTGACGGGCCGGAGCTGGTGCCCTTGGTGGTGGTCTCCGGCGGCGGTGGGGTCACGGGCGCCGACGAGGCGCCCGCCCGCGTCGGCGGCGCTGGTGTCGTCGTGGCGATCGGGCGGTCGTCGCTGACGAGCCGCGGCTGGCCTCCCGGGCCCGGGAGGCTGGAGACGCCGACGGTCGGGGCGGCCGTCGGCCCGGGCGGGGTCGGCCGGCCGGTCGCCCCCGTGCCGGCCGTCTTGCCCACCTCCAGCGAGGGAGCCACGATCGCGACGTCGGGAAAGTCCTGAGCGGACAGCTGGGCGGTCGGCGCCGGCCAGTTGAGCGCGGCGGTGATGCCCGCGACAGCGACGACCAGCGACGCCGCCACCGCGATCGCAGGACGGGTGCGCCAGTCCGGCCCGTGGCGGCGGCGCCCCTCGACGCCGTCGATCGGCACCAGCGGCGCGCCCTGGCCGTCGGCGTAGTAGTGGCCGTCGGCGTCGTACCGGTGGGCCGGGAACGGCACCACGTTCGGCTCGGCGAGCTCGCTCAGGTCGACGTCGACGGTCGGGGGGTCGACGTCGACGGCGGGGAGGTGCCCTGGGCTGGTGGCCGCGTCGGCTGCGCCCTGCCACTGGGCCGACTGCGCCTGCTGGGCGGCGTTCGCCGCATTGCCGTGGCCGGCCGCGGCGTGGCTGGTTGCCGCGGAGTCGCCGCCGGAGGCCTTCGCGACGCCGACGGCGTGGCCGTGCGCCTCGGCGGCGTGGCCGTGCAGCCCGGCGGCGCCAGCCGGGTCGTGCCCGGCGGCCTTGGTCAGGTGGTCGGCGGCTGCCTGGGCGGCGTTTCCGCCGTCGGCGTGCGCCGCGCCGGCACTCTTTGTCGTCCCTTGGGCGGCCTTGGTCAGATGGTCGGCGGCTGCCTGGGCGAGGTTTCCGCCGTCGGCTTGCGCCGCGGCGGTCCCCTTGTCGGCCGCGGCCGCGGCGAGGTTCGACCCGGCCGATCCCGCGCCTCCGGCCGCGGCGGCGCCCGTGCCTCCGGTCGCGCCGGAGACGATGGTCGGGGCGTCGGCGAGGCCGGCCACGGCCACGGCCCCAAGGCCGATCGCGCCCGCGACGTCGCGCCGGGTGGCGTCGACCTCGGTGTCGGTGTCGGGGTCCGAGTCGGCGAACGCGGCGGCGCCGGCCATCGCGATGGCGGCGCCGGTGGTGCGGACCGGCAGCCCGGACGACTCCATGCCGTAGTCCGTCCGGGCGGCGAGGCGCTCCTGGGCGGCTCGCTCGTGCGCGGCGGCGCTGGCGGCCCGGTCGAAGGTGCGCGCGAGGCCCGCGCGCAGGCTGGCCGGCGCGGGCACCACGGCTCCGTCGATCATGTCCTCGGCGCTGATGCCATGCGGCACGGGCGCGCTACGCGCCTGCGGCGACCCGGACCAGGCGAGGGCGCTGCCGCGGGCAAGCTCGAGCAGCCACGACCGCAGCCGGGCCGGCTCGCTCAGCGGGTTCATCCGGGTGCGGGCCACGAGGGCGAACGCCGTGCCGGCGGCGGCGCGGGCGACCGTCGGGTCCCCCAGAACGACAACGCACATCGAGAAGACGTCGTCCGCGTACCGATCGTAGAGATCGTCAAATGCCTGACGGTCACCGCGGCGTACTCGTGCCACCAGGTCCGCGTCGCCGTCCATATCGCCCGCCGCTCCTGTCGCTCTGTCGGACGCACCAATACTAGAAGCCAGGCCTTCGTTGGGCGTGAAGCTTGCAAAGATCGCCGTGTCGCGCGTTCGACAGCCCATCGGACTTGACGGCGATGGCCGTACTCGGCCCACGGGGTGCCGATCCGTGACACCTTCTCCGCGAACATGTTCTCATCTGGGGGGACCGGACGTACAGCAGGTTCTAGGGCGGATCACGTCCGTTATGGGACAACTTGCCTCCGCGCGGCGCCGCCGCGGACGGTCCGTCGGACCGCGCCAGGCCGCCGCCGGGCGTTGCCCCGCACAATCTGCGCCGCATGGTTGCGCCGGACCTGGAATCGTTTTCTGGGCGTCCGTGGTGTATCTGATGGGAAAATCCGAATGAACACCCGCGATTCCGTCAGGTATTCGCGGCGCGGCCACCATTGATGGCCGCCCACCCGCGGAACATCCGCGCCGAGCATTGGCCCGGCCTCAGCGTCAGTCCATCGTCGGAGGGGGCCGTCCATGACGAGGCGCTGCCCCGTACGGCGGGAGGCGTTCGACAGCTCTCCGGGTGCTGGCCCCGAACAGTGACGAGCCCGGCCGGTGGCTGCCACCGGCCGGGCTCGGGTGCCCGTCCGCGGCCGTGGGCGGCTGTCGGGCCACGCACGGGCGCTGGGGTACTGCGCAGCCTGGTTTACTACGGCTGCTGGGCCAGCTTGACCTGGACGGTCCGGGTCTGGCCGTCACGGCTGTAGGTGACCGTGACGTTGTTATTGACCTCGTGTGCCCGTACCGCCGCGATCAGCGAGTCGGTGTCAGTCACCGTCCGGTCGTCGAGCTTGGTGATGATGTCGCCGACCTGCAGACCGGCCTGCTCAGCCGGGCCACCGCCGACGAGGGACCGGATCTGGGCGCCCTCGCTGCTGGTGCTGGGCTGGTTGTTGTTGCCGTTGCCCACGTCCGACGCGCTGACGCCGAGATACGGGTGGGTGGCGTGGCCAGTCGCGATCAGTTGCTCGGCGATCTTCTGCGCGTAGTTGCTGCCGATCGCGAAGCCGACGCCGATGTTGCCGGACTGCTGCTGTTGCCCGAGCCCACTGCCGCTGTCGACAGTCGCGATCGCGCTGTTGATGCCAACGATCTGGCCCTTGCTGTTGACCAGCGGCCCGCCCGAGTTGCCCGGGTTGATCGCGGTGTCGGTCTGGATCGCGTCGAGCACCGCGTTCTGGTCCTGCACCTGGCTGTCGCCGGTGCGCACCGGCCGGTGCACGGCGCTGACGATGCCGGAGGTGACCGTCCCGGACAGGCCGAGCGGGCTGCCGACCGCGACCACCAGCTCCCCGATCTGCAGCGCGTCGGAGTCGCCGAACGTCGCCGCCGTGAGGCCGGTCTTATTGATCTTGACGACGGCGAGGTCCGAGCTGGGGTCGGTACCCACGACGGTGGCGTCGAGCTGCTCGCCGGTTTGCAGCGTCACGGTAAGCGATCCGCCGGACGAGGCGCCCGACACGACGTGGTTGTTGGTCAGGATGTATCCGTCCGCGCGGATGATCACGCCGGACCCGGTGCCGGCCTCGCTGCTCGACACCTCGGAGATCGTGACCACGCTCGGCAGGATGACCTGCGCGGCCTTGCTGACGGTGCCGTCGGCGGCCGGCGCCACGGGGGAGTTGTCGGTGTCACGGGTCAGCCCCGAGCCGGTGACGACCTGGGAGGAGCCGCTGTTGTCGGCCACCAGGGCTCCGACGCCGCCGCCGATGCCCCCACTGACGAGCACCAGCGCGACCGCCGCGGCGACCAGCCGGCGCCGGCCGCCCAGCGGGCCCGAGCGCGCGGGGCCCGGGCCCGGCCCGCCCGGCCCGACAGGACCGCCGGGGATACCACCGGCGGGTGAGCCATACCCGCCGGTGGGTGGCGGATACTGCGGGGCCGCCCATGGCTGGCCGGAAGGCGGGCCCGCGGACCAGGGTGGGGACGGTGGGGACGGCGGTGGGCCCCAAGGGGAGCCCTGGCCGGGACCAGTCGGCGGGTTGGGGCCCGGCGTGCCCTCGGTGTTGAACACCGTGTTCGTCGGGACCCCACCGGTCGCCGGACCGACGAGGACGGGGCCCGTGGCCGGGTTCATGCCGCCGGCATATGGCGTATGCCCGAACTCGCCGGGCGGCCCCTGTGGGGCCGCGCCGGGTCCGGTGTTCTCGGCCGAGCCCGTTACAGGCGGAGCCCAGGGCGAGCGGTACTCGGACGCGGCGTCAGGCACCTCCCGGGCATCGATTGGCCGGCCGGCCGCGTCGCTGTTGCCGAACGCGGTGGTGTTGAAGGTGGGACGCGTTGTCATGAGATGCACTTTCCCGGCGGACCCTGAGTGATTCCTGAAATCCATCCAACGTTTCCGCTAAGCGGTCTGCACAGGCTATCGGTTATCGGACTGACGGGTCCGGCGCGGGTCGGTCGGCCGACACACCCCTCCGCCGTCCTCGCGTGTCGTCCGTCGTCCGTCGTCCGCGGGCCGTGCCGGTGGCTGTGACGGCGGCCGCGTTGGCCGCGTCGGTCGCTGCGGGCCGGGCACGCGGGCCGACCGGCATGCCCTCCGCCGGGGCAGGAGATCACGTCGCCGCCGGGGCGGCGGGCGGCGTTCGCCGGCCGACCTCCGCGCGCGGTGTCGCGGATGTCGGGACGTCGGGTCCTGGGCGCCGTCGACGACGACCGGTACAGACGACGACCGGTACAAGGGCACACGGCGCATGGTTCCGCCAGCCGGCCAGGCCAGAGCAAGCCAGACCGGTGTGGCCAGGCCGTCAGAGGCTCGACTTCGTCCTGTTCGTGCCGGAGCCGGGCTCGCGGGTGGCGAGCAGGTCGCGGATCTCGATCAGCAGCCGGGCCTCGTCGGACAGCACGGGCTCCTCTTCGACGGGCACCTGATCATGCGCGCGCCGCTCGTTGAGCTTGGCCAGCGGCAACACGACCAGGAAGTAGATCACCGCGGCGACGGTCAGGAAGGTGATCGCACTGTTGATGAACCTCCCGTACAGGAACACGCTGTTGTGGATCTTGAAGTGCAGGGCGGAGAAGTCCTGCTTGCCGCCGATCGCCGCGATGAGCGGCGTGAAGATGTTCTCCACCAGCGACGTGACCAGCGCGGTGAACGCGAGGCCGACCACGACCGCCACGGCCAGGTCGATGATGTTGCCGCGCAGAATGAACTGCTTGAACCCCTTGAGCAGGTCCTGCATCGCTTTGAGCGTGTTCTGCATCGCTCCCCCTCGGTCTGTTCTTTCAGGCGCCGGTCCGCGTACCGCGCGCGGGCGCGGGACGCCTGCGCGGGCGCCCGCCCTGCTCCTCGCGGGTGCCGGGGTGGGGCGTCGTCCGACTGGTCACCGTAGACGAATGTCCCGAACGCCCGATTGGACGGTCCTGAATCGAACGAATCCGGAGGGGCGCCAGGGTGGCGCCGGATCGGTCTGACAGCGTTGCGTGACTGCCCTGTCTCCGCAGCGTGCCCAGCGGGCGGCATTCTGTCATGATTCCGCCATCTCATCCGCGTTAGTGCTCGGTCGACGGCTATGCGATCGAAATGCTCGGTGGCATGCTCAATGCCCTGTGGGCGACGAAGGTCCGGTTGATCAGGACCTGCCGCAATAGGGAACCAACAGCGGTGGTACACCGGTGTTGGGCAAATCTGGCATGAGTTCCGGATGGAGGCTGCCTGGTGACGGACGGTGCTCGCCGGCCCGGCCCGGTCGACCCGCGTCGGTCCGCGGTGACCGGACGTCGCGCCGACGAGTCCGACGGGTACCGGCAGGACAGCGACGGGCGTGCGCCGTACCCGCGCGACGACTACTACCGCGAGGAGCCGGAAGGCCGGCGTCCCGCTGGCGGGCGCGGCACCGGGCGCGAGGACATCGCAGACCGGTCGGGGGGCACCAGGCCAAGTTATGAGGGCGGCCGGACTCGCGCCGGCGGTGAACGAGGGAACGTCGGGCGCGGCGGCGACCGCGACGGATCCGGGTCTTGGCACCGCGATGAGCCCGCTGGGCGAGGCACCGGGCCAGCCCGTGACTACCGGAGCGATGGCGACGGCTCACCACGCCGGGGCGGCTACCAGGGCACGGGCGCCCGCCCGGCCGTCAGCCCGGGCCGTCAGGACGGCTGGGGCGACCGGAGACCGGCCGGGCGGACGAGCCCCGACGACGACCAGGATCCAGCTACCGACGGGCTGCCGGTTGGCATGGATCCGTCGGCCAGGGCCGGCGGCGGAACCGGCCGGTTCGCGTCAGCGCCCAGCCCGGCCGCCGGGGAGCGGGCCAGGGCCGACGGCCCCGACCGTGCCGGCGAGCGCCCCTGGCGTACCGGAGGGCGGGGCGGCGCGCCCAGGGATGACGACGCCGATGAGGATGGTTTCCAGCCTGGCCGCGGGACCGGCCCGCGCCGGACAGCCGCCGGAGCGACGTCCTCCAGGTTCGCCGCGTCGCCCGAGGGCTCCGGCCGCTTCGCCAAGATCAACGATTCCGACGATCCCGGCGACGGCCCCGAGAGCGGCCCCAGTTCCTCCGCCAAAGCGGCGCCCGATCCAAGCATGAGCCTGTTCCTGCGCCGGCTGGTGATCGCGCTGGTCTGGCTTGGGTTCGCGCTCGGCCTCGGTGTTGGCGCGGGTGTCGTCTGGGAGAAGATCCGCCCCAGCGGAGAGAGCGCCGTGGCGGCGACGTCAAGCGCCACCCCGACGGCTGTCACGTCCGCCCCGACCGGAGGGACGCCGGCACCCTCGCCAGGCGCGTCGGCGACCCCGGCCGTGCCATCGGACTGGGTTTCGTACACCACGACGGCCAGCAAGGCGAAGTCCACCTTCTCTCATCCCAGCAGCTGGGCGGTGCGAGAGGACTCCACCGGGGTGTTCTTCGGAGAGCCGTCCGGGCCGAGGATGATCGGCGTCGCTCGGCGGACCGGGGTCGACGGGGCCGGCGCGCTGTCCAAGGTGCAGGCACTCGAGTTCGGCGGGCAGCCGGGTCTCGCCGTCACCGGCTCCGGCGACGTCACCGACCCGGTGTCCGGCGCCAAGGTGCGTGAGCTGACCGGTACCTACACCAGGCAGGGGCAGAAGGTCTCGTATCTGATGCGCTCGGTCGACGCGCCCGGCGCCGTCTACATCCTGATCGTCCGGGTGCCCGCCGACTCCGACGCCGAACTCGACACCCTGATGACCTCGCTGCGTGCGTCCTTCCAACCCGCTGCCTGAGGCTGGCCGTGCCTGAGGCTGGCGCCTCGGGCGTCGCGTCAGCGGGCGACGGAGGCCGCGTGGGCGCGCGCCGTGCTCAACAGCTGCCAGAGCACTGACGCGGTGTCGAAGGCACTGGGGCCGGTGGCGGGCGGCCAGCCATGGTCGACGTCCGGCAGGTAGTAGTCGACCACCCGGGCTCCGGTGGCGCACGTCGACTCGGTGCGTACCACGGGTGCCGGGCTCGCCACCGGGTCGACCGTCACCAGCGTGAACGAGGGCGTCGTGGGCGCCGCGGTGGTCGAGGAAGGCGTCGGCGCGGCGGTGCCGCCCGCCGCGGGTCCGGATGCTGGGCCCCCGGAAGCGGCTGTCGGTTGGGCCTGAGGCGCGACCGCCGCGAGCACGGCTCGGATCTGGGCGGGGGTCACCGCCGCGCTGCTCGTGCTGAGGGCCGGCGACAGCCGGGGCGCGCCGTCCTGGCCGGTGGCCGTGACGTCGCCCGGGCGGGTCGGCGCCTCGCAGCGGTCGGCCGCCCGGAACGGGGCAAGGCTCTGCTCGGTCGAGGTGATCGGTGTGCCGAGCGCGGGCTGCCAGGGCGTCCCGGCGCCGGGCACGTGCCCGTCCTTGCCGCCGTGTACCGAGACGACCGTGACCGGCGCATTCGGGCGGCAACCCAGCTGCTGCAGGCTGCCGGCGACAACCGCGATCCCCGCGACGTCCTCGGGATGATCGCAGGCGTACCGGTAGGCCATCATTCCGCCGTTGGAGAGGCCGATGATGACCACCCGCGCCGGATCGATCGGGTAGTTGCTCTCCAGGTGCTGGATCAGCGCGTGCAGCCAGCCGACGTCATCGACGGAGGCGTTGGCCGCCTCGTCGCAGCAGGTGCCCGCGTTCCAGGACCCGTCGATGCCGTCCGGACTGACCAGCGCGAAGCCAGCCGTCTTGGCCAGCTTGTCCAGGCCCCACCCGGCCGCCTCGCTGCCGTCGTGGAAGAGGCTGTGCAGCGCGATGACCAGCGGGTACGGCCCCGCGGTGTCGGCGCCCGGCAGCACCAGCCGTAGGTTGCCGGGCCGGCCGGAGCGTTCGTATGCGTCCGGGCCGGCCGTGTGCGTCACGACGGCGGCCGCGGCTGGCGTGGGACCGGCTCCGGCCTGGGTGGCGGGTCGGTCGTCGGCGAGGATTCCGCATCCGGCAGTGGCGGGCACCGCGAGCGTGAGGCTGAGAAGCCAGACCGTGGCGGCCCGGCGGCAACGGACGGCCGACACAATGCCCATTCTGTCCGGTAACGCCCAGGCACTCGACCTCTGGTTGCCCGTCATGGCCGTCGGTACTCGCTTTGCCACATCTTGCCGAGGCTCGCGAAGTTCCACCCGCCACCGGCCGCTGGCGGCGCCGGTGGCCTGGCCGGGTCTCGTGCGGCCGAGCCTGCACGAGAGGATGCCGAGACATGTGCGTCAGTGAGCCGGCAGGTCGACGGCGCGCCACAATTCGCTCGCGGAGTGTCACCTCAGGGTGGTCCGTGGCGGCCTCGTGTCGTGAATTTCCGCGGGAGCGGACCTGCCAGCGCTCGCTGCCGCGGCGGAAACCCGCGAAGGCGGTGAGCCGGCCTCGCCGGGCCGTCGCCGCGCTCTGGCGGCGTCCCACCAGTCCGCCCGCTGACCGACGAGAATCCTCCCGATCGCCGTGCTCGGGAGCCCCGCCGGCCGTGGCACCCGCTGTGTCGATGGGTGCGTACCGCGCTGTGCCGACGGGTGCGTACCGCTTACTGGCGCGGGGCGGTTGGTGGTCGGTCGGCGCCGAGCCTCGTCGATCCGGCGGTCCGCCCGCGTGGTGCTGGGCATGCTGACCAACGGCGGGTTCAGGCTGACGAACGGCGGGGTTCGGCTGACGGATCAGTGTGCCCGGCTCTTCGTCGATCCTCCGGCCTGCCCGGATGGCGCCGGTGCGCTGACCAGCGGCAAGGCCGGGTTGGCAGATCGACGGGGCGGGCGGTTTCGGCGAACCATTGGGCGTCGCCGGCCTAACTGCGGCACTCTGGGAGTGGGCACCAGCGCGGGCGCTGAGGACGGCGCCGACACACGTCGCACCGCCAGGCGAGGCAGGAGACGCGACCGGAGCGAGCAATCAGCAATCCGGAGGGATAACTCTCGGTGGACGAGGTATCGGACATGGACCGTTCCCGCCTGCTCCTTGGGTGGCTGGCGGCACGGCGGGCGGTGGACCACTGCCTCTCGGACCTGCTGGCCGCCGGACCGGCGGGTGAGCGGCGGGTCCGCGCTCAGCTCGCGCTCGTCGACGACCTGGAAAGCCGGGCTCAGGCCGCCTTCGACCGCTACCGTTCGGCCGCCGTGAAGACCGGCCCCACCCCCATGCAGGACTCCCACCGTCCACATCTCAACATCGTCCGCGGTGACCGAGCCTAGAGCCTTTGGGATCCTGACCCCGTACATGTGAGTGAGGTCCTCAGGCAGCAAGCCGGATGCGCGCTCGGGCGCCACTTTCCGACCGATTCGCGAACAGACCGGGCCGGGCCGGGCCTGTGTTTCGTCGGTCCGGGACGCGGCCTCGGAGCGACATGACGGGCTCTGCCGAAACTGCCAACACTCAGCGAACGGGGACAAGCCACCCGGCGTCCCGATCCGCGAGTACCCCGATCGCGGTCGCGCCTCCGTACGCCCCCCTCCGAGCGTAGGGTCGGCGCGACCGCGGCCGGGCGGGACCGTCCTAGACGAGTGGAACCCTCCTAGTCCACACGTCCGTGGTCCCAGCGGCGGAGGGATCCCCATCGCCTCCGCCTAGCCTGGACATTCCGTACCCACCTGCCGCCGACCCAAGCCGCGACTTCGGGCCTGACCAGCGACGTTATGGCCACCTACCCAGCTGAGCCGGGCTTACGCACCCAATATGAGTCGGCTGAAGCTGGGAGCGTCCAGCCAAGGTTCGGGCATCCAACGGGCGACTGACCACCGCATCCCGACTTCCGGGGCTGTCGGATGACCGACAGCCCGCGTGTCTTGCGCTAGCCCCGACCCGGCACCCGACGAACCGCACAAGTCGCCCCCCTCGGGCGCCACCGGCCCCCCGGCGGAGTGGCGCCGTTCCAGCGACCAGCAAGCGCACCTCAACCACAACTGGTGACAGCGCATCGGCGCAGTGCCAACCCGACCACGTCGTCAGTCTGGTCCCAGCCCCACCACCGCCAAATGCCAGGACCCGGAGCCACGCGGGGAGGACGCTCAGCGTCCGACAGGCGGCGCCCGGCGGCGGGCGCGGACCGTCCGGCCGCGGGACCGCCTCACCCACACCTGGTGACAGCGCATCGGCGCAGCGCCAACCCGACCACCTCGTCAACCCGGTCCCAGCCCCACCACCGCCAAATGCCAGGACCCGGAGCCACGCGGGGAGGACGCTCAGCGTCCGACAGGCAGGGCGGCGCGTCCAGCGCCCGCACGCCTTAGGCGATGATGTCGACCGGGGTGCCGGTCGGCACGGTTCCCGCGAGACGAGTGATGGCGTCGTTGCTGAGCCGGATGCACCCGTGGGAGACGTCCTGGCCGAGCAGCTGCGGCTGGTTGGTGCCGTGGAGGCCGATCACCGGATCCTGGCCTTCGAAGGAGTCGAGGGTCGTGGAGAAGCCGTTGAGACCGAATGCGTACGGACCATACGGTCCGTTCGGGTTCGGTGGCTTCAGTAGCTCCGCGAGGTAGAACCGGCCGCCCGGTGTCGGAGTGTCCGAGGTTCCGATCGCGACCTTCTCCACGGCGATCGAAGCGTCCGACTTGTAGAGCGTGAGGGTGTGCTGGCCGCGGGACACCACGATCCGGTACGGAGTGCTGCTTGCGGTCACCTGCTCGGCTTTGACCCAGCCAGTCGAGCCGTTTGGCTGGACTGGCAGCAGGACCTGCCACCAGCCCGGCATCTTGGCCGTGACGAGGAGGACGAGCTTCGCGCCGTCCTGGTTTGGGTTTGCCAGCCGTAGCTTCGGGGTCGCGGCGGCGGCGGGCGCCCCGGGCGCGGGGTAGACCGCGACCGAGTTACCGGTCGCGGCCAGGATCGTGCTGTCCACGCCAACCCCGGCCACGGCGGCCAGCTGGGTCTTCACCGGGTCCGGCATCTGGGTGGGGGTGGCCTCCGGGGCCCCGCCGCCCCCACAGCCGGCCGCGGTGACGGCGGCGAGAGCCGCCACCACCGTGGCGCGAGCGATCTTGCCGGAGAACCTCATGATCAGCCGGTGAAGTGCGGGGTGCCGGGGACGGCCGCGGCGGGCGGGGCGACCGGCAGGTTGGCCGGGATGGCCGGGACGGCCGGAGCGCCGGGGCAGGTCGAGAAACCGATGGCGGGGATCGCGACCAGCAGGACGTTGGTCGCGGCGTCCCATGGCGAGGCGATCACGGCCTTCGAGTGGCTGTTGAGCTTCTGGGTCTCGCCCGGCGCGATCGTCGAGATGCCGCCGCCGAGGTTGATGTCGAACCAGCCGAAGCCGAGCGCCTTGGCGCCGGTGTTCTTGATCGTCCAGTCCGGGCCGTTCGGGCCGCAGGTGGCGGTGATGAGCAGCGGGTTGACCTCGAAGTCCTCGATGCCGTTGATCTCCTTGTCACAGGGGACCTTGATCGGCGAGAAGGAGTTGAAGGTGTCGCAGCCCTTCTTGAAGTCGATCTCACCGAAGCCCGGGACGACGATCACGCCGGGCGTGCCGGTGGCCGTCGGGCTCGCGGACGTCACCGCGGTACTGGTGAGGCTGGCCTCGGGCGTTGGCGTCCCAGTCGAGGTGGCCGTGGCGGTGGGCAGGGTGATCGCTGGCGGGCTGACGGTCACGGCGAGGCCGTTCGTCAGAGGAGTCGCCGTGGCCGTGGGGCTCGCTGACGGGCTGGTGGTCGCTTCGGGGCTCGTGCTCGGTGAGGGGGAGGCCGCCCACGCCGGACCACCCACGGCGATCACCGCCGCGCCGACAGCGCCGGCCATGACGGCCCGCATTCTGGATTTACGCATGAATCCGTCTCCCTCACAGGACCGGCCCGCACGGTTGCCACCCGCGGGGCTAGTTGGCCGGAGCCGACGGGGGCACTTCCCCTGCGCGCACCGATGCCGGTGAGGAACGGTACCAACGACGCATAGCGGATACACAGGCGGGTTGCGGTCTAGAGCTGCCGTTGGGTGTCGGTTTCTGTATAGGAAGCTTGTCCTACTACGAAGGGTGAAATTTGCCATCCAGTGACAAACCCATGGTGGCCTCGCCAAACCCACGCTGGAGCACGCCAAGCAGATGGCAGCCAGTCCGGTCATCAGGAGGAAGAGCCGATGCGGCCCAGGAGCCGGAAGGTAACCGCCCCCACGCGAAACGGCCGGTCCCGCTCCCGGAGGAGAACCGGACCGGCCGTTCTGTCGATCGCCGGACTCACGCGCGGATACCCGCGCTCATCGGACACCGCGCCGTGACGGTCCGTGGCAACTACAGGTGTTCGACCACGAACTCGATCGCGCCGGTGAGCGCCTCCACGTCGGCCGGGTCGACCGCCGGGAAGCAGGCGATCCGCAGCTGGTTGCGGCCGAGCTTGCGGTACGGCTCGACGTCGACGACGCCGTTCGCGCGCAGCGCCTTCGCGACCGCCGCCGCGTCCACTCCGTCGAAGTCGATCGTGACGACCACCTGCGAGCGGTGCGCCGGGTCGGTCACGAACGGCACCGTGTACGAGGTCTTCTCGGCCCAGGTGTAGAGGATCGAACTCGACTCGGCGGTCCGCGACACACACCAGTCCAGACCACCCTGCCCGAGCATCCAGTCGAGCTGCTCGGCGAACAGGAACAGCGTCGCCACCGCCGGGGTGTTGTACGTCTGGTCCTTGGTGGAGTTGTCCAGCGCCGTGGTCAGGTCCAGGAACGGCGGGATCCACCGGTCCGTCGCCTTGATCTCGGCGAGCCGGCCGACGGCCGCGGGCGACATCAGCGCCACCCACAGCCCGCCGTCCGAGCCGAAGCACTTCTGCGGCGCGAAGTAGTAGACGTCCGCCTCGGACACGTCGACCGGCAGGCCGCCAGCGCCGGAGGTGGCGTCGACCAGGTGGAGCGCGCCCTCGTCGGCGCCGACCGGCCGGCGCACCGGCTTGGCCACGCCCGTGGACGTCTCGTTGTGCGGCGTCGCGTAGACGTCGACACCGGCCAGCGGCGACCAGTCCGGGTACGTGCCCGGCACGGACTTCACCACCGACGGCTCGGCCAGGAACGGCGCGCCCTTGGTGGTGTCCGCGAACTTTCCACCGAACTCGCCGAAGACGAGGTGCTGCGACCGCTCGCGGACGAGGTTGAACGCCGCCGCGTCCCAGAACGCGGTGGACCCGCCCACGCCGAGCACGACCTCGTAGCCGTCAGGCGGCGAGAACAGCTGGGTGATTCCGGAGCGGACGCGGCCGACCAGGCTCTTCACCGGCTTCTGCCGGTGAGAGGTCCCGAGCAGCTCGGCGCCGCTGGCGGCCAGGGCCGCCACCGCCTCCGGCCGGATCTTCGACGGGCCGCAGCCGAACCGGCCATCGGCCGGCCGAAGCTCGTCGGGCAGGACGATTTCAGGCACTGGTGACATCCCCCAGGGGCCGCGGCGCCGGACCGACGTAGCGCGCGGACGGCCGAATAAGCCGGCCGGTGCGCTTCTGCTCCATGACGTGCGCGCTCCAGCCCGCGGTCCGGGCACAGGTGAACATGGACGTGAACATATGCGCCGGCACCTCGGCGAAGTCGAGTACCACGGCCGACCAGAACTCGACGTTCGTGCGCAGCGGCCGGTCCGGGTAGCGGTTGGTGAGCTCCTCGATCGCCGCCGCCTCCAGCGCCTCGGCCACCTCGTAGCGGGGCGAGCCGAGGTCGCGGGCAGTGCGCCGCAGCACCCGGGCGCGTGGGTCCTCGGCCCGGTACACCCGGTGGCCGAAGCCCATCAGCCGCTCGTGGTTGTCCAGCGCGCGCTTCACATAGCCGACCGGGTCGCCGGTGCGCTCCACCTCGTCGAGCATGGCGAGCACCCGGGACGGCGCGCCGCCGTGCAGCGGCCCGGACAGGGCGCCGACCGCGGCGGACAGGGCCGCCGCGCAGTCCGCGCCGGTGGAGGCGACCACGCGCGCGGTGAACGTCGACGCGTTCATGCCGTGCTCGGCGGCCGATACCCAGTACGCGTCGACGGCCTGGACGTGCTTGGGGTCCGGCTCGCCGCGCCAGCGAATCATGAACCGCTCGGTGATCGTGCGCGCCTTGTCGACCTCGGTCTGCGGCACCGCCGGCTGACCGAGGCCACGGGCGGACTGCGCGACGAACGACAGCGCCATCACGGAGGACCGGGCGAGGTCCTGGCGGGCCTGCTCATCCGGAATGTCGATCAGCTGGCCGAAGCCCCAGTACGGGGCGAGCATGGCCAGCGCGCTCTGCACGTCGACTCTTATATCGCCGGAGTGCACCGGCACGGGGAACGGCTCCGCCGGCGGCAGGCCCGGCTCGAAGGAGCCATCGACCAGCAGCCCCCATACGTGGCCGTAGTCGACCTTGCCGACGAGATCCTCGATGTCGACGCCGCGATAGCGCAGCGCGCTACCTTCCTTGTCCGGCTCGGCGATCTCGGTCTCAAAGGCGATCACGCCTTCCAGACCGGGCTTGAAATCGCTTGTCTTCTCGGCCATCGAGTCCGGATCTCCGCTCTATGTATCGCAGTGATTGCGGCGTCCCCCCGCGGCGAGCATCCTGCCGCCCGGGGCCCGGCGACGCCACGAACAGGCCCCACCGACCATCCAACTCCTGGGACGGGACGATCGCCCTGTCCAGGGCCACAGGGAAACCCCCAGTGACGGGGAGGTGTCGTACTTCACACCCGGCGAAGCTGTTGGGTAGGTGAAACCTCCGTGTTACGGAGAGAACGCCGTCTCGGCACCGTCTCGACGCCGCGGCGCCGCCCTCCGCGCGGGGTTCCGGTGCCCGCCCCCCGCCGCCCGATGCCAGGATCGGCCCATGGCCGCCCCCGAGCCCGCGTCCACCCGGCCGCGGCCCATCCAGCCAACAACGCATCAGCCGCGCCCCGGCCAGGCACCGCCCGGCCATCCGCACCCGGCTCGCGTCCCGGCGGAGACCGATACCCAGCTCGGCGCCGACCTCGCCGCGGTGCGCCGCGGCTACGGCGGTGGACGGCTCGAGGAGGGCGATCTGGCACCGACCTGGATGGAGCAGTTCGCGCGATGGTTCGCTGACGCGGCCGCGGCGGGCTCCGGAATCGTCGAACCGAACGCGATGGTGTTCGGTACCGCCGACGCCGCCGGGCGCCCGAGCGCCCGCACGGTGCTGCTGAAGGGCTTCGGCGCCGAGGGCTTCTTGCTGTTCACCAACTACACCTCCCGCAAGGGCACGGAAAGCGCCGCCAACCCGCACGGGAGCCTGGTCTTTCCCTGGTACGCGCTGGAACGCCAGGTGATCGTGGTTGGCACCGTGGAACGAGTGTCCGCGCAACGTTCCGCCGAGTACTTCCACTCCCGCCCGCGGGGCAGCCAGCTGGGCGCCTGGGCCAGCCACCAGTCGGCGGTGCTCTCGTCGCGAGCCGAGCTGGAACGCCGGGACGCGGAGCTTGTCGAGCGCTGGCCGCCGGGGACGCCGATCCCGGTCCCGCCGTTCTGGGGCGGGCTGCTCGTGGTCCCGGAGACGGTCGAGTTCTGGCAGGGCCGCCCCGACCGCCTACACGACCGCCTCCGCTACCGCCGCGCCGACGACACCTGGCTGGTCGAACGCCTCGCGCCTTGACATTGGTTCGCTCCGTGCGGGCACGGCGCTCCGGCCCCTTACTCGCTTCGCTCCCAAGGGACCTCCGCGCCGTGTCCTCCTCCGCGAACGTGCCCTCCGGCGACCTCCGCTGCGGCCCAACCACCTTCGCTTCGCTCGGTGGCCGGGCCTCCGCGGAGGCGCGCCTCCGGGCCAGCACGGTTGCTTTGCGCTCGGACAGCGCGGGACCACATAACCGTGTGCGGGGCCACTTCGCTTCGCTCGTGGGGTGGGGTTCGCTCCCGACCGACCGGTACGGGAGTGCTTGGCCCGGTACCGGTCCAGACACCCACGAGCGAAGCGAAGTGGCCTACGGATGTGCCGCTTTGGGTTGGTGACGTTCAGCGGCGGGTGACCGTGCGGGCGCGAAGGCGCGCCTCGCGGAGGCCCGGCCCCGGAGCGAAGCGAACGGGGCCGGGCCGCAGCGAGGTCGCCGTAGCGCCCGTGAGCGGAGGAGGACGGCGCGCGGAGGTCCCGTGGGAGCGAAGCGAGTACGGGGCCGGAGCGCGCCGCCCGCACGGAGCGAACCAGCAACAACCTTCCCGCCTGACCCCAGACATGTCCCGGAGCGAACCAGCTAACGCAGCGGGCGCTCCGGCGCCGCCTGGGCTGCCTGGGCGGCGATGGCGTCGACGTCGGCGTCCGTAGCCGCGGAGCGGGTCGACATCGGGGCGTAGGAGCGCTCGTCGTAGCCGACGTAGAGCTGGCGCGGGCGGGCGATCTTCTGCTCGGGGTCGAGCAGTCCTTCCTCCCACTGGGCGAGCCAGCCTGGCATCCGGCCGATCGCGAACAGCACCGGGAACATCTCCACCGGGAAGCCCATCGCCTGGTAGATGATCCCGGTGTAGAAGTCGACGTTCGGGTAGAGCTTGCGGCTGATGAAGTAGTCGTCCTCGAGCGCGATCCGCTCGAGCTCCATCGCCAGGTCCAGCATCGGGTTCGTGCCGGTGACCTTGAACACCTCGTCGGCGATCTGGCGGATCACCCGGGCGCGCGGGTCGTAGTTCTTGTAGACCCGGTGGCCGAAGCCCATCAGCTTCTTCTTGCCGTCCTTCACCTGCGCGATGAAGGACGGGATGTTCTCCGCCGAGCCGATCTCGCGCAGCATCCGCAGCACCTGCTCGTTGGCGCCGCCGTGCAGCGGGCCGTAGAGCGCGGCGATCGCCGCCGCCGCGGCCGAGAAGGGATCGGCCTCGGAGCTGCCGACGGCGCGCATCGCGTTGGCGGAGCAGTTCTGCTCGTGGTCGGCGTGCAGGATGAACAGCACGTCGAGCGCGTGCTCGAGGACCGGGTCCGGGTCGTACTTGAGCTCCGTCGCCTTCCACATCATGTTGAGGAAGTTGCCGGCGTACGACAGGTCGTTGTCCGGGTAGACGTACGGGAACCCGACGGAGTGCCGGTAGGAGTACGCCGCGAGGGTGGTGATCTTCGCGATCAGCCGGACGATCTGCAGCCGGCGCAGCCCCGGGTCCTTGATCTTCTTGGCGTCCGGGTAGAAGGTCGACAGCGCGCCCACGGAGGAGACCAGCATGCCCATCGGGTGGGCGTCGTGGTGGAAGCCGTCGATGAACTTCTTGATCGACTCGTGCACCAGGGTGTGGTGCGTGATCTCGTCTTCCCAGGTGAACAGCTCGTCCTTGGTCGGCAGCTCGCCCGCGAGCAGCAGGTAGGCGACCTCCAGGAAGCTGCTCTTCTCGGCGACGTCCTGGATCGGGTAGCCGCGGTAGCGCAGGATGCCGGCGTCGCCATCGATGAACGTGATGGCGCTGCGACAGCTCGCCGTGTTGGTGAACGCGGGGTCGTAGGTCATCAGCCCGAAGTCGGCGTCGTCGACCTTGATCTTGCGGAAGTCCGCCGCGGGCACCGCGCCGTCTTTGATCGGAATCTCGTAGCTACGACCGGTGCGGTTGTCGGTCACGGTCAGGGTGCTGACCTGCTCGGACACGCCGGGCTCCTCTCGCTGTGGCAGCGCAGTCGGTCGACGGGCTGGCACGACGCCGGCGCCATGAGTCCGGGTAACGGAAGCCCTCGCGCCGGTTTGCTGGCAGTTCGTTACTCCCAAGTCTGGCTGCTCGGGGCGCCACATGCGCGTGATCGGAGTGGTACATCCGACGTGGGTTGCGCCACCCGGTCCGTCCCGCGTAGTCGGGTTGGTCTGCTGCGTCGCTGGAGCCGTGCTCAGCGCTCTGAGCTAGCCACATCTCGTGGCGGCAACGCTTGTCGACCTTGGTTCTGGTAGCTATTACCCATTATTGATGGGAATGCGTTGTGTATCGCGCGCCACTCAGCGTGTGCCTGCAGCACCGGGCTGCCCCGAGTGGGCCCCGCCACTCTTGACGCCGCTTCGAGAGAAGGCGAGAAGGCCAATTCAGGGATATCCGCCATTGCGTCGAGTGGCCGGGAACGGGCCAACCGGGACAGATTGGCCCGGGTGAAGTCCGGTGAACGAAGTCCGGTGAACGGCCGCGACCCCGGCGCGGGAGCCGCTACCGCGGGCCGGCGGGAGGCGGGCCGGCGGGCGGGTCGGCGGCCGGGTCGACATCGGCCTGCGCGCGCAGCCAGGCCAGCACGGCCAGCACCCGGCGGTTGTCGTCCGCCGCGATCGGAAGGTCCAGCTTCGCCAGCAGGCTCGCGACGTGGTTCTCCACGGTCTTCGGCGCCAGGTGCAGCGCGGCGCCGATGCCCTGGTTCGACCGTCCCTCGGCCATGTGACGCAGCACAGTCCGCTCACGGTCCGTCAGCCGGGCGAGCGCGCTCGCCCGGCGGCGGTGCGCGAGCAGCGGGGCGACGATCTGCTCGTCCACCACCAGTCGGCCCGACGCGACCCGGCGCAACGCGTCCAGCAGCGTGTCGACGTCGTCGACCCGGT
The DNA here is from genome assembly GCF_001854805.1 of Pseudofrankia coriaricola. Classification (GTDB taxonomy): domain Bacteria; phylum Actinomycetota; class Actinomycetes; order Frankiales; family Frankiaceae; genus Pseudofrankia. Next base: position 41,926 of record NZ_MBLO01000025.1, read on the forward strand.
CCTTGAGCAGGTAGCCGACGCCGCCGAAGCCGTCACCGAGCAGCCGTACGACATGCGGCGTCTCGGCGTACGTCGACAGCACCACCACGCCGACCCCCGGGTAGGTCGCGCACAGCCTCTCGGCGGCCCGCACGCCCTCATCGGTGAAGGTCGGCGGCATCCGGATATCGAGGATCACCGCGTCCGGGGGGTCGGCGTCGACGGCGGCCAGCAGCTCCTCGGCCGTCCCCGCGGCGACCGTCACCTCGATACCGGCGTGGCGCAGGAGGAGGACCAGACCCTCCCGGAAGAGGGCCGAATCGTCGGCGACGGCTACCCGCATGAGAACCCCATGCTCCGCATCGGGCCGCCCGGCGACCCTGGAGGGGGCGGCCGGCCGCCGGCCGAGTGCGCCTGCGACCCCTGGGGCAACACTGAAGGTACCTTCCGTAGTTGGTCTGTCGCCCGAGAACCTCACCCTGGCCGACGCCAGCTGGCCCGCGGGGGAGAAGGAAGAAGCCCGCTCCCGCCGATCTCCGGAGCGTGACCTGAGGCTCAGGCGATCGGGATGACCGCGGTGAGTGTCGTGCCCCTGCCCGGCGGGCTGTTGATGGTCAGGCGGCCGCCCAGCGTGCGGAGTCGGTCGGTGAGCCCGGCGAGGCCCCCGTCGGGGGTGGTCCGCGCGCCACCCTGGCCGTCGTCGGTGACCGTGAGGACGACGGCGAGGGGGGTACGGGCGACGGTGACGGTGGCGGCGGTGGCCTGGGCGTGTTTGACGGCGTTGGTGAGGGCTTCGCAGACCGTGTAGTAAGCGCTTGCCTCGACCTCGGGGCTGAGCCGTTCGTCGGAAGCGGTGACGGTGACCGCGAGGGGGAGGGAGTCGGCGACGGCCTCGAGCGCGGGGGCGAGGCCGCCGCCCGCGAGAAGGGCGGGGTAGAGGCCACGGGCGAGGGCGCGCAGCTCGGCGAGGGCGGCGGCGAGGTCGCCGCGGGCGGCGTCCAGGGCGGCGAGAGTGTCGGGTTCCGTGGCGGTGTGGCGGGCGACGCCGAGACGAGTGCCCAGAGCGAGGAGCCGTTGCTGGGCGCCGTCGTGGAGATCGCGTTCGAGCTGGCGCCGGGCTTCGTAGGCGGCCGCGTTGGCCCGGGCGGAGGAGGCGAGGACCTCTTCGAGGCGGGCGTCGGCCGTCGCCTTGAGGCGGACGTTCTCCAGCGCGACCGCGAGCGCCTTCACCGTCACGTGGACGGAGTCCCAGGGACCACCCCGCCCGCTGCTCAGAACGACGACAGCCAACGGGCCGCCATCACGGTCGCGCAGCGGCACCCTCACGATGCCCTTGGTGGGTGCCGGGGGATCGGCCGGTGCCCCGCTCGCGGTGATGTGACGCATGTCGTCCTCGGCCCACAGGTAGATCTCGCCCGTCGGGTCGCGCAGAGCTGTCCGCAGCACGTTCCTGACGTCCGCCAGCGATGGCGGTACCGGCAGCGACGCGAGCAGCAGCGCGGTTCGCACCCGTGCCAGCCGGCAGCGCAGCGCCGCGGCGTCGAATGAACCTGGGATCGCGAGCACCGCGAGGGCTATCGGCAGGTACACCTGGTCCTGCGCCGTCGTCCTGACCAGAGTGGTAATGAGACAGGCCGTCGCCACTACGAGTGCCGCCGGGGCCAGGACACGGCATTCGAATCTGCTTGCAGGCCTGAGTCCCGCGCGCGACGGCGAGACCAGCGACCACGCCATGTCAGCACACCCCGCGATGCTGATGAGCCATGTCATAAGCCTGGCACGGTCCGTCACAATCCCCACGCGGGGATGGGGGGAACCACCTAACCCGCCGCCAGGGTCCGCCCGTTGGTGGTCTTGCGTCGCCCGGCGGGTGGATTTGGGAGAGGTTTCCGGGCGAGAGTCGGGCCGGTGATCCCTTCCGGCGGGCTTGTGGGTGAACCCCGGTACATCCTGAGCTTCGCTAACGAGTATCGTCAGACGATGGAGACCGCGGCGATGCCCGAGCTCGCGTCGGCGTTGCGCCTGTCCGTCATGCGGCTGTCCCGGCGGATGCGCCAGGAGCGTTCCAGCAGCCTCTCGCCGACGCAGATCGCGGCGCTTGCCACGCTTGAGCGGCACGGCCCTATGACGCTCGGCGAGATCGCCGCGCACGAGCGGGTGCAGCCGCCGTCGATGACCAGGGTCATCACCTACCTCGCGGATGCCGGCCTGGCCGTGCGGTCCGCGCATCCCACCGACGGCCGGCAGGTCATCGCCGAGATCACCGTGGCCGGCCACGCCCTGCTCGAGTCCGACCGGCGCCGCCGCGACGAGTGGCTCGCCGAGCGCCTGACCCACCTGTCCGGCGACGACATCGCCGCGCTGCGCCGCGCCGCCCCCATCCTCGAAAGCCTCGCCGGCTCCTGACTCCGCCGGCGCCCTCGGTGCCGCCCTGGCTGGGCGTGGGCGCATGGACGCGCGGCGGCCGTCACAGCTCGACCCAGCCGCCGTCGTCCCGGGAACGGCGGGCCGCCTCCCGCAGCCTGGTGACCGTGAGCAGGTCGTGCACGGTGGCGCCGCGGACCATCGCGGGGTCGCCCAGCTCGACGGCGCGCACCAGCTCGTAGGCAGCCTCGACCAGACCGGGGCGCTCGGAGACCGGCGCGGGCGTCCAGACGGTGCGCACCCCGTTGTGGTCGGCCAGGCGGACCCGGCGGCCCTCGACGACGATCCGCCCCTGCTCACCACACAGCGTGAACGTCGCCTCGGCGAGCTTCCCGCCCATCCGCTCGTGCACCAGGACCGTCGCGCCACTGGTGGTCAGGAGCGCCAGGGTGACGGGGGCGGCCGCCGTGAGCCGGCGCGCCGGCATGCCCTCCGGGTCGGCACACACGGCCAGCACGTCGCCGCACCAGCGGCCGGTGAGGTCAAGGATCTCCGCCCGGCCCAGCGGCCCGGACGGCGCGCCCACGACCGTCATCTGGGTGAGGCGGCCGAGCGTGGGCACGGACGCCTGCACGTGCCGGGCGGCCGGCCACGCCCGGTCGTCGAAGGCGACGACGTGGGCGAGGTCCGCGTCCTCGGCGACGTCGGCCACGGCGCGCAGCGCGGCCGGGTCGCCCGTCGCCGCCCGCACCATCAGCACGTGCAGGCCCGCCTCGGCCACTCGCCGGGCGATCAGATCCGACCCCGGCGGCGCCAGCTCTATGCACACGGCCTCGATCTCGTCCGACAGCAGCGCGGCCAGGTCGCTGTATGCCCGCGGCGCCTCGGCGTCGGCCGCCCAGGCCAGCGACTCCAACGGCTCGGGCGCGAGCAGGCCGACCACCTCCAGCCCGGCTTCCCGCAGCACCGACGCGGTCGCGCGTTCCGAACCGTCGGTGACCAGCGCGGCGACGACCGGCGGCCGGCCGGAGTCTGCCAGGCGCCTCGCCGCGCGCCGTCGCTCCCGCCAGGCCCGGGCGACCATGGGGTCGCGCGGGCCGACAAGCTCAGGCACGGTGGTCATGGCTAGAGATAGTGCCTCTGCCGGGTGCCCACACGAAGCCCGCTTGGCACGAGTCACGCCGACGAATCCTGGGCTGGCCGAGGCGCCCCGCGCCGCTGCCGGTCCGTCCGCGATCAAGGGGGACGTGATGCCCGCCGAACCGCCGGCGTCCGGCCGAGGCTTCGCCACGGGCGCGCGGCCTCCGACCGCGGTCTCCGAGGGGCGCCCGGCCGGGGCAAGGCTGTTTGTGGCCGTGACACCGCCGGCTGAGGTGATCGAGGCGCTGGTCACGGCGGTCGGGCGGGCGCGGCCAGCGGCACCGGCACTGCGCTGGGTCGACGTGGAGCGGATCCACCTGACGTTGGCGTTCCTCGGCACGGTCGACGACGTGCTGCGCGAGGACCTGTCCGATCGGCTTGGCCGCGTCGCGCGCCGTCACCCTCCGGTCGCCGTGCAGCTGGCGGGGGCAGGCCGGTTCGGGCATCGGGTGCTGTGGGTAGGCGTCACCGGCGAGCTGGCCCCCCTGGCCGCCGGGGTGCGGCGGGCGGCGGCGAAGGCCGGGGTGGCCGGCCTCGACGATCGGCCGCTGCGCGCGCATCTGACGTTGGCGCGGGCGCGCGACGACCGGCGATCGGGATGGGAGGACGGCCCCGGCCGGGCCGGTTCCGGGCGGGGGACGAGCGGCGTCGACCTGCGGCCCGTGCTGGCGGCGCTCGGCGAGCTGCCGGCCCTGGCCTGGACGGTCGACCGGTTCGATCTCATGAGGAGCGTGCTGGGCCGGCATCCGTACTACACCGTCGAGTCGACGTGGCCTCTGGACGGGGCCCGGCCCGGCGATGCCGATGATCGTTAATCTCACTTTGTTCAGTCAAGTGGTAGAAAAGTGAATCACGACACACTGTGAAAGCGTTGGCGAGCGCGCTACACGTGTGTTTCCGTTGCTTTCGTGCTGAAGCCGGCCTATCTGGTCACCCGGGGCTACATCGACCTGCTCCGGGTCGCCTCCGCGGCCTGTCCGGTCCGCTGACGACCCCGCCGCCCTAGCCGCCAGCCACCCTCCGTTCGCCCGCCTCGCCGGTTCCCGGCGTCGCGGCTGGACCGCCTCGCGCCGCCAGACCCGGCCGCGGACCCGCCCCCCGTGCCACGTCCGTCGACAACGGCCGGCGGCGGGCACGAGGCAGCCGTCCCTGGCCGGCGCGCCCGCCCCCACTTTCGAGCAGAACCCGTCGGCGGAGCCCTGCCACGCCGCCGCTCGTCCCATGCCGCATCCGCCTGAGGAGATCCGCATGTCGCCGCAGCCCGCCGCCGCTCCTGCCCCCCAGACCTCGCCGCGCGTACCCGCGCTCGCATCCATCCATACGGTCCGCCGCCCGGCGGGCCCGCCGGTCGACTCCACCGGTTCCGGGGCGCGCGCCCGTGCCGGTGTGCAGGCCAGCGCCACCGAGCGTTTTGATCTTCACCAGCTGAACCGTGGCTCCGCGGCCCTGCGGGCGCTGGCCGGGGCGGGAGCGGTCGCGCCGGGAGCCAGCGGCGCCTCGTCCGGGCCGGCGGGGGTGCCGGGCGGGCGCCGTGGGCTGATGGTCGACCGGTCCGCCTGGGCCGCCTGGCTCGACGGCGAGTTGCTGGACCTGACCTACCTCGAGTTCGAGGTGCTCGACTTCTTGGTCCGCCACCCCGGCCGCGTGTACTCCAGGGCGGCGCTGCTGCGTCACGTCTGGGGGCACCACGTCGAGGACGACCCCGGTCAGGCCGGCCGCACCGTCGACGTGCTGGTGACCCGGCTGCGCCGCAAGCTGGGGCCCGAGCACCGGATCCGGATCGAGACCGTCCGCCGGGTCGGCTATCGCTACCGTCCCGTCGCGGCCGACCTGCTCGGCTGACGGCGCGGGCCGGGGCGGCCGGCTCCGGCGACGCCGAGTCAGCCACGGCCACGGCCACGGCAGCGGGATCCTGGTCCAAATCACCCCGGGTTCTGGCTGCGTGGTGAGGTCCGGAACTGTTGGGTAGAGGTGTGAAACCGTCGACCGAGTTCACCGAACATCCTCCGGCCACGGGAGGTTTCGCGGTCGCGCGGACGTCGGTCGGGAAGGTGCCCATGGCGCTGAGTGCCGCCGAAGGCACGCACGACCGCCTGGCGCTCCGCGCGACGGTACCGGCGGCACAGGCGTGGACGCGCCCGCTGACGCGGATGTCAGGACACATCCATGGTGGGTGGGCTGCCCGATGACGAACGCGGACTTCCTGGCGGATGTCAACCCCGCGTTGACCCACGTGACCGGCGCGGCGCGGGACCCACGGCCGGTGGTGCTGGCCCGCCGCGAGCCGACCGCCGCGCCCACCGTCGATCCGGGGACGCTGCGGCGGGTCTTCCGCCGGCACGCGGCCGGCGTCGCGGTCGTCACCCTGACCGGGCCCGCCGGCCCGGTCGGGTTCACCGCGACGTCGGTCGCGTCGCTGTCGGCCACGCCGCCGCTGCTGTCGTTGTCGCTGTCGAGTACGTCGTCGTCCGCGCCCGCGATGCTGGCCGCCGAGACGCTGGTGGTGCATCTGCTCTCGTCGGACCACGAGGAGATCGCCCGGCGGTTCGCGACGAGCGGCGTCGACCGGTTCGCGCCGCCGGTCCGCTGGCGCGCACTGCCGACCGGCGAGCCGGTGCTGTCCGATGTCGCTGTCTGGCTGCGGGCGAGGATCGAACATCGGATCGCCGCCGGTGAGAGCTATCTCGTCGTCGCCGAGGTGGTGGACAGCTGGGTCGACCGGGCGGACGAGCCGCTTCTCTACCACGACGGCCGTTACGGCACGATCTCCGACATGCCCGCGCCGGACGCGGCGCCAGGACCGGACCCGGCCCCCGAGGGCTAGCTGCTCGGACTGCCCGCGAGGCGGTCAGACGGTCAGACGCCGGAGGTTCAGACGCCGGAGGTTCAGACGCCGGAGTGCGGCGCGGTCTGGCCGGCGTGGCGGAGGCGGTTGCGGCGGCGGATGACGATGACCAGTCCGAGCAGGCCGAGGCCGACGCCGCAGGCCGCCGTGGCAAGCCACCACAGATGTCCGTCCGCGCGCAGGTCATCGGCGAACGGCAGCATGATGATCAGAGCAACCAGCCAGGCCACCGTGCCGACGGCGACCGAGCCGACCCCGTCATGGGACAGGGGGGCGAGTCCGCCCGCGCCGTCGTCCGGACGAGGCTCGACGCCGTCCGGCCGTGAGGGTTCCTCCGATGGGCCATCCGGCTCCCGACCCGCCGCGCCGGCACCCTGGCTCGTCGTAGCATGCGCCTCCACGTCGGCGACGTTACCCGGCGGCGCGGCCGGCGGCCGCGCTGGTGGCGCGCCGGCTCCAGGCACCGGCCGCTCGGGCCGGTGCGAGGTCAGATGTCCGCGGCGCGTGCCACGGGGGCCGGCCCGCCGGACGGCGTGAGCCATGCGCCGAAGGAACGGTGAGTCACCGACTCCAGCAGGCGTATGTCTTCCTGGAACAGCTCCACGGCCCGCGCACGCAGGTCGGGCGGTGGGCGGTCGGCCGACTGGCCGGGCTCGTCGGCCAGCCCGGCCCCCGTTCCGGCTCCGGCGGCGAGCTCGAAACGCGGATCACGGGCCGCGCCCTTGCGGACGCCGAGGAAGCCGCAGGCCCGGTCGAAGACGGCGGCCGGTCCGGCGACCAGGTCCGGATAGTGCACGAGCAGCACCTGGCCGGGGCTGTACAGGGTGTACAGCTTTCGCAGCTGGCCGCCGTAACGGCCCAGCTCCGCGTAGCGCCACGCCCAGCCGTAGCCGGCCCTGGCACGCTCCGGCTCGGCGAGCAACGCCGCGACAAAGTCGGCCAGCGGCTCTGTCCCAGTGGTCCGCGCGCGCCGCCAGGCGGCGTACGCCCGGTCGATCGGGTCGCGTAGCGCGACTAACAGCCGCGGATAGGCCGTGCACTCGTGTAACCGCCGCTGTGCCGCGAAATCCGCGAGCAGGTACGGCGCCACGACGCCGTGGCGGCTCCCCGCCGGTACCGCCGGCCCATCCTCGACGCCGGTGGCCCCGTCGATCCCCCACGCGTCGCCGGCGGGTGCTCCCCCCGGCTCGCTGGGCGTCCGGTGCTGGTCCGCGGGCACCGCGGCCGCCGTTGCCTGCCGCGGAGCGGTCAGCCGCAGGCCTGGATGGCGAGCGAGCGTGGCGACGAGCCGCGTTCCGCCCGTCTCGGGCGGGGCGGCGACGACGAAGTCCGGCCGCGTCATTCTCACCCCCCGGCCCGTCCCTGACACATGATCGTAGCCCTGCCGACGGTACTCACCGTTGTCCATCAAGAAGATAGACAATTACGTCGAAGACCCGGATCGCCGCGCGCCATCGTCAGCCATCGCCACACCCGCCGGGCGGTCACCCGGATGGGGCGCTCCAGAGGGGGGCGATCGCCTCGTCGTCGAGGTCGTCCTCGGCGTCGCGGAAGGCCGTGCCGTCGGGGTCCCGCAGGGCCGCGGCCAGGGCGTGCCGGCGGTGCCAGGTGCCGGCCCGCCAGGCGAGCGCGCGGGCGAGCGCGTCGGTGCCGGCCGCGGCATCGACGTGGACCTCGCCGCCGATGCCGCCGACCACACGCCAGGGCGTGTGCGCCGGTCGGCCGGCGAGGTCGGCGACCACCAGCCGGGCGTGCTCGACGTACGGCGTGCCGTCCGGCGCCTGCCGCTCTGCCGTGTTGTAAGGACCATCGAGGACGGCGCAGTCGGCGGACGCCGACGCGAGTGGCACCCCGAGCACGTGGCCGATCTCGGCCGCCCGGTCGAGCGGCACCCGCAGCGGCGCCGCGTCGCCGAGCAGGGTGAGCAGGTCCGGGGCGTCCAGGACGACGGCGTCGCGGGTGGGGACGACTCCCCGCGGGGTGCGCACCGTCAGCGGCGGGTCCAGCCGGCCGTCGGCGAGCCCACCGCCCGGCTCCCCGTCCGGGCCGGCGGCCAGCCGGGTCGCGGCGGTCACCGCGGCGACGTAGAGCGCCCTGGCGGACGGCCACGGAACGTCCCGGTCGACGTCACCGAGCCTGTCGAGCAGGTCGAGCACACCGGCGACGTCGCCGAGGACGTCGCCCAGGGTCAGGCGGCAGCCGAGCGCGCGCAGCAGCTCGGCGTCCACCCCGGGCAGCGGTGCCGCCGGGGCGAACAGCCCCGCGAGCAGCGGGTCGGCGCCGGGCAGCCGCAGCTCCGGCGGTGGCAGCCGGACCGTCCCGCCGCGGCCGCCGGCAAAGCCGAAGCCCTCCCGGTCATACCGGTCCCGGTCGTCGTAGTCGTCCTCGCCGGTGCCGCGGTCGGCATCGGCGTCGGCATCGGCGTCGGCGGCCGCGTCGGTGTCCCGCGCGCTCGCGATCGGCAGCAGCGCGTGCCGGGCGAGCCACCAACGGGTGTATGACGGCTCGTCGTCGAGCACGATCCCGCGCAGCGGCGGCTGAGCGAGCTCGGCGAGCGCCTCCGGCCAGGCAGCCGGATCCACCAGCTCCAGGTCGCGCACGGCGGCGAAGCCTGCGAGCACCACCGGAGCGCCGCGGCCGCCGGCGCGGGCCGCCGCGGCCCTCGCCGTCGCGAGCGCCGGCGACTCGACAGCCTCCTCGACCCAGGTGTCGCTGTCGTCGAGGTCGAGCAGCACGGGTTCGTCCGGGTCGAGCGTCACGTCGCTCGCGTAGAGCACCCCGAACGTGCGCAGCACGCCGACGGCCTCCAGCACGCTCGTCGACCAGGCGTCGGTGATCTCCGGTGCCAGGATGCCGAAAGGCGTGTCACCCGCGACCAGGCGGTCCAGTGGGCCGTCCGCGATCAGCAGCTCGGCGGACGGGACGAACTCGCTCTCGGTGTCCGGCAGGAGCAGCTCGCCGAGCCAGTCGAGCCCAGCGGCTGTGTCCGCCGGGCTCAGGTCCGCGTCGCGGACCAGCGCGAGCACGGCCGCGGCCAGCGCCAGCAGCTCCTCCGGGTCGTCGTCGGGGTCGGAGTCGACGACCGCCTCGTGTACCGCCGGGTCGCGCAGCACGCCGGCCGGCGTGCCCTCCACCGCCCCGAGGGTGCGCAGCGCGTCCCTGGCCGCACCGAGGCAGGCGTCCGGATGCACGACCCGCAGCGGCAGCCCGGAGGCGGCGAGCGCCATCACGTCCAGCCCCTCGGTGGGCAGCAGCACCCCGCGCGGCCCGGTGACCATCCGCACCCGCAGGGCCGGCCGATCGCCCACGGCGCCCGCCGCGCCGTCGGGATGGTCGCCGCCGTCGGCGACCGTCGCGACCGGCACCGGCAGGGCGCCGAGGGCATCCCGGTCCGGCGCTGTGATCAGAGCCGCGTACAGCGACGACCACCAGGCCGGGGGCCTGCGCAGGCCCGCGAGCACGTCCACCAGGCCGGCGCTGTCGAGCCGGCGCACGCCGAGCGCGTCCAGCGCGCGCCGCCAGTGCCGGGCGGCGTAGCGCGCCGGGAGCAGTCCCGCGACAGGGCTCTCCCGGGAGTCCTCGGCGGCAATCTCGGGACCCGGGGTTCCTGCTGGGCTGGAGGCGACGCCCTGGTCGGACACGACGGCCCCGCCAGCGGCCGGGGAGAGCAGGGCGGTCACGGCGTCGGTGGCCGGGCCGAGGTCGCAGACGACGCATTCTCGGCCGAGCCGGCCGCCCGGCATCATCCCGACCTCGGGCAGCATCCGCGCCACGGCGTCGCGCAGCCGGCCGTCCACGGGACCGGCGGGCAGCCCGGACGGCACCAGCTCCAGTGCCGCCAGCGGGTCCGGCGGGATCACGACCTGTTCGATCGGCTCCGCCGATCGAACAGGAACCCCGGGGTCCGCGCCGATCGGTGCGGGGCTGTGCCCTTCACCGGAGGCCGGGCCCGACGCCGCGAACGCGGCGAACAGGTCCTCGCCCCGGCCTTCGCCGTCGCCGCCCGGCGCGGGCGTGCCATCGGCCGTCGCATCGACATCGGCGTCGGCGGCACCCAGGTGGACGGCGAGGGCGACGACCGCCTCGGCGAGGCGGTCGGTCAGCCAGTCGCGCAGCGGCCCCGCGACCGTGTGCCGGCGGGAGGGCTCCAGCGGCAGCTCGACGCTGGCCAGTACCGGTAGGGACAGGGGCTCGTCGGTTGGCTGCGGCGCGCGGACCACCTTCGGGACAGACGCCGGCCAGCCGCGGTCGCGCACCATCGCGCGGGCCGCGTAACCGGTCCTCGCCCGCTCCTCGACGGGCCTGTCCGCGAGCAGCGCCGCCGGGATCGTGCCCCGGCGCACGCAGCCGCGCCAGCGTTCCCCGTCGAGCAGCGCGATCTCCAGCGCGGCGTCCAGCGGCATGTCCGCGGGATCGGCCGGGTCGCCGTGGTGGGCGTCGGCGATCGCCGCCGGCGGCTCGCCGACCGACTCGTCGCCCGCGGTGTACTCCCAGTGGCAGGTGTGCGTCTGGACGTCGCCGTCCAGGTCGAGGACGGCCTCGACCAGGCCGGGCAGGACCAGCAGGAGCGTGGGGTCGAAGGCGGCCAGCAGCTCGCGGGCGGTCGTGGCGGCCTCGGCATCGCGCAGCGGGAGCCGGACGACGGTGTCGTAGCCGTCCGGTGGCGGCTGCTCGTCCACCACGGCGAACGGCAGCCGCAGTGTGGGCGCCGCGCCGTCGCGGCGGGCGAGCTCGGCGCGCAGCCCGGCGGCGCCGATCTCGTGGACGGCGGCGACCGTCCATTCCTTGGACCAGCGCACGCCGCGTGCGGACGCCGGCGGGGCCCCTTCGGACGGGCCTTCCGCCGGGCCTCCTGGCGTTTCTTCGCCGATCCGGGTCATGGCCGGGTTCCGCGAGACGATCGACGGCTCGTCGCTGACGGCGAGCACGGCGGCGAACCCGGCGCCGAACCGGCCGATGGCGCCGGTATCCCGCTTGGCCGAGGCGCGCAACGTGCTGAGCGCCTCCACGCCGGCGGCGGTTAGTGGCGCGCCGGTGTTCGCGACCTCCAGCTGGTCACCCGCGAGCCGGATCAGCACCCGGCCGGCGACCCCGGCGACCGCGGCCGCATCCACCGCGTTCTGCAGCAGTTCGGCGACGAGGCGGTCACGGTAGGCGCCGAGCGCCGCGTCCTCCTCGGCGTTGGCGTCCTCTCGGAACCGGGCCGGCGACGCCGCCCAGGCGTCGAGCACCCGCCCTCGGATGGCCGCCGTCCCGAACGGATCGCCGACCTCCCGGATCCGGGGTCCCTGCCCGATTGGCGACAGGGTCCCTCCTCGATCGGCGGACGGGGTCCCTGCCGGATCGGCGAAGCCGATCGGGGAGGTCGTGATCGGGGAGGTAGGCGATCGGGGAGGTTCGGGAGCCGAGCCGGGAGGAACCCCGGGGTTCACCGGCTCGTCGGCCGGCCCAGCCGCCGCGGCGGAGCCAACCGCCGGCCCGTCGACCGCGTCCAGATGCGTCGCTTCCACTGCTCTATCTTCGCCACTGCCTCCTGCGGCTGTGACATTGGTTCGCTCCGTGCGGGCTGTATTTCTGGTTCGCTCCGTCCGGGCGCGGCGCTCCGGCCCCGTACTCGCTTCGCTCCCACGGGACCTCCGCGCCCGGGGTTCCTGCCGGATCGCGCCAGCGATCTGGTAGGTCCGCCTCCTCCGCGAACGTGCGCTGCGGCGACCTCCGCTGCGGCCCCCCTACGTCGCTGCGCTCGTAGGAGGGCCTCCGCGGAGGCGCGCCTCCGCGCCGCACGGTCACCTGCCGCTGTACGTGGCCAACCCGAAGCCGTCATATCGGTGGGGCCACGTCGCTTCGCTCGTGGCCGGGCTCGCGAGCGAAGCGACGTGCCCCACGGAGACGGCTGATGTGGTCTCGCATCGTTCAAGCGGACCGCAACCGAGCTGGCGCGGAGGCGCTACGAGCGAAGCGGAGTGGCTCCCGCAAGGCTCAAGCTCTGGATCGGGTCGGTCCTGGTTTGGTGACGTCACAGCGAAAGGTGACCGTGCTGGCGCGGAGGCGTGCCGCCGCGGAGGCATCCCCACGAGCGAAGCGACGTGGGGGTGCCGCAGCGGAGGTCGCCGTAGCGCACGTGAGCGGAGGAGGCGGACCTACCAGATCGCTGGCGCGATCCGGCAGGAACCCCGGGCACGGAGGTCCCGTGGGAGCGAAGCGAGTACGGGGCCGGAGTGCCGTGCCCGGACGGAGCGAACCAGAATTACAGCATGGGACGAGCGGGCGCGCGGCGGCCGGATGATCCTCGGCTGGCGGAGGCCTTCACCCGGCAGTGGGATCTGATCGTGGCCGGCGTCGATGCGTTGGATGACGCGCTTTTCGCCGCCTCCAGCGCGCTGCCCGGTTGGACGACAGCCGACCTGGTGGCGCACTGCGCCCGGTCCGGTGGGGCGCTGGCGCGTGCGCTCATCGACGCGCCGCCCACCCCGACGGCCGCCGCTGCCGGCCGGGGGGAGGCCCGTGCGAGCGACGCCGGTGTGGCAAACGCCGTCGAGTATGTGGGCGGGGTCGGTGCCCGTGCCGAGGCGATCGCGGACACCGCCCGCTCGGACGCCGCGGGCATGTCCCCGAATGACCTGCGCTCCCTGCTGCGGGCGGCGGTGGCCGCGTCGCGCGGCGCCCTCACGGCCGCGACCGTTGACCAGCCCGCCGGGCAGACAGCCTGGGACCTGGTGGCGACCTCGCCTGGCGGGCCGATCCGGCTGGGCGACTTCGTCGTGACCAGGTGCGTCGAGGGGGTCGTGCACGGCCTGGATCTCGGGCTCGCGCCGGACCGGGACGCGCTGCGTGTCGTGACGCGTCTGCTCGTCGATCTGCTGGCGGTTCGGGCACCCGGCCGGTCCGTCGAGGTCCGGGTGCCGCCGTTCGCCGCCGCGCAGGTGGTCGAGGGCCCCCGGCACACCCGTGGCACCCCGCCGAACGTCGTCGAGGCCGACCCGGTCGCCTTCGTCGCGGTGGCCGCCGGGCGGCTGGACTGGTCGGCGGCGCTGGCCGACGGCCGTGTCACGGCCAGCGGTGAGCGTTCCGACCTGCGTCCCTACCTCCCGCTCCTGTAGTTCGTTCCTGTAGTCCATCTCACTTGTCCGGCGGCGGATGACGGTCTTCCGGCTGCTGGGTGGCCCGCGCGCCCGTGGGAGCTTGGTAGTACTGCTCACGGGTACCTCCGGAGCGAAATACCCGCTAACCCGGCTCCTGTTAGCGTGAGTGGCGGTGGCTGTCGACGGTGAGTCCGTGGTGGGACGGTCCGTCAAGATCCCAGTCAAGGCGGGTTGGCCCGTTGGCGCCCGCGTGGGCGGCCTGGCAGGGTGGCCCGTTGTGCCAGCCCGGGGGCGAGCCCGGATCCCGGACGGTGACAGGCGAGGAGAACTGGTGCCATGACCAAGGGGACGGCCGCCGCTTCCGGTTCGGACGACCCTCGCTCCGCCGGCCCCCGTTCGTCCACTGGCCGGGTGGCCGGCACTGGCCGGGTGGCCGGCGCCGCCGGCCGGGGCCGCGTGGACCAGAACTGGGACCTCGAGCTGCGCGACGCCGCCGGCCCTCAGGACGCCTGCGGGGTGTTCGGGGTCTGGGCGCCCGGCGAGGACGTCGCGAATCTCACCTACTACGGCCTGTACGCCCTGCAGCACCGCGGCCAGGAGGCGGCCGGCATGGCCGTCGCCGACGGCCGCGCGATCCTGGTGTTCAAGGAGCTGGGGCTGGTCGCCCAGGTGTTCGACGAGCGGACGCTGTCGAGCCTGTCCGGGCATCTGGCCGTCGGGCACACCCGGTACTCGACCACCGGCTCGTCCACCTGGGAGAACGCCCAGCCGTCGTACCGCACCGCCCGGCTGGGCCAGGGCGTCGCGCTCGCGCACAACGGCAACCTGACCAACATCATGGAACTGGCCGAGAAGCTCGGTGACGACCGGGACGCCGGCATGCACGCCACCACTGACTCCGACCTGATCACCGCGCTGCTGGCCAACCACCCCGGCCCGACACTGGTGGACGCGGCGCTGGACATCCTGCCCCGCCTGTGCGGCGCGTTCTCGCTGGTCTTCTCGGACGCCTCGACGCTGTACGCCGCCCGCGACACCCACGGCATCCATCCGCTCGTGCTGGGCCGCCTCGACAGCCGCGCCGACGAACAGGCCGAGCGGTCGGCCGCCGCCGACACGGACGGCGTGGGCGCGCCGGTCGCGGCCGGCCGGGACGTCTCCGGCCATGACGGTTTCCCACCTGTTCAGCCTGGCGGTGGCCCGGCGGTGGCGGCCGGGGCCTGGGTGGTGGCCAGCGAGACCTGCGCGCTCGACATCGTGGGCGCGACGTTCGTGCGCGAGGTGGAGCCGGGCGAGCTGGTCGTCATCGACGCGGACGGGCCGCGCTCGCTGCGCTTCGCCCCGGCCGACCGGCACGGCTGCCTGTTCGAGTTCGTCTACCTGGCTCGCCCGGACACGACGATCGCCGGTCGCTCGGTGCACGCCACCCGGGTCGAGGTCGGGCGGGCCCTTGCCCGCGAGGCCCCGGTCGACGCCGACCTGGTCATCCCGGTGCCGCAGTCCGGTGTGCCGGCCGCCGTCGGCTACGCGGAGGCGTCCGGTATCCCGTTCGGCGAGGGGCTGGTCAAGAACTCCTACGTCGGGCGGACGTTCATCCAGCCGTCCCAGACGATCCGCCAGCGGGGCATCCGGCTGAAACTGAACCCGCTGCGCGAGGTGATCGAGGGCCGCCGGCTCGTCGTCGTCGACGACTCGATCGTGCGCGGCAACACCCAGCGCGCGCTGGTGCGGATGCTGCGCGAGGCCGGCGCCGCCGAGGTCCACATCCGTATCTCCTCGCCGCCGGTCCGCTGGCCATGCTTCTACGGCATCGATTTCGCCACCAGGGCCGAGCTGATCGCCAGCGGTGCGGGGGTGGAGGAGGTACGGGAGTCGCTCGGCGCGGACTCGCTCGCCTACGTCTCGCTGGATGGCCTGGTCGCCGCGTCCCGCCAGCCGGCGAACGAGCTGTGCCGGGCGTGCTTCGACGGCATCTACCCAGTGCCGCTGTCCGACTCTGATCGGTTGGGTGGCAAGCACCAGCTGGAGGCGATGGGCAGCGGCGCGGCCACCGGCAAGGCGCTCGCCGAGGCGTTCCGCCGACAGGTCGTGGCCGGCATGAACGGCGCGGACCCGTCACCCGACGACCTCGACGAACTGGCCGGCATAGACACGTTCGAGGGCATCGAGGATCTGGCCCGCCTGGACGCGTCGTCGACGGCTCCGACGATGCCGGCGGGGCGCGTGGGTGGCGCGGGCGCCGGTGTCGCGCCCGCCGGAAGCGTCCGGCCGTGACCGCGCCCGTGAGCCCCGGCGGCAGCCGTCCCGGCTCCTCCAGCGGCACCGGTTCGGGTGGTGCCACCGGCGGCGTCTCGTACCAGGCCGCCGGCGTGGATGTCGCGGCCGGCGAGCGGGCCGTCGAGGCGATGCGCGGTCATGTGGCGCGGGCGAGCCGGCCTGAGGTGGTCGGCTCGCTCGGCGGTTTCGCCGGGCTGTTCGCCCTCGACACCAGCCGTTACCGCAAGCCGCTGCTCGCCTCGTCGACCGACGGCGTGGGCACCAAGATCGCCATCGCCCGGGCGCTGGACGTCCACGACACGGTCGGCATCGACCTGGTCGCGATGGTGGTCGACGACCTGGTGGTCTGCGGCGCCGAACCGCTGTTCCTGCTCGACTACATCGCCTGCGGCTCGCTCGACCCCCGTCGGGTGGCCCTGCTGGTCTCCGGTGTCGCGACCGGCTGCGAGCAGGCCGGTTGCGCGCTCGTCGGCGGGGAGACCGCGGAGCACCCCGGCCTGATGGGCCCGGATGACTATGACCTGGCCGCGACCGGCATCGGCGTCGTCGAGGCGGACGAGGTTCTCGGGCCCGAGCGGGTCCTGCCGGGGGACGCGCTGATCGCGATGGCGTCGTCCGGGGTGCATTCGAACGGGTTCTCGTTGGTGCGTCATCTGCTGTTCGGTCAGGCTGAGGCGGGCTTTCCCGGCGGGATCGGCCCGGACGGCCTGGCGGCGCTGCGGCGTGAGGAGCCAGCGCTCGGCACCACCCTCGGCGCCGCCCTCCTCACCCCGACCCGGATCTACGCGAAGGACTGCCTGGCACTCGCCGCCCAGACCGCGGTCCATGCGTTCGCGCACATCACCGGCGGCGGGCTGGCCGCGAACCTCGCCAGGGTGATCCCGGCGGGCCTCATGGCCACGCTCGACCGTGCCAGCTGGACACCCCCGCCGATCTTCGCGCTGCTCGCGGAGCGCGGCCCGGTGGCGCGGGAGGAGATGGAACGCACCTTCAACCAGGGCATCGGCATGGTCGCGGTCGTCGCCCCGGCGGCGGTCGACGACGCCCTGACGTTGCTCGCGGCCCGTGGCGTCCCTGCCTGGCTCGCGGGCCACGTCACCGAGGCGTCGGCCAACGGCAAGGGCACCGAAGTCGCCGAGGACCGCCTGACCGCCCGGCTCACCGCAGACCACCCGTAGACGGGCGTAGACCTACCTCGCACCGTCCAAGCGTGACGCACCCGTGCGGCGCGGAGGCGCGCCTCCGCGGAAGCCCGGCCACGAGCGAAGCGATGTGCCCCCGCGAACGTGGTCGTCTTCGGTTTGGTGACGTCACAGCGGCGGGCAACCGTGCTGGGCGCGGAGGCGCGCCTCCGCGGAGGCCTGCCTACGAGCGAAGCGACGTGGGCGGGCCGCAGCGGAGGTCGCCGTAGCGCACGTGAGCGGAGGAGGACGGCGCGCGGAGGTCCCGTGGGAGCGAAGCGAGTACGGGGCCGGAGCGCGCCGCCCGGACGGAGCGAACCAGAGACTCAGCGGTCCTGATCGTCTTCGTCCTCGTCGAGGTACGCACTGTAGTCGTAGTCGTCATCCGTGTTCGGATCGTCGTCCTCGGTGGGGTCCCGAGTGGTCGATCCAGAGCCGCCCAGATCCGCCTTGAGTCGGTCGAGATCCATCGTTGGCGAGCTGTACTTGAGCTCGCGGGCGACTTTCGTCTGCTTGGCCTTTGCTCGGCCGCGCCCCATGGCTCGACCCCCTCGAACATGACGACGGGGACCCGCCCCGGTGCTCTAACTGTCTCGTGCCTACCGAGACTACAGGGATCGCGGGCCGGTCGGCACGCCAACCCGACAGTTGACTGCGGCTGCCACGCGAAGACGCGCTGAGGGCGCCGCTCGCGCCTCGCCCGCGGCGGTCGCTAGGAGGCGCGCGGGGCGCGCCGCTCGCGCCTCGCCTGTCGGACGCTCCGCACCCGACCTGCCTGATTCCGGCTTAACGTGCTCTGCCGGGCCCGGTCTTCGCGGGGCCCGAAGTGCTGGTTGGGTGTCGCTCGCGGGTCACTTGGCGGGCCACTCGTGCCTCGTATCGGTTGGACCCCGACTGCCTGGTTTCGGCTCAATAGCGTGACTCACATAACATCGGAGCGGGCGGTCGAACGTGGCCCGACGAATATCGGACGGGCGGTTGCGGCGATCGGCCGCGCGGCTAGGGAAGCAGGATGCGCCGTAGGCGGCCAATCCCCGCGATCCGGCGCTCGGCGAGGGTCACGGCGGCGGCGCCCGGGGTCTGTCCCTCTGCGTCGGCCAGCTCAAAGACGTCCTGAGTCGTCGTGAAGATCCGGGATGCGGCCGCCTTGGCCCGATCGACCCGGTAGCCCCCGATCTCGTCGGCGACCTGGATTAGGCCGCCAGCGTTCACGACGAAGTCCGGCGCATAGAGGATGCCGGCCTCGGCGAGCAGCTTGTCGATGCCAGGGTGGGCCAGCTGGTTGTTGGCCCCGCCACAGACCACCCGGGCACGTAGCCACCCGACGGCCGCCTCGGTGAGCACGCCGCCGAGCGCGCACGGCGAGTAGATATCGGCTGGCGCCCCGATCAGCGCATCCGGATCGCCCACGATCTCGACCTCGGGATGCACATCGTGCAGGTGCACCAGCGCGGCCGGGTTGACGTCGGCCACGAGCACCTTCGCCCCGTCCTCCAGTAGATGCCCGACGAGCCGGGCGCCTACCTTGCCGACGCCGCTGACCGCGACCGTCCGGCCCTCGAGGCTGGGGCTGCCCCACAGACGCGCGGCACAGGCCCGCATTCCCTCGAAGACGCCGTAGGCCGTCATCACTCCAGAGTCCCCGGACCCGCCGTGCGCCGGCGAGCGGCCGACGACCCACCTGGCCTCACGGGCCACGATGTCCATGTCGGTCGGGTAGGTGCCGACGTCGCAGGCGGTGATGTACCGGCCGCCTAGCGAGGCGACGAACCGTCCGTAGGCGCGCAGCAGCGCCTCGGAGGAGTCTCTGGCCGGGTCGCCGATGATGACCGCCTTGCCGCCGCCGAGGTCGAGGCCGGCACAGGCGGCCTTGTAGGCCATCGCCCTGGACAGCGCCAGGGCGTCGGCGAGCGCCGCGGACTCGTCCGGATAGGTGTGGAACCTGGTGCCGCCGAGTGCGGGGCCCAGCGCGGTCGAGTAGATGGCGATGATGGCGCGCAGCCCGGAGGTGGGGTCGGAGCAGAAGACCACCTGCTCGTGCTCGGCGCCGGCGTCGAAGACCGAGGAGGTGACCCCCGTCCCCTTGACCAGGTTCGACCCGGACGCAGACACCTGTGTCATGGCCGAACCCTACGGCGCGCCCCAACCGTCGGCGCCGTGACGCGGGATCGACCTCCCCAGCCCTCGCCGATCGCCGATCGCAGGAATCGGCCGTCTACTGCATGTCCTCATGGTGTAACCATTAGCAACTGGCAATCTGCGCAAACTGGACAGGGGCCGCGCGACTAGCAAGCGCACCCTGGCTGCGGCAAGCGACAGCGTCTTTAGCGCAATATCGACACAACCAGGTCCCCCGGGTCGGCCCCACGCCAGCCACGGCTATACGCCTGTAGCCGGCCCCACCCTCGGAGGGCGCGAAGCGTCCGACCCGGGGCGAGCGCGTTCAGCGCCTCGCCGCCTTCGCGCCCTCGTCTGACGGGATAGCCTCGCCTCGGCGGATTGGCCGGGAGGGGGGTTGGAGCGGTGCCTATCGTCTCTCCAGCGGCATACCTGCGCGTCTATGAGCCGCTCGCCGCTTTCTCGCCGGCCGAGCGGCTGCGCTGGCAGCGGTACGCGGCCACGGCTCCGCCGTCGCGCCGCGCGGGTGCCCGCAGGGAGCGCATGGTCGCTCTGGTCGCGATCGTGCGCCCGACGTTGGACGTCGCCGGCGAGTCCGCGTTCGTGCAGATGGTCGACGGTCTGATGTTCGTCTGCCCGTGGTCGACGCAGCTGCGGGTGTGGCAGGCGGCGATGGAGTTCCGTGGCGGGATGCCCGAGCGGATCGCCGAGGTCTTCCTGCCGCGCCGGATCGTCGACCCGGCGGAGATCGAGCTGGACCGCTGGCGCGCCCGCCGCCCGGAGCTGAAGGTCCATATCCAGACCTCGACCTGGTCGGTGCCCACGTCCTGGTTTCTGCTCTTCGACTCGGCCGAGCGAATGCTGGTCACCGGCGACACGGCCGAGCGCTCCATGGTCTACCGGACCGAGATCGGGCTCGCCCGGCGGCGGATCGCCGAGGCGGTCGAGACGCTGGCGGCGATGCGCGACACCATGCCGGATGCTTCCGCCGTCGAGGGCGTGACGGAGCTGGCCCGATGGCTGGAGATCTTCCACCCGCGCAGCAGGGTCGAGCTGGACTACGACGGCCTGGTCGAATTGCTCGATGACGAGGTGCTGCGCGGCGACAACTCCGTCGAAGACCTCACCGAGGCGGTCCGGGCGTTACGCCAAGGGCGAACAGACCGCGCGGCAGAGGCGTACGAGCGCGTGCTGGTCAGGTGGCGGCCCTTGCAGACAAGGGAATCCGCGAGCTGATCGACGCGGTTGCTAACGCTGAGTCGCCACTCGCTTCGGACGAGCTGTGACTAGTCAGCAGATGGTCCCGACGTGCCATGTCCGAAATGCCCCCGAAGGATGCACGATCTGTATGGGACGGAGCGACGCTCTGTGACGGGAGGCCAACGCAATGACGACGAGAACGCCGGACGCCGAGCCCCTGCTGACTCCGGCCGAGGTGGCGACGATGTTTCGGGTTGATCCGAAGACTGTCACCCGGTGGGCCAAGGCTGGGAAGCTGACGTCGATCCGCACCCTTGGTGGCCACAGGCGCTACCGGGAGGCGGAGGTTCGGGCCTTGCTGAAGGGGGTCCCCAGTATGGGTGGTGACCTCTAGGCATCGACCAGTTCGGT
This sequence comes from Pseudofrankia coriaricola, assembly GCF_001854805.1. Taxonomy (GTDB): domain Bacteria; phylum Actinomycetota; class Actinomycetes; order Frankiales; family Frankiaceae; genus Pseudofrankia. The sequence goes on from NZ_MBLO01000025.1 coordinate 62,523, forward strand.
ACATGGTTTCCTGTTTGCCATCTTTCGGGTGGCTTCCCGCTAGCCCGCGTGACAACGGGCGCGCCATGTACCGACGGGGTGGGTGTCCGGTACGGCACGCCGACCTGCCAGCACCGACGACCCCGGTCGAAGGGCGGGGCCGTCGGGCTATCCGGCGTGCTTTACCGGCAATGTGCTCGCCCGTCCCACCGATTCGCCAGACCTCGCCAGGGTTGTCCGGCCAGGTCGACGCTGCCGCTCCAGGCAGACGGATCGGCGGGACCCCGGGGCGCCTGGCAGGCGCCCCGGTGGCCTGCGAATCTCCAGGCGTTCGAGGGGTGCCCGGCCCGGCCTTGACCGGCTGCCGGGCACCCAGCTCCCCCGCTCCTGTCCCTGCTTCTGATCGAAGCGGTCTGACCCACGCGACCCGCCGGGCCGATCATCGGCCCAGTACGGCGGGCGCGTGCCGGTCAGCTGTTCAGCAAGGCACCACATGGACGACGGGCGGCGCGCCCCAGGCGCGCCGCCCGATCTCGTCTCCGGGCCGTTCTCGGCAGCTGCCCCCGCGGCTATGCGAGTGCTATGGCTCTGGGTTGGTGACCTGACGCCGCGGGTGACCGTGCGGCGCGGAGGCGCGCCTCCGCGGAGGCCCGGCCACGAGCGAAGCGACGTGGTTGGGCCGCAGCGGAGGTCGCCGTAGCGCCCGTGAGCGGAGGAGGACGGCGCGCGGAGGTCCCGTGGGAGCGAAGCGAGTACGGGGCCGTAGCGCGCCGCCCGCACGGAGCGAACCAAAGACAGAGAGGTGGCCAACCCGGGCATCGGGGGAATGCTGCTTTGGGGGTGAGCCGTGCCCAGGGAGCGGAGCTGGACGTTCGGGCCGATTCTCGATGTCCCGGTGCCAGACCGCACCATCGCCGACCTGCTGGAGGCAGTCCGGCTCCGGCTGCGGATGGACGTCGCCTGGCTCGCTCGTGCCGAGGAGGACCTGCTGGTCATCGAGGCGCTCGACGGCGACGGCGAGTCGTTCGGCATCATCCCCGGGGCGACCCTCCGCGGCGCCGCCAGCTACTTCGCGTTGGTGCTGGCGGGCGAATGCCCCGACATCATCCGCGACGCCCACGCGCATATGCCCGCCGAGACGCTGCCGGCCAGCGGCGAGCTGAGGGCCGGCGCGTACGCGGCGGTGCCCGTGTTCGAGCGTGACGGGTCGATCTACGGCGTGCTCGCGGCGCTGTCCCATACCCCGCGCCCCGACCTTCAGGTACGCGACGGGCGGTTCCTCCGCCTGGTCGCGGAGGTGGTCACCGACTCCGTCTCGGATCTGCACCGAGTCTGGGAGCGGCGCACCGCGTTCTGGGACCGGGTCAGCGAGCTCATCGACAGTGGCGGCCCCACCATGGTCTTCCAGCCGATCGCGGACCTTGGGGCCGGCGGCCGGATCGTGGGCGTGGAGGCGCTGGCGCGCTTCCCGTCCGACGTGACAGAGACCGCCGGCACTGACGAGGCCGGCGCGCGGGCCGACGCGTCCGCCCGCAAGGGCTCCCGGGCGGACGCGGAGGTGCCGGCGGACGTCTTGGCAGCGGCGCGAGCGACCGCCGCGACGGTCTGGGACTGCTCGACCGGCCGGCACGAACCCGGTGAGGTCGGCGCCAGTGAGCCGGAGCAGTGGTTCGCCGGCGCGGCGGCGGTCGGGCTCGGTACTGAGCTGGAACTGGCCGCCGTGCGTGCCGCGCTCGCCAACCTGCCGCGCCTGCCGCCGGACGTGTTCATGTCGGTCAACGTCTCTCCAAGCACGGTTGGACCGGAGCTGGTCGAGCTGATCCGGGACGTCGAGCCGCGCCGGTTGCTGCTGGAAATCACCGAGCACACCCGGATCAAGGAGGATTCAGAGGTGTTCCGCACGCTCGCGGAGCTGCGCGCGCGTGGGGTGAGGATCGGTGCAGACGATGTCGGCTCCGGCTATGCGGGCCTTTCCCGGTTCCTGGCGTTACGCCCCGATCTGGTGAAGATGGACCACTACCTCACCCACGGGATCGACGCCGATCCGGCGCGCCGAGCCGTCGCCAGCGCTCTCATTCAGGTCGCGGACGAGATCGGCGCCAGCGTGCTCGCGGAGGGCATCGAGACCGAGGCGGAGCTGGCCACCCTGCGCGCGACCCGCGTCCAGCTCGGTCAGGGCAACCACATCGCGCGGCCGGCGGCGCTGCCCATGGACCTGCGGCGGGCGCCAAGGCACCCCTGACCTCCCAGCAGACCTCCCAGATCGCTGACCTCCCAGATCGGCTCCGCCGATCCGGCAGGGACCCTGTCGCCGATCCGGCAGGGACCCCGGCTCCGAGATCCGGCAGGGACCCGGTCGGGCGCTGAGCCCGCCGATCCGGCAGCGACCCTGCTCCGCACGTGGTTCCGGGCCCGAGGCAGAGGTCGGTGTCGCTCAGACGCCTATCGGCTGGTAGTCGGCCACCCGGACGGTGCTCAGGGCGAGGCCGCCCACCCCCAGGTGAATGCCGTCCAGGGCGATCCAGCCGCCGTCCGTCTCGGCGAACGCCGCCCAGGCCGGGCCGTGCTGGCGGACCCGGAACGGCAGCTCCACGTCATCGACCGGGAGGGAGACCGTGATCCAGTCTTCGGCGTCCAGGTTGCCCGACAACCAGCCAGCCAGCTCCAGTTGGTAACGCCACCATTCCTGCCGGTCCGGTGAGTCGGCAGGGAAGTCCGGGGCCACCGCGTGCAGCATGCTCTGCTGCGCCCAGCCGATAGCGTCATCGGCCACCGTCGGAGCATGGCGAACCTCGCCGAACCGCATCGCGGGCAGCCGGGGCACCGTTGTCACGATCACCCGCGGCCCCAGGTGGGTCGCGTCACCATGGCCGAGGCAGACCCGCCACACCTGCTCCGAGTGAGGCCGTCGGGTATCCCACAGCTCCAACCAACGTGGCTCGAGAAGACCGGGCAGTAGACCGAAAACGGGGAAACCGGCGGATAGGGGCAGCAGCAGTCCCGGCATCGCAACAGTGTGCAGCCTGGCAGCCCCACGCCGGGAGCCTGTCCCGACCACATTCAGGCCAATCCGTCCCTGGATGTCCATCCCGTCCTCGGTGTATGCGCGCCGACGCGTGCGTTACTGGCCCCAGGCCAGGACGGCGGGACCGACGCCGGCCAGGTTGCGGGCGGCGAGAGTGATGCGGAAGTAAGGGTCGGCTGGGCCGGGCGCGGTCCGGGTGTAGCTGTGCCCGGTCACGCTGACCGTCTCCGAGGTGACACCGGACGGGCCGGTCCGGTAGATCGTCAGGTCGTAGGTCAGCGAGATCTGGTTCCCACCCACGTTGGCCGGCGTATCCCAGTTGATGATGAGATGGCCGTGGCCGTCCGGGATGGACAGCAGTCCCCGAGGCTCGCTGGGCGGCACACAGCCACGGGCCTTCATCGGCGACGACGTCGGGGAGGAACCGCCCGGGCCGACCGCCTGCACGGTCACGCTGACCTCGGAACATCCGTCGACCGAGATCTGGAAAATACCCGGCTTGGTCAGGCTGCGCACTCCGCCGGGGCTCGACGTCACCCGGTAGGACGTCACCGAGCCGCCGTCGAACGGTGCGATGACCGTGACGGTCACACCGGCGGGCACCGACTGCAGCCACAGCCCCGGCACCCCCGGCCGTGCCTTCGCGTCGGGGGGCGCCGCTCCGGCCGGGCTGGTGGCGGCTGCCGGCGGCTGTCCGGCGGAGGCCGCCGGCGACGGAGAGGGGGTGCCGGCGGCGACTGTGCCGCTCGCGCCCGGCGCGCCGACAGCCGGCGCCGCGGAGGAGGCGGGTGATGCCGGTGCCGCGTCGGCGGTGTCGACAGTCGCGGCGCCACCGGTCGAACGCAGGGCAAGCGGCACCAGCGTGGCCAGCAGCGCGACGACGGCGGCGACGACGATCGTGGTGATCCGCCGCCGGCGGGCGCCGCGACGAGCGGCCCGCGCGCGTGCCCGCGCGCCGGGAGACCGGGCGGGTGCGTCGGCCGTCTCCGTGGTGTCGACCTTCGCGTCGTCCATCTCGTCCGGCGCCGTATCGGCCGACGAACCAGCGGCGATGGCCAGCGGAGCCGGCTCGAACGTCCCGCGATTGGGAGCGGCTGTCGCGGCGGCCAAGGGGGCCAGCGCCGTCGAGGACTCCGGCACGGCCGGCACCGCCGGCGAGGACGCCGTCAGTCCGCCAGCCGGCTTCCGGACCTGCTCGATCAGCTTCGCCGATCGAGCAGGAACCCCGGACCCGGAGGCGATCCCGGGGCCGACCAGGGAGGTGCCCGGCCTCACGGCCAGGGCGGTCTCGGTGGTCTCGTTGGGTTCGTCCGCCGGGTCGAGATCGACCTCGCCGTCCCAGAGCGTGTGCAGCTCGGCGATCCTGATGGGCTGGAGCGCCGCTTCGGACCGGCCGCCGGTCTCCTGTATCCAGCCCGGCCCCACGTCGATCACGCCGTCGCCGTCGATCTCCGTCGCCGCGGCGCGGGCGGCGAGGACGTCGGGAGGCAGCAGCTCCGTGATGGCCGCCACCGGGTCGAAGCGCGGCGCGAGCACCAGTTCGGCTCCCGTGGCGGCGGGGCTGCCGAGGTCGGGGGCGGCCGCCTCCGTCTGGGCCTCGAGCTCCTCGTCGTCGGCGAGCGCCGCCTCGTCAACGACCGGGTCGTTCGCGAACGGGCCGTCGTCCGGCGCGTCGTCCTCGACCGCCGCCGGCTGAGCGGTGGGATCGGTGATCTCGGCGACGGTGATCTCGGCCGCTGTGACCTCGGCGACGGTGATCTCAGCCGCTGTGACCTCAGCGACGGTGATCTCAGCGACGCCCGGGACGTCATCGAGGTCCTCGATGGCGATGTCGACGTCCGCGAGCGGCTCGGCGATGACGAACACGTCCCGCGCCGGTGGAGCCGTCGGCACCACGTCCACCAGATCGTCCGCGGCCGGCCTGGTCACCTCGGTCACGGCCGGGAGCGGTTCCGCCACGTCGCCGGGCCCCAGCGGGTCCGTCGGTGACGAGGTCAGCGCGTCGTCCGTGGGCCGCCCGGCGGACGGAACATCCCTGGCGGTGACCGTGGTCCTCGGCATGGGGATGTCGAGGACGGCTGGCGCGACCAGGTCCTCCATGGCCGGCTCGGCGGCCGGCGGCACGTCCGGGAGGGGTTCCGCGCGGTCCCCGAGTCCCAGCGGGTTCATCGGCGAAAGGTCTGGGAGGTCCTCGGGACCGGGACCTGGACCGGCAGGCGGCAGGTCGAGGACGGAGTAACTGGCCGCCGCCGACGCGGGGATGTCGAGGACGGCCGGCGCGACCAGGTCGTCCATGGCCGGCTCGGCGGCCGGCGGCGCGTCCGAGGAGATCTCAAGGAGTTCCCCAAGTCCCAACGGGTCCGTCGGCGAGATATCCAGCGGGTCGTCGACATCCGGCCCGATGGGCGCTATGTCGACGACCGGGTACTCGGCCGCCGGCATGGGGATGTCGAGGACCGCGGGCACCACGAGGCCGTCCGCGGGCGGTTCCGCCGTGGTGTGGAGGCTCGGCGGGACAGCCCGCGCCGTGTCGACCGCATCGCCCGGGGCCGGTTCAGCGACCGGTTCAGCGGCCGGCGCCGCCTCGACGACGGCGGCCAGGACGGCGTCAGGACCCGGCGGAGTCGCCGGTGCGGCGTCCGCCTGACCCGGCGGAGTCGCCGGTGCGGCGTCCGCCTGGTCGTCTGTCGCCGGCCCGGCCGGTGTGAGCACGTCGAGCGCTGGCTCCGCGGTGACACCCGGCCCGTGCGCGGGCGCGCCGGGTGCGGTGTCGACGACCGACTCCACCGAGATCGGTCCGACCTCGGCCGGTGCGATGGAACTCGATGCCACGACGGACGTCGCGTCCGCGGAAACCACCTGAACCAGGTCGGGCGTCGCCGGCGGATCCACCGCCGACCGATCCACCGCCGACGGGTCCACCGGGTCTGCCGGCGGTACCGGAGCACCGGCCAGCGCTTCCGCGGCCACGAGTCCGGTCGGCTCGGACATCCAGGCGGGGACATCCGGCGCCGAGACCAGGAACCCCGGACCGGAGATCGACGGGGCCGGCAGGTTCGCGGGTGCCCCCGGGAGCGAAGGCGTCATGGGCGTTTCGAGGTCGGCGACCGGGATTTCCACCGCGGGCGGGACCGCCACGGCGTCCTCGGGACCGGCGGCGGCCGCGCCGTCCGTCACGGAGATCGGCCCTCGGGCCGCCGGATCCGGGTGCCTGTCCGACGAGTCGCCCGCGGCCGGCAGCGCGAGTGGTATCTCCGCGAGCGGTGGCAGAGCTAGCGGTGGCAGAGCTAGCGGTGGCAGAGCTAGCGGCGGCAGAGGAAGCGGCGGCAGAGGAAGCGGCGGCAAGGGGAGCGAAGGCGGGACCGGCCGAGCGCGCGCGGGTGGTGGCGTTACCGCGGCAGGCGGCGCGCTCGAAGCGCGCGCCGCGGGTGCGGAGGCTGACGGGCCAGCCGGGCCAGCCGGGCCGATGGCCTTGCGCCGCTCGGCGGCCCGGGGGGCGGGCGAGCGCTGCTCCGCCGACTTCTCTCCCATCAACGTGAGGAGAAGATCGGCGGCAGAGGGGCGGTCCTGGGGGTCCTTGCTGAACGCCTTGCGTACCAGCGGGACCAGGTCAGAAGGCAGCGAGCTCAGGTCCGGGTTGTCACGGGCGACCCGGCGCAGCAACTCCTCCGGTGCACCGTCGCCGAACGGCGGCGCCCCGCTCGCGGCGAAGGTCATGACGGCTGCCCAGGCGAACACATCCGCCGCGGGTCCGACCTCCTCGCCCTGCGCCTGCTCCGGCGCCATATAACCGGGGGTACCGATCTGGGCCGCGTCGTGGGCATGCCCGCGCCCCCGGCCGCGCCCCCGGCCGCGGCCGGGGGCGCGGCCGTTGTGGCCGGCTGCCGGGCCGGCGAAGCCGTTGGCGATGCCGAAGTCGATGACCCTTGGACCAGACGGCCCGAGCAGGACATTGCCCGGCTTGAGGTCATGGTGGGCGATCCCGGCGGCGTGGATGGCTGTCAGCGCGGCGGCCATCCCGACTGCCAGGCGTGCGAGGTCGTCGGCCTCCAGCGGGCCTCCGGCCGTTACGGCGGCGCGCAGCGTCGGCCCGGGGACGAACTCCGTGACCAGGTACGGCAACGCGGCGTCCGGGTCGGCGTCGAGCACCTCGGCCGTGTAGAACTCCGAGACCTGGCGAGCATGCGCGGTCTCGGCGCGGAACCGTTCGCGGAACTCGGGGTCCCGGGCGTACTCGGACTGGATGACCTTCACCGCTACTCGCCGGCCGTCGACCGCCTCGCCCAGGTAGACGGTTCCCATGCCGCCCTCACCGAGCAGGCGAAGGATTCGGTAGGAGCCGACGAAGGCGGGGTCGCGGGGGCGCAGCGGCAGGCCAGGCTGCGGCTCGACGATCGCGATCGTCGAGCCCTCGTCCGGCATGGTGCCTCGGGTGGCGGGCCGCGAGGAGCCGAGCCGGGTCAGCAGACCCACGAGGCCATCCGGTAGTTGGCCTGCGACACCCAGCCGCGGGCGGAGCCGGTGCGGTCGGCAAGAACGCCGATGTCGCGATCCCGACGTCGCATAGGTTCCTCCCCAACAAGGCGCGGAACCGGCGGTCGCACTCGACCGCGCCGCCGGTCCACCCCGCAAGTCGGAGTGGACGCCGCACGCCTCGAATGACCCGATTTTGCAGCAGAGCGATGCGGACCCGGATAGCCCGCCTCGCTATCGTGGCAGCAGCACCCGGCAATGCCAGCAATGTTGTGATGGTGGAGTTTCGTTCACCTTGATGGACGTGCTGGTGATGTGTGTCAGGTGGGATGTCGGCGTCAGGTGGGAACCCAGGTATCCGAATCCCCCACGCGCAGGGCGGAACACCGACCGCCGTGGTGCTGCCCGCTGATCTCGGCGGCCCCCACCGGATCGGGCGGTCTGGGACCGCGAACCCGGCCGGCTGGCGCCGAGGAACCCGGCCTACGCCGCCTGGCGCCAGGCTTCGGCCAGCGCGGTGAAGCTGGCCCGGCGACGGGCCCGGTCCAGGCTCGGGGTGACCACGACGATCTCGTCGACCTGAGCTTCCTGCTTCATTTCCAGCAGTCGTTCGGCGACGGCCTTCGGCGCGCCGGTCACCATCCGGCTGTCGTCGCGACGGGCGGCGCGGAACTGCTCCGACCGGGCGAATCCGTGGATGTCCTCCGGCCGCAGCGGCTCGCGTATCCCGCGGCTGATGTTCTGGATCGTCAGGGTCCACGCCGCTTCGAAGTCGAGAGTCGACTCCTCGTCATCGCTGGCGAAGGCCAACACGGACATCGCGGAGTACGGCGTCGCGCCCTCGGCCCGGGGGGTGAACTCGCGCCTGTAGGCCCGCAGCGCGCTGATCGCCAGATCTGGGCTCATGTGATGCGCGAACACCGCGCTCAGGCCGTTGACGGCGGCGAATCGGGGCCCGTACGGACTCGACCCCAGGACGAACAGCTCGGGCCGCTCGTCGAGCACCGGCGCGGCCACCAGCCGTGCATAGGGATGGTCGGCCGGGAACCCGTCGCCGAGGAACGCCAACAGCTCGCCGACCTGCCCGGGGAACTCCGCGCCCGCGTCGGCGGACAACCCTCGGCGCAGCACGTGCGCGGTCAACGGATCGGTCCCCGGCGCCCGACCGAGCGCGAGGTCGATCCGTCCGGGGTACATCGCCAGCAGCGTCCGGAACGTCTCGGCGACCTTGAGCGACGTGTGGTTGGGCAGCATGATCCCGGCCGCGCCGACCCGGATCCGGGACGTGTGCGCGCCGACGTGCGCGGTCAGCAGCTCCGGAGCGCTGCACGCCAAGCTGGTCATGTTGTGGTGCTCGGAGACCCAGTACCGCCGGTACCCGGCTGCTTCGACGGCCTGGGCGATGGTCACGGCGCCGGCGATCGCCGCGCTTGGACTCTCGCCGTGCTCGACCCCGACGAAGTCAAGCACTGCCAGCGGAAGCGCACCCTCGACGTCACTCACGTGCAGGTCAATGCCACCCAGGCCGGGCTCATTCCCCGTACCTTGTCGCCCGCCGCGGGAGCGGGCACATTGCCCGTTGATCAGACTGGCCCGGCGGTCTGGGGTCTCGGGGCGAAGCCCGCTGCGGGCATGGCGTTGGGGCGATGACCGCCAACTCGGGCGGGTCGTCCGCACATGACCTTGGTCGGACACACAACTCGACATCAACAAGGGTGTAAAGTCGGCTTTCGATCATGTCTGGCCGAATCGCGAGAAATCCGAGTCGGCGACGGATTGGCCTTCGTAACCGGCGCCATGCCCATCCTGTTCGAGCACCACCTTCGCCGTGGGAATATCGAGCGCCGTGACGATGGTGTCAATCCTCAGTCGGATCTCGGGGGGCGGCCCGGCGTAGCCGGTGCTCACGCTGCCGGGGTCGGCGTCGGTGCTGGGTGTGGTGAGACTTCCGACAAGAACTCCGCGCGTCTCCCGCTGCCCGCCGTGGTTGGCGTAGTAACGCAGGTCCTCGACGGCGGCGGCGAGCACGTGGCCGTTCTGTTCGGCCAGCGAGCGGGTCAGCTTGTCCAGTGTGTGTGCCACAGAGGGGAGAGCTGGGTCGACCTGTTCCCACGCTTGCTCGGGCAGCGACCAGTTGGCCGCGGAACGAAGAATGAGGACTGCCGCCACGCGCGCGGCCAAGAATGTCTGGTCGGCCGCGGATTCGCCGCCCGTCATCTTTCCTCCTCGCTCCTTGTCGAATCGTTCATCGCCGCAGGCCCGCCGGCCAGACAGTGGTCACTTGTTTTCCCCGGATATTGGCGTAACTGACGACGTCTGCCGTGCCGCCCAACCCGCGAGCCGGCAGGCTGTCCCAGACGACGAGAATTTCGTCGGCCTCCTCGACGACCGCGCGACCGGCCGCAAAGAACGCTTCCTCGGAAGGCGAATCGAAGTCCAGCACCCGCGTTTCCGAGGACTGGCGCAGAAGCTCGTGGAAGCCGGCAAGGTCAGCGTTGCTCTGGAAGGTGGTCATATAGTGATCACTGGGAATCACGACGCGTAGCGAACCTCCCAGTCTGAGCACGAGTCGGGCGAAAAGCTGGTCGGCTCCCGCGGCGAGCGAGGCCAGCCCGACCAGCGGCGTCGGCACGGCGCGGAGGTGGTTGGTCAGCTCGCTGGTGATGTAGTCGATACCTGCGATTGGCAGGTTCTGGTGCCCGGAGAATCCGACGGTGGTCATAGCCGGTCGTTTTCGACTAGCTGCCAGTAGTGCTGGCCGATCTTGGTGAGTCTGCAGGCCTTCGAGTTGATCGCCGCGTAGTACATGTGCAGTTCACCGACTGGTTCGACGAGCTTCACCGCTCGGGCCGCCTGCAGAATCCCGAAGTCCTCCTCGTGTCTCTGGTTATGGGGCTCCACGTCGGGTTCATAGGACGGGCCGAGCGGCAGCTCGTAGGTCGGCGTCGGGAACAATGTGACGAGCGCTCGCAGCTGTTTTGGCGTGAAGTCTGGGCTGGTCTGGCGGAGCTCGTGCGGCCGGTCGATGTTCGCCTTGAACGTGGGTCGCTGGTCCCACGGACCGAACATGTCGGAGAGATAGGCGTAGACGCCCGCGACGGTGACTTTTCCCAGCAGGTCCGCCGCGCCGCCTCGCAAGGCGTCCTCCAGGTATGTCGCGAACAAGCCACGTCCGGCGGCCTCCACCGCCATCTGGTCCGCCCGCGCCGCTGTGATGATGGACAGCCCAGACCGGATGGTCGCGGCTGAGGATCCGAGTTGGGGAACGCCGCCGGCAGCTCCGGAGAAACAGCAGTCCAGGAGGACGATGACCTCGGGAACGGGCGATTGCTCAACCATCGAGAGAACCATGGAAAGCGACACGCCCGGAGAGGTGGTGGTGCCGTCGGCGGTGCACAGCACGACATCGTTCGGCACTGGTTGCCCGTGGCCGGCGAAGTACAGCAACGCCATGTCCGTGGCCGGAGCGAACAACCGCTCGAGGTCACGCAGTAGCGCGTCTCGAGTTATGAACGAAAGATCGCTCGTTCTGGTCTCGCAGTAGAAGTTTCGGTTCTCGTCTTCGTTTCGCCTCAACAGGGGGGCGATAGCCTTCACGTCGTTGCAGCAGCCAGCCAGCGGGCGGAAGTTGTGGTAGCTGTCCATGCCTACCAGCAGGGCTCGCTTCACCGGAGCCGACCCAAATGATCTGCACGCAAGGTTATACCCCCGTAGTCACCTGCGCTGTTGGTTCGATCATACCCTGTCGGAGAAGGTGTCGGCGGGATCGACGACGGTCACTTCTTCGTGGCTACTCGGCTGGTGAGGTGATCTCTGGCGCGCGGTGGTCCTTCCCCGAGGAACCCGCGGGTTGTTCGGCACGCCGTAGCGTGACGCAAGGTCCAGGAGCTGGCCGTTGTGGCAGTAGTCCGTCAAAGCGGCGCTCAGCAGGTCGCGGAAGGGGGATGCCAGGATCCCGCTCTCCAGTTCCCTGAAGACCTCGCCCCACCAGGTGCGGGGATTGAGTCCGCTTGCGACCGGCAGACGCCCGCGGGGCACCTCTAGGCCCTCGACGAGGTGATAGGCCTTGAGTGGGTCGGCGTATAGCTCGGAGAGCTCGTCGAGGAATGCTAGTCGGTCCTCGCCCGCGATCGTCGGGTCGCCGATCGGCGCGCCGACTTCCGCGGCCAGGCCTGCCTGCTCGGTTGCGTGCACCGCTGCCCGCGCCCGGGCGCCTGCTGACGCCAGGAACGCGCCACCGTCGCCGAGCAGATCCAACAGGTGTCGCGCGCACCGCTGGTCTTCCTCAAACGGGTCGGCCAACCCGGTCGGGATCACCGTTGACATGGTCAACGCCTGCATGTTCGCCGCGGCTATCCGAACATTGCGTTCGACGTCGAGGAGGGACGTGCGGGCTGAAATCTCATGGAAGACATCGGACCTGACCTGGGCCAGTCGCTCCGCCAACGCCGCGACCGACACCGCCGTGGACGCCTCCGCGCCGGCACCGAGCAAGCCCGCCTCGGCGAGGCCGCCGCCGAGCCGCCGGGCGCCCTCGTCGAGCCTGTGGCGCAGTTGCTCCACCGCCGGCGCGCCCGCGGTCCAGACCCGGCCCTGCAGGCGCATCTTCGCGGCTTCCGCGAGGTACAGCTGCAACGGTGGCGGGGCCGCGCCGCCGGATGACCAGGTCCACGCGCCCAGCGCCGCCTCCCGCGCCGCCGTCGTGGTGATCATAAGTCGACGTAGCGGCCGGTAGTCGCCACCGGCCGCGGGCTCCCAGATGGCGAACCCGGCGATGGTCGTGACGCCACGGCGCTCCCATCCAGCGACCCGGTCGAAGTCCGGCAGTTCCGCGGCGCATCCCCCGGCCAGCTCGGCGGTGGCCGAGTGTGGATAGTGCGCGAAGACGTCGAAGCTGGGAAGCAGCCCCTGGTAGATGCGGGCCTGGTCGATGAGTTCTGACCGCGACGCGCTGCTCACGTCGTCCCACTTGGCGTCGAGTTCCGGCCAGCCGATCCCATCTGCGGGGAAGGGCGCGAGTATCGCGGAAAGGCACAGCAAACCCCGCTGGCGGCGCAGCACAGTCTGGAAGACCCCCGAGCCGGGGGGTGCCTGCTGGCTGGCGATGATTCCATCACCCGTCCGCTGACCGAGCCCAGCCAGGTCCGCGGGAGACTCGGGCAGGTCGGCCGGAACGCCGAGGCCAGGAGCCTCCGACGTGACGCCCAGGACCTCGCGGCTGGCATACCAGACTCGACGCACCTGTCCGTAGCCGCGCTCGGCCACCCGGTTGTCACCGGCGGGGGCGAACAGATGGACCACGAGCTCGGCCGCCAGCAAGAGACCTCCCCTGGACCTGACCGGCTCACTGGCCGGCCATTCACGTTGGACCGCGGACCCGCCCCGGGACAGGGATCGTCCCGGGCACGTCAATTGGCGTCGAGGGGCTGGGCTGGCAGCAGCGGGGTGAGGTCGAGTACCCCGGCCGGCCGGGAGATCCTGAACATCCGACCGTAGTCGGAGAAGTCGTAGGTGGCCTGGGTGGCATCGTGGCGCTCGAGCCGCAGCGGGTAGGGATCTCCGGTGCCGCTGACGTAGAGCAGGGAGCCGTTGGCGCCGGTCACGATCAGCGCGATGCGACCGCCGAGGCGCGTCGGGCGGACGCGTCCGGCCCGTAGGGCCGGATCCGCGACGGTGGACTCGGCGAATCCGGCCAGGGTCAGCTGGTCCGGGCCGGACAGGCGACTCGTCATCGTCGTTGGCAGTTTCAGCCACCTTCCCTGGACCAAGGCAAGGCTCGCCGGGTCGACCAACCCGACCCCCATCAGGTCCAGCAGTGCCCCCGCGGTCTCCCAGGCGAACGTCTCCGCGCCGACCCGGACGAGCCGAACGTCGCCGTGGGCCAGGACCAGCAGCGAGTCGCAGGCTCCCTGCCGGAACCGGATATCCACATGGGCGTGGCGGCCCCCCTCGTCTGTCGTCCCGATGACGCGTACCCCGGGCGCGTGTGCGAGAGCCGCGACCGCGGCGTCGACGACGACGGACGCAGGTTGGCCGGCCAGACCGTTGGACGGGACAGGCGCCGGTTTCCCTCCGGTGAGCAGCAGGCCGGTCACCACGCCGCCGACGATCACCACGACCGCGACGAGCGCGACCCTTGGCGACGGGCGCAGGGTCCTCCGGATGCCGGTGTCGGTCGCCGCACCGCCGTCGTGGCGTGACCGGAGTCCCCGGAGAAGGGCCACCGGCCGCCCAGCCGAGGGCCACCACGTCGGCCCCCTCATCGGCACGGCGGACGGTAGGGACGGCCGGCGAAGTACCGCTGCCACTCGTCGCGGCTGAGCGGATCGCCCACCCGTGAGCACAGTCCGCTCACCCCATGGGCGAGATCGGTATCCATGAGCCACGTTGTCGCGGCCGCGACGCCAAGCATGCGACTACCGCCTACGAAGCCGAGCCCGTTGATCATGCCAGAGGAACTAGTAAGCGTCGCCGCATGTCGTGCCCGCGAGGGGTCGGCGACGTCCCACAACCTGACAGAGCCGTCCTTGCCTCCGCTGGCGAGGGTTCGGCCATCTGGACTGAAGGTCATGGCGATCACCGAGTCGGTGTGGCCGCGTAGCGTGGCGACGAGCCGGGGTGGGGCCGCCGTGACGTCGAAGAGGTTCACTGCGTGTCCCAGGACGGCAACGGCCAGGGTCCGCCCGTTGGGGCTGAAGGCGACCGCCGCGGTCGCGTCGTCGGCCGCCGCGACCAGCTGGGGCATACCGCGCGGCTGATCGAGATTCCACAGCGCCACGACCGCGGGTCCGGCGGAGGCCAGCGTCCGCCCAGCGGGATCGAACGCCAGGGACCAGGTGGCCTCGGCGTAGCTCGGGAAGGAGAGCTGAGTCATGGTCCGCGGCCGCTCGAGGTCGGCGACATCCCACAGCGTGACCGTGCCGTAGGGATTGCCCGTCGCCAGCAGGGCATTGGCGGCGGAGCCGAACTGAGCCGAGCTCACGTCGGTCGCGGGTAGCGGTCCCCGCGGGACGGGCCGGTCCGGGTCAGAGATGTCCCATAGCCAGGCGCGCGCGCCCGCACACGCCACCAGGACGCGGCTATCGGCGCTCACGCTCAGACAGTCCGCCGGCGCGGGCAGCCCGGTAATCAGACCCCGCGGCCTTGGCGGATCGGTGCCGTCCACCAACCGGACTGTCCGGTCGACGCCGGCGAGCGCGAGGAGGCGGCCGCCGGGTCCGACAGCGAGCGCGGTGGTGTTCCCGCCCTGATTGTCGAGCACCCTGCCGTGGACGGGCCAGAGCCGCACCACACCGTCGACGGCTCCCGTGGCGACAGTGGTGCCGTCCGGGCTGAACGCCACCGAGCTCACAAACCCTGGGTGTGGTTTGGACTTCACGGGCATTCGCCGAGTTATGTCCCAGAGCACCATCGTGTGGTCCGCGGAGCTCCCAGCCAGGGTCTGGCTGTCGGGGCTGAAGGCCAGCCCGGTGAGATCGGCCGACTGAACCACCGGCAGGAGCTGGGGCCGTGGGGTCCGTCCCTCGCTGAGGTCCCACACGGTGGGACCGTCGCCATCGTCGCCGGCGGCGGCCAGTAGCCGGCCGTTCGGGGCGAACGCGAGGGGAGCGGGGCCAGAACGTGACCCCTCTCCGGTGGGCAAGCGGGTCGAGACAGTCAGACGGCCGGTGTCGGCGAGGTCGCACAGTACGACCGTCCCGTCTTCGCCAAGGGCGACGCCGCGTCCGTCTGGGCTGAAAACCAGGGACGACGGTCGGCCGCCGTAGGAGAAGACCGCCCCGGTCACGGGGCGGCGCGAGTCCGTCACCTGCCACAGGTGGACCTCACCCGCTTTGTCCAGGGCGGCGAGCAGGCCGCCCGTCGGGCGAAAGGCGATCGCCGCGATCGGATTCGACCTGGTGGGCAGCGCGGCCTCCCGCGTCGGGTGGCGCGGATCGGTAAGGTCCCAAACCGCGGCGCCGATCCCCCCGACCGCCAGGGTGTGGCTGTCGGGTGAGAACGCGAGGGCGTATACACCGGTCAGGCCGGCTCGGATCACGCTCAACCGAGGGGTCACGCGACCGCGGTCGCGCACGTCCCACAGCCACACCGTGTCGTCCGCGCCGTAGCCCGCCGCCAGCAGCCGGCCGTCCGGGCTGAAGGCCACCGACGTCACCGACGTGGCTGGGCCGGTCAACCGTTGGTCGAGGGAACCGGAGAGGCTGCTGAGCAGGCTGTCGCGAGCCTCCTGCGTCGGAGAGACCTGGTAGGCGGCGAGGCTGAGCTGCGCCGCCAGGGAGGGGTCGGTCTGCCGCAGGGCCGCGGCCTGGACGGCGACCCGCTGGGAGATGGCGGCCGCGGTCTGCCGGCGTGCCTCGTCCCGCTGGGCGAGCGCGAGGTCCGCCAGCCCCGCGGACGTGACAGTCAGCAGCAGGAGCACGAGGATCGTGGCACCGACCAGCCATCGGGTTCGGCGGCGTTGCCGGACGTCCTCGCCGACAAGCTGTTCCTTGGTCACTCCGTGCAGCGGCGCCGCGATCTCCGCTACGGCGTCACGAAACCGGGTGTCGTGCGAGGACTGTGCGCGGTGGGCGGCCCAGCTCAGATCGACCCAGCGAGGCTCGTTGTCATACGCGACCTGTAGCGATGGTGGCAGCGCGTTCCCGACGAAACGGTTCGCGGCCGCGTCCCAGGCCAGCGTGCCTCCGGTGCGGCAGATGATGACCGACTCGAAGGATCGAGACTTCAACCAGTAGCTGACCTCACGTTCCACCCACTTCGACGCCGCCGCCTGCTCGTTGACGAATACGACCAGGAAGCGGGACCGGTCCAGGGCCGCGGTGACGGAGCGCGGGAGATCGGGCTCCGCCGCCATGTCACGGCTGTCGAGGAACACCCACAGCGCCCGCAGCCGGTACCACGGCCGCGCCAGCCGGTGGAGCGTCGTCCTGACGGACGGGGCCAGCTGTCGGTCGGCGGCCTGGTTGTAGGACAGGAAGGCGTCGTACAGGTAGCGCTGGGCCGGCCGAGTAGCGCCGATGTCTCCCTTCGGACCTTTGTCTCCAGCGTCGACCAGCAGAAGCGGTGCCGGTTCGTCCTCGCTCTCGCTACCGGCCGGATTGGCGTCCGACAGCCTCGTCACGCGGCAACCCGCGAATGAACAGACCTGTGCCGGGACGAATGGCTCCCCTGCCCGGTGCCGCCCTGTCGGACAGTGGTTCCGTCCCCGGGCAGCGGGCCTGAATCAGGTAGACGTTCGGACTTTCTCCTAGCAAGAAAGCGGCGCGCGAACATTTCACGTCCCCCGATGAGAAGATCTTCGCTTTCCTGTCGGTCGACGGGCTTCCCGTCCGCCATCCCAACGTCTAGCATCGCCTCTGCCATCACTATGGTACGTCGGTACGGGCCCTGGACGGACGGGGCCGTCAGGAAATCAGCCGCCGGCCCCGCCGAGAGGGTGCCCGCGACGCGCACGCATGGATATCTCGTCGGGGGGCGGGCGGCTCGTGAGATTAGTTTCCGGTTGTTCGCGTCAGCTTCCCGCGCTGCTTGTGGCGGCTCTGGCTGTCGGCGGCGTGGTGTGCATCGCTGTCCTCGGTAGGAGCGACGGACGCCCCGCTCCGATGCCCGTCGCGGACACGGCGTGGCTGGCCAACGCGACAGTTGGCACCGTATCGCGGGTGAATGGTCTTTCCGCGCGTCCAGATGCCCTGGTCGCCGCCATTGGCGGCGCGGGCCGCTCGTTCTCCGTCGTACAGGACGACCAGCAGGTCTACCTCGTCGACTCGGCAAGCGGCTCTGTCGGTCGGGTGGACCCCGTTCTTCTCGATCTCGGTGGCCCCGTGGAGCTGGGCCCGGCTGGCACCTATGTGGTGACGGGCGCTGACACCTACGCGGTGGATCCCGCCAACGGGGTTGTCACCAGGCTGCGTTCGACGACGCTAAAACCTCTTGGCCGCCCCGTGCTCGTGCAGTCCGCGGTCAGCGGCGCCGTGATGTCCGCCGATGGGACTCTCTGGCTCGCGCTGCCAGATCTCGGCGAGGTGCTTCCGGTGCGGGGCGGCGTGGCCGGTGCCGGGGTGGAGGTAGCAAGGCCCGGTGACCACCTGGCCGTCGCCGTGTACGGCGAGGGGATCGTCGCCGTCGATTCGACGGATGGCCTTCTCATACCTGTCTCGGGTGGCCGGGCGCAGCCGTCCCTGCGCCTGCCGACGCTCGCCGGAGACGACATCGGCCTCCTGGTGGGCCAAGCCGCGACCGGGCAGGTGCTGGCCCTCGTGGCACCGACGGCGCGGGCACTTCTGCTCGCCGACCTGCGCAGCGGCCATGTCCGCCGCGTCGATCTGCGCTCCGAGACCCGCACAGGCAGTCTCACGGCACCTGTGGAGCTGGGGACCCGGGTCTATCTCGCCGATCGAGGGTCGGGGGTGCTGATCGAGTACGACGTGGACACCGGGCGTTTCAGCCCGTCGACCGCGGTGACGCCAGGCCCAGCCGACCTGGAGGTCTTCAGCCGGGGTGATCTCGTATGGGCCAACGATCCTGCCGGCCCGGCGGCGGTCGTCGTCGACGACGGCGTCGTCCGTCGCATCGTGAAGTACAAGCCGGCAACCGCCGGCGCTCAGCTAGCCGCAGCCATCCTCCCTTCGGCCGGCACATCGGAGCCCACCCCCGCGATCCGCACCGCGCCACCGCCTGGAACCGCGCTGACACCGACCCTGGCGGCCCAGCAGCCAACCCGGCCACCCACGACGCCGGCGGCCAGCCCGACGGTGTCACCGGGACCCACGCACGTCACCGCCGCACCGGCGCGGCCTACGGGCTCGCCCCCGGTCTCTCCGCCACGCTCGGATAGGTCGCCGGCCGTACAGCCGCCCGAGACGAGAGCCGCGTCGCCGCGGGCCGCCGCCACGCCGGGAGCCGTGCCCGGTCCCGTGGGTGGGTCGCCAGCGCCCACGTCGGGTGAAACAGATGTCTCCCTGGGCGCTTCGCCGCCGGCCGATCAGGCCACGCGGCCAGAGACCGGCGGTCAGTCCAGCTCCGCCCCACCGGCAACCCAGCCGGAGGCACCCGTCGTCGAGAGTCAACCGGCGTCAGGGCCGACCCAGTTCGAACCCCCAACTTCGTCCAGCCAGACGGGGACGCCGGTGCCATCTCCGTCAGCCAGTCCGGCGCCGCCGGTGGTGGTTCCTTCGGCCAGTCCGGCGCCGCCGGTGGTGGTTCCTTCGGCCAGTCCGGCGCCGCCGGTGGTGGTTCCCTCGGCCAGTGAGACGCCACCCGCCTCGGAGACCCCGACGCCGCCTTCCTCGACACCCTCGGCCGCGCCCGACGGACCACCCGGCCCGGTGCAGTCGCTGCGCGCGACCGCGGCCGGCGGTGTCATCACCGTCTCCTGGGCGCCGCCGGCAGATGATTCCGGTCCTCTTGTGTACGTCGTAGCCTGGATCTTCCCAAGCGGTACGGGATACGCCCAGGAAAGCGCCATAGTCACGGTCACCAGCTACCAGGTGACCGGCATCCCGCCCGAAACTGAGGTTCTGATCGGCGTGATCGCTGTGAATGCCGCCGGCGAGGACCTCAGCACCCTACAGACCGTCGAGGTCACCGTTCCAGCGGCTCCATCGGCGCCGAACACCACGCCCGCGACGACGACTCCGGTGGCACCGGGAACCCCGTCCGCGCCTGTCAATCCGGCTAGCCCGGCCGCACTCACCACCCCGACCGCGCCGAGTAGCCCGGCCGACCCCTGACGTTGCCGCCCCATCAAGGCGAGCGGGTCGCGCCGAGTAGCCCGGCCGACCCCTGACGTTGCCGCCCCATCAAGGCGAGCGGGTCGCGGCGGGTCGACGGCGACCGACGAGTTTCCGGACGACACCAATCGGAGTTCTGTGGCACCCACGGGGGAGAAAATGGAGATGAACACTGCGTTCGAGCCACCGCCGGACGCGGCCGAATTCGCAGCCGAATTCGGCGCCCTGGTCGCGAATGTGGAGAAGGTCCTCCGGGGTAAACGGGATGTGGTCACCCTTGCTCTCATCTGCCTGTTCGCCGAGGGCCACCTTCTCCTGGAGGATGTCCCCGGTGTAGGCAAGACCTCGCTCGCTCGCTGCCTAGCCGCCTCGTTGGATCTTTCCTGTCAGCGGATTCAGTTCACGCCCGACCTACTGCCCTCCGACGTCACGGGGGTGACGGTCTACAACCAGCGGACCGGCGAGTTCATCTTTAACGAAGGGCCGGTCTTCACCAACGTCCTCATCGCCGACGAGATAAACCGCGCGTCACCGAGGACGCAGTCGGCCCTGCTGGAGGTCATGGCGGAGAAGCAGGTCACGGTCGACGGCGCACCCCGGCCGGTGCCCCGGCCCTTCTTGGTGGTGGCCACTCAGAATCCACTCGACATGGACGGCACGTACTCCCTCCCCGAGGCACAGCTCGACCGGTTCCTGATCCGGACGCGGGTTGGCTATCCGCCGTACGACGACGAGGTCCAGGTGCTCTTCGACCAGAGCACCGGACATACGGCCGCCGACCTCAGACCTGCCATCTCGGCGGCGAGGTTCCGGGTGCTCGTCAAGTTCGCCCGCTGTGTCCACGTCTCCGCCGAGCTTGCCGGATACCTCGTCCGGCTCGTCGCCGCGAGTCGCGAGTCACCCGATCTCCTGCTGGGGGCGAGCCCTCGGGCCAGCGTGGCGCTGCTGCGCGCGGCCCAGGTACGCGCCGCGGCCCAGAGCCGGGACTATGTCACGCCAGACGACGTGAAGGCGCTCGCCGGCCCGGTCCTCGCCCACCGCCTCCTACTGACCGACGAAGCCGAGATGAACCAAACGACCGCGGAGGCCGTCGTCGCTCGACTGACCGGCACCGTGGCCGTTCCCCGGATGCGTCTGCCCACGCCCCGGCCTGGATCGAAGCCGACATACACCCTGCCTCCCGAGCCGGCCGTCGGCCGCCACGAGAACTGAAACGATGCCTACTACGACAGGCTGGGGGATCAGCGTCGGCGCGCTCGTCCTTGCCACTGCGGGATACCTGCTCGGATACCCGGAACTCGTCGTCCTCGCCGTGGGCTGCCTGCTCGCCGTCGCCGCCGGACTGCTGGTGGTGGCACGCCCGGCCCATGTCTCGGTGTCGCTTGACCTGGCTCCGTCCCGGGTCGCGCGCGGTGGCGACGCCTGGCTCATCGTCTCGCTGCGCAATCGCGGCGCGCGGCCGACGCCGCGACTCGCGCTCGAGGTCACGCTGGACTGGGCGACCGGCACCAACAGCATCGCGAGGTCGATCGGTGCGCTGGCGTCCGGAGACGACTGGACGGTGACCTTCGCCCTACCCACCGCGCGGCGCGGCTTCCTGCGAGCCGGTCCGGCCACCATTCGGGTTCAGGACCCGTTCGGCCTCGCCGAACGCCGCCGGAGCGTGAGCCACGGCGGCGTGACGCTATCGGTCCACCCCGTCACCGTGGCGCTGCCGGCGCCCACCTCCTCCGGCAACCGCGGTCCGGACGGCGCCACCAGCGACGCCGCCCCAGACGGCGCGGTCACCTTCCGGGCGCTGCGCGACTACCGGCCCGGCGACGACCTTCGGCGTGTCCATTGGCGGAGTAGCGCGAAGCTCGGCAACCTACTGGTGAGGGAACATGTCGAGCCCGCGCTGCCGCTCTCGACTGTCCTGCTTGACTGCCGACGCTCGGCATACCGGCAAACCGGCGAGCCAGCCGGCGCCGAGGACGACCTGTTCGAGCTGGCGGGGGACGTCGCCGGGTCGGTGGCGCTCGCGTCGTCCTCACGGCGGTACCCACTTCGCCTGCGAACCAGCGACGGACTGCGGCTGGACACGCACGAGTGGGATGCCGGGGCGGCGCCGGTCCTCGATTTCCTCACGCGGGCGGGCCTGAACGATACGCCGACTCTGAACGTGGCCCTCGCGAGAATCGGCCGGACGGGGCCTTCGGCGGGACGCGGCATGTTGACGCTGGTCACCGGCGAGCGGGCGGCCGGTGAGCTGACTGCGACGAGCCGGGCCGCACGGTTGTTCGACCGGGTCACCGTCATCCAGGTTGTCGGGCGCACCCCACCGCCCGGGACTAGTACCGGGCCGAACGGGTCCGACGGCGGACCTGTGGTGGATCAGAAAGGACGGGTGACGGTGTGCGCGGTATCGGCCCTGGCGGACCTTCCCCAGGTCTGGAACCGGGCGACGTCCACCAGAGGACGGCCCCGATGAATGGGTCGGGTGTTCGGCCAGACGTGGCCGCCAGGTCGTCCACGCGGGTGAAGACGTCCGCCGGGGCCGGCGGTTCGGCCAATCCGGTGCGTGCTCCGTTATCGGTGACACCGGTCCGGCGCCGGCCGGCGCCGAACCGCGGGCGGGTGGCCGGTGAACTGCTTGCGGTCGCGATCGCCGCGGCCGCCGGCGGCGCGGCCTTCCACCGCTCCCTTCCCACGCGGGAGCTGGTCGCTCCCGTACTGCTCGCGGCATTCCTACCGGTCGGCCTGGCCGGGGCGGTCAGGCTGACACGGCCGTCCCGAGGCGTCCCGATGCTGATGTCGAGCATGATTCTGGCGGGAGGCTGGTTGCTGCTGGTATCGGCAACCCTGTTTCACGGGGCAGGGCATGGACTGCCTACGCCGTCCGCCCTTGCTCGGGCCGGATCAGCCCTGACGTCCGGCTGGGCCCATCTGTTGGAGTACGCGCCGCCTGCTCCCCCCAACCCCGACCTGTTGGCGCTGCCTTCCGCCGCGACCTGGTTGGCGGCGGGCGCCGGGGCCGAGCTGGCCCTGCGCACCCGGGCCACGCCCGTACCCCTGTTGCCGGCTGTCGCCATGTTCTGTGCGGGAGTCGTGATGTCCGGGGCGGGACCGGGATCGAACGTGTGGCCGGCCGCGTCGCTGCTAGGCGCTGGGCTTCTCCTCGCGGTACTGCGACATCGCGGACCAGACCCGACCGGTCACATGGAGCCGGCCGTCGGCCGGCATGCATCTGCTCCGTCTCGCCGCGGTTCAGCGCGGCGTCGTTCGACCACGGCGACGGCCGCGCTACTCGCCCTGAGCCTCGTCGCCGCCGCCCTTGCTGGACCCCGGCTACCCGGAGTGGCTGGTCGACATCCCTACGATCTACGGCAACATCGAGAGGTCCCGTACGCGTCGATCGCCACCTACGACCCGCTCAATGCCGTGCCCGCCTGGCTGACGCAACCGGCGGTCCCGCTCTTCAAGGTCCGCTCGCCCGGATCGCCGAACCTCCGCCTGGTAACCCTCGACAGCTTCGACGGGCAGAACTGGACGTCGTCCGGGCGGTTCATGCGGATTGGCACCGTGATCCCGGCCGTGTCCCGGTCTCAGGCACCTCGGATCCGGCAGGACATCGACATCGACCACCTGCCAGGACCGTTCGTGCCCGCGGCGGACCGTCCCGTCCAGGTCGATTCCCCGGGCCTCGCGGCGGACCCGGACAGCGCCACGCTGATGGCAGTGGGCCCGACCGGGACCGAGCCGCACTACACGGTGTTCTCGGCGTCGCCCCTCCAACTGTCCGGACAGGAACTGGCCTCGGTGGTGCCTGCCACCGGGTCTGCCTACGCCCCGGCGCTGTCGCTGCCTGGCGCGTTGCCCCAGCCTCTGGCTAACCTCGCCCACCTGGTCGGCGGCCTCGCAGCCACTCCATTCACGCGTGCCGCCCTCCTCGAACAACTGCTCCGAAGCGGCTACCGGTACAACCCACAGGCCGATTCCGGACACACCTACGGGCACCTCATCAGCTTTCTGACGGTGTCCCGCCAAGGAACGTCGGAGCAGTTCGCCGCGACGTTCGCACTGGTCGCCCGTGCGCTCGGACTCCCTACCCGGCTGGTCGTCGGCTTCGAGCCCGGCCAGCGCGAGGCTGGATCGGATGTCCGCGTCGTGCACGGCCGCGACGCGCTCGTCTGGCCCGAGGTGGCGTTTCGCGGCGCCGGCTGGCTCGCCTTCTACCCAACTCCCAGCGCCACCGACGAACCAGGCCGCGCTGGGGGGACGGCGCTTGGCGAGACCGCCCAGCGGGCAGCCGCCGTCCGCGCCGCCGAGGCGGCCGCCGCTTCGGCGCGGCCCGCCGGCCGGCCGGCCTTGCTCGCGCCGGCCCCATCTCCCTGGCCCGCCGACCGAGAGACCACTCGTCGCGGCGCATCCCACTGGTGGCTGGTCGTCACCATCCTCCTGCTGGTGGGCGTGGCAGCCTGGGCAGGAGTCATCCTTGCCGTCCCGTGGGCGCGTCGGCGACGCAGCCAGACGGTCGGCTCGCCCGGCGACCGGGTCAGCAGTGCTTGGCGGGATACCGTCGGCCTACTTCGCGCGGCCCACCATCCGGTGCCGGCGGCGGCGACCGGGGCGGAGATCGCTCACTCGGCGCAGGCATGGCTGGCCACACCAGCGGTCACACAGCTGCGAGAACTAGGCAAGGAGACCGACCGCGCCCTGTTCACGGCCGAAGCCGTGACGGATCAGGACGCGAACCTGGCGTGGCGGCGTCACGCGGCCGTGCGCGACGCGTTGCGGCGGGCGACTCCTCGACGACGACGGTGGCTCCAACTGCTGGCCCCGGCCAACCTCTACCGGGAACCCGACCGGTCCAGGCTTTCGCGGCGAAGAAGTGTCGACGTGGAGGGGCGGGCTGCCATGCTCGCCAGGCGCATTGGCGTCGAGAGGTCGCAATCCTGAGGGCCGGGACACACGGGTGCGAGGGTGGCCCCAGGTCGGGTTGTCCGGGCGAGACGGTCACCAGCGTTCGCAGCTCCTGGTCGATCGAGGGGCGGCACGACCGTCGGAACTCCCGCCGAGCCCGGCAACCTGCGCCGCGGCTGGAAGCCGCGGAGAGGTCTCTCACCTCCACTCGAACCACAGCACCTCACGGCGCACCCACGGCCTTCGGCACGCCTCCGTCTCGCTGCTGCTCGACCTCGGCGTGCCGCCGCACATCGTCCGGGACATCGCGGGCCACTCGGCGATCGAACTCACGATGACGATCTACGCGCACGCCGCGTTGGAGGAGAAGCGGAACGCGCTGCGGAAGCTCGACGACCAACTCCGCTGAGGGACGTTGCCGTCAGGCTTGCCGTCAAATGAAAGAAAACCCCCGGTCGAGCGAAGCTCGACATCGGGGGTCCCGGGGGACACCCCCCGGGCGTGGGGTCCGGGGCTCGACCCCGGGGCAATATCGCGGCTGGCGGGAAGCTGCCCAAAGGGCAGCGAACAGGATCAGCCAGCTCGTGGGCAGGGGCGGGGTCGAACCGCCGACCTTCCGCTTTTCAGGCCGAACCGACCGTCATGTCAGTGTCCGTGGACGTGTGTTTTCGGCCGTCGAAGGCCGCCAATGTTCGTGGTTGGCCGCCACCGTTGCTACACCCGTTGCTACACCTCCACTCGATCGTTGCGGTGCCCCGGAACGTCGTCGGACGGGGCGCGCGAGGTCGAACGTGTCGCTGTCATCGATCTGTGGTGGTACCCGGTGGAGCAGTGCGGGGAAACCTCGAAGATCGGCCCAGCAACCGGATCGTTGGGCGCCGCGGGGCGAGGCAAGACAGGGAACCTGGTGACGATCATGATCGGGGTCGTCGTCGGGCTGACTTTCGCGTTCGGGTTCGGCAACTCGTGGGCGCTGGGTCTGCGTCTGGGTGTGACGGCATTCGTGGCTCCCCTGAATCCCCGGCAGTCGACCTGTCCGTTGTCGGGCTGCTTCTCGGAACGCGGCACCTGGCGGTGCACGGCGGGCCTACTGAGGTGCAGCGATCGGCCCGCCGTCTGCTGCTGTTTGCCAGCGTCGTCACCCTCGCTCTGAACGTCGCGGAGCCGTTGATCGCCGGCCGATACGGCAAAGCCGCGTTCGATGCTGTCGGCCCTTTGCTGCTGATCGGCTGGGGTGAAGTCGGGCCCGGCCTGATCGAAGCCATGCACGCGGCTGATAGGCAGGCGCTTGCATCGGCCCCGCGGGTCGTACCTCAGTCGCTTTTTATGGGCGCGTCTCGATGGCCCGCGCGGGCTCGCCAGAATCAGGTAGCAGAAGCGGCCGCCGCGGCATGTGGGCTCGACGGTGCGGCGCGCGAGCAGGATCTGATGCACCGGGCTCGCGCAGAAGACGTTCTCCACTGGCAGCATTACCACCGACCGATCTCCGCAGAAACACTTCGCAAACGCCTCCGGATCGGGTCGCCCACAGCTCGCCGCCTCGTCGCACAGCTACGGAGTGACATGCATATCCAGGGCGACGTGAACCCGGCTACGACCGAGGATCAGGTTAGCGCAGGAGACTGACGCAAGGAATCGAAAAAGCCCGCGTCCGCCGCCAATACCGGCGGACGCGGGCTCCTTCTCAAGCTTCATTCTGCCGCACAGTCGATCTGTTTACGCAGTTCCGCCGGAACGCGTCGACCCTGATGCGCCGCGAGACCGATTTCGGCCGGAGCACCCGTCGGGCGACGTTCCGGCCGAGAGCAGTTATCTGGGCAGACTCACGGCATAGCAGACGACCCAGATCGAAGGCGCGGCAGGCGCTGCGGCGGTGACGACCACCTTCAGGGTTGAAGATACGCTACGCGTTCTCGCGGTTCAGCAGGTGGCGGCCGGTGACGAAGGGCAGGTCGGCGTGGTTGACGATGCCGGGGGCCGCGGCGACGACGTGGGGGATCGCGTTGACCGCGGGCATGGCGGTCGGCCCGGCCGACGCGAAGTGGGCGCTGCCGATCGGCGCCAGCCGCACCTGGACGCCCGGGTCGCCCTCGATCTCCAGCACGTAGCCGTCCTCGACCGGCCAGTTCGGCTCCATCTGGTCGCCGACCTTCCACACGAACCGGCACTCGATCACGGGCCGGCCGCCGGAGATCCCGGCGATCACACCCTTGAAGCCCGAGATCTGGCCCTTCTCCAGCTTCATGAATCCGAAGTCGATGTCGTCCGTCGCGGCGGCGAACTCGGCGGTGAACCGGACGTCGTCGAGCTCGATCGCCAGGGCGTGTGCCAGGACGCGGATCTGCTCCTTGAACGACCCGCAGTTCACCTCGATCATCCCGGGCGCGGCCGGGTCGTCCGGCTGCAGGCCGATGCTCATCGCGCGGAACATCCGCTCGTTGGCGTAGCCGCTCATGTCCAGCGACTCCAGCATCGAGATCCGGTCGATCCGGGTGCACATCGCGCTCGCCGCGAGCACGGTCATGCCCATGTGCCCGGGGTAGACGCCGGACGTGTAGAGCGACGACCCGCCGCGTTCGCAGGCGGCCGCGAGCCGGTCGCGGACGTCCTCGCCGTAGCCCGCGCCCGCGAGCATGTACATCGTGGACACGATGTTCACCCCGGCCGACAGAATTCGGTCGAGCTGGTCGAAGTCCGGCCGGTAGGCCATGTAGGCGACGCAGTCCGGCTTCAGCGCCAGCAGCGCGTCGACGTCGTCGGTCGCCGTGACGCCGATCGGCGCGATCCCGGCGAGCTCGCCGACGTCCTTACCGACCTTCTCCGGCGAATAGGCGTAACAGCCGACCACCTCCAGTGCCGGATGCCCGACCAGCCCACGGACAGCGGCGGTTCCCGTCTTTCCCGTCGTCCACTGAACGACACGCAGCTTGCTCATCGATGTCTCGTCTCCGTGGGTCCGGTCCTACCGGGCCTGCCGCTCGGGCGGGCGGGTCGAGGTCTCCATGAGCGCACGCCAGGTCAGGGTGACCTCGTCGCGCGGCATGGCCAGTGACCGGGTAGTGATCCACTCGTCGAGGGGCTTGGACCAGGTCACCGGGCCGTTCGGCAGCCCGTCGTACAGCGAGGTGGCGACCGTCTCCGGTTCGGTCGGGTTGACCAGGCCGTTGCGCATCCGGTCGAGCAGGTCCTCGGAGTTGGCCTTGTTGCACAGTTCCGGGTCGAGGGTGTCCTTGAAGGCGTTGAAGTTCGGCGACGCGGTCGCGCCGACGAGCATCGCGGTGACATCCACGCCCTGGTCGCCCAGCTCGCTCCACAGCGACTCGGCGAGGATCCACTCGAACGCCTTGCCCGCGTTGTAGGTAGCGCTCGTCACCGCACCCTGGGTGCCACCGGTGGAGCTGACCAGTGAGATCCCGCCCCGGCCCCGCGCCACCATCTTCGGCGCGAACTGGTTCAACAGGATGAGCGGCGTCGCGCAGTTCGCCTGCACCGACTGCAGCTGCAGCTCCAGCGAATGGGTCAGGAACAGCCCGATCGGCGCCACCGTCGCGTTGTACACGAATAACCCGATCTCCAGGTCATCCGTCGCGCCGGCCACGATCTCGCCGATCATCGGATCGGTCAGGTCCGCGGCCAACTCGCGCACCTCCACGCCATGGGTCGCCCGCACCTCCGCGGCGGTCGCGGCGAGCGTTTCGGCACCGCGGGCGTTCATCACGACGTTCAGCCCACGGGCCGCCGCCTCCAGCGACAGCGCCCGGCCGATACCCATGGACGCGCCGGCGATGAAGGCCCACGGCCCGTACTTGTCCTTGAACATGCTTCTCCTACCCGTCAGTCGATGCCGGCGAGCGGCGCGCTGGTGCGGTCCGCGCTGGGGCTTGCAGGCTGGAACGAGGGGACGCGGCGGGGTCAGGACCGCACGACGGTGGCCGGCCCGGGCCGGACGAGGCCTGCCGGGCGCACGAGCGGAAGGTCCAGGTGGGTGTGGATGCCGGGCGGTGCGGCGCAGACGGCCGGGATCGCGTTGACGGCGTTCATCGCCGTCCAGACCCGGCCCCAGTAGCCCTCGTCGCCGGTCGGGTGCTTGCGCGCGGGTTCGAGGGTGAGGGTTGTCGACGGCTCGCCCTCGATGCTCACCGAGTACTTGACGGTGCCGTAGCCCCAGTTCGGCTCCAGGTCGTCGGACATCTTCCAGAAGCTGCGGAAGACGATGACGGGCCGGCCGCCGGCCAGGGCGATCCACTCGTGGCGCATGCCCCCGACGGTGCCGGCGGGAATCTCGCCCGACCGCACGGTCAGGTCGGTCTTCGCGACGGCGACGTCGAAGTCCGTCGTGTATTCGTCGATGGTCACGCCCAGGCCCGCGGCGAGCAGCGCCATCGACTCGCGGAAGATGTTCTCCATCGTGTGGATCAACGGGCTGGGGTTCTTGCGCGCGTCGTCGGGGTCGCGGCCGAAGCCCAGCCCGTCGAAGTTCATCGCGTGCGACGGGTGCGGCGCGAGGTCGGCGACCTCCTGCACGGTGACCCGGTCGATGCGGGTGCACAGCCGGGCGACGGTCAGTGGCAGCAGGTCACCGGAGAAACCGGGGTGGATGCCCGCGCCGAAAAGGGAGGTACCGCCGTCGCGGCAGGCCGCGGCGAGCCGCGCGACCGGCTCCTGGTTCGCGAGCCCGGCCGGGAACACCCAGCCCGTCGGCGTGACGATGCTCTTTCCGGACCGCAGGATCTGGCACATCTCGTCGACATCCGCGTACAGCGGCGCGTAGTTCACGCAGTCCGCCTCCAACGCGAGGACGTCGTCGACGGAGCCGGTCGCCGCCACGCCGACGGGGTCGATCCCCGCGAGCGTCCCCGCGTCGACCCCTACCTTCTCCGCGCTGGTGACGTAGACCCCGACCAACTCGTAGCCCGGGGTGTCGACGAAGTGCCGGATCGCGATCCGGCCGATCGAGCCCGTCGCCCACTGGATGACCCGGTAGGTGCGCCCGGGTAAGCCGGTTTCGGTTGAGGTGCTCATGACAGCCACTGACCTCCGTTGACCGCGAGGTGCTGGCCAGTGATGACACTGGCCAGGTCGGACGCGAGGAAGAGCACTGCTCCGGCGCACTGGTCGGGCGACGGGACGATGCCCAGCGGCATCTCGGTAGCCTTGGTCTCCAGCCACTCGTCCACGCTCGTGCCCGCGGCCGCCGCCGCGCCGGCCCCGAGGCGCTCCAGGTTCTCCCCCTGGACCGGGCCGAGGAAGACGCCGTTCACCCGGACACCGAAGCCGCCGACCTCCAGCGCCAGGGTGCGCGCCAGCGCCGCCAGCGCCGCCTTCGACGTCGAGTAGGCGCCCATCGTGGCCGGCGTCCGCACCGCGGCGCCCGAGTTGACGAGGATGACCGAGCCGCCGCCGCGTTCTCTCATGATCGGCACCGCCGCTTGCACCAGGTGCAGCGCGCTGAACAGGTTGACGTCGAAGATGCCCCGCCATACATCCGGATCGGCGGTCAGGACGGGCTGCCAGTCGCCCTCGTGGTGGCCGTTCTGCACCAGGATGTCGACGCCGCCGAACCGCTCGGCCGCCGCGTCGACGAGGCGCTGGCAGGCGCTCGCGTCGGTGATGTCCGTCGGGATGGCCAACGGCTCCCGGCCCAACGCTCGGATCTCGGCGGCTACCGCCTCCAGCCGGTCAGCCCGCCGCGCCGCGAGCACGACGTCGACGCCGGCCCGGGCGAACCCCAGCGCGATGCTGCGTCCCATGCCCGGCCCGATCCCGGTGACCACCGCGACCTTCCCGGCTTCGAAAAGGGACGGACCCGGCCCGCCCGCTAAGCCGTCAGCACCGGTCATCTCGCGGTCCTCCATGGTGTCCATACGTCGGGTAGTGCGGTCCGCCGCCGCCTGGCGGTCGCGTCACGGGAGGTCGGTGGCGAGGAAGGTCGCGGGCATGCCGAAGACGGCGGCGTGCCGCGACTCGCGCAGCGAGAATCCCGGCGTGCTGCGGTCCTGGCTGTACTCGACCCGGCTGCCATGCCGCTCGGCGACGGCCGTGGCGGCGTCGATGTCCGGGACCTTCACGACGACCGAGTAGACGCCCTCGCCGTGCTCCGCCAGGAACCGCTCCACGTCCGCGGCCTCGGACCCTCCGGCCGCGGTCGGCGCGATCACCTCGATGCCGCCGTCCCAGTCGAGCAGGACCCGCAGGCCCACGTCGGCCAGGTCGATCTCGGTGAAGGTGAACCCGAGGTCGCTCCACAGGGCCGCGGCCGCGTCCTGGTTCTCGCGGCGGACGCAGAAGACGACGTGATGTAAGCCCGGTTTTGACATCTGGCTGCTCCTCGCAGTGGGCCCGCGGCGCGGGAGGACGGTTTCTAAAGGCTCGTCGCGACGGCCGTCACCAGGGGCAGCGTCGCGACGGTGGCGATTCCCGGCGGCGCGGCGCAGACCGCGGGGATGGCATTGACGGCGGGCATCGCCGTCATGATCATGCCCAGGCCCATGTAGTTCGGTTCCGACCAGTCCGGGGGCGGGAGAATCTGGAACTGGGACCGGACCGCGGGCAGCCCGTCGATCTCGACGAAGTAGCCGTGGCCGACCTTCCACGGCGGTTCCCGGTGCGGGCCCATGACCCACAGGACGCGGCACTCGACGAACGGTTTTGCGCCGCGCGTTCCCGTCCAGGCGGCGCGTACGCCCGAGACGGTGCCTTTCGGAATCGCCATGAATCCCAGGTCCGCGTCGTCGGTCGCGACGGCGAACTGCGCGTCGAAGACGATGTCGTCGAGCTCGGCGCCCAGCGCGTCGGCCATCAGCGCCACCGCGTCGGCGAACACCGTCGTCGCCCGCCGGGCACGCGTCAGCAAGTCGGGAGTGTCGATGGGGAGCCCGAAGCCGATGGCCCCCTGGGTCTCGGCCGACTCGTACCCGCTCGCGTCCACGGACTCCGTCACGCGGATGCGGTCGACCCGCTGGCAGATCCCGGCGCTGACCAGCCCGAAGAGGTTTGCGAAGCCAGGATTAACGCCGGAGCCAAACAAGGTGGCGCCACCGTCGAACGCCGCCCGCTCCAGCCTGGCGCGCCGCTGCGCGCCGAGGTAGTCACCGGTGATGAACTCGGCGGTCGTCGAGACGTTGACGCCGACCGTGAGGAGACGACTGACCTGGTCGTCGTCGAAGTGCATCGGGGAGTAGCTGACGCAGTCGGGGTGGGTGGCCAACAGGGCGTCGATGTCGTCTGTCGCCAGTACCCCGACCGGTTCTCCCCCGGCCAGCACGCCGGCGTCGACGCCGACCTTGTCCGGGCTGTGCGCGAAGCAGCCGACGAGCTCCAGGCGCGGATCGGCCGCGATGGCGCGCAACGCCCTCCGACCTACGTTCCCGGTCGTCCATTGGACCACGCGAAGGCGTCCGTGCGTCATGAGGCATCTCCTGTCAGGTGAGCATCCGCACGGGCCGCGCTCGCGGGCTCCAGGTGCGCGACCAGCAGGTCGACCAGCGCGGCTCGCTCACGGGAGGTGTCGAGCGGCTCGCGGGTGGCCAGCTGGGCGAAGACCAGCCCGCGCAGCGCCGCCCAGAGCAGGTGGCCGACGGCTCTCGCGTCACCGTGGCGCTGCCGCTCGGCGATCAGCTCCTCGCCGAGGCGCGCCAGCTCGGCCGCGATCAAGGCGAAATGCTCGCCCGTCGCCGTGTCACGTTGGCTGCGCGTCGCGACGGCGATCTCCAGGCTCGCTCGCGACGCCGGAGTGCAGAACGCGGCCCAGGCGGCCTCGACGAGCGCGCCGACCTGCTCGCGGGTGGAGCCAGCCCCGACCCCGACGGCGGCCATGCGCCGGCGCAGCTCGTCGAAGCTCGCGTCGACGACGGCCGTCAGCAGGCCATCACGGTCTCCGAAGTGATACTGGATCACACCCCAGGTGACGCCCGCCCGCTCGGCAATGTGCTTGGCGCTGGCGGCGGCGAAGCCTTCCTCAACCACGCAGCGCACGGTCTCTTCCATGATCAGGGCGCGGGTCCGCTCGGCGCGCTCCTGCGTGCCGCTCGCCGGCCGGGTCGGCGCGATCGACCCGACGCGACGCGTGCCGCGCGACGTCACGACATGAGGCCGTGGGCCTGGGCGACCGGCAGGTCGGACAGGTGCGTGGGCCCAGGAGGCGCCGCGCAGACCGCGGGGATCGCGTTCACGGCCTTGGCCGCCGTCGCGATGACGCCAGCCTCGTTGTGATCGGTGCGCTCGTCGCCGACATGGGTGTTGATCTCGACGCCCGGCACACCCTTGATCACGACCCGGTGCACGCCCGGTCGCCCGTCGGGCGGGAACGGCCACTCGGGCGCGGCCTGGGGGGTCAGCCGGTTCACGTGCTCCATGACGATCGCGGGGCGTCCGCGCATGATGCCCTCGACGGCGAAGCGGACGGCGGCGACCTGGCCCGGCTCGACGGTCATCATCGTGCAGGTGATGGTCTCGGTGGCGGTCCAGGTCTCGTCGGGGCTGCTGGCATGCACCCCCACCAGTTCCAGCCCGGGACGGTTGATGATCGAGCGCAAGGAGCGACGCCCGACGTTCCCGGTGGAGAACTGAATCACGCGCAGCGACATGGACGCTCCCGACTGTGCGAGCCGGCGACCTCCGGCCTGGGGCATCATAAACGACTTAATGGTTTCGCTGTCCAGCGATCGCCGGAGGATCCCCGCGTCACGGCGAGAGCAGGGTGGGGCTGGCGCGCAGCCGTGCGTCCGTGAGCTCGGCGGGACCGTCGAGCTCGACCAGGATGACGAACTCGCAGCCCTATATGGGCGTGTCTGACATGGAGTGCAAGCCCACCGCCCGCCAGGCCGCACCGCGGCCGCACGGGCTTGGCCCGCCTGCTTGGAGGCGGCCGCACGCCGCTGCCGCTGCCTGCACCGGGCGGTTTCTCTGGGCCGACGAGGCGTGTCAACACCAAAAAACTGCGATCGGGGACCGTCCGCCCCATAAGCGGACGGTCGGCCAGACCGCTCCGTGCGTATGGGCAGGTCAGCCGGCTGTGTTGGAGGGCGCCGCCGAGCTCTGCGGCTCACTTGTAGCAACCCGTGTAGCAATGGCTGGTGACCGAACGCAGAGGAATGTGACTCGCTGGATCGCGATGCTGTCGTCGCAGATCGGGGGGCTCCAGCGGCCCGATCGCGTGGAGTGTGGCCAGATGTGGCGTCTCGAAGCGGACGCTCAGCCAAGGTGTTTGTTCTGGTCAGCGGGGTGCTTGGGGACCATCCGCCGTTCTAGCAAAACGGTCAGTTGCTACATCCGTTGCTACATAACGATCTTCAAAAGCCTCTAAACGATCTCATCTGTGAGGCAAACCCGCTGGTCAGAGGTGGTGGGCAGGGGCGGGGTCGAACCGCCGACCTTCCGCTTTTCAGGCGGACGCTCGTACCGACTGAGCTACCTGCCCCCAGACGACACGTCCGGGGCGCTCGAATACTCGACCACCACGGACGTTGTGCGCGGTCCCGACGGGATTCGAACCCGCGACCTCCGCCTTGACAGGGCGGCGTGAACTCCAGACTTCACCACGGGACCAAGCAACGATCTTCAATTTTCGATCTTACCGCCGCGACTCACGTTGCAAGCCCCGTCCAGCACTTCGAGCAGAAGCATACAGGATGGCGAGAGGGTCGATGAGGGGGTGCTCGCCCATCCGTTGAACCACGCCAGGCCGATGCCCGGCGGTGGCGGGGACGGGGCCACCGCGCAGGGAAGCGGATGAGGGCTGAGCAAGTGCCGGTGCCGCCGGGGCACCGGAGCTCAGAACCTCAGGCGACGCCGAAGAGGTGCTCGAGGGCCAGCTGGTCGAGGTGTTCGATGTTGACGGCGCGGGCGCCGGCGGCGTCGGCGTCGTAGTCCTCGTAGGCGCCGCGGTCGGCGACGAAGTCCGTGAGGGTCTCGCCGGGGGCGAGGGTCGGGGTGGAGAGGGCGCCCACGCCGGCAGCCTTCAGGGCCTCGATCACGCGCGGGTCCTGGCGGAACGCGGCCGCCTTCTCCTTGAGGATCAGGTAGGTCCGCATGCAGGCGGCGGCCGAGACCCAGGCGCCGTCGACGTTTTCGGCACGCGGCGGCTTGAAGTCGAAGTGCCGCGGGCCGTCGTAGCCGGCGCTCTCCAGCAGGTCGACGAGGAAGAACGCGCTCTTCACGTCGGCGGCGCCGAAGCGCAGGTCCTGGTCGTACTTGAGGCCGTGCTGGCCGTTGAGGTCGATGTGGAACAGCTTGCCGGACCACAGCGCCTGTGCGTAGCCGTGCACCACGTTGAGCCCGGCCATGGTCTCGTGGCCGACCTCCGGGTTCAGGCCGACCATGTCCGGATACTCGAGCTGGTTGATGAACGCCAACGCGTGGCCGATCGTCGGCAGCAGGATGTCGCCGCGTGGCTCGTTCGGCTTCGGCTCCAGCGCGAACCGGATGTCATAGCCGCGCTCCCGGACGTACTCGCACAGGACGTCGACGGCCTCCTTGAGGCGGTCGAGCGCCGCGCGCGGGTCCTTGGCCGCGTCGCTTTCCGCGCCTTCCCGGCCACCCCAGGCGACATAGATCTTCGCGCCGAACTCGGCGGCGAGGTCGATGTTGCGCATTGTCTTGCGCAACGCGAACCGGCGTACGCCGCGGTCGTTCGCGGTGAACGCGCCTTCCTTGAACGCCGGGTGGAAGAACAGGTTCGTGGTCATCATCGGGACGACCAGACCAGTCTCGTCCAGCGCGGCCCGGAACCGCTTGATGTACCGGTCCCGCTCGGCGTCGTCCGCCCCGAACGGGATCAGGTCGTCGTCGTGGAAGGTCACGCCGTAGGCACCCAGCTCGGCGAGGCGGTGGACGGTGTCCACCGGGTCCAGCGCCGGCCGGGTCACCTCGCCGAAGGGGTCGCGGCCCTGCCAGCCAACGGTCCACAGACCGAAGCTGAACCGGTCGGCCCGGGTCGGAGTCAGATCGCTGGCCATGGCGTCACCTCAAGGTTAGTTTGGTGGTGGCTACAACAAATAGGCCAGGTGGAGCCGCCATGCAACCCCTTGTCTCTGCTTGTGAACATCCAGTAGCAATAGGAAACCGTGCCGAAACGGGTAAAATACCGGCGCTCTGCGAGACGTGGCCCTCGCCGCCCGAGCGGGCCTGCTCAACATTCCCACCGGCCGCTCAACCAAAGCGGCGCACGGCTTGGCGGGCGGGGATCGGCGGTCGCTCGTGACGCTGGTCGCCGGAGTCGACTCCTCGACCCAGTCGACGAAGATCGTGGTGTGTGACGCGGCCGACGGCACGGTCGTCCGGTCGGCGGCGGCTCCCCATCCCGAGGGCACCGAGGTCGATCCCGAGGCCTGGTGGTCCGCGCTGCGCGTGGCGGCTGGAGGCGGGCTGCTCGACGGGGTGGCCGCGCTCTCGGTCGCCGGCCAGCAGCACGGCATGGTCGCGCTCGACGACGTGGGCCGCACGGTGCGCCCGGCGTTGCTGTGGAATGACGTGCGCTCCGCCGACGACGCCGACGACCTGGTCGCCGAGCTCGGCGCCGAGAAGTGGGCGACGGCCACCGGAAGCGTGCCGACGGCGAGTTTCACCGTCACCAAGCTGCGCTGGCTCGCCCGTCGCGAGCCGGCGAACGCCGCCAGGACCAGCTCGGTCCTGCTCCCGCACGACTGGCTCACCTGGCGCCTCGCGGGCGGCGGCGGAGGCAACGGCCAGGAGGCCGGCGTGGTGAACGCGCCGAGGACCACCGACCGAGGTGACGCCTCCGGCACCGGCTACTGGTCGCCGTCGACCGGCGGCTACCTCCCCGAGTTCGTCGACCGCGCCCTCGGACACCCGCTGGAGCTCCCCAGGGCCGCCGCCCCCCACGAGGTCGTCGCCCAGGCCGTTCGGGTCGCCGCCCCCGGCACGCTGCTCGCCCCGGGCACCGGCGACAACATGGCCGCTGCTCTCGGCATCTGCCCGCTGCCCGGTGACGTGATCGTCTCGGTCGGTACCAGCGGCACGATCTTCGCGACGTCGGAGGTGCCCACGCGGGACCCGGAGGGGCTGGTCGCCGGCTTCGCCGACGCGACCGGGCGCTTCCTGCCGCTGGTCTGCACGCTCAACGCCGCCCGGGTGCTCACCACCGTCGCGGAACTGCTCGGCGTGAGCTTCGAGGGGTTCGACGCACTGGCGCTGGCCGCCGAGCCCGGGGCCGGCGGGCTCACGCTGCTGCCGTTCCTTGACGGCGAGCGCACGCCGAACCTGCCTCGCTCGCGCGGCCTGCTGGCCGGGCTGTCCCGCGGGAACCTCTCCCGGGAGAACCTCGCCAGGTCGGCGGTGGAGGGGGTGCTGTGCGGCCTGGCCGTCGGTGTCGACGCGCTGCGCCGGCACGGTGTGCGGGTGCGCCGGGCGGTGCTGGTCGGTGGCGGGGCCCGGTCGCGCGCCGTGCGCCAGATCGCGCCTGCGGTACTGGGGCTCCCCGTCGTGCTGCCCGACCCCGGTATTGAGTGGGTCGCCAGGGGCGCGGCCAGGCAGGCGGCCTGGGCGCTGTCGGGTGCGGCCGAGCCGCCCGACTGGGCGGTCGCGGCGGACCTGGTCGCCGCCGAGCCGGACCCGCTGACCAGGTCCGCCTTCGCCGGCGTCCTCGACGGGGTCCTGCCGCTGCTGCGCCGAGAACACCCCGTGAACTGACGTCCGCCAGGCGTCGGCCGGAGCCGGACGGACGGGTCCGCCGGCCGCCGGTCCGCCGGCCCGCCGGCGCGGACCAGCAGGTCAGCGTGCAAACAGGTCAGCGTGCAAGCAGGTCGGCGCGCCAGTAGGTCAGCGCGCCAGTAGGTCAGCGGGCCGGCGGAGCCGGCATCAGCCGCCCATGGCGGCCAGGCTCGTGGCCACGCCGAGAGGGTCGTCGAGGAGGCGGGCGAAGGCGAGCTCGGCCGCGCCGAACAACGCGGAGTCGCCACCGAGCGCGGACGGGACCAGCGCGACGTGCTCGCGGGACACGGTCAGGCCGCCGGCGCCCATCCGGCTGACGATGTCGTGCTCCATCAAGGCGAGCAGGTCGCGCAGCTCGCCGCCGAAGATCACCAGCTCGGGGTTGAACAGGTTGACGAGGTTGCCGACGCCGACGGCGAGCCAGCGGCTGACCTCGTCGAGCGCCCAGCGGGCGCGCGGGCTGCCGGCCTGCGCGCTGGCGACGATGTCCTGGACGGTGGTGCCGTCGCCCGGCTCGTGCCCAGCGGCGCGCAGGACGGCGTCCGTGCCGACCTCGGTCTCCCAGCAGCCACGCGCGCCGCAGCGGCAGCGTTGGCCGGCCGGGTTGACGACCATGTGCCCGGCCTCGCCGGCGTAGCCACCGTGGCCGCGCAGCGGCCGGCCACCACAGATGATCCCCGCGCCCACGCCGACGTTGCCGGACAGGTAGACGATGTCGTCGTGGCCACGGGCGACGCCCCTGGCCTGCTCGGCCAGAGCGCCGAGATCGGCGTCGTTGGCGACGAGGACACCCGCATCGTCGAGCATGCTGCCGGGCAGCACGTCGGCGAGCGCGACGCCGAGCGCCTCACCGAACGGCCGCTCCTCCCAGCCGAGGTTGGGCGCGAACCGGACGAATCCGTCCGAACCGCGCACCACCGCCGGGGTGGCGATCCCGACCCCCACGCAGCGGGCCTGTGGGCCGAGCGCGTCCACCAGCCGGCGCGCGGTGGTCGCGGTCAGCTTCACGACCTCGTCGAAGTCCCGGCAGTCCGGCAGCAGCGGGACGACGTCCCTGGAGAGCACCGTGCCGCCGAGGCCGACCCTGGCGCCGACGATCCGATCCACCCTCAGGTCGAACGCGAGCACCTGGTAGCGCTCGGTTTCCGGCACGACGACGAACGAGGGCCGGCCCGCGCCCGAGCGCACCTCGGGCGACTCCTCCCGGACGAGCCCGGCGGTGCTCGCGAGGTCCGCGGCCAGCGCGCCGATCGTGCTGCGGTTGAGCCCGGTCTGCGCGGTCAGGGTGGCGCGCTGTGTCGGCCCGGCCAGATGGACGTAGCGCAGCAGCAGGCTGAGGTTGTGGCGGCGTAGCTCCTCCTGCTTGATCCCTGAGATGTTTGGGTGTGGCCGCGGGAAGCGCATCACATGCCCAGTCTGGCGGAGCGGGCAGATGTCGATAAGTGGCTATGTATGTACACAGGGTCACCATTTCCGGTTGATGGCGACATTCGCTTGCGTGAGGCTGATCACACGAATATGTTCTGCCGCACAACTTAGCATCCGCATCCTGGGCTGTTTCGCCCAAGGAAGGGGCCTACGCAGATGCGCACGAAGCTCTTAAGAGTCGCGGCGGCAGGAGCCTGTCTCGCGCTCGGGATCGCTGCCTGTGGTGGTGGCGGCGACGACGACAACGGTGGCGGCGCGTCCGCCGGCGCCTCAGGCGGCGCGGTCAAGGGCAAGATCGGAGTGATCCTGCCCGACACGAAGTCGTCCGATCGCTGGGCGACGGCCGACGAGCCGCTGCTGAAGGCCGCGTTCCAGAAGGCCGGCATCGCGTACGACATCCAGAACGCTCAGGGTGACGCGACGCAGATGCAGACCATCGCCGACCAGATGATCACCAACGGTGTCACCGTGCTGATGATCACTAACCTCGACTCCGGCTCCGGCAAGGCGATCGAGGACAAGGCGAAGGGACAGGGCGTCGCGACGATCGACTACGACCGGCTGACGCTCGGCGGCTCCGCTCAGTACTACGTCAGCTTCGACAACGTCGCGGTCGGCAAGCTGCAGGGTGAGGGTCTGGTCAAGTGCCTGACCGACGCCAACGCGCAGAAGCCGATCATCGCCGAGCTGAACGGCTCGCCGACCGACAACAACGCCACGCTGTTCAAGCAGGGCTACGACTCGGTCCTCAAGCCGAAGTACGACGACGGCTCGTTCGTCAAGGGCCCGGACCAGTCCGTGCCCAAGTGGGACAACCAGCAGGCCGGCACGATCTTCGAGCAGATGCTGACCCAGCAGCCGAACATCGGTGGCGTGCTCGCCGCCAATGACGGCCTTGGCCAGGCGGCGCTCGCGATCCTCGCCAAGAACGGCCTCAACGGGAAGGTCCCGGTCACCGGCCAGGACGCCACCACCCCCGCGCTGCAGAACATCCTCGCCGGCGACCAGTGCATGTCCGTGTACAAGGCCGTCAAGAAGGAGGCGGACGCGGCCTCCGCGCTCGCCATCAGCCTGGCGAAGGGCGAGAAGGGCGACGCCCCGCAGACGATCCACGACCCCGAGGGGAACCGGGACGTCCCGTCCGTGCTGCTGCAGCCGGTGGCGATCTACAAGGACAACGTCAAGGACGTCCTCGCCGACGGTTACGTGACCAAGGCCCAGCTCTGCACCGGCAAGTTCGCGGCGCTCTGCACCACCGCCGGCATCTCCTAAGGGATCAGAGGAGTACCGGGCCAAAGGAGGCGCGAAAATGTTCTTCTTCGCGCCTCCGGCGGCCACCTCCCCGGAAGTACGGCCAAAGGAGGCGCGAAAATGTTCTTCTTCGCGCCTCCGGCGGCCACCTCCCTGGGAGTACCGGGCCAAAGGAGGCGCGAAAATGTTCTTCTTCGCGCCTCCGGCGGCCCCTCCCCGAGGTGCCGGCGGCGACGGGCTGAGCTAGTTCTCACCGGTCCGCCCGCAGGGGCTGGCCCACCCGAACCCGGGGACCCGGCGCTGGGCGGGCCGTGGGTGGACCGGTGGGGACGCTTCCGGCAGCCGGACGACGTCCGCGGGTGGCGACCTTGTCGCCGCCCGCGGACGTCGTCCCTGCCTCAGCTGGTCACGGACGCTGTTTTAGCGGTGCAGAGCCGCCCATACTGCTATCGATCTGTAATCCAGGACACATCCACCCACCGCCACCATCCGCTTCGTCCGCGTGCCAATACGACCTGCCAGATCACGGACCTGCCAGATCGCTGACCTCCCAGATCGACTCCGTCGATCCGGCAGGAACCCTGTCACCGATCCGTCAGGAACCCGTCCCCGATCCGGCAGGGACCCCGGGCCGCCGATCCGCGCATGGCGAGGAGTGAGCATGAGCGACCATCCACCGCCGGGGACGCCCGTCCTCGAACTGCGCGGCGTCCACAAGAGCTTCGGCCCGGTAGAGGTACTGAACGGCATCGACTTCGCGGCCAACGCGGGCGAGGTGACCGCGCTGGTCGGCGACAACGGCGCGGGCAAGTCGACGCTGGTCAAGTGCATCGGCGGGATCTACTCGATGGACTCCGGCGCCTACCTGTTCAAGGGCCAGCCGGTCTCGGTCCATCTGCCGAAGGACGCGGCCGCGCTCGGTATCGAGATCGTCTACCAGGACCTGGCGCTCGCGGACAACCTGGACATCGTCCAGAACATGTTCCTCGGACGGGAGAAGCGCGGCCGCTTCGCCGCCCTCGACGAGGCGTCGATGGAGAAGGAGGCCGCGAAGACGCTGGCCGGGCTCTCGGTCCGGACGGTGAAGTCGCTGCGGCAGCGGGTGGCGAGCCTGTCCGGTGGCCAGCGCCAGACGGTGGCCATCGCCAAGGCCGTGCTGTGGAACAGCACGGTCGTGATCCTGGACGAGCCGACCGCCGCCCTCGGCGTCGCGCAGACCGAGCAGGTGCTCCAGCTGGTCCGCACGCTCGCCGACCAGGGCCTCGCCGTCGTCCTGATCTCGCACAACATGCGGGACGTCATTCAGGTGTCGGACCGGATCTGCGCGCTCTACCTCGGCCGGGTCGCCGCCGACGTCCGTACGGCCGACGTCACCGTCTCGGATGTCATCCAAATGATCACGACCGGCGCGCCGCCGGACAAGAAGACAGTGGCGAACGGTGCCGAGGGCGACACCGTCGCGGCGTCCGGCGCGGTGGCGGCGACCAGCGGAGGTTCGGCATGAGCGCCACCGAAGTCGCCCCCAACCTCAGCAAGGAGCCCGCCGCGCCGGGCACGCCGGCGCCCGCCGGCACCGAGAGCACCGTGCAGGTGGAGAGCCCGAGTCTGGTCGACTACGGCCGCGAGTACATCAGCAAGGTGCGCGGCGGTGACATGGGGGCGCTGCCCGCCATCCTGGGCCTGCTCGTGCTGTGCGTCGCGTTCGCGATCCTGCGCTCGAGGTTCGTCTCGGCCATCAACTTCGCGAACCTGTTCACGCAGGGCGCGGCCGTCACCGTGATCGCGATGGGCCTGGTCTTCGTCCTGCTGCTGGGCGAGATCGACCTGTCGGCCGGCTTCGCCTCCGGCGTCTGCGCCGCCGTCATGGCCACGTTGACCGCCGAGCACGGCCAGCCGTGGTGGGTCTCGATCCTCGCGGGGCTGGGGACCGGCGTCGTGATCGGACTGGTGCTCGGGTTCCTGGTCGCGAGAGTCGGTATCCCGTCGTTCGTGGTCACACTGGCGGCATTCCTGGCCTTCCAGGGGACCGTCCTGCTGATCATCGGCAACGGCGGGAACATCTCGATCAGGGACGAGACCATCGTCGCGATCTCCAACAAGAACCTGCCGACCTATGGTGGCTGGATCCTGTTCGCGGTGGTGGTCCTCGGGTTCGGCGCGAGCCAGCTGATGCGCAGCGCCACCCGCCGCCGCGGGGGCCTGCAGGCCGACCCGTTCTCGGTCATCGCCGTCCGCACCGGCGCGTTGGCGGTGCTCGCGGGCCTGGCGGTCTACGCGCTCAACCTGCAGCGCTCGCGCACCGCGATCGTCTCGCTGAAGGGCGTGCCGATCGTCATCCCGATCATCCTGGTGCTGGTCGTCGTCGGGACATACGTCCTGAACCGGACGTCCTACGGGCGGCACATCTACGCCGTCGGCGGCAACGCGGAGGCCGCCCGGCGCGCCGGCATCAACGTCGTGCGCATCCGGATCTCCTGCTTCGTCATCTGCTCGGCGATGGCGGCGGTCGGCGGCATCATCGCCGCGTCCCGGGCGACCTCGGTCGACCCGAACGCCGGTGGCAGCAACACGCTGCTCTACGCGGTCGGCGCCGCGGTCATCGGCGGTACCAGCCTCTTCGGTGGCAAGGGCCGGATCATCGACGCCGTGCTGGGTGGCGCCGTGGTCGCGGTCATCGACAACGGCATGGGCCTCATGGGCTACAGCGCCGGCACCAAGTTCATCGTCACCGGCTGCGTGCTCGCCGTCGCCGCCAGCGTCGACGCTCTGAGCCGCAAACGCGCCGCCTCCACCGGCCGCATCTAGCGCCATCGCTGACCCATCGCCGCAGACCCCGGCCGCGCGAGGCTTCGCCCCACTCGCGGCCGGGGTCTGCGGCGTCTGGGCTCAGTCGGGCAGGCGCCGGCCGGTCTTCGTGGAGAAGACATGGAAGGCGTCGTCGCGAATGCGGAGCCGGACCTTCTCGCCTCGTCGTGGGACCCCCTTCGGGGCGAGTCGGGCGACGACGGTGACGGTGGGCGTCGCGTCGATCCGCCCGCTCACGGCGGGGGCTACGGCGGTGCCGTAGAGGTAGGCATCGGCACCGAGCTCCTCGACCAGGTCGACGGTGATGGCGAAGCCCTCGCCATCGCCGCGGAGTTCGAGTGCTTCGGGGCGGAATCCGACAGTGACAGCGGTGGCGCCCTCGTCGGCCGCGGCCCGCGCGGCGGCGCGGGAGAGCGGAATCACGGTTTCGCCGAACCGTGCGCAGCCGTCTTCGAGTGGAGCCTCGATGAGGTTCATCGCGGGCGAACCGATGAACCCGGCGACGAAGACGGTCTCGGGACGCTCGTAGAGCGCGAGCGGAGTATCGACCTGGCAGAGCTGGCCCTCGCGGAGTACGGCGACGCGGTCGCCCATGGTCATGGCCTCGACCTGGTCGTGGGTGACGTAGGCGGTGGTGACCCCGAGCCGGCGTTGCAGGGAGGCGATCTGGGTGCGGGTGGAGACCCGCAGCTTGGCGTCGAGGTTGGACAGCGGCTCGTCCATGAGGAAGACCTGGGGCTCCCGCACGATGG
Organism: Pseudofrankia coriaricola; assembly: GCF_001854805.1. Classification (GTDB taxonomy): domain Bacteria; phylum Actinomycetota; class Actinomycetes; order Frankiales; family Frankiaceae; genus Pseudofrankia. Next base: position 105,536 of record NZ_MBLO01000025.1, read on the forward strand.
CTCGGCCCATCGCGACCCGCTGGCGCTGGCCGCCGGAGAGCATTCTGGGCTTGCGGTCGAGGTAGGGCTCGAGGTCGAGCAGCGCCGCGGTCGCGCGGATCCGCCGGGTGCGTTCCTCCTTCGCGACCCCGGCTGCCTTCAGCGCGAAGCCCAGGTTGCCGGCCACGCTCAGGTGCGGGTAGAGCGCGTAGTTCTGGAACACCATGGCGATGTCCCTGTTCTTGGGCGGCAGGTCGGTGACGTCGCGTTCCCCGATCCGGATCCTGCCCGCGTCGACGGGCTCCAGCCCGGCGATCATCCGCAGCGCCGTGGACTTGCCGCAGCCGGATGGGCCGACCAGGACGAGGAACTCCCCATCGGCGATCTGAAGCTCGAACGCGTCTACCGCCGGGCGGTCCGCGCCGGGATAGACCCTGGTGGCCTCGACGAATTCAACGGTTGCCATGGCGGTGCACCCTCCACCGGCTCCGAACGTGCCGGACAATCCGAACGAAATGCTCGGGACGCGTCGATGGGACGCGTCAGGCACCGAGCACGGGGATCCACACGCGCATCGTTGAAGGCCCACGCTCGGCCCATGCGTGGTATCGCACGAGCGGTACGTCGGAACGCCGGCCGGTGCGCTCGTCGACAATGCTGGCGATCACTACTCCCGCGTCCTCGCGCGGTGGCACGGCCGGGTCGATGCGCAGGTCGGCGAAGTCGGACTCCTCGATCGCCGTGCCGGCCAGGTCGACTGACTCGAGCGCGAGAACCTCGGGCCCGCGTTCGACGGCGAGACAGCCACGGACGGCGTCGACGCGGGAGTCGGCGCGGCTGAGACGCGGCGCGACGAGCAGGGTGAGCTCGACCTCGTCGCCGGCCGCGAAGCCGCGGGAAACGGTCGCCACCCCGGGGCCGACCACGGTCTCCTGGCGTGAGCCGTCGACACCTCGCACGGCAAGCCGGGAATTCGAAGCCCACGGCGGTACTCGGAGTGAGAGCGTCCACGGTTTCCCGGCATCGGTCAGCACGCGCACCCGCACGGTGCCGTCGGCCGGGTAGGCGGTCGCCACCTCGAGCGCGACCTCGCGCCCGTCGTCGAGCGTGGCCCTGATCGTGGCGGGCGCATATTGGTGCAGCTGGATGCCCGAGCCGTCCGTCGTGGCCAGGTACGCGGCGAGGCTGGCGAACGTGCGCGCGGTGTTCGGCAAGCAGCAGGAGACCTCGAACCACGGCGCGCGCAGCGAGGACTGGGCCCGCGGCGAGACGGCCTCGGCGTCGGCGTCGGCGGCGGGCGAGCGTTGGTGCAGCGTGTTCGCGTAGTAGAACGCCGTGCCCTCGGCCGAGGGGGAGGTCTCGAGCACGTTGTAGAGGCTGCGCTCGATCTGGTCGGCATAGCGGGCGTCCCCGCGCGCGAGCAGCATCCGCCAGCTGAACATGACCGACGCCACGGCGGCGCACGTCTCGGAGTAGGCGCGGTCGGGAGGCAGCTCCCAGTCCTCGCCGAATGCCTCGTCCTGATGATGCGAGCCCTGGCCGCCGGTGATGTACGTGCGGCGCTCGACCGTCCGCGTCCACTGGCGGTCCAGCGCCGCGAGCAGTTCGTCGTCACCGGTCTCGACCGCGACGTCGGTCGCCGCGGCGGCGAGGTAGTTCGCCCGGACGGAGTGACCGCGAAGCACCGCGGCGGCGCGTAGGGGACCGTCGTCCTGAAAGTACGACCGGCCCCATTCGATATCGCGCAGCGTGCCGTCCCCATGCCGGTCGACGAACAGGCGGGCCTGCTCGAGATAGCGCGGTACTCCCGTCGCCCGGCCGAGTTCGCCGAGGCCGACCTCGACCTCGGCGTGTCCGCAGATCCGCTCGATTCCGCCCTTGCCGAAAACCTCGCAGACCAGGTCGGCGGCGCGGCATGCGATCTCGAGGAGGCCGTCGCCCGCGTCGGGGCAGGTGCGGGCCCGCGCGACGGCTGCCTGGAAGAGATGCCCGAGACAGTAGAGCTCGTGTCCCCATTCCAGGTCCGACCAGCGGGGCGGCTGGCCGGGGCGGCCGAACCGGGTGTTCAGGTATCCGTCGGGCTCCTGCGCGGCCGCGACCCGGGCGACCGCGCGGCGGAAGCGCCGATCGAGCTCGTCGCCGCCGCCGCGGCGGCCGATCTCCCAGGCGACGGCCTCGAGGTACTTGTAGACCTCGGAGTCGGAGAACTCACGGCCCCGGCGCCCTTCGGGTAGTCGTCCCGCCGCGGCGAGATCGAAGTTCGGGAGCCATCCCTCGCGTTCGAGCCACGCCTCGATGTGCGGAAGCGTGTTGCGGCCGTTCACGTCCTGCCTGCGGGCCCAGAAGCCCCCGACGATGGCGACCTCGGTGAGGCCGAGCGGACGCAGGGCGCCCCTGGTCGGCGCGACGGGCACGGAGCGGGCGCCAGCGGTAATGGAATGGGTCATCGTCATCCCTTGAAAGCGCCCGACATGAAGCCGCGGACGTAATGGCGTTGGAAGATGAGGAAAAGGACGACGCAGGGCAGCGCGAGCACGACGACACCCGCCTCCGTCGCCCCGTAGTCGACCACGCCCTGCACCTGGCCGCGCAAGTTCGACACCGCGAGCGGGAGCGTCATCCGGTTGGTGTCGTTGATGAGGATGAGTGGAGCCATGAAGTCGTTCCAGGCCGTGAGGAACGCGAACAGGCCGACCGTGATGAGGCCCGGCTTCACCGCGGGCAGGAGCACCTGCCAGAGCACCTTCCAGCTGGAACAGCCGTCCACCATCGCGGCTTCGTCGAGCTCTCGCGGTACCGCCTCGAACGAGATGCGCATCATGAAGGTCGCGAACGGCAGCTGGAACATCGTGAGCACGAGCGCGACACCGACGAGCGAGTTCGCCAGGCCGACGCGGGTGAGCAGCACGTAGAGCGGGATCAGCAGGGTGGCATACGGGACCATGAGGATCGCGAGCGTCGAGAGGAAAAGCACGTTCTTACCCGGGAAATCGAACCGCGCGAACGCATACCCGCCGAGGAAGGAGATGGCGATGGTGAGGGCCACGGTGAGCAGCGACACGAACGCCGAGTTACCCAGGTACACCCAGATGCCGGCCTGGTAGCGCCCGAGCGTGGAATAGTTGCCGAAGCCCCAGCCGTCGACCTGGCCCGTGCCCGCGCGCGGCGACACGGACGAGACAGCGGTCCAGACGAGTGGGTACAGAAAAATCAGTGCGAGCGCGGTGGTGAACACCCAGTACGGGGTGCGCAGGACGACGCCGCCGACGGTGGCTCCGCGCGAGCGCGGCTTTCCTCTGGGGCGGCCGCCCCTGACGCCGCGGCCGGGCGCGGCGGCCGCGGGCGTTCCGGCGGAATCGGCGGCGCGGGTCGGTCGACCGTGGGTGGAGGTCGGGCTCATCAGTCGTCGGCCCTCCGGCTGAACGCGCGGATCTGCGCGATGTTGATGATGACGAGGGCGAGCAGCGTGATCACCGACAGCGCCGCGGCGACGCCGAGGTCGTTCTGGCCCTGGAACGCCACGTTGTAGATGAGCTGGACAATCGTGATCGTCGAGTTGTCCGGGCCGCCCTTGGTGAGGATGTAGAACTGGTCGAAGGCCAGGAGCGAGCCGGTCACGCACAGGACGGTCGTGAGGGTCAGCGTCGGGCGCAGCAGCGGAAGGGTTATCCCGACGAAGGTCTGCCACCGCGACGCGCCGTCGATGCGCGCGGCCTCGTAGACCTCGTCGGGAATGCTCTGCAGGCCGACGAGCATGAGCAGCATGTAGAAGCCGGCGTAACGCCAGACGATGAGGAAGATCGTCGACCAGAGCGCCCCTTCGGGTGTGCCGAGGAAGGTGAAGCCCCACGACCTCATGAGGTCGGCGAACGGCCCGGCGAGCGGCGAGTAGAGCACGTAGAAAAGCAACGAGGCGGAGGCGAGCCCGAGGGCGCTCGGCACGAGGAACGAGGTGCGCAGCAGCCCTTTCCAGCGCGTCGACTCCTGCACGAGCACCGCGAGCCCGAGGCTGAGAGCCAGCAGGATGACCGTGGTCAGGACCGTGTACTTCACGGTGAACACGACCGAGTCCCGGAAGAACCGGTGCGATACGGCCTCGTGGAAGTTGTCCGGGACGTTGATGCCCTGGTTGCCCGCGAGCAGCGGCCAGTCCGACCCGGACATCCGCAGCACGAGAAACAGCGGCAGCACGAAGAGAAGCAGCACGAACAACGCGGTGGGTGACGCGTAGAGCCAGCCGGTGGCGGCATGCCCCCGGCGCCGGGAACGCCGGCCAGATACCGGGAGGGATGCGCAGCGCGTGGGGGGAGTCGCGGTCATGGAGGATCCTTCGAGGACGGAACGAGCCGGCCGGTGCTCGGATGCGCTCCGGGCGCCGGCCGGTCCAGCGGACTAGTGCGACAGCACCGTCGTGATCTCGTCGTTGTCAGCGTCGAGCGAGTCGTCCTTGCCGAGCACCGCGCCCCGCACGAGCGTGAGCCAGGGGCTGTTCGGCGCGTTGAACGCCTGCTGGAAGTTGAGCGCGACCGGGGTGTCGCCGTTACCGGCCACCGTGTTGATGGTCACGAGCCGGTCGTCCTTCTCGGAGTACTCGTTGACCGCCAGGTCGGACCGGGCCACGACGTCGTGGTTCTTCGCGAGCACGCCGACCTGCGCGTCCTCCGACACCAGCCACTGGAGGAAGTTCCACGCCTGCGCGGCCTTCTTCGAGTCCTTCGAGACGCCGATGCCGTCGCCGCCGAGGAAGGTCGACGAGCCGCCGGCCGGTCCGGGGATCCCGGCGACGCCGACGTCGAACGGCGTCGATGACAGCAGCGTGGCCGGGTAGAGCATCAGGCCGACCTTGCCCTCGGTGAAGCCGGCGGTCCACGTCGGACCGGTCTCGTCCCGTGACGACGGGAGCACGGCCCCGGAGTCCACCAGGTCCTTCCAGGTCGCGTAGACCTTCTTGGCGGTGTCGTCCGCGAGCAGCGACTTCGTGCCATCCGCGGACAGCACCTCGTCGCCGTCGGCCCAGACGCTCGGGAACCAGGTGAAGACGAGGCATCCCCCACAGCTGAAGCCGGTCGCCGTCCCGTAGACACCGGGCTTGTTCAGACCCTGGATCGCCTTCGCGGCGGCCGCGTACTCCTGCAGGTTCGCCGGGGCCTTGTCGGGGTCCAGCCCGGCCTCTTTGAAGAGTTCCTTGTTCCAGAACATCATCGACAGGTCCATCACGAACGGCAGCACGTGCGCCTTGCCGTCGAGCGTGCCGGCCGCGATGTGTCCCTGGTTGAGCTTGTCCTTGAACGGCAGGCCGTTGATGTTGCCCGAGACGTCCTGGAACAGTCCCTGCTTGACCCAGTTGGGGACGTAGACGATGTCGGCCGCGAACAGGTCGGGGAGCCCGTGCGAGCCGGCTGCCGCCCCGACCTTCGCCACGTAGTCGTCGTTCGGGACGACCGTAAGCTCGACCTTGTTCTTGTGCGACGAGTTGTAGGCCTCGACGAGCAGCTTGGCCTGCTTCTCGAGGGGCGCGCGTGTCCAGAGCGTGAGGGTGGAGCCGTCGTCGATGCCCGTCGCTCCCGCGTCGGCGAGGCTGCTCCCCGAGTCCGAGCCGCCACCGCAGCCGGCCAGGCCGAGCGCGAGCACTCCGGTGGCGAGCGACGCGGCTAATCGGGTCGCGAGTCGTTTTCTACCTGTCATCTTGACCTCCTAGCTCATCCGTGAACGAGCCCGCGGGGGAGCCCAAATAGAGCCGTGAACTGGGTGGAGGGGAAGATCCGAAACTTCCGAAATGGTTTTCGGATCATGTGATAGCTTAGCAAGCTAGCGGCGGGTGTTGTTGGTGTCAAGAGCGTGGTGATGCGTCCATGTGCGGGACGTGTCAAGGCGAAGGGAGCTGAGATGGCGCGAGCGGAACCGCACCCCGGGAAGGCGGCCACGCTCGGCGACGTGGCGCGGCTCGCGGGCGTCTCGCTCGCCACCGCGTCGAAGGCCATCAACGGCCGGGACGAGGTCGCCCCGGCCACCCGCAGCCGGGTCATCCAGGCGGCAGAGCAGTTGTCGTTCACACCGAACCAGCTCGCCCGCAGCCTCCTCGCCGGCCGCAGCGGCACCGTCGGCCTGCTCACGGGCGATCTCGAGGGCCGCTTCGTGATCCCGATCCTCATGGGCGCCGAGGACGCCTTCGGCGCCGGCCAGGTCAACGTCTTCCTCTGCGACGCGCGCGGCGACGCGATCCGTGAGCAGCACCATCTCAAGGCGCTGCTCAACCGGCGGGTCGACGGCATCATCGTCGTCGGTGACCGGACCAATCCGCGGCCGTCCCTCGGCGACGGCATTCCGGTCCCGGTGGTCTATGCCTATGCGCCGTCGGACGACCCGGCCGACGTCTCCGTCGTGCCCGACAACATCAGTGGCGGGCGCATCGCCACCGAGCATCTGCTGTCGACGGGCCGGCGGCGCATCTGCCATGTCAGCGGCGACCCGACCTACGCGGCGGCCCAGGACCGAGCCGTCGGCCTGCGGGCCGCCCTGGCGACCGCGGGGCTCGAACTCGTCGGCGACGTCATGTTCTCCGACTGGTCCGAGCACTGGGGCCGCTCCGCCGCGGCGCTGCTGCTCAGCCAGCATCCCGACATCGACGGGATCATCTGCGGCTCGGACCTGATCGCGCGTGGCGTCCTCGACATCCTCCGTGACCTCGGCAAAAGGGTCCCGGAGGACGTCGCCGTCATCGGGTACGACAACTGGGAGGTGCTCGCGACCAACTCCAGGCCCGAGCTGACCAGCATCGACGCGAACCTGCAGGCGCTCGGCCGCACCGCCGCCATGCGAATCTTCGAGGCGCTGGACGGCGCCGCGCCCGCCAGCGGCGTGCAGACGATGCCGGTCCGGCTCGTGATCCGCGGGTCGACGATTCCCCGGCGCTGACCTTGGCGTCCGCACGCGGATCGAGGACTCCGAAAAGCTTTGCGGAAACTTGCGACCCAAACTCCAGGGATCGGTGAATAATGATCCATGTCGAAAGCTGCTGTAACGCGTCACCGAAATGCTGACGGCGTCGTCTTCTGCCATCGGTGGCATCCGTGGCGGGGGCGGGTTGTCGGCAACGGCATGGCTTCATGGGCCCACAGCGTCCGTCCGAGGCGCCGTTGACCGAGTCCCCGCCACGCTCATCGGCACCGGCCGTCTGATCGACGTCGTCCTCGGCGACTACGCCGTGGGTCGCGGGCATGCCACATCCACCGGGCCGTGTCTGCCCCAGCCGCGTCCCGCGGCGCCAGAGTCCCCGGCACCGCGGGACGCGGCTGTTCCGCGACACCCACACCCTCGACCCGGCTGCTGACAACCACGGGATGACGAGGTCCACGGACGAGGTCCACGCCGGTGTCGTCACGGCGGCGGCCCCGCTCCCAGCGAAGACCGACCTCGCTCGGGGTGGAGTGCGGTCGGGCGGGCCGGCCGACGGGAACCTGTTTGGCGGTTGACTAGCCAGTCCCCTATGCTAGCCAGGAGATCCTGACGGTCCGGGCCACTCGGAGCGGTCGCTCAGGGCCTTCCGCCCCCATCGTCTAGCGGCCCAGGACGTCGCCCTTTCAAGGCGGTAGCACGGGTTCGAATCCCGTTGGGGGCACACGCAGAGTTATTAAACATATACTTAGTGCTATGAAATTGACGTACTCGTGATCCTGAGTCACCAATAGGTGGCTTCCCGGTACCTAAAGTGCCCAATTGGGACGGGTGCTGATGTTGCCGGCTGCAAAGCCAGGCCTACACCTTGCACGGGTTCGTCGGATCCAGGTTGATTGACCCGCTCGTCCGCGTGATCGACCGCGATGGTGATGATGTACGTATGGGGGGTTCGTCCCGGGCGCGGGTGCGTCGTACTGGCGTCGTCGCGGTGGTGTTGTTGGTCGGGTCGGCTGTAACTGCGGTCGTTCTTGCCCGGCGGTATCACTTGGATGCAGCGGCGACACTGGTTGGGCTCGTCGGTGGGGTTACCGGGTTGACGGGACTGTGGTTGGCCTGGGCCGCCTACAGGGCTGATCGGGAAGAAGCGGCGGCCGGAGCGCAGGACCTCGCTGGGGTCGCCGATCAGTTGGCGCTCGCGGTCCGGCGCCAGTGGGAGGACGAGGCGGCGCTGCGCCGTCTCAACGATCCGTATCCGCTACCTGTTCGCTGGGTGGCAGCGGACAGCGAGCTGACCGAGCACTGGGAGTCGATCGTCCGGCTGGCGACCTCGGGGGCTGGATGGCCGCTGGCCCCACGCGCGGGGTCTTGGGTGACGGCGCCGTCCGAGCTCGCTGGCGGTGACAACGATCTTGTGGGTCTTCTGGAGCGGGTGCCGACCGGCCGGCTCGTCGTGCTCGGCGGGCCAGGCGCCGGCAAGACGATGCTTGCCGTTCGTCTGGTGCTCGATCTGCTCGCCGATGGCCGGCGTGCTGCAGGCGGTCCGGTGCCGGTGCTGGTCTCGTTGGCCTCCTGGAACCCGACCACGCAGACCCTGCATGACTGGCTCAGCCAGCGGCTCACCGCGGACTACCCCAGCCTGGCCGCGCCCGCGCCGGGCGACGTTGGCACCAGCCGGGCGCAAGCGCTGCTCGACGCTGGCCTCATCCTGGCCGTGCTCGATGGTCTCGATGAGATCGGTGAGGCTGGTCGCGCGAGGGCAATCATCCGGATCAATGATGCGCTACGCCCCGGCCAGCGGGTCGTGCTGACCTGCCGCAGGACCGCCTACCAGCAGGCGATCTCGGAGCGCCCTGGGCTCGGCGTGCATCTGGCCGGCGCGGCCGGCATCCAGCTGTGCCCGCTGGACTCGGCGACAGTCGCTTACTACTTACGTATGTCCGCCGGCAGCACGGCCGGTGCCGCCCGCTGGGACATACTGCTCACTGCCTGGCCGCCGCCCGTCGCGCAGGCCTTGAGGACTCCTCTGACCGCGACCCTCGCCCGAACCATCTACAACCCTCGCCCTGACGAGCCGTCGCTCGCGGTCGGCGATTCCCCGGATGAGCTGCTCGATCCAATCCGCTTCCCGACGCGCACCGCCGTCGAGCAGCATCTGTTCGATGGGTTCATTCCGGCTGCGTACCGACCCCACCCCAATCCCGCCCGCCGCTGTCGCTGGCAGGCCGACGATGCAGAACGCTGGCTGGTCTTCCTCGCCCGCCACCTCGAACACGCTCTCGGCGGTAGCGTCGACCTCGCCTGGTGGCAGCTCCCGGAGGCTCTGTCTCCCCGGCAGCGCGCGCTTCAGGCGTGCCTGGTCGGCCTCGCGGGCGCATTCGCGGGCTGCCTCGCGGCCTGGCTCACAATCGGCCCCCTCGGACTGACGATTGGAGTCGGGGGCGGGCTTGCGCTCTGGATCTCCGTCGGTCACGAGCCCGACCACGCGCAGTCGCCGCGGTGGGCAGTGCGATGGAACCTGCCCGAGGCCGACCTCCTCGTGGTCGGGCTAGTGCTCGGCTTGAGCATCGGGATGGAGATCGGGCTCGGGGTCGGCCTCGTGAGCGGACCCATCGTCGGGCTGGTAGTCGGTCTGGTAGTAGCGGTCACAGTTGCGCTCGCGCCCGGGTTTTACACCATGCCTCTAGATCTCGCGGCAGCCGTAAGCCCGCCGTGGGTTCTCCGCAAAGATCGAGCCGCCTTCCGGTCTATCGGGCTCGTCGGCGGCCTCATATCCGGGCTTCTGGTCGGAACCATGGCAGACATCGCGGGCGGGCTCACAAACGGGATCATCGGCGGCGTCGTGTTCGGAACGCTGGGCTGGGTCGCACTCGGCTTCGGACTCGGACTGAACGAGCGCAATGCAGTCTGGGGGAGGTTCGCGCTGACCCGCGCATGGCTCAGTACTCGCGGCCGGCTGCCCCGCGACCTGATGGGCTTCCTGGCCGATGCCCACGAAGGACGAGGCGTCTTGCGTCAAGTCGGCGCGGTGTACCAGTTCCGGCACGCCGAACTACAACGCCGCCTCGCCAACCGGTAGGAGTGGGATCCCCAACGGAGGTGAACTGCGCGGTTTTGGAACTCATAATTAGGAACCTGCGACCGGCGGCGGGAAGCCTTCTCCCTGTCGACCGCCGCCTATTGTTTGGCTGGGCGGTGCTCACTTGGGGTGTGGCAGTCTGCGGCGGAGGCAGTCGAGCACCATAGGTGAGCTCCAGCACTACGGTCCGCACTCGCGCAGACGCGGACGACGCAGGCGTGTCGATATTCGGCCCCGTCCGTGTGCTTGTCTGCGGTCAGGCTCCTGGGCGGAGCGACCCACCATGCCACTTCCGTGACCGTGCTCGCCGGCCCCGATCTGGCCGACCTGTCGAGGTCGACGAGGGCGCGGAAGGCGTAGCAGCCACTTCACACGGAGGAGGATTACTGGCCGCCAGCCGAGGTGCTAATACGATCAATGCGGCGCCTTGGGAGGTGTCGAACTTGGGAACTGTGATCGGCACGTCCCTCCCTGGCCGTGCCGGAACGCCGATGTCGCAGCGGCCAACACGCGGTCGCAGGCAGCGAGCGTACGTCGAACGTGCCGCATCCCGGGGAACCGTAGGGTCCGCTACGCGCTGCCTCCAGAGCGCCTCGCCGGCCAGGGAGCGGGGCGCGGCTGGAGCAGACGTGTACCCCACCCTCGCCCTTGTCCGAGTCCTTGTCGTCGCGCTGTGCGCAGCGGTCACCGTCATCGTGGCGCTGGTGGCCGGCATCCTCAGTCGCGTCGACGGGGCCAGCCTGCCGTCTGCGGTCCAGCGCGGCGCGGCCGCGTTCGCCGGCGCGCTGGGCCTGGCACTCGTCGTGCTTGCGGCGGTGGGGGTGTTGTGTAGGTTCGCCGACCCTGGCCGCGCGCATCCCAGGGCTTAGAGCGCTCGCGTTCGTGAGTCGCATCCCTGCCCCACGTGCCCCATATGAGGTTGACGTTGTATTAACCAGGGCTCATACTCAGAGGAGTGATCGTCGACTGGACCGGCGAGTTCGACCGCTGGCTGACCCGAGCGGAAGATCAGGGAGGCCGCCTCCTTGCTGTCGTGGTGGCGCTCCTGCAGGCACTCGCCGAGCTCCCGGCCAGACCCACCGAGGAGTCCGCGACCTTCAAACGGGTGCGGCAGGCCCGCCGCCACGAGCTGTGGCGCGTTGCCCACCCGTTCGAACCGGATGTAGCTGTCCGGATCATCTGCTGGTTTCCAGAGGACGACCGCGTCGTGCTCGCATTGATCGGGTTCGACAAGAAGCCGATCGGCGACGTGTTCTACGCCAGCGCTTCGGCACGCGGTGAAGCGCTCGTTGATGCTTGGCTTCGCCGCCAGGAAGGAGGCGCCCAATGACCGAAGACGACATCACATTCATCCGGGGCAATGACCGCATCCGCCAGCTTGCCCAGCGCCCCGACATCGCCGACGAGGTCCTCCAGGTTCGCGCCGACATGGCCGAAGCGGACCGCACCTATGCGATGGGCCTGGCTGCGCTCCGCCGGGCTGCCGAGCTCACGCAGGTGGAACTCGCTCGCCGCCTGGGCGTCACCCAGGCGGCTATCAGCAGGATGGAGCAGCCCCACGACCTGCTCCTGTCGACTCTTAACGCCTACCTGGCCGCCATCGGCGGTACCGCTCGCATGATCGTGAGTTTCGCCGACGGGCACGAAACGATCCTTGACCTAGCCAAAATTGCATAGCCGACCGGCTATGTCAGTCAGTCAGGCAGTCAGACGGACGATCTCTGAAGTCGGGACCATAGGAAGGCGGTCGCGCGGTCGCGGCGGTGCCGTGCTCGGTGGGGGTAGCGGTGAGCACGGGACCGCCGGTGCGCTTTTCGATCAACCTTGCAGTCAACGTGTCCGGGTGATCGTTGCCGAGCACCTTGTACCGTGCCAGAACTAGCTTTCAGGCCGTTGACCTGGAGTTCCATCTCCGTCGGTGAGGCGAATGGTGGCTCGTCGGTGGACTCGTACTGGGTGATCTGGGCGTCAAGGGTGGAGGCGAGATCGGGGCGGGTCTTGCGTAGGCGGCGGAGGCGGCCTGCGGCGGCGGCGCGCTGGGTGTTCGAGGCTTGTCAGGGCAGTCGCTGCTGTCGGGACTGAGCGTGCCACTCCGAGGCCCGGCCCTCGACGGGCACAGCCTGCGGCAGCGCGCTGATGCCGTTCCCCGTTCAACGCGGCGCGTCGGCTGTGACGGGACACTCCCACCGCGGCTGGATGATCGGGGTATGGATCGCCATACTTTCTTGCATGGCCGGCGATCTGGTGGGACTTGAACGGGCCTTTCACGGGGACATGGTGGGGATCTACCGGAAGGCCAAGAGCGAGGCAGGGTATCCCGCGACCTACTTCCTGAGGATGGTCTCGGACCAGGGCGGAGTGCGCGCCGCGCGTGAGCTGCTGGCCAAGTCGAAGCCGTCAGAAGGTTTCACGGCGTTGTGGGAGCGTGGCCGGCTCGACCTGACCGTCGAGACTTTGCTGCTCCGACCCGAGTACGAGCCGCTGTTCACCGAGGATGAGCGTGCGACGGCCCGAGACCGTCTTGAGGAGTACCGCCTAGGGCCCGCGCGTAGCCACCTCCGTACGTCGGTCATGGGAGCAGATTTGCGCCGGAGGGGCTGTTGTAGCCGGCCGTCGCACTGATCGGTGCCACGAGCCGGCGTGATCGTGTCGTGGCTCGAGATGTCGCGGGCTCTGTGCGTTCGTCGGGACCGTCGGATGATCATTGAAGTGTCGCCCACACGCACGACGTCGACCCGAGGTTCCGTATCGCGCCGTCCTCCGGGGCAGTAGATCATTGAAGCGGGCAGCTGGACTTCCTGCCCTTCGCGTCACCCCTCCGGGGTCGCACCGTCCGTCAGAACAGGCGATCGCTGAAGCTGGGCAGCTTTCTGTGCTCGCGGCGATCCCGCGCTCGCTGGGGTAGCGGTGAGCACGGGATCCGGGCTCGCTGATCCGTCGCTGCGGCTGGGATGATGTCCTAGGCCGTCGGCGCTGCTCGGTGGTCAGCTGCTGGCACGGGGGGCGTCAGTGATCGCACTGTCGGACAGAGAGATTGACGCGCTCGCGCATGCCTGCCCCGACCCGGCGGCGGTGAAGGAACTTCTTGCCGGCGCTGGCTTCCCTTTGGACCGGCTGCCGTCGTGGAACGTCTCGACCGCCACGCAGCTGTGGCGTGCCGTCTCCGAACAGCTCGCCGCCGGCGTCCTTGCCGACGGCCGGGCGCGGGTTCTCGCTGCCGCCGCGGCGCGCTGGCCCTACAACGCCGTGTTCGGCTCGGCACCGGCACGGCTCGCGCGGCTCGTCCCGTCCTGGGTTGACCTGCGTTCGGCCCGCCCGCTGCCCGAGCAGTACGTGCCCCGCGAGGCCGATCTGGCCGCGGTGCGCGCGCTGCTGGACGTGGACGGCGCGGGCGCGGTTGGCCTGGTCGGGATGGGCGGCGCGGGCAAGTCGACGATCGCCCGCGCGCTCATCCACGACGAGGAAATCTGCCGCCGGTTCACGGGCGGCGCTGTCTGGGTCGAGGTCAACCCCGGCGCCGACGTGACCGCCGTCCAAGGGCGTGTCCTGCGGGCCTTCGGTGACGCCCGCGCCGTCGTCGATGCGACTGATGGCCGGGAACGGCTACGTGACCTACTCTCCGGGGCCCACTGCCTGGTCGTACTCGACGACGTGTGGGAATCGGCCGTCGTCGAGGCGTTTCCCCGGCTCACCGGCGCCCGGATCCTGGTCACCTCGCGGCGTCCCGGTGTCCTACACACTGCCACCCTGTGGCACCCGGTTGGACATGTGGACCCGGCCACTGCGCGCGATTTGCTGGCCTCCTACGCCCGCTGGCCGGCCGCCGATCTGCCCCCCGCGGCCGACACTGTGCTTGCCCATTGCGGTGGCCTTCCGCTCGCTGTGGCAATCGCCGGTGGTCTGGTCTCGGGCCTGTGGTGGGACTGGGATGAACTCGCAGACCTGTTCGGGGGTGCTGACCTTCCCGCCCTCGCCGTCCGGTTTCCTGACTATCCCGAGGCCAGCCTGCTCGTCGCCATGGACACCACTGCGCGACTGCTCAGCACACCCACTGCGGCGCGGTTTCGGGAACTGGCGGTCTTCAAGGGCCATGGCCCCGTCCCGGTCTCGGTCATCGCAGCCCTGTGGGCTGCCAGCGCCGGTGTCGAGACGACTCAGGCCCGCCAGACCCTGCGCGAGTTGGCGAACGTCTCCTTCATCCAGATCAACCCGCGCAGCCGCGCCGTCTCCGTCCACGACCTGGTCTACGACTATGCCCGCAGCAGCCTCACTCACCAAGCCCTCGCCGATCTGCACGCAGTCGTTGGCCACGTTTTTCTCGACCGGTGGGGCGGGCTGGACCACAGCCTGCCCCATCTACGCGACACCACCGCCTTCACGGACCTTGACTACTACGGCATCGCCGAACTCGTGAGCCATCTGCTCGCCGCCGACCGTCCCGACCTCGTCGACGACCTCCTAGCCACCGAGTGGCTCAACCTGGCCGGGACCGTCCACAACACCTGGTGCACCACCCACGAGGACCTCGACCGTGTCAGCGACTACCTCGCCACCCTGCGGGCCGCGTGGCATGACGCGAAGACCCGCTACCAGGTCAATGACCCGAATGGCCTCGTCCGCCAGATTGCCTATGCCCTCCTAACTGGCTCCCTCGCCAGCCAAGCCGGAAACATCCCACCATCCCTGCTCGCCCGGCTCGTCGAAGCTGACATCTGGACCCCAAACCGTGCACTCACCTACGCCCAGACCAAACCCGACCCCGAAGGGAGGGCAAACGCGCTGGCTAACCTGGCACCGCACCTACCCGACGATCTTCTCGCTCAGGCGCTGGCCACCGCCACCGCCATCGACCATGGGCGCGCTCGGGTAGAGGCGCTGGCAGGGCTGGCGCCTCACCTGCCCGATGAACAACGTTCACCGGTGCTTACCCAGGCTCTGGCCGCCGCTACGACCATCGGCAACGTGCTGGCCCAGGCGCTCGCGCTCGCGCTGCTGGCGCCCCAGCTGACCGAGAAGCAACGCGCCGAAGCGCTCGCGCCGGCGCTGACGGCGGCCTTCCGTGAGCAGGACTCTGCCAGGACGGATCTGGCCTTGGAGGCGCTGGCGCCGCATCTGCCCAGCGTTCTACTCGCGGAGGCTCTGACGATCGTCCGAGCCATCGACGACCCGACCCGACGGATCGAGAACCTCGCGCGGTTGGCGCCCTACATGGCTGATGAACGCGGCTCGTCCATCACCCAAGCGTTGGCAGAGGGCATGACCATCGACCACCCGGGCGGCCGGGCCCGAGTTTTCCTGGCATTGGCCCCGCACGTCACCGACGGCAAGCAACGTGGCGTGGTTCTCGGGCAAGCGCTGACCGCTATCGCTGACGTCGGCTCCTCGCACTTGCGGGCCATGCTGCTGGCCGATTTGGCACCCTATTTGCCCGATAGTCTCCTCGCGCAAGCGAATGCAGTGGCGGACGCTCTCGACGGCCGGTTGGATCTAATGTTGGCCCACGCGGCACTGGCAGCCCGCCGGCCGGACCGCCAGCGTGGCCCGGCGATGGCCGATGCGTTGACCGCCGCAGCGGCCCTCGAACGCTGGTTCGATAGGGATGAGGTGCTCCGGGTATTGATACCCCATCTTCCTGACGATCTCCTTGACCAGGCACTCGTGGTTGCGACCACCGTAGACAGTCCAAGGAGCAGGGTGCTGGCACTGGTGAAGCTAGCTCAGCATCTGGACGACAACCTCCTGGCTCAAATGCTGACCACCGCCACGGCGATCGACGACCCAGGTGATAAGGCAACGGCGTTGGCGGAGCTCGCACCTTGCATTGCCGATGACGAGCGTGCTCTGGTCCTTGACCAGGCGCTCGCTGCGGCTCTCGCCGTTCACCACCCGCGCGATCGGGCAGCGGCGCTGGCGGCGCTTGCTCCGCACCTGCCCGAACGGAGACTCGCGCCGCACCTCACGGAGGCATTGACCGCCGTTGCCACGCTTGACAATTCTGATGGCCAGGCATGGGCGTTCTCGGTGCTCATACCTCATCTTGTCGAAGAGCAGCGCGGTCCTGTTATCACCGCGGCGCTGAGCGCCGTTGCTACCAGCGACCATTTCTGGCTCCAGGCGGACGTGCTGAGGAGGCTCGCCCTCTACCTGCCTGACAGCCTCCTCGGCCAAGCGCTCTCCGTCGCCGTGGGCATCGATGACCCCGGCTGCGCCGCTGTGGCGCTGGCCGGACTCGTCGTCCGCCTGCCCGTCGACCAACGCGAAACCGCCATGGCCCAGGCCATGGCCGTCGACGCCAATCGTGACTACCTGAACCGTCGGACGAAAGTACTAACGACGCTGGCACCCCACTTGACGGACAGGCTCCTCGACCAAGCCCTTGCCGTCGCAGCAACCATCGATGACCCCGGCGACCGAGCTGTGGCGCTGGCTGGACTCGCCCCCTGCCTGCCCGACGACCAACGCGGTACCGTCATCACTCAAGCTCTGGAAGCGGCGGCATCCCATCGCCGTTCGGACGTCGTGGACATCCTACCGTCCATTCTTTCCAGTGTTTCGGACCGTGCTCTTGGCGCAGCCACCGCAACATGGCTGTTTCGGGTGCAGAACTGGTGGCCGTAGACCCGCATCGCCCAGCTCGCACCGGGCGCGTCCGGCGAGCAGCATGTAGATTTTCCGGCCCGGGTACGAATCGCCGGTTTACGCTGACGCGGGACTCTAATGTGGACTCGGCGACGACCCTGGGCTCCACGCGGCGATCGACCGCGCTCTCGGGCGGACGATCATCGAAGAGAGATGGCTGGGCTCAGCGTCCGGGCCGGCGCGTTGTTTCGTATATAGATTGTCGTGGATCTTCACGGCGATCCTGTGCTCGCTGGGGTAGTGGTGAGTATGGGATCGCCGGCCCTTTCCGGTCAGCTTTGCCGGGGCTGGTCGTCGACCTGCATGGCGCTGCCTCCGATCTGGGTGTGGGTGTCGGTGCGTAGCTGTGCGACGAGTCTGCGCGAGGTTGGGGCGCCGACGCGGAGTCGTTTACGGAGGGTTTCTGCGGAGATCGGGCGCTGGTGGTGTTGCCAGTGGAGGACGTCTTCGGCTCGTGCTCGGTGGAGTAGATCTTGCTCGTGGGCCTTGCTTGGCGCCTGCGGCGGCTCTGCCCTCGCCGTCTCTACGGCGGTGGCTGGGGATCGGTTCACTGGTGTGTCGTGTTCGGGGGCTGGCGGGCTTGAATGCTCGGCGGACATGGGTGGGGAGGCTGTGGGGCCGAGGGCTTTCATCGCCTGGAGGAGGCCGGGTCCGACCTCGGACCAGCCGATGAGGAGGAGTGGTCCGACGGCGTCGAAGGCTGCTTTGCCGTAGTTCTGTTCGATGAGGGGGTCGGCGACGTTGAGTGCGAGGGTGACCAGTGCGAACACGAGTAGTCGCCAGGCCGGCCGCATCTGCTGTGTGGTGGCGCCGGCGAGTGCGAGGTGGCGGATGCCGAGGAGGAGGGTTCCGATGACGGATAGGTCCACTGCGGGTGCGACTAGTGCAGCTCCGCGTAAATCTTGCTGGCCTGGCTGGTGATCAGCCGATCCAGGCGGTGGGGTCGCCGGCGTAAAGCCCGCAGGCGCAGTTGAG
>NZ_MBLO01000026.1 GCF_001854805.1 Pseudofrankia coriaricola
TCCGCGCCGCACGGTCACCTACCGCTGCATGTCACCAATCCACCAGCGTGTCCGAAGTCGGACCCCTGGCCGGCGCCACTTCGCTTCGCTCGTGGGCGGGGCTCCGCGGAGGTGCGCCTGCGCGCCGCTGGGCACCGGTCCGGTGTTCGGGGACCTCGGGGTCCTGCTGCTCCTCGTGCTGCTGGTTCTGTTGCTGCTGTTGCTGTTGGTCGCCGGAGGAGTCGGGGCCGAGGTCTGGGCCCTGGGCGGTCTGGAAGTCGCCTACGGCCGGCCGGCCGTAGGCGCCGGGTCGCTCACCCTCGGCGAGCTCCGGCGCGAGCACCCAGGTGTCCTTCGAGCCGCCGCCCTGGCTGGAGTTGACCACCAGGCTGCCCCTGGGCAGCGCGACCCGGGTGAGCCCACCCGGCAGCACCCAGATCCGGTTGCCGTCGTTGACGGCGAACGGCCGCAGGTCGATGTGGCGTGGGCCGAGCCGGTCACTGGACAGCGTCGGCGACGTCGACAGCCGCACCACGCGCTGCGCGATCCAGCCGCGCGGGTCGGCGATCACCTGCGCGCGCAGCGTCGCGAGCTCCTCGTCGGTGGCCTGCGGCCCGATGACGATGCCCTTGCCGCCCGAACCGTCGACCGGCTTGATGACGAGCTCGTCGAGGTGGTCGAGCACGTGGGCGCGCTGGTCGGGATCCTCGACCCGGTACGTGTCGACGTTGGGCAGCACCGGCTCCTCGCCGAGGTAGTACCGGATCAGCTCGGGGACGTAGGTGTACATGAGCTTGTCGTCGGCGACGCCGTTGCCGACGCCGTTGGCGATCGTGACCCGCCCGGCGCGCGCGGCGTTGACGAGCCCCGCGCAGCCGACGACCGACTCGGGCCGGAACTGCAGCGGATCGAGCCAGTCGTCGTCGACCCGGCGGTAGATGACGTGCACCGGCTGCTCGCCCTCGGTGGTGCGCATCGTCACCCGGTTGTTGCGGACCAGCAGGTCGCGGCCCTCGACCAGCTCGACGCCCATCTGCCGGGCGAGCAGCGCGTGCTCGAAGTAGGCCGCGTTGTAGATGCCGGGGGTGAGCACGACGACGGTCGGGTCGGCCACCTCGGGTGGTGCCGCGGCCCGCAGCGCGTGCAGCAGATGGGAGGCGTAGTCGGCGACCGGGCGGACCCGGTGGGTGGCGAACAGCTCCGGGAACACCCTGGTCATCGCACGGCGGTTCTCGATGACGTAGCTGACCCCGCTCGGGACCCGGACGTTGTCCTCGAGCACCCGGAACTGGCCCTGCTCGTCGCGGATCAGGTCGATGCCGGAGACGTGGCAGCGCACCCCGTTGGGCGGGTCGATGCCGTGCGCGGCCCGGTGGAAGTGCGAGCTGGACATCACCAGCCGGCGCGGCAGGATGCCCTCCTCGAGGACCTCGGCGCGGCCGTAGACGTCGGCGAGGAACGCCTCCAGCGCGCGCACGCGCTGGACCACGCCACGCTCGATGGTGTCCCACTCCGGGCCCGACAGCAGCCGGGGAACCAGGTCCAGCGGGAAGGGGCGCTCCTCCCCGAACAGGATGAACGTGATGCCCGCGTCCCGGAACGCCCGGTCGAGCGCCGCCTTGCGGGCCGCCAGGTCACCACTGCTCAGCGGCCGCAACGCGTCGTACAGCGCCGCATACACCTCTCGAGGCGTGTCAGCAGCCTCGAACACCTCGTCCCAAGCGGCGGTGGCCTGCACCTCCGCCGGATATCCCTCGAACAGGTCCGCCACGGCCGCAGCGTAGGGCGCGGATGTTTCCACGACATAACCAACCGACCGATCCCGCTGGTGACCACTCCCACTCCATCAGCACACGGGATATCCACCCAGGGAACACCACGCACCGGTTACGTCCGCGCACCCACTCCCAGCCCGAAGGAAGATCGGCCCCGGCCCGACAGACCGGCCCGGAACCACCTGTCGGGGCGAGGCGCTGGGCGCGCTCGCCCCGTGTCGGGCGCTGGGCGCCCTCCTCGCGTGGTTCCGGGCCCTGGCATATGGCGGTGGTATGACTGGGACCGGGCTGACGAGGTGGCTGGGTGGGTATTGCGCCAATGCGCGGTCACCAGCTGTGGCTGGACATCCGAGCCCATGGGATGTCTGTCGGGCGCGCCGGCCCTACCCGGGCTCCCGGGTAGGGCCGGCGCGTGAGAGGCTGGGCGGCACGACGCCCGGGTGTATGCGGGGCACGGCCCGGTGTCGCCGTTGGGTGCTGTGCCCGGGGCCGGACGCCGCGGCCTCGCGTGGCCGATGCCGCCCGGCGCACCGGGCTCGGCCCCCGAACGACCGCCGTTTCCCAGCCGCCCTGGCCCTGATCTCGACCTGAAAGGCCCGCTTACGCCATGACGACGCTGTTGGTGACCGGTGCCGCTGGGTTCATCGGTTCGAACTTCGTGCGCTACTGGCGCACCTGGCACCCGACCGACCGGATCATCGCGCTCGACGCGCTCACCTACGCCGGCCTGCGCGAGAACCTCGCCGACGTGCTCGGCGCCCCGGCGGCGGCCGGCGAGGGCGAGGCGACGTTCGTCCACGGCGACATCCGGGACCGGGAGCTCATTGAGGGGCTACTGCGCGAGTACAAGGTCGACACGGTGGTCAACTTCGCCGCCGAGTCACACAACAGCCTGGCGATCCTGCGGCCCGGCGACTTCTTCTCCACCAACGTGATGGGCACCCAGGCCCTGCTGGAGGCGGCCCGCACGGTGGGCGTCGACCGGTTCCACCAGATCTCCACCTGCGAGGTCTACGGCGACCTGGACCTCGACGATCCGGGGGCCTTCACCGAGGACTCGCCCTACCTGCCGCGCACCCCCTACAACGCGGCCAAGGCCGGCAGCGACCACGCGGTGCGCTCCTACGGCTACACCTACGGCCTGCCGATCACCATCACGAACTGCTCGAACAACTACGGGCCGTACCAGTTCCCGGAGAAGGTCATCCCGCTGTTCATCACCCGGGCACTACGGGGCGAGCCGCTGCCGCTGTACGCGTCCACGAAGAACCGGCGCGAGTGGCTGCACGTAACCGACCACTGCCGGGCGATCGACGCGGTGCTCGAGCGCGGCCGGGTCGGCGAGACCTACCACGTCGGCAGCGGCGTCGAGGCCGACATCGAGACCATCGCCGACACGATCCTCGCCGGGCTCGGCCTGCCCGACACGCTCAAGACGATCGTCCCGGACCGCCCGTCGCACGACCGCCGCTACCTGCTCGACTCCGGCAAGCTGCGCGCGGAGCTGGGCTGGGCTCCGCAGATCGACTTCACCGACGGCATGCGCTCGACGATCGCCTGGTACCGCGACAACGAGTCCTGGTGGAGCCCACTCATCGGCCGCTCCCCCGTCCAGGAAACCGCCTGGGTCGATCCCGTGGCCGGACGCTCCGCGCCCGCCACCGGGCACCGACTGTCGGGGCGAGACGCTGGACGCGCTCGCCCCGTGTCGGGCGCTGAGCGCCCTCCCCGCATGGTACCGGGCCCAGGCATATGACGGTGGTAGAGCTGGGACCGGGCTGACGCGGTGGCTGGGTAGGCACTGCGCCAATGCGCCGTCACCAGCTGTGGCTGGACATCCGAGCCCACGGGATGCCTGTCGGGGCGAGGCGCTGGACGCGCTCGCCCCGTGTCGGGCGCTGAGCGCCCTCCCCGCGTGGTACCGGGCCCTGGCATATGACGGTGGTAGAGCTGGGTCCCAGCTTGACGAGGTGGCTGGCAGACCTCCCAGATCGGCTTCGCCGATCCGGCAGGGACCCCGGGCGCAGCGCTGATGCGCCGTCACGGGTGGTGGTTGGGTTGGGTGCTTCGGCTGCTGAGTGAGCGATGTTCGTGCCGGGGTCTACTGAGGGCCATTCGCCGGTCGGTTCCGGGACGGACATCGAAATGCCAGCTCAACGACCTCGACAAGGGCGTGTGTGGTCACGCCTCGCGCACTAGGCTTCTGGATGTGCCGGAATCGCCTGAGCGGTCGATATGAGGAGTCCTGGGCCTCGGGTGCTCGGCCTGGTACTCGCCGGCGGCAAGGGGACGCGGCTCGCGCCCCTCACAGATGACCGGGCGAAGCCCGCGGTGCCGTTCGGCGGGCTGTACCGGCTGATCGACTTCGCGCTGTCCAACCTGGTCAACGCCGGCTACCTGCGGATCGCGGTCCTCACCCAGTACAAGAGTCACAGCCTCGACCGGCACATCACCACCACCTGGCGGATGAGCACCCTGCTGGGCAACTACATCACCCCGGTACCAGCGCAGCAGCGCCTCGGCCCGCAGTGGTTCGCCGGCAGCGCGGACGCCATCCATCAGTCGCTCAACCTGGTTCATGACGAGTCCCCGGACATCGTGGTCGTCTTCGGCGCGGACCACGTCTACCGGATGGACCCGCGCCAGATGGTCGCCCAGCACATCGAGACCGGCGCCGGGGTGACGGTCGCCGCGCTGCGGGTGCCGCGCGCGGAGGCCCAGGGGCTCGGCGTCATCCGGCCGGCGGCCGACGGCCGCACGATCGACGAGTTCCTCGAGAAGCCGACGGACCCGCCGGGGCTCGCCGACTCGCCCGACGAGACGTTCGCGTCGATGGGCAACTACGTCTTCTCGACGAAGGTGCTCCTGGACGCCCTGCACGCCGACGCCACCGACCCGGACAGCGTGCACGACATGGGCGGCGACATCATCCCGATGCTCGTCAACCAGGGCGTGGCCGGTGTCTACGACTTCAGCGAGAACGAGGTGCCGGGCGCCAAGGAGCGCGACCGGGGCTACTGGCGGGACGTGGGAACGATCGACGCCTACTTCGACGCCCACATGGACCTGTGCACGCTCGACCCGGTGTTCAACCTGTACAACCCGCACTGGCCGATCCTGACCAGCGTGCCGTCGCTGCCGCCGGCGAAGTTCGTCCGGGACGCCCCTGGCCGCACCGGCATGGCGGTGGACAGCATCGTGAGCAACGGGGTGATCGTCTCCGGTGGCCTGCTGCGCCGCTCGGTCCTGTCCCCCGGCGTGCGGGTGAACTCCTGGGCCCGGGTGGAGAACGCGGTGGTCATGAACAACACCGTGGTCGGCCGGCGGGCGGTCGTGCGGGACGCGATCCTCGACAAGAACGTCGTCGTCCCGCCCGGCGCCCAGGTGGGCGTCGACAAGGAGCATGACCGGGCCCGCGGATACACAGTCAGCGCCGACGGCATCACCGTCGTCGGCAAGGGCGTCACCGTCGAGTAGGCCGGCCGTTTCGCCCTCGTCCGGCACCAACTCAGCAAAAGGACCACGTGGGATGCGCGTCGCGCTGCTGACCAGGGAGTACCCGCCGAACGTCTACGGCGGCGCCGGCGTGCACGTCGAATACCTGGCACGCGAGCTCGCCCGCCTGGTCGACCTGACCGTCCACTGCGAGGGCGACCCGAAGGCGGACGACCCGGTCGGCTCGTCGCCCAGCGCCGGCGACCCGGTCCAGGTGGTGCGGCGTCATCGGCCGTGGGCCGAGCTGGACGGCGCGAACGACGCCCTTCGCACGTTCTCGCTGGACCTGTCCATGGCAGGCGCGGCGACCGTCGATCTGGGCGGCGTCGATCTCGTCCACTCGCACACCTGGTACACGAACCTGGGCGGGCACCTGGCGGCGATGCTCGCCGGGGTGCCGCACGTGCTGACGTCGCACTCGCTGGAGCCCCGCCGGCCGTGGAAGGCCGAGCAGCTCGGCGGCGGCTACCGGCTGTCGTCCTGGGCCGAGAAGACCGCGATCGAGGCCGCGTCCGCCGTCGTCGCCGTGAGCGCCGGCATGAGGACGGACATCCTGGACGCCTACCCCGGGGTCGACCCAGCGAAGGTCCACGTCATCCGCAACGGGATCGACACCGACGAGTACTCCCCCGACCTGGGCACCGACGTGCTGGAGCGGCACGGCGTCGACCCGGACCGCCCGTCGGTGGTCTTCGTCGGCCGGATCACCCGGCAGAAGGGCGTACCCGTTCTGCTGCGCGCGGCGGCGGAGCTGAATCCGCGTGCCCAGCTGGTCCTGTGCGCCGGTGCCCCCGACACCCCCGAGCTGCTCGCGGAGGTGACCGAGCTGGTCGACGCCCTCCACGCCCGCCGCGACGGCGTCATCTGGATCTCCGGAATGCTCCAGAAGCCCGAGGTCATCCAGCTGCTCTCGCACGCCTCGCTGTTCGCCTGCCCGTCGGTCTACGAGCCGCTCGGCATCGTCAACCTGGAGGCCATGGCCTGCGGCGCGGCGGTCGTCGCCTCCCGCGTCGGCGGCATCCCCGAGGTCGTCGACGACGGCGTCACCGGCCTCCTCGTCCCCCCGGACGACCCGCCGGCGCTGGCCGCCGCCATGAACGAGCTCCTGGCCGACCCCGCCCGCGCCCGCGCCATGGGCCGGGCCGGCCGCGACCGCGCCGTCACCGAGTTCGGCTGGCCCGCCGTGGCCCGCCAGACCGCCCGCCTCTACGAGTCCCTCGTCGCCGGCTAACACCGCCGGCCAGCACCACCGACTGGCGGCAGTGGCAGTGGCAGTGGCCAACCAAAAGAGCCCAGGTCCTCTTGGACCTGGGCTCTTCAACCGCCGGGGGCGATGACCCTCCGCCTCGTAGTTCTTACCTACTTGGCTTCGGGCTCGTCCTCGACGGCACCAGTTGTATACCTCCAGCACCGACCCACAAACACACGGTTACAAGATTTTTTCGCACCTCAGAAGGCGACCATCTCGCGAAGCCACTCGCTCAGCCCGGCGATCTCACTCGCCGACGCGTTACCCAGCGGCGTTGACCGCACGAACCGCAGCGTCGAGACGGCCGTGATCTCCTCCGTGCGAGCCCAGCTGGGCTGCTTCAGACCGGCACCACGCCATAGATCGCACCAATAGCGGCGATCAGACGTTGAAGCCGAGGGCTCGGAGCTGTTCGCGGCCGTCTTCGGTGATCTTGTCGGGACCCCACGGGGGCATCCAGACCCAGTTGATCGTGATGTCGGTGGCCAGGGAGTCCGGGCCGTCGACGAGCGCGGTGCGGGCCTGGTCCTCGATCACGTCGGTGAGCGGGCAGGCGGCCGACGTCAGCGTCATGTCCAGGGTGACGGCGTTGTCGTCGGCCACGGTGATCCCGTAGACGAGGCCGAGGTCGACGACGTTGATACCGAGCTCGGGGTCGACGACGTCGCGCATCGCCTCCTCGATGTCCTCGATCGTCGACCTGTCCACCGGCGGAACCGTGAGCCGCGACTGCTCGGCGGGCACCTCGGCCGCGGCGGGCGCCGTCGACGTGACGGCCTCCGGAAGCGGCGCGTCCTCGGCGAGAGCGGTATCGGATGGAGCGGTGCTGTCGGTCACTGTGCCTCCGGTTCGCTCCGTCGCTTCACTCGCTCCGCGGCCGTCCTCGTACCTCGGACGACCACTCCGCTCGCTCACTCCTGCGCTCACGCTTGCTTCTCCTGCTCGGGAACGGAGCCGGCTTCCAGCGGACGGGATGCCACGGCGGCGGCGCCGGCGGGGGACCCGTCGACGACCTGGGCGGTGGCGTCCTTCCAGGCCATCCAGCCCAGCAGCGCGCACTTGACGCGGGCCGGGTACTTCGACACGCCGGCGAACGCGACCGCGTCCTCGAGGACGTCCTCGTCCGGCTCGACGGTGCCGCGGGACTGCATGAGCGCCAGGAACTCGCGTTCCAGCGTCATCGCGTCCTCGACACTGCGGCCGATGACCAGGTCGGTCATCACGCTCGCGGACGCCTGGCTGATCGAGCAGCCCTCGCCCTCGTAGGAGACGTCCGCGACCGTGTCGTCGACGATCTTCACCCGCACCGTGACCTCGTCGCCGCAGGTCGGGTTGACGTGGTGCACCTCGGCGTCGAACGGCTCGCGCAGCCCGCGGTGGTGCGGGTTGCGGTAATGGTCCAGGATGATCTCCTGGTACATCGAGTCCAGCTTCACGCTCCGAAGAACCTCCGCACCCCGGCCAGACCTTCCACCAGCGCGTCGATCTCGCCGGTGGTGGTGTACAGGTGGAATGAAGCCCGGGTCGTCGCGGGAACGCCGTAGCGCAGGCACACCGGCCGGGCACAGTGGTGGCCGACGCGGACGGCGATCCCCTGCTCGTCGAGGACCTGGCCGACGTCGTGCGGGTGGATCGGCCGCCCGTCCTTGCCCGCGAGCAGGAACGAGATGGCGCCACCCCGGTCGACGGGCTCGGCCGGGCCGATGATCCGCAGCCCCGGCACCTCGACGAGCCGCTCCAGCGCGTAGGCGGTGAGCGCGTGCTCGTGCGCGGCGACGGCGGCCATCCCGGCCCCGCCCGCCAGCCCCGTCAGGTAGTCGACGGCGGTGCCGAGCCCGACCGCCTGGGCGATCATCGGGGTGCCGGCCTCGAACCGGTGCGGCGGCGGGGCGTAGGTGCTCTCCTCCATCGTCACCAGCTCGATCATCTCGCCGCCGCCGAGGAACGGCGGCATGACTTCGAGCAGTTCCCGGCGCCCCCACAGCACGCCGATGCCGGTCGGGCCGCACATCTTGTGCCCGGTGAAGGCGAAGAAGTCGACGCCGAGCCTGGCCACGTCGACCGGCAGGTGCGGGACCGACTGGGAGCCGTCGGCCACGGTCAGCGCACCGACCTCGCGGGCGCGGGCGGCGATCGTCTCCACCGGGTTGACGGTGCCAAGGATGTTCGACTGGTGGACGAACGAGACGACCTTCGTCCGGGGGTTGATCACCTCGTCCAGGTTGGACAGGTCGAGCCGGCCGTCATCGGTCAGGCCGAGCCAGCGCAGCGTCGCGCCGGTGCGCTGGCAGAGCATCTGCCAGGGCACCAGGTTCGAGTGGTGCTCCATCTCGGTGATGACGACCTCGTCGCCCGGGCCGAGCCGGAAGCGCTCGGCCTCCGCGCCGAAGGCGGCCGCGTTGCTGAACGCGTAGGCGACGAGGTTGAGCGCCTCGGAGGAGTTCTTGGTGAAGACGACCTCGTGCCGATCGGGCGCGCCGATGAACGCGGCGACCTTGTCGCGGGCGGCCTCGTAGAGCGCGGTCGCCTCCTCGGCGAGCGCGTGGATACCGCGGTGCACGTTGGCGTTGTGCAGCTCGTAGTACTCACGCTCGGCGTCGAGCACCGCGCGCGGCTTCTGCGACGTCGCCGCGCTGTCGAGATAGACCAGCGGCTTGTCGCCGTGCACGACCCGGTCGAGGATCGGGAAGTCCTTGCGGACCAGCTCTACGTCGAACTCAGGGATGCCAGCCATCTCGCTCACGCCGCCTCGCTGAACTTGACGTACTTGTCGTAGCCGCCTTCTTCCAGCGTGGCCGCGAGCTCCGGGCCGCCCTCATCGACGATCTTCCCGCCGGCCATGACGTGTACGAATTCCGGCTGCACGTAGCGCAGGATCCGGGTGTAGTGCGTGATCAGCAACGTGCCGGTCTCGCCGGCCGCGCGGACCGTGTTGATCCCGGCGGAGACGACCCGCAGGGCGTCGACGTCGAGGCCGGAGTCGGTCTCGTCGAGGATCGCGATCTTCGGCTTGAGCAGCGTCATCTGCAGGATCTCGTGGCGCTTCTTCTCACCGCCGGAGAAGCCCTCGTTCACGCCGCGCTCGGCGAACGCCGGGTCCACCTCGAGGTCCTTCATCGCCTCCTTGACCTCCTTGATCCACAGCCGCAGCTTCGGGGCTTCGCCCCGGACGGCCGTGGCGGAGGTACGCAGGAAGTTGGAGACGGAGACGCCGGGCACCTCGACCGGGTACTGCATGGCCAGGAAGATGCCGGCGCGGGCGCGCGCGTCGACGCTCATCGCGAGCACGTCCTCGCCGTCCAGCGTGATCGAGCCCTCGGTCACCGTGTACTTCGGGTGGCCGGCGATCGAGTAGGACAGCGTCGACTTGCCGGAGCCGTTCGGCCCCATGATCGCGTGCGTCTCGCCCTTGCGGACGGTCAGGTCGACGCCCTTCAGGATCTCGCGCGGGCCCTCGCCGTCCGTCTCCACGGTGACGTGCAGGTTCTGGATCTCCAAGGTCGACACCGGTCAGGTCCTCACTTAAGGCTCGCGGCGGCCGGGCCCAAGGAGGTGCGAAAATGCTCCTCCTTCGCGCCTCCGGCGGCCTTGTCGGGATCGAGGTCGACATATACGTCGCCGCTCTCGATGGTCACGGGGTAGGTGGGCACCGGGTCGGTGGCCGGGAGGCAGGTCGGCTTGCCGCTCTCCAGGTCGAACTGGGAGCCGTGCAGCCAGCACTCGATCTTCCCGTCCTCGACCTCGCCGTCCGACAGCTGGACGTCCTGGTGCGAGCACTCATCCCGGATCGCGAACACCCGCCCGCCGGAGCGCACCACGCACACCGGCGTCGGCTCGTCCTCACCCTCGACATCCAGCTCGACGCCCAGCGCCGCCTCCTCGGCGAGGTCGTCGAGCGCACACACTCGCTGCCGACTCACGAGCCCACCGCCGCCAGCTCGGCGTCGACGGCGGCGGTCACCCGGGCGCGGAGCGACTCGATGCCGACCCGGTCGAGCACCTCGCCGAAGAAGCCGCGCACGACCAGCCGGCGCGCCTCGTCGGCCGGGATCCCCCGGGTCATCAGATAGAACAGCACCTCGTCGTCGAACCTGCCCGTCGCGCTGGCATGGCCCGCGCCGGCGACCTCACCGGTGAGAATCTCCAGGTTCGGCACCGAGTCGGCCCGCGCCCCGTCGGTCAGCACCAGGTTGCGGTTGATCTCGTACGTGTCGGTGCCGACGGCGTCCGCGCCGATGAGCACGTCGCCGATCCACACCGAGTGCGCGCCCGCGCCTCGCAGGGCGCCCTTGTAGGTCACCCTGCTGCGGCAGTTGCGCTCCTGGTGGGTGACCAGCAGGCGGTGCTCCTGGTGCTGGCCGGCGTCCGTGAAGAACAGCCCGGCCAGCTCGGCGTCCCCGCCGGGGCCGCGGTAGTCGACCGTCGGGTTGAGCCGCACCAGCTGTCCGCCCAGCGTGATGTGGGTGGCGCGCAGTTTCGCGTCCCGGCCGAGCGAGAAGGCGTGCGCCCCGGCGTGCACCGCGTCGTCGTCCCAGTCCTGCAGCGAGACGAACGTGACGGACGCGCCGTGGCCGACGTACACCTCGACGTTGCCGGCGTACTTCGCCGTGCCCGTGTGGTCAAGCACCACGGTTGCGCGCGCGAACGGGCCGACCTCGATCGCCAGGTGGCTGTAACAGACCACGCCTTCGCCCCGCAACGCCACCATGACCGGCTCGGTCAGCTCGGCCTCGGCCGGGACCGTGACGGCGACGGCGCCGCCGGCCCGCACGGTCGCGAACGCCGCGACCCGGTCGACCGGGGTGAGCACCCGGCCGACGCGCGGGTCGCCCGAGTCCACGAACTCGACCTCGACGCCCTCCGGCGCCGCGACCGAGATGTCGATCTTCCCGTCGGGCTCCTGGCCGGCGATCAGCGGCTTGAGCGGGCGCAGCGGGGTGAACCGCCAGGCCTCCTCCCGACCGGTCGGGACGGGGTGGGCCTCGGGGTCACGGGACCGGACCGGGGCGCTCGGCGCCGGCACGGCCGGTGGGCGCCCGGTCGCGTCGATGACTGGCATCAGCCGACAGCGCCTTCCATCTGCAGCTCGATCAGCCGGTTCAGCTCGAGCGCGTACTCCATCGGCAGCTCTCGGGCGATCGGCTCGACGAAGCCGCGCACGATCATCGCCATGGCCTCGTCCTCGCCCAGGCCCCGGCTCATCAGGTAGAAGAGCTGGTCCTCGCCGACCTTCGAGACGCTTGCCTCGTGGCCGATCGACGCGTCGTCCTCGCGGACGTCGACATAGGGATAGGTGTCGGACCGGCTGACGGCGTCGACGAGCAGCGCGTCGCACTTCACGGTCGACTTCGACTGCGTCGCGCCTTCGTGGATCTGCACCAGGCCGCGGTACGACGTCCGGCCGCCGCCGCGGGCCACCGACTTGGAGATGATCTGCGACGACGTGCGCGGTGCCGCGTGCACCATCTTGGCGCCCGCGTCCTGGTGCTGGCCCTCGCCGGCGAACGCGATCGAGAGCACCTCGCCGCGGGCGCGCTCACCGAGCAGCCACACCGCCGGGTACTTCATCGTCACCTTGGAGCCGATGTTGCCGTCGATCCACTCCATCGTGCCGCCCTCCTGGCAGGCGGCCCGCTTGGTGACCAGGTTGTAGACGTTGTTCGACCAGTTCTGGATGGTCGTGTAGCGGCAGCGCGCGTTCTTCTTGACGACGATCTCGACGACCGCGGAGTGCAGCGAGTCGGACGAGTAGACCGGCGCGGTGCAGCCCTCGACGTAGTGCACGTAGGCACCCTCGTCGACGATGATCAGGGTCCGCTCGAACTGGCCCATGTTCTCGGTGTTGATCCGGAAGTAGGCCTGCAGCGGGATCTCGACGTGCACGCCCGGCGGGACGTAGATGAACGAGCCGCCCGACCAGACGGCGGTGTTCAGCGCGGCGAACTTGTTGTCGCCGACCGGGATCACCGAGCCGAAGTACTCCTTGAAGATCTCCGGGTACTCGCGCAGGCCGCTGTCGGTGTCGAGGAAGATGACGCCCTGCTCCTCGAGGTCCTCACGGATCTTGTGGTAAACGACCTCGGACTCATACTGGGCGGCGACGCCGGAGATGAGGCGCTGCTTCTCCGCCTCCGGGATGCCAAGCTTGTCGTAGGTGTCCTTGATGTCGGCGGGCAGGTCGTCCCAGGAATCCGCCTGCTTCTCGGTGGAGCGGACGAAGTACTTGATGTTGTCGAAGTGGATGCCGGAAAGGTCCGCGCCCCACGTCGGCATCGGCTTGCGCTCGAAGAGCTTCAGACCCTTCATCCGCAGGTCGGTCATCCACGACGGCTCGGACTTCTTCGCCGAGATACCGCGGACCACCGTCTCGGACAGGCCACGCTCGACGTCGTCGGCATAGGCGTCGGCGTCGGCCCAGCCGAACTTGTACGAGCCAAGCCCTTCGAGGGCGGTCTCGGCAGAGGTAGTCATGTCGTTATGATCCTCACGGGCACGGGAGAGTTCCTCGTCGGCACCGAGGACCCGGTGCCGGTAGCGGTCTTGCCGGGGACGTGCGTCGTGCAGACACCGTCGCCGTGGGCGATGGTGGCAAGCCGTTGGACGTGGCTGTCCAGTAACCGGGACAGCGCCGCCGTCTCCGCGTCACACAGCGCGGGGAAACGCTCGGCGACGTGCTGGACCGGGCAGTGGTGCTGGCAGATCTGGGTACCGCTGGGCACCTCGGAGACGCTGGCCGTGTAACCGGCGTCGGTCATCGCCGCCGCGAGCGCCGCGGGACGGTCCTCCTCCGGCACACCCTCGACCGCGGCGGCGAGCAGGGACTCCAGCTCCCGGCCGCGCCGCTCGGCGAACGCGGCGACCGCGCCGCCGCCCGCGACCTCGTCGAGAAACCGCAGCGCACCGGCCGCGAGGTCGGAGTACGCCGTTGGGCCGGCCTCGTCGTGCCCCGCGTCGGTCAACGCGTAGTGTCGGGCCGGGCGCCCCCGGCCCCGCGGGCCACGGGCGTGCACGGTGGTGGGTGTGATGATCCCGTCGGCGACCATCGCGTCGAGGTGGCGACGCACCGCCGCCGGTGACAGGTCGAGCTGGCGGGCGAGGTCCGCGGCGGTCGAAGGCCCAGCCTCCAGCAGGATGCGCACGACTCGATCCCGGGTGCGCCCATCGGCACCCGCCGACGAGACCACGGCACCCGAGTGCGGGTCGAGGTCCTGCTGGGATTTCACAACACCAGTGTGCCCTATTTACCAGCCATCGTCGAACCGGCTGCCCCACGCTGTGATCCGTCAGTCTCTCCCCCGGCCGGGCGTGCTCCCTTACCGTCCAGACCACCCTGCGGGCGGCTCGGACGCGAAGTGCACACTGGCACGATGCGGATGCAACGGGTCATGCCGACACGTTCGGGCCTTCCGAGCAAAGCGGCGCGACGGGTAGCCGCGCTGGTGGGAGCCCTGCTGCTGGCCGGCGTCATGGCCGGATGCGGCGGAGGCGGGCCGAAGAACAACGGGCTCGACAAGGACCCGGCGCCCCGGGTCGGCAGCCGGGCGCTCGACGCGTTCCGCCACGCCGACAGCGTCCGGGTGATCGGGCGGCTCTCCAGCGGCAGCACCGAGAGCGGCGACTCCACCTGGGACCTGCGGATGGTGGGGACGACCACCAGCGGCACGTTCACCAGCGGAAGCCACAAGATCGATGTCGTCAAGTCCGGTGCCGACACCTACATCCGCGGTGACCAGGGCTACTACCAGGAGATCGGCGAGAGCGACGCCTCCTCCCTGCTCGCCGGCCGGTGGGTGCGGCTCACCCCGGCCCAGGCGGACAAGTACCGCTTCCTCACCGTCGAGGGCCTCGCCCTCTCCCTCACCGAGTACCTCAACAGCCTGTCCGGCAACGTCACCGCCACCACATTCGCCGGCCGCGACGCCGTCCTGGTGAAGGGCGGCTCCGGCGTCACCCTGTACGCCGCCACGACCGGCGACCCGGTCCCACTGCGGATCGACGTCGTCGGCGGCGAGAACAGCCGCATCGAGTTCAGCGACTACGGCTCGGCCACCACCGCCGCGGTCCCGGGCGACGCCGTCGACCTCGCCAGCTTCGGCTAACCAAGGCCCCTTCCCGCCGGGTGATCGGCGGTAGCATGCGGCGGTGCCTGAGCCGGTTGTGGTCGCCGTCGACCAGGGGACGACCGGGACGACGGTCTGCGTCCTCGACCGGGACGCCCGGGTCGTGGGCCGGGCGCACACCGAGGTCGCCGTGTCCTACCCGCGCCCCGGCTGGGTCGAGCAGGACCCGGAACAGCTCTGGCGTGGTGTCGTCGACACCGCCGCGGCGGCGCTCGCGGCGGCCGGGCGCCGCGCCGCCGACATCGGCGCGGTCGGCATCACCAACCAGCGCGAGACCACGGTCCTGTGGGACCGGCGCACCGGCGAGCCCGTCCACCCGGCGATCGTCTGGCAGGACCGGCGGACCGCCGCCGCCTGCGAGAAGCTCGCCGCCGCCGGGCACGGCCCGGCCGTCGCCGAGCGCACCGGCCTGGTGCTCGACCCCTACTTCTCCGGCACCAAGATCGCCTGGATCCTGGACGCCGACCCTGAGCTGCGCCGCCGCGCCGGGCGCGGCGAGCTGGCGTTCGGCACCGTCGACAGCTGGCTCGCCTGGCGGCTCACCGGCGGGCGCAGGCACGTCACCGATGTCACCAACGCCTCCCGCACGATGCTGCTGGACCTCGCGACGGCCACCTGGTCCACCCCAATGGCCGAGCTGCTCGACGTCCCGATGGAGCTGCTCGCCGAGGTGCGTCCCAGCTCCGAGGTGTACGCCGAGACCGACCCGGCCGCGTTCTTCGGGGTGGCGGTGCC
Organism: Pseudofrankia coriaricola; assembly: GCF_001854805.1. Taxonomy (GTDB): domain Bacteria; phylum Actinomycetota; class Actinomycetes; order Frankiales; family Frankiaceae; genus Pseudofrankia. The sequence goes on from NZ_MBLO01000026.1 coordinate 15,354, forward strand.
GGTCGCGGCGGCGGTCGGCGACCAGCAGGCGGCGCTGTTCGCGCAGGCCTGTGTCGAGGCGGGGCAGGCCAAGAACACCTACGGGACGGGCTCGTTCGTCCTGCTCAACACCGGTCCGACGCCCCCGCCCCCGAGCCGGGAGGGCGCGCTGCTGCGCACCGTCGCGTTCCAGCTGGCCGGCGAGCCGGTGCACTACGCACTCGAGGGGGCGGTCCTCGCGACCGGCGCCGCGGTGCAGTGGCTGCGCGACGGGCTGGGCGTGATCGGCTCGGCGGCCGAGACGGCCGGGCTCGCCGCCTCTCTCGACGGCAACGACGGCGTCTACTTCGTCCCGGCGCTGGCCGGCCTCGGCGCGCCGCACTGGGACGCGCGGGCGCGCGGCACCCTCGTCGGGCTCACCCGTGGCACCGGCCGGGCGCACCTCGCCCGCGCGGTACTGGAGTCGATCGCCTACCGCACCCGGGACATCGCCGTCGCGATGAGCGCCGCGGGCACGCCCGTCACGGAGCTGCGCGCCGACGGTGGCGCGGCCGCCAACCCATGGCTCATGCAGTTCCAGGCCGACGTCCTCGGCGTCCCCGTCGACGTGCCGGACAACCTGGAGACCACCGCGCTCGGCTCCGGCTACCTCGCCGGGCTCGCGACCGGCTTCTTCCCCGACCGCGCCGCGCTCGCCGCGCTGCGCCGCACCGCCACCCGCTACGAGCCACGAATGCCCGCCGCCGAACGCGACCGTCTGTACGCCGACTGGCTACGAGCCCTCGACCGCTCCCGCGATTGGTCCCGCGACTAAAAACTGGCCCAGAGCGCCGCCCGCGCCGCCTGGCGACGCGCCGGCCTGCCTGGCGGCCGCCCGGACGGGCCATCACCGTTTCGCGTCGATCAGGGCGACTTTTGCGACAAAAAGGACTTTCGCCGCGCGGGGCAACGAACGGACCACACGATCGAGCTGGCAAATCTCGGCGAATCTACTGTCTGCGGAACCGAACCATGACAGTCTGTCACGAGGGGCGGTTGGCGCTCCCGTTTCGCCCCTGCCGCCCGGACGGAGACCGTGACCGACTCGGAGTACGCCGTCGAGCTCGGCCGGCGCCTGCGCGCGGTCCGCAACCGGCGTGGCTTGTCGCTGCTCGACGTGCAGGAGATCACCGCCGGCCGATGGACCGCCGGCACCCTCGGCGCCTATGAGCGCGGCAGCCGGGTCATGCGGGTACACCGGCTCGTCGAGCTCGCCGAGCTGTACGACGTGCCCGCGACCCTGCTCGTCCCCCCGACCACCGATCACCGCGACACCGATGGCCTGCCGCCACTGGTGATCGACCTGCGCCGGCTGCGCAAGCTCCCGCCGACCCGCACCGGCCCGCTGCGGCGCTGGATCGCGATCGTGCAGGTGCTGCGCTCGGAGAGCACCCGCGACGTGCTCCGGCTGCGCCGCTCCGACCTGACGTCGCTGTCGCGTCTCTACTCGACGACCCCCGAGCTGCTCTACGAGCGGCTCATCGCCTGGGGCGCCCTCGTCGACCCCGCCGAGCCATCCCCCGGCACCGGCGGCGCCCGCCGCCGGCCGGGTGGCGGCGCGGACCGGCCGCGTGCCGGCGTGCCGTCCACGCTGCCGCGTCAGGGGCCACGCCGCTGAACGCCGCACATCGCGTCACCTCTCTGCCCTGGGATCACGCGGAGGGGACCGGCGTGGGGGCGCCGTAGGATCGGCGCGTGGGCGAGATCCTGGCGGTCGAGGTCGTCGACCTCGTCAAGACATATGGGCAGGCCCGCGCGGTGGACGGGCTGTCGTTCGAGGTGCCGGCCGGGAAGGTGACCGCCCTGCTCGGTCCGAACGGCGCGGGCAAGACGACGACCGTCGAGATCTGCGAGGGGTTCCGGCGGGCCGACGCCGGCACGGCCCGGGTCCTCGGCGCCGACCCCAGGGACCCGCGGCTGCGCCCCAGGGTCGGGGTGATGCTCCAGTCCGGCGGGATGTACCCGGGCGCCAGGGCCGAGGAGATGCTGCGGCTCGTCGCCGCGCACCACGCCCACCCACTCGACCCCGACGCGCTGCTCGCCAGGGTGGGCCTCGTCGGCGCCCCGGCCCGCACGCCGTTCCGGCGGCTGTCCGGCGGCCAGAAGCAGTTGCTGTCGCTGGCCATGGCCGTGGTCGGGCGCCCGGAGCTGGTGTTCCTCGACGAGCCGACGGCCGGCCTCGACGTGCGCGCCCGCCATGACACCTGGGACCTGGTCGAGGAGTTGCGCACCGCCGGCGTGACGGTGGTCCTCACCACGCACGCGATGGACGAGGCGGAGAAGCTCGCCGACCAGGTCGTGATCATCAACCGCGGCCGGGTGGTCGCGGCCGGTGCCCCGGTCGAGCTGAAGGGCGGCGGCGCCGACGGCGAGCTGCGGTTCCGCGCGCCGGGCCGGCTCGACCTCGACCAGCTGCTCACCGCGCTGCCGGTCGGCTCGCGCGCCGTCGAGCGCGCCGGCGGGCACTACATCGTCAGCGGCACCGTCGACGCGGCGTTCGTCGCCGCGGTGATGGCCTGGTGCGCGAACAACGGCGTGCCGGCGACCGACGTACGGGTCGAGCAGCGCAGCCTGGAGGACGTCTTCGTGGACCTGACCGGCTCGGAGCTGACCCCGTGAGCGTTGCCGATCCGGCGGGGACCCTGGCCCCGGCCGAGGCGCCCACCCGCGCCCCGCTGGACCTGCGGCCCGCGCCCGGCGCCGCCCGGTGGCCCCGGATGCTCGGCGCGCAGACCCGGATGGAGCTGACCCTCAACCTGCGCCACGGCGAGTCAGTGCTGCTCACCCTGATCATCCCGATCGGGCTGCTGCTGTTCTTCTCCGCCGTCGACGTCCTGCCGTCCGACAGCCGCGACTCGGTCGACTTCCTGGTGCCTGGGGTGCTCGCGCTCGCGGTGATGTCGGCCGCGTTCACCGGGCAGGCGATCTCCACCGGGTTCGAACGCCGCTACGGGGTGCTCAAGCGGCTCGGCGCGACCCCGCTGCCCCGCTGGGTGCTGCTCGCCGGCAAGACACTCGCGGTACTCGCGATCGAGGTCCTGCAGGTGGTGCTGCTCGTCGCGGTCGGGCTCGCGCTCGGCTGGGAGCCCCGGCTCCCCGGGACCGCCGCCGGAATCGGCTGGCTGGCGGCGCTGCTGGTCCTCGGCACGACCGCCTTCAGCGGGCTCGGCCTGTTCATGGCGGGCACGCTGCGCGCCGAGGCGACCCTGGCCGCGGCCAACGGCGTCTACCTGCTGCTGTTGCTCGTGGGCGGGGTGGTGTTCCCGCTGTCGGAGCTGCCCGGCTGGCTGCGCGTCCTGGCCGAGGGCCTGCCGACGGCGGCCCTGTCCGAGGGCGTGCGGGCCGTGCTGGCCGACGCCGCGTCCCCGGGCGCGGGACCGGTCGTCGTCCTGGCCTGCTGGGCGGCGGCCTCGGTGGCCCTGGCCGCCCGCACCTTCCGCTGGGAGTAGCCGACAGTGCGCGAGTGTCCGGCGACCGGGACATAGGATGGCCGCGATGTCTTCTACAGCTCGTCGAAGCAACCCGGTCGCGGCCCTCTGGGACCGGCTGCCGGCGGTGAGCCCGCGGGTGTTCCGGGTCCTCACGCTCATCAGCCTGGTGTTCCTCGGGCTGATCGTGGTCACCGGCGGCGCGGTCCGGCTGACCGGCTCCGGGCTCGGCTGCCCGACGTGGCCGCAGTGCGGTGACGGCTCGTGGACGCCGCACAGCCAGTACGCGCTGCATGGGGCGGTCGAGTTCGGCAACCGCATGGTCAGCATCCTGATGGGCATGTTCATGCTGGTCACACCGCTGGCGGCGCTGCGGCTGGCGGACCGGCGGCAACGTCGCGACCTGGTGTGGCTGTCGCTCGGGCTGTGGGCCGGCTTCGTCGGCCAGGCCGTGCTCGGCGGGATCACCGTGCTCACCGACCTGCACCCGGCCACCGTCGCCGCGCACTTCCTGCTCTCGATGCTGCTGCTCGTCGACGGCGTGGTGCTGTACCGCCGGGCGAGGCAGGGCGCGGGCCCCGTCACCGTCTCCGTCCGCCGCGAGCTGCTCTGGCTCGCCCGGGTCCTGGTCGTCGCCGCCGCCGGAGTCCTCGTCCTCGGCACGGTCGTCACCGGCACCGGGCCGCACAGCGGCGACGACGAGAAGGCCAAGCGGTTCGGCTTCGACATCGTCAACGTCGCTCAGGTGCACGCCGACGGCGCGATGCTGGTCACCGGCCTCGCCGTGGCGATGGTCTTCGCCGTCCGGATCGCCAAGGCCTCCCGGGAGGCCCGCCGCTGGGCCGACGTCCTCGTGGTGACGATCGTCGCCCAGGCCGCGGTCGGCTTCACCCAGTACTTCCTCGGCATCCCCGCCGGCCTGGTAGCCCTCCACGTCGCCGGCGCCACCCTGATGTGGATAGCCGCCCTACGCCTCTGGCTGGCCCTCCCCGACCGCCCGGCGCTGGCGCCGCCAGCAAGCGCGGAAACCAGCACTGAGCAAGAACCAGCGAGTGCCCGGCCAGCGCTTCCGGCAGCACCCGTCGTCACAGGTGTCTAGGGCAGGACAAAACCACTAGCTGTCAACGGATTGCGCTGGTTCATCGGCCACCGGCGGCACAGCCGGACACCGCCGCGGCGCGGCCTCAGCCGCCGTTGTACTCCGGGTACTCCAGCGCCGCGGACGTGTCCGGCGCCGTCCCCAGGTTCTCCCACTCCCGGAGTTCGGCGAGGTACTCCCGCCAACCAGCGGGGTCCACGCGCCGCAGCCGCGTGTAGGACTCTTCCATGGCGGCCCAGCGCGCCTCGGCCGGGGACTCACTGTTCATGATCTTCAGCTTACGGCCCACGGGGTGCCGCCCGCGAGGCGGTTACCAACGAGTCAGATCAGCGGGCTGACGGCCACCGCGAGGAAGAGGATGGTCAGGTACGTGATGCTGTAGTGGAACAGGCGCATCGGGCGAGCGGGCTCGTCACGGGCGACCCGGCGGACGAGCCGGTGGGCCTCCAGCAGGAACCAGACACCCACGACGGCGGCGACGACCAGGTAGAGCAGCCCCGCGTCGGCGACCGGGTAGAGCACGAGCGACGTCGCGACCATCACGTACGAGTAGATCAGGATCTTGCGGACGACCTCGCGCAGCGGCGCCACGACCGGCAGCATCGGTACGCCGGCCGCCGCGTAGTCGTCCTTGAACTTGATGGCCAGCGCCCAGAAGTGCGGCGGCGTCCAGAAGAACACGACACCGAACAGGATGACCGCGCCCCACCCGACCGTCCCGGTCACCGCGGACCAGCCGATGAGCACCGGGAAGCAGCCGGCCGCGCCGCCGATGACGATGTTCGACGGGGTCCGCCGCTTGAGCCCCAGCGTGTAGACGAACACGTAGAACGCAATCGCGCCGTCGGCGAGCAGCGCCGACGGCCAGTTGACCAGCAGCCCGAACAGCAGCGTGGACACGACCCCGAGCACGATGCCGAACCACAGCGCCTCGACCGGGGTGACGGTCGCCCTGACCAGCGGGCGGCGCTTGGTGCGCGCCATGATCTCGTCGATGTCGCGGTCGACGTAGCAGTTGATGGTGTTCGCGCTGCCAGCGGAGAGCGTGCCGGCGACCAGCGTCACCGCGATCAGCCACAGCGACGGCAGGCCACGGTCCGCGAGGATCATCACCGGGACGGTGGTGACGAGCAGCAGCTCGATGATCCGCGGCTTGGTGAGCGCGATGTACGCCCGCGCCTTGGCGAGCACGAACCCGAGGCGGCCACCGTCCGCGCCGGAAGGGGCCACGGCGGCGGGGGTCGTCGCGGCCGGTGTCGGGGTTCCTGCCGGATCGGCGGAGCGGATCCGGGTGGTCGGGGCAACGGGCTCCGAAACGGTCGACATGTCGGCTACCTCGACGGCGCCCGCGGTCGCCGACGTCTGGGTGGGTTCCGCGGCGGTGGTCACAGTGCCCGCCTGGCCGCCCGCGGCAGTCGCCCGATGGCCGCCGGAACCGGCCGCACGCGGGCGCGGCGCGGCCTGCCGGCGGCGCAGGACTGCCAGGCTGGACAGGGCGACCTCACGTTCTCATCCCGGTTGGCGGAGCGGCACCGTTGTCACGTTCTACGTCGTGTCGGAGTCTAACCGCCCGGCAGCCACGCGGGCGCGCCGCCCAGACGGGCGATCACCGGCCGGGCGGTGGCGCCCCGCCGGTCCGCCGGCACGCCACCCCGCTCCGGCGGCATGACCAGGCGTCCGTCGTTGTTGCCACGGGCGTATCCGTTGTCCGGGCCGTGAGGTCTCAAGGTGTTCATACGGACACCCTGTTCACGAGGGTGGCCCGGGTGGGCACACTAGGTCGTATCTGACGGCCTCCGGCCGCGCGAGGCTCCGCCATCATCGCGCGGCCTTCGGCCTGAGCCACAGGAGGTACGCGCACCCGGGCCGAAGCGGCCGGAGAGCCGTGGCCAAGGCCACGGGGCCGGCCGTGGGGCGACCGTCCAACCCGGCGGCGGTTGCGCGGATGAGCCATGCATCACCGGGTAGGGAGTCGCCGTGCCCGGCGTCTCCCCGCGGAGAGGACCTACCAACCATGACCAACCCGCTCTCCGACCTCTCTGCCGCCGGAGTGGCGGTCTGGCTGGACGACATCAGCCGCGACCGGCTGCGAAGCGGCAACCTCGCCGACCTGGCCAGCACGCACAGTGTCGTCGGCGTCACCACGAACCCGACCATCTTCCAGAAGGCGATCACCTCCAGCGAGGCGTACGCCGAGCAGCTGCACGACCTCGCCGTGCGCGGTGTCGACGTGGGCGAGGCCATCCGGCTGATCACCACCGCGGACGTGCGCTCCGCCTGTGACGTCCTGCGCCCCGCCTACGACGCCAGCGACGGCGTCGACGGGCGAGTCTCCATCGAGGTCGACCCGCGCCTGGCGCACGAGACCGAACGGACTCTGGCCGAGGCCCGCTCGCTGTGGTGGATGGTTGACCGGCCGAACCTGTTCATCAAGATCCCGGCCACCGTGGAGGGTCTGCCGGCGATCACGGCCACGCTGGCGGCAGGGATCAGCGTCAACGTCACACTGATCTTCGGGCTGGACCGCTACGACGCGGTGATGGACGCCTTCATGACCGGCGTCGAGCAGGCGGTCGCGAACGGTGTCGACGTCTCGAAGCTGCAGTCGGTCGCCTCCTTCTTCGTGAGCCGCGTCGACTCCGAGGTCGACAAGCGGCTCGAGAAGATCGGCACCCCGGAGGCGAAGGCGCTGCGCGCGAAGGCCGCCATCGCCAACGCCCGGCTGGCCTACGAGCGCTACGAGAAGGCGTTCGGCACCGAGCGCTGGGCGGCGCTCGCCGCCGCCGGCGCGAGCCCGCAGCGGCCACTGTGGGCGTCGACGTCGACGAAGGACCCCGCGCTGCCGGACACTCTCTACGTGCGCGAGCTGATCGCGCCGGGGACCGTGAACACGATGCCGGAGGCGACGCTGCTGGCGTTCGGCGACCACGGCGACGTGCCTGGGGAGACGATCCGGCCGTTCTACGCCGACGCGCACGCGACCATGGCGGCCCTCGCCGCCGTCGGGGTCGACGTGGACGACGTGGTCGAGGTTCTCGAGCGGGAGGGCGTCTCCAAGTTCGAGGACTCCTGGAACCAGCTGCTCGACGCGGTCCGCGGGCAGCTCGAGGCGCACTGACCGGCCGCCGCCGGGCCGGCGGGAGCGACGAGCCGGCCCGACCAGACCGACCAGACCGGCCGAATGAGCAACGGGCGGCCCGCGGCTCGGGTAGAACCCAGACGTCGCCAGGTAGCGGGCGGGCGAGGTCATCCGGCGGCGCCCCGGCCAGGTCGTCAGACCGCGGGCCCGCGCAGCCGAACCACGCACAGTCAGACCAGGCAAGACCGGACCAGGCCGGACCGGACCGGACACAGCCGCCGGACTCAGGCCAACCTCTCAGCCAGCACAGACAGGGGGAATCGCAGGTGGCGTCCACGGCAGGTGGCAACCCGCTGCGCGATCCGCGAGACCGCCGGCTGCCCCGGCTCCCCGACGCCAGCGCTCTGGTGGTGTTCGGCGTCACCGGGGACCTATCCCGCAAGAAACTCATCCCGGCGGTGTACGACCTGGCCAACCGCGGCCTCCTGCCGCCCGGGTTCGTGCTTCTCGGCTTCGCCCGCCGCGACTGGGAGGGCCACGAGCCCTTCATCGAGTTCGCCAGGGAGTGCGCGGAGAAGGGCGCCCGCACGCCGTTCCGGGAGGAGACCTGGGACCGGCTGGCGTCGTCGATCAGGTTCGTGCGCGGCTCGTTCGACGACGACGCCGGCTTCGACCGGCTCGCTCAGGAGCTGGCGAGCCTCGAGAGCAGCCACGGCATCCAAGGCAACGCCGCGTTCTACCTGTCGATCCCGCCGTCGGCGTTCCCGGTGGTGCTCAAGCAGATGGAGCGCACCGGGCTGGCCGACGAGGAGAAGGCCGGCGGCTGGCGGCGCGTCGTCGTGGAGAAGCCGTTCGGCCACGACCTGAAGTCCGCCCGCGAGCTCAACTCGCTCGTCGACGAGGTGTTCGGCCCGGCGGACGTGTTCCGGATCGACCACTACCTGGGCAAGGAGACCGTCCAGAACCTGTTCGCGCTGCGGTTCGCGAACACGCTGTTCGAGCCGATCTGGAACTCCCAGTTCGTCGACTCGGTGCAGATCACGATGGCCGAGGACGTCGGCATCGGCACCCGCGCCGGCTTCTACGACGAGACCGGCGCCGCCCGGGACGTGCTGCAGAACCACCTGCTCCAGCTGCTGGCGCTCACCGCGATGGAGGAACCCGTCAGCTTCGGCGCGGAGACGATCCGCACCGAGAAGATCAAGACTCTGCGCGCGGTCTCGCTGCCCACCGACCTGGCCCACTACGCGATCCGTGGCCAGTACGAGCAGGGCTGGCTCGCCGGCGAGCGTGGGCGCGGCTACCTCGACGAGGACAACATCCCGCCCACCTCGACGACCGAGACCTACGCCGCGGTGAAGCTCGGCATCGAGACCCGCCGCTGGGCCGGCGTCCCGTTCTACCTGCGCACCGGCAAGCGCCTGCCGCGCCGGGTCACCGAGATCGCGATCAGCTTCAAGCAGGCGCCGCACCTGCCCTTCGACGCGACCGACACCACCGAGCTCGGCCACAACCAGCTGGTCGTACGGGTGCAGCCAGACGAGGGCGTGACGCTGAAGTACGGCTCCAAGGTGCCCGGTACCGCGATGGAGGTCCGCGACGTCGCGATGGAGTTCCTGTTCGGCGAGGCGTTCACCGAGGCGCTGCCGGAGGCCTACGAACGGCTGATCCTCGACGTCCTGCTCGGCGACGCGATGCTGTTCCCGGACAACGCCGAGGTCGAGGAGTCGTGGCGGATCATCGACCCGCTCGAGGAGTTCTGGGCCACCACCAAGCCGTTCCCGTACCGGTCCGGCAGCTGGGGACCGACCGCCGCCGACGAGATGCTGGCCCGCGACGGCAGGCGCTGGCGCCGGCCGTGAACCCACAGGTTGCGATACCCCGGCCGATCGACCTGGCGAGGAGCCTGCTGTGACCACTCTCTGGGACACCACCGGGTCGGCGGTTGTCAAGGCGCTGTCGGCGGAGCGGCGGGCGGCGGGGGCGCTCGCGTTCGGGCTCGCGCTGACGCTCGTCGTGGTCGTTGACGAGAAGAACGTCGCCGCCGCGGAGAGCGCGGCCACCGCCGCCGCGGCCGCGCACCCGTGCCGGCTGCTGATCGTGGTGCGCCGCCAGATCGACGCGCCGCACCCGCGGCTGGACGCCGAGGTCTCGATCGGCGGGCGGCTCGGCCCCGGCGAGGCGATCGTGATGCGGATGTACGGCCGGCTGGCGCTGCACGCCGAGTCGGTGGTGCTGCCGCTGCTGGCCTCGGACGCGCCGGTGGTCACCTGGTGGCAGGACGAGCCGCCTACCCGGATCGCGTTCGACCCGCTGGGGGTGTTCGCCGACCGGCGGGTGACTGACTGCGACCGGGCGCCCGACCCGCTGGCGGCCCTGCAGCTGCGCGCCGCCGACTTCGAGCCGGGCGACACCGATCTCGCCTGGACGAGGATCTCCGGCTGGCGCACGCTGCTCGCCGCCGCCTTCGACGGGCGTGCCGACCGGCCGCGCTCGGCCCACATCGACGCCGACCCGTCCGACCCGAGCGCCCATCTGTTCGCCGGGTGGCTGCGGGCGAAGCTCGGCGTGCCGGTCGACGTGGTCGGCACCGGGAAACGCGGGATCCAGGCTGTCCGCGTGGCCGTGGACGACGGTGAGGTCGCCGTGTCCCGCGCCGACGCCCGCTCGGGCAACATCACCAGGCCGGGGGTACCGCCCCGCCGGCTGCCGCTGCGCCAGCTGGACGTCGGCGACCTGCTCGCCGAGGAGCTGCGCCGCCTCGACCACGACGTCATCTACGCGGAGGCGCTGTCCGCCTGGAGCGGCATCCCGGACCTGGCGGGTCGTTCGGGGCACCGCGAGCACATCTGGCAGGACCCCATGGAGCAGCCGCCCGCGACGCCCGCGACGGCGTCAGCCACGGCCAAGAGCGGGCCGGTGGCGGAAGGCGGCAGCTGATGGAGCTGATCGTGCACCCGGACGCCGGCTTGCTCGCGAAGGCCGCCGCCGCCAGGCTCGTCACCGCGCTGGTCGACGCGCAGGCTCAGCGCGGCGAGGCATCTCTGGTACTGACCGGCGGCGGCATCGGCATCGCGTTGCTGCGCGCCCTGCGCACGATCCCGGCGCTGGACGCGGTCAACTGGTCAAAGGTGGACGTCTGGTGGGGTGACGAGCGGTTCGTCCCCGCCGACTCCCCAGATCGCAACTCCCGCCAGGCCCGCGAGGCGCTGCTCGATCACGTGCCGGTCGACGAGAAGCGGGTATTCGAGGTGGGAGCTCTCACCTCGGCGGGCGGGTCCGTGGGCGCCGCGGGCGGCTACGTGGAGCCGGAGCAGGCCGCCGCCGACTACGCGGCGGCGCTCGCCGCACGCGCGCCGGCGGGCGCGGCCGTGCCGGCGTTCGACGTGCTGCTGCTCGGCATCGGCCCCGAGGGCCACATCGCGTCGATCTTCCCGCACTCTCCCGCGGCTGCCGCGGCCGAGCCAGTCGTCGCCATCCGCGAATCCCCCAAGCCGCCGCCCAACCGGATCTCGTTCACCTTCCCGACGATCCGGGCCGCGAGGCAGGTGTGGGTGATCGCCGCCGGCGAGGAGAAGGCGGACGCCGTGGCCACGGCTGTCGCCGGTGCCGACGCGCTGGACCTGCCCGCGGCCGGCGCCCGCGGCCTGGAGCGCACCCTCTGGCTCGTCGACCGCGCCGCCGCCTCCCGCGCCGGTCTGGCGGGATAGGGCCGGCTCCGCTCGACGCCGTGCCGATTGCGTCGGGGCGGCGCGGCGGCGAAATCGCGTTGCGGAGATCGCGGGCGGAGCTCAGACTTGATCTCGTGTTGGTGACCTTCTCGCCCGATGAGACGCGCAGCGGCGGATCGGTCGCCTTGATCGCGCGGCCGGACGGGGTGACCCTGCGACTCCAGTCCTACGACCGGAAGTACTCCGTGCCGCATGACCTCGCGCATTTCGTCGCCGAGCGCGAGTTCCGGATGGCCCAGGGATTCTGGGGCAGCGTCGCGTCCGGCGTCGTGTTCGCCAGCATGCGGGTGGTCGCCGGCCGTCCTCGCCATGACGCGGCGCGGCGGTCGCGGGCGATCCTCGCCGCGAACCAACGGCACATCATGCTGGCCGAGGTGGTGGCCGGCGCCGTCCACCGGGCGCTCGACGACGGGGACCAGAGCGCCCCGGCGGCGCTGACCGCCGCCTGGGGCACCATCGGCACCGGCGCACCCCCGTTCGACCCCGCCCGCGGGGCCGCGGCCGTGGGGCGGCTACGCGAGCTGCGCGACCAGTGGCAGACGCTCCCGCCGGGCGGCGAGCTGGCACTGGCCTGGGATGTCCCGGTGAAACCGGCCGCCACCGTCCCCCAGGCCAGGCGCCGCGGGGACACCGCCCGCCGCGGCGGTGGCCGGCGCTAGCCCGCCGAATCCGGTCCTGAAACGCATCCAGGCCGCGAGCCGCGGGTACAGGCGGCAGCCGCGCCCGCGCACGACGGCCTTCCGGGGCCGCTCCGGCAGACCTGATGCGCGGCCCGGCCGGGCGCGTCCGCCTAGGACCTGGTCAGGGTGGCGATGCCCGCGGAGGTGATGTAGGTGGCGTCGTAGAAGTAGTCGAGGGTGCCATCGTCGTTGAGGGTCAACCGGAGGCGGTAGGCGCCGTTACACAGCTCGTTGCTCTTGGTTATCAACTCCTGGACCTGAATCTGCCGGATGCCGATCTCTCGCAGAAGAAGGTCCGCCTCGCAGCCTTCCGATGAGCTGGAGACGCCGACGGTCCCGTTGAGCTCACCACCGCGGATCTCCAGCGTGACCTCGAAGCGGACCGGGGGCAGGGTGAACGTCGTACCGTTCAGATCCACGCCGGATATGTCCACGCCCTGCGTGACGGTGCCGTGCCAGAGGCCCAGCATCCGCACCGGCACGGCGCCGGCGCCGGCGGCCGCAGCGGTGCCAGTCCCGGCGGTACCAGTCCCGGCGGTTCCTTCCGTACCCGGCACGGCACCGGCCGTCGCGCCGCCGGACGCCGCCGTCCCGGTCGGCGTGGAGCGGGGCTGCGCACGGCCAGGTCCACCACGCGCCTCCCCGATCCCCCAGGCGGCCAGGCCGACGAGCAGCAGGACGGCGACCACGGCGGCCAGCCCGAGCGGAACGGGCAGCGGCCACAGGCGGCGAAGGGCGGCACGGCTGCCATCCCCGCCATTCCCGCCGTCGCCGCGGGTGCCAACGGGCGTCGGGTCCAGCGCGCCCAGGAGCACCGGCGCGACGCCCGGGCCCCCGGGCGGCCGGGTGCCCGGGGCGGAGGCGGAGCGCGGGGCCGGCCCCGGCGGAGCGGGCGGCGAGGCGCCTCCCAGCCCAGGCGACGCCGACGCGGATTCGGGGTGCTCAGGCGCCAGCTCT